>QKJR01000095.1 GCA_003249215.1 Rhodobacterales bacterium
GCGCCGCCATTGCCGTAGAGCGGTTTCAGGATGATGTCGCCGTGGCGCGCCTTGAAGGCACGGATCGTCTCGAGATCGCGCGCGATCAGCGTGGGCGGCGTCAGATCGGGGAAATTCAGCACCAGGAGCTTCTCGGGCGAGTTGCGCACCCAGAACGGATCGTTGACGACGAGCGTCGCGGGATGGATGCGCTCCAGAATATGGGTCGTCGTGATATAGCCCATGTCGAAGGGCGGATCCTGGCGCAGCCAGACGACGTCATAGGTCGACAGATCGACCTCGATCTCGTCTCCAAGCGTGTAGTGATTGCCCTTCTCGCGCCGGACCGTCAGCGGCCACCCGCGCGCATAGACCCCGCCCTCGCGATAGATCAGCTTGTCGGGCGTGTAATAGAACAGCGAATGCCCCCGCGCCTGCGCCTCGAGCGCGATGCGGAAGGTGCTGTCGGCATCGATGTTGATGGGTCCGATCGGATCCATCTGGATCGCAACTTTCAAGGCCATGGCGCCCCCTTTCGTTACGGCCTTGATGCCGTGTCAGAAGGCGCGATGCAATCCGCCCGCGGTCACGATCCGCTCAATCACCGTGATAAGCGTTCTCGAGGATCGCGATCGCACCCTGCGCATCGACCAGCGCCAGATCGAAACGCACGTTCAGGTTGGCACATTCGGGATGGCCTGCGAGCCATTCCTCGACCGAAATGCAGATCCGGCGCATCTGCCGCACCGAGAGGCGTTCGGCCGCCCAGGCATGGGTTTTCGCCCGTTTCACCTCGATGAAGATCACCGTATCGCCCTCGCGTCCGATCAGGTCGATCTCGCCGCCATAACGCCCGCGCCAGCGATGCCCGTCGATTCGCGCCCCGGCCCGCCGATAATGCGCCGCGACCTGATCCTCGGCCGCGAGACCCGCATAATAGGAAACCGCTCCGCTCATTCGTCCCGCTCCATCGCCAAGGCGGCCTGATAGACCTCGCGCCGGGGCAGGCCCAGCGCCTCGGCCACTTCGCTCGCCGCATCCTTCACACTCATCCGCCCCAGACGCTCCCGGAGCGCAGCCTCGATCTCCTCGGGACCGGCTGCGCGACCCCGCGCACGGTCGATCAACACCACGATCTCGCCTTTGACCGCGACACCGTCGAAGTCCTGCACGAGATCACCCAGTGCCCCGCGCCGCACCTCTTCGAAGCGCTTCGTCAATTCCCGGCAGACCGCCGCTTCCCGATCCTCTCCGAAAGCTAGCACGCAGTCCTTTAACATTTCCCCAACGCGTTTGGGCGATTCGTAGAAGATCAGCGTGGCCGGGGTTTTCGCGAATTCCGCGAGCCATTTGCGCCGCGCGCTCTGGGTATTGGGCGGAAAGCCAGCAAAGAGGAACCGGTCCGACGGCAGGCCCGAAACCGTCAACGCGGCGAGCACCGCCGAGGGGCCCGGCGCCGCGATAACCGGATGGCCCTCGGCGATTGCCGCGCGCCCGAGCTGATAGCCCGGATCGGCCACGAGCGGCGTGCCCGCCTCCGAGGCATAGGCGACCGATTTCCCCTCGGCGAGCGCGCGCAGGATCCGCGGCCGCGCGGCCTCGCCGTTGTGGTCGTGATAGGCGATCAGCGGCCGGTGCCCGAGTGCGATCCCGTGGATCTCCATCAGATGGCGCAGCGTGCGGGTATCCTCGGCCGCAATCACCTCGGCCGAGGCCAGAATATCGAGCCCCCGCAAGGTGATATCCCGCGCGGCTCCGATCGGCGTCGCGATGAAGTAGAGCCCCGGCGCGAGCGGTTTTCTGCCATATCCGCCCGCCCCGGCATACGGGACCGGCGGGGTTTCGCCGGGGTCTTGAAGATCGCTCATCGGGGGGCCTTTCCGGCGGCTGCCAAGTTTACTTCGGGCCGCGAAACGCATAGGCTCCGCACGTCTTATCCCTGCTGCCCGAACAGAGGTCGTTCTATGTTTGCCAATTTGCGCCTGACCCGCAACCCGCTGATGCGCCTTGCCGCTGCCGCCTCGGCGTTGTGGCTCGCCGCCTGCGAGCCGATGCCCGGAACCGGGGCGGGGCCGCGGATCGACAGCGGCGCCGCCGTCCCGGTCGCGCTGCTGCTGCCGGCGGGCTCGGGCAATTCCGGCGAGGAAACGCTCGCGAAATCGCTGCGTCAGGCGGCCGAGCTCGCGATTTCGGATCTCGACGGGGTCAAGATCGACCTGCGCGTTTACAACACCGGCGCGAGCGCGGGCACCGCCGCGGCGATGGCCTCGAAGGCGGTCGACGAGGGCGCGAAAATCATCCTCGGGCCGGTCTTCGCCGAATCCGCCAATGCGGCGGGTGTCGCGGTCGCCAATCGCGGCGTGAACGTGCTCTCCTTCTCGAACAACACCGATATCGCGGGCGGCAACGTCTTCGTCCTCGGCCCGAGCTTCCCCAACACCGCCAACCGCCTCGTCTCCTATGCCGCGAGCCACGGCAAGCGCCGCATCCTCGTGGTGCATGAACAGACCACCGCGGGCGAGATCGGCGCCAAGGCGATCACCGGCGCGATCCAGCGCTCGGGCGCGACGCTCGCCGGCACCGCCTCTTTCCCGTTCTCGCAACAGGGCGTGGTCGATGCGGTTCCGGGCATCGCCGGGCGCGTCAAGGCGGGCGATGTGGACGCGCTCTTCATGACCGCCGATACCGCCGGCGCGCTGCCGCTGCTCACCCAACTGCTGCCCGAACAGGGCGTCTCGCCGGCCACGACCAAGTTCATCGGCCTGACCCGCTGGGACATCCCGCCCGCCACCCTCGCGCTGCCCGGCGTTCAGGGTGGCTGGTTCGCCCTGCCCGATCCGAACCTCAACCAACAGTTCCAGTCGCGTTATCAGGCGGCCTTCGGCGAGGCGCCGCATCCGATCGCGGGGCTGGCCTATGACGGGATCGCGGCGATCGGCGCGCTGGTCAAATCGGGCAAGGCCGATGCGCTCTCGCGCAGCGCCCTGACCCAGAACGCGGGCTTCGTCGGCGTCAACGGCATCTTCCGCCTGCGCCCCGACGGCACCAACGAGCGCGGCCTCGCGGTGGCCGAGATCCGCAACGGCGCGGTCGCGATCATCGACCCCGCCCCACGCAGCTTCGGCGGTGCCGGGTTCTGACCCGGCCCGCAGCCTTTTGAGAAACCCGAACGGGACATGGCAAGACAGTGACCGATCCGAAAACCCTCGCCCCGGCCGATGCCGGGGCGCCCTTGCTTCTGGCCCCCGAAGGGCTGTTTTCGGCGATCGACGCCGCCCTCGGCACGTCGGGCGACGAACGCGCCCTGCGCAGCGCGGCGGTGCAGTTCCTCGCCCGGGCGCGCGAGGCCACCCTGCCCTGGATCGAGGCCGATCTCGCACGTCACCCGCGCAACGCCCATGAGACGGTGCGCGCCTATGCGAAGATGACCGACAGCCTTGTGCAGGCGCTCTTTCATGTCGCCACCACCCGGCTGCATCCCCGCCCCAACCCGACCGACGGTGAACGGCTGAGCGTCCTTGCCGTGGGCGGCTACGGCCGCTCGGAAATGGCGCCCTTCTCGGATGTCGATCTGCTGTTCCTGACGCCCTGGAAGATCACCCCCTGGGCCGAGAGCGTGATCGAGAGCATGCTCTACATGCTCTGGGATCTGAAACTGAAAGTGGGCCACGCCTCGCGCACGGTCGAGGATTGCCTGCGGCTCGGGCGCGAGGATGTGACGATCCGCACCGCACTGCTCGAGAACCGCTTCATCTGTGGCGACGAAAAACTCGCCCGCACCCTCGGCGAGACGCTGCGCAACGATCTCTTCCGTTCGACCGGCCCGGAATTCATCGAGGCCAAGCTGCACGAACGCGCCGAGCGCCACCGCCGTCAGGGCGGGCAGCGCTACGTTCTCGAACCCAACGTCAAGGAGGGCAAGGGCGGGCTGCGCGATCTGCAGACGCTCTACTGGATCGCGAAATATATCCATGGCGTCGATTTCGCGGCCGAGCTCGTGCCGCTCGGGGTCTTCTCTAAGGAGGAATACAACCATTTCCGCGAGGCCGAGGATTTCCTCTGGGCGGTGCGCTGTCATCTGCACCTGATCGCGGGGCGGGCCTCGGACACGCTCAGCTTCGACATGCAGGTCGAGGTCGCCTCCCGGATGGGCTATGCCGACATGGCCGGGCGGCGCGCGGTCGAGGTTTTCATGCAGGACTATTTCCGCCATGCGACCCGGGTGGGCGACGTCACGCGGATCTTCCTCACCGCGCTCGAGGCGCAACATGTCAAGCACCCGCCCGCCCTCAAGCGTCTGTTCCGGCGGCGCAAGCCGCTCAAGGCGCCTTTCATCGAGGCGAACGGCCGCATCACCTTCACCGATCAGCGCGCCTTCCTCGCCGATCCGCTCAACCTGCTGCGGATCTTCGAGGAGGCCCTGCGCACCGGCGTGCTGATCCACCCGAGCGCGATGCGGGTGATTTCGGCGCATCTTGATCTGATCGACGACAAGGTGCGCGAGAACCGCGAGGCGCAGCGGATCTTCCTCGATCTGCTCCTGAAACACGGCAACCCCGAACGCAGCCTGCGCCGGATGAACGAATTGGGCGTCCTGTCGGCCTTCATCCCGGAATTCGAGCCGATCGTGGCGATGATGCAGTTCAACATGTATCACAGCTATACGGTCGACGAGCATACGATCCAGGTGATCTCGGCATTTGCCCAGATCGAGCGGCACGAGCGCACCGAGGATCTGCCGCTCTCGACCTCGATCGTGGATGCAGGCATCAACCGGCGGGTGCTCTATGTCGCGCTCTTGCTGCACGACATCGGCAAGGGCCGGCCCGAGGACCATTCGATCCTCGGCGCGCAGATCGCGCGCAAGGTGGCGCCGCGGCTGGGCCTGAATGCCGAGGAATGCGAGACGGTCGAATGGCTGATCCGGCATCACCTGCTGATGTCGGACGTGGCGCAAAAACGCGATCTGTCCGATCCGAGCACGATCCGCGAATTCGCCAAACAGGTGAAATCGCGCAAGCGGCTCGATCTCCTGACCGTGCTCACCGTCTGCGACATTCGCGGGGTGGGCCCGGGTGTGTGGAACAACTGGAAGGCCACGCTTCTGCGCCGGTTACACAGCCAGACGGCCAAGGCGCTCGAGCACGGGCTCGAGGCGATCAACCGCGAGCAACGCTCGGACGAGGCGAAACGCGCGCTGCGCGAGGCGCTGTCGGGTTGGGAGACCAAGGATATCCGCGCCGAGGCCGCGCGCCATTACGACCCCTATTGGCAGGGCCTCGACACCGAGGCCCACGCGACCTTCGCACGGCTCCTGAAGGGGCTTGGCGACGACGAGATCCGCATCGACCTGCGCTCGGATGCCGATCACGATGCGACGCGGGTGGCCTTCGCGCTGGCCGATCATCCCGGCATCTTCTCGCGGCTCGCGGGCGCGCTGGCGCTGGTCGGCGCCAACGTCGTCGATGCGCGGACCTATACATCCAAGGATGGCTACGCGACCGATGTCTTCTGGATTCAGGATGCCGATGGCCACCCCTACGAGGCGGCCCGCCTGCCCCGCCTGCGCCAGATGATCGACAAGACGCTCAAGGGCGAAGTGGTGGCGCGCGAGGCGCTCAAGGACCGCGACAAGGTCAAGAAACGCGAACGCGAGTTCCGCTTTCCGACGCATATCACCTTCGACAACGACGGCTCGGATATCTACACGATCGTCGAGGTCGATACCCGCGACCGGCCCGGGCTGCTCTATGATCTGACGCGCGCGCTGGCCGCGGCCAATATCTACATCGCCAATGCGGTGATCGCGACCTATGGCGCGCAGGTGGTCGACAGCTTCTACGTCAAGGACATGTTCGGGCTCAAACTGTCGAAAACCAAGGCCGAGGCCATCGAGAAGCGGCTGCGCGAGGCGATCGCGCGGGGCGCGGAACGGGCGGGCAACTGAGATGGCGCCGATCCGTCTGATGCGGGGCTTCCTCACGGTGGGGCTCTGGACGCTGGCGAGCCGGGTGCTCGGCTTTGCGCGCGACATGATGATGGCGGCCTATCTCGGCTCCGGCCCCGTGGCCGAGGCGTTCTTCGTCGCCTTCTCGCTGCCCAACATGCTGCGCCGCTTCTTCGCCGAGGGCGCGTTCAACATGGCCTTCGTGCCGATCTTCGCCAAGAAGCTCGAGACCGGCGAGGATGCCCAGGGCTTCGCGCAGGATGCGTTCAAGGGGCTCTCGGCGGTGCTTTTGCTCGTCACGGTGGTCGGCACGCTCGCGATGCCATGGCTCGTGCTCGCGATGGCGGCGGGGTTCGCGGGGGACGCGCGCTTCGACATGGCGGTGCTCTTCGGGCAGATCTCGTTTTCCTACATCCTCTTCATCTCGCTCGTCGCGCTTTTGTCGGGCGTGCTCAACACCTTCGGCCATTTCACCGAGGCCTCGCTGGTGCCGGTTCTGCTCAACGTCATCTTCATCGCGGCGATGTGGATCGCGGGGCAACTGGGCTGGGACATGGGGCTGACGCTGGCCTGGACGGTGCCGATCACCGGCATCGTGCAGCTTGCCTTCACCTGGGTCTCGGCGAAACGGGTCGGCTATGCGCTCCTGCCCGGGCGGCCGCGGATGACCCCCGAGTTGAAACGCCTGCTGATCATCGCGGGGCCTGCGGTCCTCGCGGGGGGCGTGGTGCAGATCAACCTCTTGGTCGGGCGTCAGGTGGCGTCGTTCACCGAGGGCGCGGTCGCCTGGCTGACCTATGCCGACCGGCTCTATCAGCTCCCGCTCGGCGTCGTGGGCATCGCCATCGGCACCGTGCTGCTGCCCGCCCTCTCGCGGCATCTGCGCGCGGGCGAAGAGGCCGAGGGGCGCGAGAGCTTCTCGCGCGGGGCGGAATTCGCGCTCTTCCTCACGTTGCCCTCGGCGGTGGCGCTCGTGGTGATCGCGACGCCGCTGATTTCGGTGCTCTATGACCGGGGCGCCTGGCGCCCCGAGGATACCACTGCGACCGCACTCGCGCTGGCCGCCTATGGCATCGGCCTGCCGGCCTTCGTTCTGCAAAAGGTAATCCAGCCGCTCTACTATGCGCGCGAGGACACCAAGCGCCCGTTCTATTACGCGGTCGTGTCGATGTTCGTGAATGCGGCCTTCACCATCGGCATGATGCCGGTCATCGGCTTCATGGCGGCGGCGCTCGCCACCTCGGTCTCGGGCTGGATCATGCTCGGCCAGCTCTGGTGGGGGGCGCGCGACATGGGGGCGGCGGCACGCCCCGATGCGCGGTTCTGGCGCAGGCTCTGGCGGATCGCCGTCGCGAGCGTGGTGATGGGGATCGTTCTGGTGATCGCGGCGCGCTGGCTCTCGCCGGTGCTGGCGGCGCGCGGGGCGCGCTGGGGGGCGCTGGCGCTTCTGTGCGGCTCGGGCATCGTCAGCTATTTCGGGGTTGGCGCCCTGATCGGCGCCTATGGCTCGGGCGATCTCAAACGCTATCTGCGCCGGCGCCGCGGCTGAGCCCGCTCAGCGCCGCCGCAGCAGCGCGAGCGTATGACGCCAGCCGCCGGGCGCGACGAGGAAGCTCAAGAGGAACCCCGCGACGAAGCCCGCCAGATCGGCGATCCAGTCGGGCCGTGCCCCGAACAGCAGCCCGAAGAGAAGCTGCAACCCCATCAGAAAGGCAATGAGCGAAAACGCCCGCGCGCGGTTGGCGTTCTTTTGCCCGAGCCGCACCCAGAGCACCCAGGTGAAGGCCCCGATCAGCCCATAGGCCCCCGGATAGGCGCCGAAGATCGCGGTATTGGTGACGGGCACCGCGGTATAGACGAGCGCCCCGAAGATCGCCGCGCCGAAGAAGACGATCGCAACCGCGAGGTTCGAGAACACCTCGCCCACCATCTTGCCGAGCGCGAGGATGAAGACACCCGCCATGAGCGCATGGGTCAGCGAGCCGTGGACGAAGGGATAGGTCACGATCCGCGCGACATGGCGCCAGGGCCAGACATTCTGCTCGATCATCGCGCGCAGGATGCCGGGATCGAAGCTGAACCGTTGCAGCGCATCGAGCCGCCAGCCCAGCGCATAATCCCCCGCGAGCCCCGAGGAACCGAGGCCGAACATCACCTCGCCGATCACGATCGGCGCGGCCAGAAGCCAGACCACCGGCGGCAGCGGATTGAGCGGATGTTCGTTGTGACCTGCCTGCATGGTGCCCCTTGCCTGTTGCCTCGATCCGGGGGCCTCGCATTGACGCCCCGCGCGCTTTAGCGATAAGCCCTCGGGCAGCCGATTTCCAGCCCGGCGAAGGAGCCTGCCATGACCGACCAGCCTGCCGACATCAACGCCAAGTTCACCCCGCGCGTGTTTTCCGGGATCCAGCCCTCGGGGAACCTCACGCTCGGCAACTATCTCGGCGCGCTCAAGCGCTTTGCCGAGAAACAGGATGAGGGGATCGAAACGGTCTATTGCCTCGTCGATCTGCATGCGGTGACGGTCTGGCAGGAGCCCGAGGCGCTGAAGCGGCAAACGCGCGAGGCGGCGGCGGCCTTCATCGCCTCGGGGATCGACCCGGATCGCTCGATCCTCTTCAACCAGAGCCAGGTCTCGGCCCATGCCGAGCTCGCTTGGCTTCTCAACTGTGTCGCGCGTGTGGGCTGGATGAACCGCATGACCCAGTTCAAGGACAAGGCCGGCAAGAACGCCGAGAAGGTG
Source organism: Rhodobacterales bacterium (assembly GCA_003249215.1). Lineage (GTDB taxonomy): Bacteria > Pseudomonadota > Alphaproteobacteria > Rhodobacterales > Rhodobacteraceae > Rhodobacter. The sequence continues at coordinate 8,670 of QKJR01000095.1, forward strand.
AGCCTCGGGCTCTATGCCTATCCGGCGCTGATGGCGGCCGACATTCTGGCCTATCACGCGACGATGGTGCCGGTGGGCGAGGACCAGAAACAGCATGTGGAGCTGACCCGCGATATCGCGGCCAAGTTCAACCATGACTACAAGGTCGATTTCTTCCCCTCGCCCGCGCCGCTGATCGAGGGCGCCGCGACGCGCGTGATGAGCCTGCGGGATGGCTCGAAGAAGATGTCGAAATCCGACCCCTCCGACGCCAGCCGGATCAACCTGACCGACGACGCCGACACGATCGCCAAGAAGTTCCGCAAGGCGGTGAGCGATGCCGAGCCGCTGCCCGAAAGCCTCGAGGGGCTCGACGGCCGGGCCGAGGCGCGCAACCTCGTGAACATCTACGCGGCCCTTGCCGGGATCACGGCCGATGCGGTTCTCGCGCAGTTCGGCGGTCAGGGCTTTGGCACGTTCAAACCCGCGCTCGCCGATCTCGCGGTGGCGAAACTCGCGCCGATCTCGGGCGAAATGACCCGGCTGATGGCCGATCCGGCCGAGATCGACCGCATCCTCGGCAAGGGCGCCGCCAAGGCCGAGGCGATCGCCCAGCCGATCCTCGAAAAAACGCTCGACATCATGGGGATGATCCGCTCGCGCTGATCGCGCCCCCCCGAAAAGCAAAGGCGCCGCCCGGTCCGGGCGGCGCCTTTCTCATTCTCGGGTCCGGGATCAGTCGAGCAGCTTGGCCACCGCGCGCAGCTCGAATTTCTGGATCTTGCCGGTCGAGGTTTTCGGCAGGTCCGCAAAGACCACGCGTTTCGGGGTCTTGAAGCCCGCCAGACGCTCGCGGCAGAAGGCGATGATCTCCTTGTCGGAGACCTCGGCACCGTCCTTGACCTCGATGAAGGCGCAGGGCACTTCGCCCCATTTCTCGTCGGGTTTCGCCACGACCGAGCACAGCGACACCGCCGGATGCGCCGCGATCACACCCTCGACCTCGACCGAGGAGACGTTCTCGCCGCCCGAGATGATGATGTCCTTGGCGCGGTCGGTGATCTTGATGTAGCCATCGGGGTGCATGAAGGCGATGTCGCCCGAGCGGAAATAGCCGCCCTCGAAGGCCTCGTGCGTGGCTTTCGGGTTCTTGAAATAGCCCTTCATCACCGCATTGCCGCGGATCGCGATCTCGCCCAGATGCTGGCCGTCGCGGGCAACCTCGTGGCCGTGGTCGTGCACGGTGATGGTTTCCATCATCGGCATCAGCACCCCGGTCCGGGCCTTGATCTCGGCCCGCTCGGCGCCCTCGATGCCGTCCCATTCCGGCTTCCAGTAGCAGGCGGTTGCCGGACCGTAGACCTCGGTCAGGCCATAGACCTGCGTGACGTTGAAGCCGAGCGGCTCGATCGCGGCCAGCGTCGCGGCGGGCGGCGGGGCGCCGGCGGTGAAAACCTCGACCACGTGATCGAAGGCGCGGCGATCGGCTTCCTTGCAGTTGATGATCGTGTTGAGAACGATCGGCGCGCCGGCGAAATGGGTGACCCCCTCATCGCCGATCGCATCATAGATCGCCTTGGCCGTCACGTCGCGGCAGCAGACCGTGGTGCCGCCCAGCATCGGCATCATCCAGGGATGGGTCCAGCTGTTGCAGTGGAACAAGGGCACGATCGTCAGCAAGACGGGATACATCTGCATCTGCCAGCTGAGCGCGTTGCCCATGGTGGCGAGATAAGCGCCGCGGTGGTGATAGACAACGCCCTTGGGCTTGCCCGTGGTGCCGGAGGTATAGTTGAGCGCGATGCTCTCCCATTCGTCCTCGGGCATGATCCAGTCGAACATCGGATCGCCCTCGGCGATCAGCTCCTCATATTCGACGTAGTGCCCGCCCGCGGGGAAGCCATGCTCGAGGTCGCCCACCTCGATGATCTGGGGCGCCGCGCCATGCATCTGCTTGATCGCGCTTTCGGCAAGTTTCAGGAACTGCGTGTCACACAGCACCATCTTGGCGCCGGAATGCTCGAAGATATAGGCGACGGTATCGACGTCGAGCCGGGTGTTGATGGCGTTCAGGATCGCGCCGCAGGCCGGCACGCCGAAATGCGCCTCGACCTGCGGGGCGGTGTTCGGAAGGATCGCCGCGACCACGTCACCGGGCGCGATGCCGCGGGCCTTGAGCGCCGAGGCGAGTTGGCTCACCCGGGCATGGAAATCCACGTAGTTGCGCCGGATCGAGCCATAGACCAGCGCGGTGCGTTCGGGGAAAACCTCGAGCGCACGATTGAGATGCGACAGAGGCGTCAGCGGAACGAAGTTCGCGGCGCATTTCTCCAGACCCGTTTCATCGGCCAACCAGCCCATGGTGCTCCTCCCTCAAGGAAATGTCGGAAATAATGTCGGTTTCCGGCGCGATATTCTGCGCCCGCGCGGCGAAAGGGAAGGGGAGCACCCCCGTTGACACAAAAGAGTTACGCTACGTCATGACTGCGACAAACCGCACGTTCGAGGCCGCCGCCGCGATTTGCGCCTATGCTTTGATCATCGGCTTCACCGACAATTATGTCCGGGTGATCGCCGAGGGGGTCGGGCTGTGGCAATTTCACCTGATCCGCTCGGCGATGGTGGCCCTGCTGCTGGCGATCGCCGCGCCGCTGATCGGGTTGCGCCTCGTGCCGCGAAACTGGCGCGGGGTGATCGGGCGCTCGGCCGTGCATGGCGCGGCGATGCTGTGCTATTTCGGCGCGCTCGGCTTTCTGCCGGTGCCGCAGGTGGCGGCAGGCCTCTTTACCGCGCCGATCTTCGTGCTGATGATCTCGCATTTCCTCTATGGCGAGCGGATCGGGCCGGTGCGCATCGCGGCCGTGGCGCTCGGCTTTGGCGGCATCCTTCTGGTGCTCGGCCCCGATGCGCTGCGGCTCGGACCTGCGGCGCTGGTGCCGGTTCTGGGCGGCGCGCTCTATGCGATGGGCAATGTGGCGACGCGCGCCTGGTGCGCGGGCGAAAGTGCGGTGACGCTCACCGCGGGGTTCTTCGCGGCGCTCGGGCTCTTCGGCGCGCTGGGGCTCGGGGCGGTTGCCCTGCTCGGGATCGACCCGCCCGCGGGGCCGCTGCGGTTCCTCCTGCGCGGGCCAGCGCTGCCCTCGCCCGAGGTGCTGTTCTGGATCTTCGTGCAGGCCGCGGGCTCGCTGATCGGGGTCGGGCTGATGGTGCGCGGCTATCAGCTCGCCGATCCGACGCGGGTCGCGGTCTTCGAATATGTCGTGCTGCCCGCGGCCGCGCTCTGGGGCTTTCTGCTCTGGTCCGAGGTGCCGGGCCTTCGCGAATGGGCGGGGATCGCGCTGATCTGGGCGGCCGGGGTTTCGATCGTGCTGCGCGCGCGCTAGGCTCGGGCCATGATCGTCTCGCGCGGCCGCCGCTATATCTTCGTGCATATCCCCAAGACCGGGGGCACAGCCCTTGCGCTTGCGCTCGAGGCGCGGGCGATGGCCAACGACATCCTGATCGGTGACACGCCCAAGGCCCGGCGCCGGCGCGGGCGCCTCGCGGACCTGCACACCGCCGGGCGGCTCTGGAAGCACACGACGCTCGCCGAGGGCGTCGGGCTCTATTCCGAGGCCGAGGCGCGTGACTGGTTCACGCTCTGCCTCGTGCGCAACCCCTATGACCGGCTGGTGAGCTATTATCACTGGCTGCGCGCCCAGCGCTTCGACCACCCGGCGGTGCATCTCGCCCATGGGCTCGACTTCGCCGCCTTCCTCGATCATCCGCAGACCCGCGCGAGCCTGAGCGCCCATCCCTATGGCCGCTACATGCAGCTTGGCGACGGCACGGACTGTTGCCGCCTCTGGGCGCGGCTCGACGCGCTCGAAACCGATCTCGCGCCCTTCGAGGACCATCTGGGCTTTCGCCTTGGCCCGGTTGCGCGCGTCAACGAGAGCGCGCGGGCCCGCGACTGGCGGCCCTATTACGATACGGCCACGCGCGCGCTCGTGGCGCAGCTCTGTGCCCCGGATCTCGAACGCTTCGGCTACGAATTCTGACTTTTTGGTGAATCCACGTTGCGCGCCTTCCCGATTTTGCCGGGATCGCGCCCGACAATTGACCGTTCTGCGCCCGATTTCCCCCTGCAGCAGAAACAGTGCCATTTTTGCGCCCCATTGCCGCCCCCGAATCTTCCTTGGAATCACCCGGAATGGTTGCACTGGAAACGCACCGGCCGGGGGGCCGAGGAAAGGGGAAGCGATGTTCGGACTGTCTGCTGTGAAACGCGCCGCACGTTGGGTCGAAACCGATCGCTTCGCCGATGATTTCGCGCTGAACTGCGCCCCGAGCGCCCCGGGCTTCGGTCAGGCCGAGGGGATCGTCGCCGGCACCCGGATCGCCACGGCGATGGGCTGGCGCGCCGTCGAGAGCCTCGCGCCCGGCGATATGGTGATGACCTTCGATCACGGGATGCGCCCGGTGATCAGCGTCGAGCGCCTCGCGCTCTGGTCCGGCCATGGTCGCTGCCCGCGTTCGCTGATGCCGCTCGCCGTGCCGGTCGGCGCGCTCGGCAACAGCGCTCCGATGCTGCTCCTGCCCGAGCAGACGGTGCTCGTGGAAAGCGATCTGGCCGAGCAGGTCTTCGGCGATCCCTTCGCGCTGATCCCCGCCGCCGCGCTCGAGGGCTATCGTGGCATCGACCGGATCACGCCGCATCAGACCGTCGAGATCGTGCTGATCCGCTTCGCCGAGGCCGAGGTGGTCTATGCCAATGGCACCGGGATGATCCATTGCGCCTCGGTCCGCTCGGGCCGGATCGAGAGCTTTCTGCAAGAGAGCGACGAGGATTATACCGCGCTGCCGCTCGACATGGCGCGCACCATCGTCGCCGGGATGATCGAGGAGGCGGCGGCCGGGCTCATCTGACCCCCCTGCCCCAGATACGCAAACGCCGGGCCCGGGCCCGGCGTTTCGATGTCTTGCCTCCGGCGGGAGTATTTTCACCAAGAAAAAGCGGAAGCCTCTTCAAAGGCCCTGGCTTTTCTTGGTCCAAATACTCACCTTTTCACGATCAGCCCCAGGCGATCACGCCGCCTTGGCCGACTGACCGCCACCGAAGCGGGCGTAGAAGCCGTCGCCCTTCTCGGCGATGTCGCGCAGAAGCGCGGGCGCCTCGAAGCGCGCCCCGAACCGCGCCGTCAGATCCTCGCAGATCTCGACGGCCCGCGGGGCACCCAGGATATCGAGCCAGGCGAACGGCCCGCCCGACCAGGGCGCGAAGCCCCAGCCGAGGATGGCGCCCACGTCACCTTCGCGGATGTCTTCCAGAACGCCCGCCTCGAAGGCGCGCACCGCTTCGAGCACCTGCGCCATCAGAAGGCGGTGCTGCACCTCGTGCAGATCGGGCTGCGCCGCGGCCTCGGGATAGTGCGCGGCAAGCCCCTCCCAGAAGCCGCCCCGCTTGCCGGCCTCGTCATAGGTGTAGAAGCCCGCGTGGTTCTTGCGCCCCAGCCGCCCCTGATCGGCCATCCAGAAGATCACCTCATCGACCGCCGCGTCGGGATAGGCCTCGCCCATCGCGGCCTTGGTTGCCTTGGCGATCTTCACCCCCAGATCAATCGAGGTCTCATCGACCAGTTGCAGCGGCCCGAGCGGCATGCCCACCAGTTTTGCGGCATTCTCGATCAGCGTGGGCGAGACGCCCTCGGCGACCATGCGGATGCCCTCGTTGATATAGGGGATGATGCAGCGGTTGGCGTAGAAGAAGCGCGCATCGTTGACCACGATCGGCGTCTTGCGGATCTGGCGCACGAAATCGAGCGACTTGGCCACGGCCAGATCGCCGGTCTTCTCGCCCTTGATGATCTCGACCAGCATCATCTTGTCGACGGGCGAGAAGAAGTGGATGCCGATGAACTGCTCGGGGCGGACCGAGGCCCCCGCCAGCATCGAGATCGGCAGGGTCGAGGTGTTGGTGGCAAAGACCGCGGTCGTGGGGATCACGGCCTCGGCGCGCTGGGTCACCTCGGCCTTGACCTGCGGATCCTCGAAGACCGCCTCGACAATCAGATCGCAGCCCTCGAGCAGCGCGTAATCGGTCGCAGGCGTGATGCGGGCCAGAACCTCGGCCTTCTTCTCCTCGGTCACCTTCTTGCGCGAGATCCCCTTGTCGAGGATGCCGGTCGCATAGGCCTTGCCGCGCTCGGCCGCCTCGATTGCGGCGTCGATCAGCACGACCTCGATCCCGGCATTGGCCGCGACATAGGCAATGCCCGCGCCCATCATGCCCGCGCCGAGGATGCCGACCTTGGTCACCGTCTGATCGGCGACCTTGGGCCGGTTCGCGCCCTTCTCCAGCGCCTCCTTGTTGATGAAGAGCGAGCGGATCATCGCGGTCGACGAGGGGTTCATCAGCACGCTGGTGAACCAGCGCGCCTCGATCTTGAGCGCCTGATCGAAGGGCACGAGGGCGCCTTCATAGACCGCCGACAGAAGCGCCTTGGCGGCCGGATAGACGCCCATCGTCTTGCCATGCACCATGGCGCTCGCACCGACGAAGGTCATGAACCCCGCCGGGTGATAGGGCGCGCCGCCGGGCATCTTGTAGCCCTTGGCGTCCCAGGGCTTCACGAGGTCCGCGTCCTTGGCGTTCAGCACCCAGGCCTTAGCGGCGGCCATCGGATCCTCGGCCACCTCGTCGACGATCCCGGCGGCGCGGGCCTTCTTCGGGTCGCTGAGTTTCCCCTCGAGCAGGAACGGCGCGGCCATCATCGCGCCCATCTTGCGCGCGAGCCGCGTGGTGCCGCCGGCCCCCGGGAAGATGCCGACCATGATTTCCGGAAGGCCGATCTTGGCCTTCGGGTTGTCGGCGGCGAAGATCCGGTGGCATGAAAGCGGCAGCTCGAGCCCGATGCCGAGCGCCGTGCCCGGCAGCACCGCGGCGATCGGCTTACCCCCTTTCAGCGTCTTCGGGTCCATCCCCGCGCGCTCGATCTTGCGCAGGACGCTGTGCATCTGCATCACGCCGTTGAAGATCGCCTCGGCGCCGCCCGCGCGCATCTGCGCGATGACGTTGAGGTCCATGCCCCCGGCGAAATCCTTCTTTCCGCTCGTGATCACCACGCCCTTGCAAGCGGCATCGGCGAGCGCCTTGTCGATGAAACTGTCGAGCAGCGCAAAGCCCTCGAGGCTCATCACGTTCATGCTTTTGCCGGGCACATCCCAGATGATGGTGGCCACGCCATCGGCGCCAAGCTCATAGGTAAAATCAGCCATTCGTCTCTCCCTTCGGCGCGAGGTCGCGGTGCCCCGCCCAGTCGCTGCCGTCTCGATAGGTGAAGCGGGCCTTGCCGCCCGCAATGTGGATTTTCATGTCGACATCGGAATAGGTCGCGGTCTCGGTCGCGGCCTTGGTGCCAACGATCAGAAAACGCGCGGGCGCCCCGGTGCGGTTGACGAAACGGTGCCCATTCGCCACCCCCGCCTTCCACGCGGCGCAATCGCCCGGGCGCATCACCGTCTCGCCCTCGTCCTCGATCAGGGTCAGCTCGCCCTCGAGCACCATGCCGAATTCGTCCTCGTTCAGGTGCCAGTGCCGCAGCGAGGCCACCGCGCCGGGTTCGAGCGTCACGATATTGACGCCGAACTGCGTCAGCCCCGCCAGTTCGCCCAGCCGGACCGACGAGCGCCCCGCCATCTGCTCGGCGTAGGGCGAGGGGTAGATCGAGCCGGTCTTGATCGGTGCCTTGCTCAGATCGAGTTTCGGCATCAGTTTCCCTCCTCGAAGGGCGAGCCGTCGCGCCGGATCAATCGCCGGGCGCCGGTCTCGCGGATCAGGATCTTGTCGATCTCGCTGTAATGCACGACGTCGCTCGCCTTGCGACTGCCCACCACGAGATAGGAACAGGGCGCGCCCGAGCGGTTCACCACATGATGCCCGTTCGCCACCCCGGCGGGCCAGCAACAGGCATCGCCCGGCCCGATCACCGCCTCGCCCGCATCCTCGAGCACCGTGGCCGTGCCCGAGAGCATGTAGAGGAATTCGTCCTCTTCCTCATGCCAGTGCCGGTCGGACGAGCGCGCGCCCGGTTCGAGCGTCTCGACGAAGGCGCCGAATTGCGTGAGCCCGCCGCTGTCCGAATAAAGCAGTGCCTCGAACACGCCGAGCCGGGACGCCTGCTCCGGCGTGCCGTGGTCGATCTTTGCCTCGGCTTTGCGGATGATCATGGCTCAGACGCGCTCGATGATCGTGGCCGCGCCCATACCGCTCGCGATGCAGAGCGTGGCGAGGCCGGTGGACAGATCGCGGCGTTCGAGTTCGTCCAGAAGCGTGCCGATGATGATTGCGCCGGTCGCGCCGAGCGGGTGGCCCAGTGCCATCGCGCCGCCGTTCACGTTGACCTTGGAAGGGTCGACCTGGAAGGCCTGCATGAAGCGCAGCACGACCGCGGCGAAGGCCTCGTTGACCTCGAACAGGTCGATATCGCCGATGCTCATGCCGCTGTCGCGCAGGATTTTTTCTGTCACCGGCACCGGGCCGGTTAGCATGATCGTGGGGTCCGTACCGATCTTGGCCGTCGCCCGGATGCGGGCGCGGGGTTTCAGCCCATGCGCAATGCCGAATTCCTTCGAACCGATCAGAACGGCCGCCGCGCCATCGACGATGCCCGAGGAGTTCCCCGCATGGTGGATATGCTCGACATGGTCGAGATGCGGATATTTCAGCATCGCCACCTTGTCGAAGCCCGGCATCACCTCGCCCATGTCCTTGAAGCTCGCCTTCAGCTTGGCGAGGTCCTCGATCGTCGTGCCCGGGCGCATGTATTCATCGCGGTCGAGGATCACGATACCGTTCTGATCGACCACCGGCACGATGCTTTTGGCAAAGCGGTTTTCGGCCCAAGCCTCGGCGGCGCGACGCTGGCTTTCCACCGCCAAGGCATCGGCCATCTCGCGGGTGAAGCCATATTCGGTCGCGATGATATCGGCCGAGATGCCCTGCGGTACGAAATAGGTCTTCATCGCGAGGGACGGGTCGACCGCGATTGCCGCGCCATCCGAGCCCATCGCCACGCGGCCCATCATCTCGACGCCGCCCGCGATATAGGCCTGACCCGCGCCGCCCTTGATCTGGTTGGCGGCGAGGTTCACCGCCTCCATGCCCGACGCGCAGAAGCGGTTGATCGAGAGGCCCGGGATCGATTCATCGAGGTCCGAGAGCAGCACCGCCGAGCGCGCAAGGCAGCCGCCCTGCTCGCCCACCTGGGTCACATTGCCCCAGATCACATCCTCGACGGCATGGCCCGAAAGCCCGTTGCGCTCCTTCACGGCATTCAGCAGCCGCGCCGAGAGCGCCAGCGAGGTCACCTCATGCAGGCTGCCATCCGCACGCCCCTTGCCCCGCGGCGTGCGCGCGGCGTCATAGATATAGGCTTCGGTCATAGATCCTCCTCAGGCCCGGTCGGACGGATTGCCGGGCATCAAATCATAGGGGTGTTGCCAGCCCGGCAGCCGCTCGATGCGGCCAAGCCAAGCGTCGATGGCGGGCAGGGCGCCGCGGTCGAACCCGTAGGGCTCGGGGTAAAACAGATAGCTGCAACAGGACATGTCGGCGAGCGAGGGCGCATCGCCCACCATCCACTCGCGCCCGGTCAGGTGGCGTTCGAGCGTGGCCAGAGCCGCCGTCATCCGCCCCGAGAGCCAGGCGATCGCCTGCGTGGGGCGCTTGTCCTCGGGCAGGAAATTCATCAGGAAGCGCAGCGGCCCCTGCTGGCCTGAGCCCTTCTGCGCATCCCAGAACATCCAGCGCAGCATTTCGGCATGGTCTTCGGCCATGAGCTTGCCGGTCCGCTCGCCGATATGCAGCAAGATCACCGCGCTTTGCGTGAGCGTCAGATCGCCGTCGATCAGCACCGGCACCTCGGCCATCTCGTTCAAGGCCTGAAACTCGGGCGTGCGCGCGCCGCCGTGGAAGAAATCGACATAGACCGGTTCCCAGTCATAGCCGGTCAGCGCCATCGCCAGCGCCGCCTTGTAGGCGTTTCCCGATTCCCCGAAACAGTAAAGCTTGGCTGTCATCAGACCCTCCCCGGCCCTCTTGGGCATAATGCAATGAATTGACGTGCGCGTAAGGGGGCTGACCCCGAAGTGGCGCAACGTCACGACGGCGTTCCGTCGCGTCTATGGTGGGGCCATGAGTATTTTTGCCAAGAAAAAGCAGCACGTTTTCCGAAAATTAACCACGCCCGACCAAGCTCGGGCCACGGTACAGGCTGGAGAGCCGATGACCGTCCAAGGAAAAGCCGCCCGGGCGCGTGGGAAGCGCTCCCTTCGGGGCCGGACCGGCCTCCGTCAGCCCGGGCGCACCCTTGTTGCTTTTTCTTGGTCCAAATACTCAAAAGACGCGGGTCACGCGCGCGCCCTCAGGCCTTGCGCGCCTCAAGCTCCGCCTTGAAGAGCCGCAGCCGCGCGGTGAGGTTCTCGGGATGCGTCACCGAGCCGAAATGCTCGAAGAGAAAGACCAGCGCCTCGTCAGGCGTGATCCCGGCTTCGGCGGCGAAACTGTGCAGCCGGCGATAGGCGTCATTGGTGAGCGAGACCGGAAAGCGGCGGGTCAGGCGCAGGCGTTTGGGCATCAGTCCTCGGGCGATTGGTGGCTGACCACGACGGCCAGCAATTCGGGGCGTGTGGTGTAGGGGCGCAGATGCGGCAGCGCGTCGAGCCAGCGCTTGCGCGATTCCATGCCGCCCTGATCGGTGGGGTGGAACGGGAAATCCGGGCTCAGGCAGCCGGCCATGAATTCATAGGTATCGCCCACGTCGCGCCCCGCGTCTGCCGGCGTGCGCAGAAACAGCGGCGTGCCGCAGGTCGGGCAGAAGCCGCGCGTCGAGATGTTGGAGCTCGCCCATTCCGCGGCTTTCGCGCCCGACCAGGTGACGCGTGCAGCCGGCACCTCGTAAAGCGGCGCGAAGGCGTTGCCGGTGGCGCGCTGGCACATCCGGCAATGGCACAGGCTCGCGAGGCCCGGTCCCGCGGAGATGACGAAACGGACCGCGCCGCATTGGCAACCGCCGCGGGTCTCGGGGTAGATCTGTTCGGCGCTGGTCATCGGGCCGCCCTCCTGCGCCGCAGGTTAGGCGCGCCGCGGGGCGAGGGCCAGAGGAAAGCGGCGCGCGGCCCCCTGCCCCGCCGCATCCGCAAACCCGCCTTGGCGAAGGTGATCGCGCCGGGTCTCAGAACTTCACCTCTTCGGCCGCAATCCCGCGCCGCCGCAACAGATCGACGAGCCGATATTCGACATGTTTGCCGTGATCGAGGATCCGCGTGAGGAAGGCCTCCCGATCCCGGGCCTCGATGCTCTCGATCAGCTCTTCGTGCTGGATCAGGTTCAGCCGGAACTGCTCGTCCTGCCGGGTCTTGCGCAGCAGCTCGTTGCGATAGGTGTAATTCAGCACCCGCTCGACCCGGCGATGCACCGAGAGCGCGAAGTCATAGAGGATCTGATTTTCCAGCGTGGCATGCATCGCCATGTGAAACTCGGTGTTGAGATGCGTGATGCGCAGGAAATCGCGCGCCTCGACCGCCGGCACATAGCGCGACTGGATCTCGCGCAGCCGCGCCCCGAGCCCGGGCGCCTCGAGCCGGCAGCGATGGCCGAGGATCGCCTCGACGAATTGATGCGCCTCGATCAGCTGTTCGAATTCCGCGAAATCGAGCGCCTGCACCACCGCTCCGCCACGATTGGGGCGGAAGGTCACGAAACCCTCGGCGGCGAGCCGGTTCAGTGCCTCGCGCGCCGGCGTCCGGCCCAGTTCGAACCGGTCGATCAACAGCCGCTCGTCGATCCGCGAGCCCGGCGCGAGCGACAGGTCGATGATCCGGTCGCGCAAAAAGCCGAGCGCCCGCTCCGCCTGGGTAGGTTGGGCGGGCTCCGACTCGTCGAACATGTCCGGAGCGGTCACTTCCATCGTCAGAAAACCTTGCCACGCGCCGTGACCGGCCACAAGCATTCGACCTGCCCGCCACGCAGCCCGACATACCAGTCGTGCAGATTGCAGGTCGGGTCGCAATGGCCGGGGATGAGCCGGAGCTGATCGCCGATCCGCAACTGCCCCGCCGGATCGTGCAGATTGCAATGTTCGTCGGACACGCCCGTCGCCTCGACCCCGTCGAGCCCCGCAACCCGCGGCAGCCCGCTGTCGACCGCCACCGCCTTGAGCCCCATGTCGCAGACCGCCCGGTCGGTGCCGGCGGGATGGCTGATCACGCTCGCCAGCACGAAGAGCGCATGTTCGAACCCGCCGATCTCGTCGACCGCGCCGTAATCGCGATCCATGAAGGCATAGGAGCCGGGCTGGATCTCGGTATAGACGCCGGAGGCGCCCTCGATCAGGAAGGTGCCGGTTCCCGCCCCGGTGACCCGCGCGCAGGGCAGGCCGGCCGCCTCGATCGCATCGCGCGTCGTTGCCGTCAGCGCGATCGACCGGGCCAGCGCCGCGCGCCGCGCGGTTGCGTCATAGATATGCTGCGCGCCGCCGTAATAGCTCTGCAGGCCGCCGAACCGCAGCCCCGGGGCCGCCGCAATCGCCTGCGCCAGCGCGACGCTCTGGGCGACATCCTGGGTTCCGCAGCGCGCGCCGCCGCAATCCATCTCGACCAGAACCTCGAGCTCGAGCCCGCCGCCCGCCGCCGTCACCGCCGCCGAAAGCGCTCCGACCGGCCCCGGATCATCGGCACAGACCGCGATCCGCGCCCGGGCGGCCAGCCGCACGAGCCGGGCGATCGCGCCGGGCGTCACCACCTCGTTCGCGATCAGGATATCGGAGATGCCCGCCCGCGCCAGCGCCTCGGCCTCCGACACTTTCTGACAGCAGGTCCCGACCGCACCTCGCGCGATCTGCGCCCGGGCGACATCGGCGGATTTGTGCATCTTGGCATGCGGACGCAGATCCACGCCGAGCTCGCGCGCGAAAGCCGCCATCCGGTCGAGATTGCGCTCGAAGGCGTCGAGATCGACGATCAGCGCCGGGGTGGCGATCGCCGCGACCGGATCGCCGGGTTGGGCCGGGCAATCGTAGCCGGGTTCAGGCATGTTCGACCTCGCTCCTTGCGGATGATCCGACCCGCGCACCGTCGAGCTCGATCTCGACCGAGCCGGTCGGCATCATCCGCGCGACCGCGCCCGGCGGCACAAGGGTCGTGGCATCGGGGTCGGTGATGATGCAGGGCCCGGCCACCTGCGTCAACGCCGTGCGCGGCACCACCGGCGCCTCGAGCCAGCCGGTCTCGGGGCCGAACCAGGCACGCTGGCGGCTTTCCGCGCGGCTGCCCGCCAGATCGCGCCGCGTCGGATCGAGGCGCCCGACCGGGATCGCATAGGCGCATTCGATCGCGGTGATGCGGATCGGCTCGCCCTCGGGGGCGGTGAACTTGAAGACCGCGTCATGCTCGGCCACGAAGGCCGCGCGCATCGCCGCGGCGCTGAGCGTGGCGGGATCGCCGAGTTGCACCAGCAGATCCGAGCTCTGCCCCGCGTAGCGCATCCGCGCGGTGGCGATCACCCGCCCGCCTTCGCGCCGGGCGTCAGTGCGCGCGGCCTCGGCCATCTGCGCGAGCGCCTCGCGCGCATCCGCGACGCTTGCGTCATCGAGCAGGCAGCGGAAACTGCGCGACTTGTGGATCTCGATCTCGGCGCAAAGCAACCCCAGCGCCGAGAACACGCCCGGCGCGGGCGGCACGATCACCTTGGGGCAGCCGAGCGTCTGCGCGATCCCCGCCGCAAAGAGCGGCCCGTTGCCGCCGAAGGCAAAGACCGCGTAATCGCGCGGATCCTGCCCGCGTTCGGTCGTCACCGCGCGGATCGCCTGGATCATCGTCACGCAGGAAAGCGTGAAGACGCCATGCGCCGCGGCCTCGGGGGTCATCCCGAGCGGCCCCGAGAGATGGGTGGCACAGGCCGTCTCGGCCAGATCGCGGTCGAGCTTCATTTCGCCCCCCGCGATCGAGTTCTCGTTGAGATATCCCAGTACCAGATTGCAATCGGTCACCGTGAGCTCGGTGCCGCCATTGCCGTAGCAGGCCGGCCCCGGGTTCGACCCGGCCGAGCGCGGACCGACCATCGGCACCCCGGCCGCATCGCGCGAGATGATCGAGCCGCCACCCGCGCCGACCTCGGCAAGGTCGATCGCCGGCACCCGCAGCGAGAAGCCGCCGCCCGACAGGAGCCGCTCGGTCTGCAACACATGGCCGCCGACCTGAAACTCGGTCGCCTTGCCGGGCTGGCCGTTCTGCACCAGCGCCGCCTTGGCCGTGGTGCCGCCGATGTCGAGGGTGATCGCGGTATCGGTGCCGCTGGCCGCACCGATGATCGAGGCGCCGATGACGCCCGCCGCCGGGCCGCTCTCGATGATGTGGATCGGCTGTTCGGCGGCGACCTCGGCCGGGGTCAGCCCACCGTTCGACTGCATGAAGAAGAGCGGCGCCACGATCCCCCGCGCGCCGAGCATCGCATCGAGCCGCGCGACATAGGTCTTGATGACCGGCTGCACATAGGCGTTAATCACGCAGGTCGAGGTGCGGGGATATTCGCCCTCTTCGGGCAGCAGCACATGGCTGAGCGAGAGGTTCACCGCGGGCCAAAGCTCGCGGACGATCTCGCCCACGCGGATCTCATGGGCGGGGTTGGCATGGGCGTTGATCAGGCAGACCGCGACCGAGGTGATGCCCTCGGCGCGCAGCATCTCGACGGCGGCGCGCACGTCGCCCTCGTTCAGCGGCGTCATCTCGGAGCCATCGGCGAGGATCCGACCCGCGCAGACCCGCCGCCAGCGCCGCCGCACCAGCGTCTTGGGCTTGTCCCAGTCCTGATCGTAGAGCCGCGGCATCCGCAGGTCGCGGATCTCGAGCACATCGCGGAATCCTGCGGTGGTGATCAACCCGGTCCGCGCTCCGGTGCGTTCCAAGAGCGTGTTCGAGCCGAGCGTGGTGGCATGCAGCACCTGCCCCACCTCGCCCGCCGCGATCCCGGTGCGCTCGAGCAGCCGGTCGATGCCGGCGGCGATGGCGATCGTGTAATCCTGATGCGTGGTCAGGGTCTTGTAGCTGTGCAGGGCGCCCGTGCCATCTTGCAGGATGAAATCGGTGAAGGTGCCGCCGATGTCGATGGCGAGACGGGGGGTTTGCAGATCGGTCATTGCAGGGTCCTCAGGCCGCCAGCTCGGCGCGGCGTTTCTCGGTGGCAGGCAGATCGACGGCGCCATCTTCGGTCAGGATCACGCCATAGATATCGCGGGCGGTCTCGGTCGAGACATAGTCGTCGAGCCAATCCTCGGCGACGGCGGCCGGATCGCGTTCGAGCGGATCGCCATAGCCGCCGCCCGAGGGCAGGTGATGGCAGAAGGTCTCGCCCTTGCGCATCGTCATGGTGAATTTCGACACCAGCCGTTCATCGCCCCCGGCGCGCTGCATCACATTGCGCCCCGGCGCGCCGTCATGCCCGCCCGCAAGGCCAAAGGGCCGGTGCGATTGCCGGTCGGCGCGCACCGAGAGCACCGCCTCGTCTTCCAGCAGCATGTAATCGCGCCGCATCGCCGTGCCGCCGCGATACTTGCCCGGCCCCGCGCTGTCCGAGACGAATTCGTTCACCGTGACGATCACCGGGTTTTCCGACTCGACCGTCTCGGTCGAATAGCTCGCCATATTGGCGAACATCGTCGTATTCCCCTCGAGCCCGTCCTTCCACGGCCGCGCGCCCCAGGCCGCCGAGACGAAATCGACGAAGATGAAGGGCTTGCGGTCCTTGTCATAACCGCCGAGCGAGACATTGGTGTTGCCGCCATCGCCGCAGGCGAAGACCTTGCCGGGCGCCAGCCGCGCCATCGCGCCAAAGGCGCAATCGGCCATGCGGAACCCGGTCAGCCCGCGCGCGGCACAGGCCGCGGGCATCACCGCATTGGCAATCGTGCCCTCGGGGGCGATCACCTCGATCGCGCGGAAGACACCATCGTTGTTGGGCGCGCCATCCGCCAGCACCGTCTTGACCGCGGTATAGCTCGCCGCCGCCGTATAGGAGAAGGTGTTGTTGATTGCGCCCTTGACCTGCGGCGCAGTGCCGGTCCAGTCGACCACCATCCGCTCGCCCGATTTGCGGATCGAACAGACGAGCGGAATGGGTTTGCCGACGTCGATCCCGTCATCGTCGATATAATCGGTGAAGGTGACCTCGCCATCGGGCAGTTTCGCGATGGCCGCCTTGGTCAGGATCTCGGAATAATCGAGCATGTCCTCGACGAGGCCGATGAAGGCCGCCACGCCCTTCGAGCGCGCCAGCGCCTGCACGCCCTGTTCGGCGATCCGGCAGGCGGCAAGCTGGCCGCGCAGATCGCCGCGCAGCCGCTCGGGCATGCGCACATTGGTTTCCAGCATCGCCATCAGCGTCTTGTCGACCTGACCCTGCCGATAGAGCTTGAGCGGCGGGATGCGGATGCCTTCCTGAAAGATCTCGGTGGAATCCGAGGCATTCGAGCCCGCGACCCGGCCGCCGACATCGGTATGATGGCAGACCGCCGCGGCATAGGCGACGATCTCGCCCTCGACGAAGATCGGCTTGAAGGTGAAGATGTCGGGCAGGTGCATGCCGCCCGAATAGGGATCGTTCATCACCAGGATATCGCCCTCGGCCACCGGCTCGTCGATCGCGGCGAGCGTGGCCTTGAGCGCGACCGGGATCGAGCACAGATGCCCGGGCAGCGAGAGCCCCTGCGCCGCGAGCCGCCCCTCGCGGTCACAGATCGCGGTCGAGTAATCCATGATGTTCTTGAGCACCCCGGAATAGGCGGTGCGGAAGATCGTCAGCGCCATCTCGTTGGCGACGCCGATGATCGCATGGCGAAAGAGCTGAAAGGCGATCGGATCGGCGATGGCGGGCAGGCCCGGGGCGGATGAGGTCTTGGTCATGAAACGGTCCTTGGGGCAAGTCGCAGCCGCAGATGAACACTCATCAGCGACAGCAGGAGAGAGGGAAGGAGGGCGGCGAAACAGGCCGTCAGCGCCCCGGTGAGCGGGGTCAGCGCCCAGATCGCGCCGAAATAGCTCAGCAGGCTCGGCAGCCCGAGCCGCGCGGATTGATAGGTCTCGGCCCAGCGCGGCGTGCCCGATCCCTTCATCGCGAGGGTCACGAAGATCATCGCGACGGGCACCGCGGCGAGGATCGCGCTGAACCGCGGCCCGAGCACCGAGGAGAAGAGCCCGAGCACCAGCACCACCGCGCCGCCCTGCACCGCGGCGGGCCAGAACCGGCGGCGTGGCCCCGCGGATCCGCGCGGCGCGAGTCCCGGCACGATCGGAAAGAGCAGATGGCTCGCCCCGATCAGCGCCAGCGTGACCGCGCAACTCAGCCAGAACGGCCATTCGACCGCGGTCAGCGCGAGCGCCATCGCCGCCCAGCCGCCAAGCCCCAGCGCCAGCAGCGCCGGGCGCGAGAGCCGCGAGAAGCCCACGGCCACCAGCGTGATGAAGCTCAGGAGCGCCGGCATCGCCTGCGCACCGCGCAGCGCCGCGGCCCGCACGAAGGTCTCGGGTTCGGCCGCGGCGATGGCGAAGAACCCGGCCGCGATCGCCAGCGGCTGGGCGATCACCACCGCGGCCACCGCCGGCGGCGCCTCGGCCACCGCGCGCAGAAGCACCCAGATGAAGAGCCCGCAGCCCAGCGCCCGCGCGATCAGCGCAAGCATGTCCTGCCCGTCGAGCGCATTCATCCGAGCCACTCCGGCAGAAAGAGCGCGATCTGCGGAAAGAGCACGACGAGAAGCACCGCGAGCAGAAGCGCCCCAAGGAACGGCAGCACCCCGCGCACCACGTCGCCGAGTGGCTTGCCCCCGCCCCGCACGCCCTGCACGACAAACAGGTTGATCCCCACCGGCGGCGTCACCATCGCGGTCTCGATCAACAG
Source organism: Rhodobacterales bacterium (assembly GCA_003249215.1). GTDB lineage: Bacteria > Pseudomonadota > Alphaproteobacteria > Rhodobacterales > Rhodobacteraceae > Rhodobacter. The sequence goes on from QKJR01000095.1 coordinate 26,578, forward strand.
GATCACGAGAATGCCGAACCAGACCGGATCATAGCCCAGCGCCACCACGATCGGCGTGAAGATCGGCACCGTCGCCACCATCAGCGACAGCGTCTCCATGAAGAGCCCGAGCACCAGATAGAAGCCGATGATCGCGACCAGCGTCCAGACCGGGCCGAGTGCCAGCGTGTCGAAGAAGCGCACGACATTCGAGGTCAGCCCGATCGACCCGAAGATGTAATTGAGAAAATAGGCCGCCATCACGATGGCGAGCAGCATCCCCGTGGTGCGCATCGTGCCGACGAAGGCCGCGCGCAGCATCGCCCGGCTGAGCGCACGAAAGAGCGCCGCAATCGCCAGCGCGCCGAGCACGCCAAGCGCCGCGGCCTCGGTCGGCGTCGCCCATCCGGCATAGATCGAACCCACCACCAGCAGGAAGATCGCAACCGGCGGCAGCAGATGGCGCAGCCCGGCGATCCGTTCGGCCCAGCTCACTTGCACCGACGTGCCCGCCATCTCCGGGCGCAGCAGGCAGGTCAGCCAGACGGTCAGCGAAAACAGCACCGCAAGCCCGATCCCCGGCACGAAGCCCGCCAGATAGAGCGCCGGGATCGAGGCATTGGTCAGCGCGCCATAGATGATCAGGTTGATCGAGGGCGGGATCAGGATGCCGAGCGTGCCCGAGGCCGCGATCGAGCCGAGAAACAGCGGCTCGTTATAGCCATGGCGCCGGATTTCGGGGATCGCGGTGGTGCCGACGGTCGCCGCGGTCGCCACCGAGGAGCCCGAGGTCGCCGCAAACAGCATCGAGGTGGCGATATTGGCATGCATGAGCCCGCCCGGCAGCCAGCTCAGCCAGCCCGCCATCGCGCCATACATCCGCGCCGCCACCCCAGAGCGCAGCAGGATCTCGCCCATCAGCACGAAGAGCGGCACGGCAACGAGGATCCCGTCATTCATCGCCGACCAGCCGATCGTGCCCGCCGCCCGGGTCGCCGGGATGAAGGCATAGAAGGCCGAAAGCACGACCCCGGTCAGCCCGAGCACCGCCGAGACCGGCACCGACAAAAGCATCAGGCCGAAGAGCACAACCAGGGTGGTGAGGATCATTTCAGCTCCTCCGCCAAGAGCCCCTGCCCGCGCGCCTCGGCGCTCAGCATCCGCTCGTCCCTGAGTTCATCGGCATCGTTGCGCGCCCCGATCAGCGCCGCCGCCTGCGCCCAGTCGCCTCGGGCCATCGCCACGAGCGCCCGCGCCAGCAGCGCCAAAGCGCTGAGATAGAAGAGCGCCAGCGCCGCGATCCACATCCCTTGCGGGATCCAGAGCGGGGTCTGCATCGGCGTCATCGAGCGCGTGCCGAGCCCCCAGTTGCGCACCAGCATCGCCCAGCCGAACCACAACAGGATCGAGAAGAACCAGATCAGCCCGAGCATCGCCACGAGATCGAGGAGCGCCCGCCCCCGCGGCCCGAGCCGGCCATGCACGACGCCGATCCGGATATGGCTGCGCGAAAACAGCGCCTCGGTGAAGGCCAGCGTCGCGGTGATCGCCAGCACATAGCCGCCGATCTCGTCCATCCCGCCGAGCGAGTGACCGAAGAGGCGCCGCAGCACCACCTCGGCCCCCACGCCCAGCGAGAGCGCGATCAGAAGCCCGCCGCCGAGCCAGACCCCGGCATTTGACAGGGCGCGCAGCACCGTCAGGACCCGTTCGAGCCCCTGGCCTGCGGCCGTCAGTGTCTGCGCGCCCGCACTCATTTCGCGGGCTCGAGGCCGATCGCGGCGCCCACGGTCGCATACCATTCGGCGGTGCAGGCCTCGCCGCAGCGCTTGGACCAGTTCGGCAGGACGAAGTCCTTGATGATGCTGGCATGTTTTTCCATATCGGCCTCGGAGACCGGCACCAGCGTCATCTTGGCGGGCTTGCCGAATTCACAGGCGCCGCCGGTCGAGCAGGAAATCGCATCGGCATCGCGCTTGACCTGCTCGGCCCAGGCCATGTCCTCGAGCTTGCCATATTGCTCGGTCAGCGCCGCCTGCGCCTCGGGCGAGAGCCCGTCCCAGGTCGCCTTGTTCGCGGCCCAGAACACCATCGACCAGCCCACGTTCATCGGATAGAGGTAATCGGTCACCTCGAACCAGTTCGCCGAATTGCCCGAGGCGGTGCCGGTCACCGCGCAATCGGCGACGCCGCGCTGCATCGCGGGGATCACCTCGACGAAGGGAATGGTGACGGTCGTGCCGCCCGCGCCCTCGACGAAATCCGACAGGGTCGAGTTGAACACCCGGATCTTCTTGCCCGCCAGATCGTTCAGCCCGCCGATCGCCTCGCGGCACCAGAAGATCTGGCTCGGCATCGGCGCGAGGCCGAGCAGATGGGTGTTGAACTTCTCCTCCATCACCGAGGACAGCACCGGCTTGTAAGCCTCGGTCGCCTTGCGCGCCTCTTCGGCGGTCAGGGTCACGCCCGCCAGATCGAGCGCCTCGAAGCGGGGATCCTCGCCGGCCATATAGGAAATGTTCTGCGCCGCGATCTGCAGCGTGCCGTCTTGCAGCATCGACAGGACCTCGGGGCCCTTGAGGCTCGCCAGATCATGCGGCACCGCCTCGATCGCCACCAGATCGCCGGTCGCCGCGGGCAGCTCGGCATAGAATTTCTCCTCCATCGGCCAGAGATAGAGGTTCGAAGTGTAGCCGAGCGCCTTGAGCGTGGTCTCGGCCGCCGGGGCCGGCAGCGGGGCGAGCGCGGCGCTCAGCGGAACGAGCGCGGCACAGGCCAGCGCCGAGGCCCTGCGGGAAAAACGAAACGTCGAACGATCGAAGGACATGTCCTGAACTCCTTGTTGCTGGGATGAGGCGATCTGCGTCGCCTGACGGCTTGGCCGTTTGCCGGCCTTTCGTGGCGGCCTTCAGCGCAGCGGCACCCGGGTCGGAGGCACAGCCGAGATGAAATATATACCGCGTATATTTGTGTGGTCAGGACAACTTGCCGCCCCGATTCCGGCAAGCGGCAGCGGCCGGGAGCCGCCCATTTTTGGACCCCGATCACGAAAATGATGAAAGAAAGGGCGCAAAATCCGGAGCCGTGCCGGATGCGCGGGCAGTCACCGGCGATCCGGCGGGTCACTCAGGGCAGGTCACTGCGGGCCGGGCGCCCGTCCGAAGGCGGGCCGTCTCGCCCCTCGCCCGGCAAGGTGGCGGCCCCCTCCGACCCTGTTCGACCCGGGATCGTCGGCACCGGTCTCAGTGCTCCTTGAGGAACTCTTGCAGTTTGAGCGCCTTTTCGCTGCTCTCGATCAGGTTCTCGAAGAGCGCGACGATCCGCGGCAGCTCGCCCGCAGAGAGCGGCGAGAACTCGATATCGTTCACCTGCTGCTGGATCGGCGCGAGAGCCGCCAGCGTCGACCAGGCCTTCTCGGTCAGGTTGAGACAGATCTTGCGCCGGTCGTCTGGGTCGACATCCTTGGTGATCAGCCCCTTCTTGACGAGGCGCGAGGTCGTCGTGGTCACGAAGGCCCCCGACAGATGCAGATGCGCGGCCAACTGGCTGATGATGACCGCACCGCCCCCGCCGGTCAGATGGCCGATCGCCACGAGGACGGTATATTCCACGCCGCTCAGCCCGATGCGCTGGCCGAAATTCGCCCGCACGGCCTCGTGCCGGGCCAGAAAGCCGAAGGAGGCGTGGATCAGTTTGCGAAAAACGGCGTCCGAGCCATCGACCAGCAATTCGGAGCGGGTCACCGTGGCAGGAGCGGGAGCACGAGGGGACATGAAACTTCCTTGAAAAGCCAGAGTGCAGGGGAGGATGCGGCAAGCTCCCCCCCCTGATCCTGATGAGGTCAGCAGTAACGATCCGAGCCCAAATAGCAATTCGAAAAAGCTATTCCGGAACGCGGCGGGTTCGGGGCCGCCACTCAGGGCTCCACCTCAGAGCGCCATCATCGTATCCCGGATCAGGCTGCCCTCGGCCAACTCGCGGGCGGCGCCACTGGCCACCACCTCGCCCATCGAAAAGAGGACCGCGCGGTCGGCCACGGCGAGCGAATGCTTGGATTTCTGCTCGGCCAGAAGCACGGTCAGCCCCTGTTCGCGAAATTCGGAGATGAAGGCGAAGATCTGCTCGGTCATCAGCGGCGCGAGGCCGAGCGATGGCTCGTCGAGGAGCAGCAGCTTCGGCCGCGCCAGCAGCGCGCGCGCGATGGCGAGGATCTGCTGCTCGCCCCCCGAGAGATAGCCCGCAATCCCCGATCGCCGCTCGCCCAGAATGGCGAAGCGCTCATAGGTCGCGGCGATCTCCGTCTCGACCTGCGCCGTGTCGCGCCGCAGATAGGCGCCCATGCGCAGGTTTTCCTCGACCGTCATCCGGGTCAGGATGCCGCGCCCCTCGGGGACGAGCGCGAGCCCGTTCGCGAGGTTCTGCTCGGCGCGCATCGGCGCCAGATCGGCGCCCTTGTAGGCGATCTTGCCCTGAAACGGCAGAAGGCCGGTGATCGCCTTCATCGTCGTGCTCTTGCCCGCGCCATTCGCGCCGATCACCGCGACGATCTCGCCTTCGGCCACATCGAAGTCGATCTTGCGGATCCCGGGGATCGCGCCGTAACTCACCTGCAGGTCCCGCACCGATAGGATCATGCGTCTTCTCCCAGATAGGCGGCGATGACGGCCGGGTCGCTCTGGATCTCGGAGGGCTTGCCGCCGGCGATCTTGCGCCCGTAGTTCATCACATGGATTTCGTCGCACAGCGCCATCATGAAGCGCATGTCATGCTCGATGATGAAGATCGACAGCCCCCTGCCCCGCAGCCCGAGCAGAACCTCGCGCAGGTGATCGGCCTCGTCATGGTTCATCCCCGCGACCGGCTCGTCGAGGAGCAGGAGTTGCGGCTCCATCGCATAGGCGCGCGCCATCTCGACCTTGCGCTGCACGCCATAGGGCAGCGACACGGCGATGCGGTCGCGCACGCCGGTGATGCCGAAGAGCTCCATCATCTCCTCGGCGCGTTCGGTGACCTTGCGCGCGGGGATGAGACGCCCGAGCATCGGCGTGCGCGGCGCCTGCGAGAGCAGCATGTGATCCCAGACCGTCATCGAGGGGAAGAGGCGGATATTCTGGAAGGTGCGCGAGATCCCGGCCCGGGCGATGCGGTAAGGTGCGAGGCCCAAAAGCTCCTGTCCGTTCAGCTTGACCGAGCCGCTGTCGGGCCGATAGGCGCCGGTGATCACGTTGAAGATCGTGGTCTTGCCCGCGCCATTCGGCCCGATCGCCCCGGTGATCGAGCCCTTGGCAAGGTCGAAGCTCACATCGCTCAGCGCCTTGATGCCGCCGAAGGACTGGTTGATCCCGCGAAATTCGAGAACGTTGCTCATCAGTTGACCCTCCGCCACAGCCGCGCAAGGCCGAAGAGATTGCGGTCGAGCACCCCCTGACGGCGCACCAGCAGCACCGCGACGAGGAGCGCGCCGAAGATCGCGATCCGCCAGTCGACGAAATCGCGCAGCAGTTCCGGCAGGAGGATCAGCAGCGCCGCCCCCACGATGGAGCCGGCCGCGAGGCTCGAACCGCCAAGGATCATCGCCAGAACGAATTCGGTCGAGCGCTCGAACCCGAAGCTTGCCGGTTCGATATAAAGCGTCTGATGCGCAAAGAGCGCGCCCGCCACGGCCGCAATCGCCGCCCCGGTCATGAAGGCCATCAGCTTGGTCACGGTGGTGTTCATGCCCACGAGCCCGGCCGCAAGCTCATCATCGTTGACCGCGCGGATCTCGAGCCACCAGCGGGTGCGCTCGGTCACCATCACGCAGCCGAGCGTGAAGACCGTCCAGCCGAGGATATACCACAGCGGCACATGCTCCATCCCGCTGAACCCGCCCGCGCCGCCGGTCGGCTCGAAATTGAGAAAGAAGGTCCGCACGATCTCGCCGAAGCCGATCGTCGCCATCGCGAGATAGAGCCCCTTCAGCCGCAGGGCGGGAAAGCCGATGATCAGCCCGAAGACCGCCGAGACCGCGGCCGAGATCACGATGGCGAGCGTCAGCGGCATGCCGACCGACACCGTCAGCCAGGAGGACAGATAGGCGCCGATCGCCATGAAGCCCGCATTGCCGAGCGAGAGCTGCCCGGTCGAGAGGATCACATAGACCGACAGCGCCCCGAGCAAGAGAATGGACCCGTCCGCGACAAGGCCCGCCTGATAAGACGACAACATCAGACCCGTCCTCCGGAAGTTTTCGACGACCCGCCAAGAAGCCCCTGCGGCCGGACGAGAAGAATGACGATCATGAAGCCGTAGACGACGAAATCGCGCATCGCAGCACCACCATAGGCGACGGTCAGAACCTCGAGGATGCCGATCAGCGGCCCCGCAAGCAGCGCGCCCCAGATATTGGTGGCGCCGCCGACGATCATCACGGCGATCGCCTTGAGCCCGATCTCGACCCCGATATAGGGGGTGATGACCGAATAATGCAGCCCGACGAGCACCCCCGCCGCCCCCGCGAGCAGCCCCGAGAGCGCGAAAGCGACAAGGATCATCCGCCGCGGCCGCACGCCCAGAATGCGCGAGATCTCGCGGTTTTCGGCGACGGCCCGCAGCGCGCGGCCGATATCGGTGCGCTGGATCAGGAGCGCGGTCAGCACGCACAGGCCGACGGTGACGACGAAGACGACGATCTGCACCACGCTGAGCGAGACCAGCCCGAAGGAAAAGCGGGTCTCGAGCCAGCCCTCGAGCGTGAGCTGCATCGGGTCGGAGCCCCATGTATTCGTCGCGAGGTTCTGCAGGATCATCGAGAAGCCGAGCGTGCTCAGCATCGGCGTGATGTGATTGGCATTGCGCAGCGGCTCATAGCCGATGCGGGCGATGACGATGCTGACGAGAGCGGCGGCGATCATCGCGCCGATCAGCGCGATCCAGACCGGCACACCGGCGGTGATCAGCGAGAAGCCGACGAAGGCGCCGATCATGAAGATTTCGGAAATGGCGAGGTTCAGGATGCCGAGGATCCCCATCACCAGCGAGAAGGCGAGCGCGATGAGGGTATAGACCGCGCCGAGCGTCAGTCCGTTCAGAACCTGCTGTATGAAGATGCTAACGCCCATCATGATCCCAGTTGTTCAGTCTTGCACGAAGGCCGCGCGGGGCGGCGAGAAAAACCTGCGGCCCGAAGGCCGCAGGACAGTCGGGGGAGATTATTGATCGCAGGCGCCGGCCTCGGGGCTCGAGCAGGCGGTTTCGAGCGAGGTCCATTTGCCGTCCATAGCCTGAACGATGAAGAAGGACTTGATCGCATCGCCATCCTCGGCGAAGCGCACCTTGCCGCCCAGCCCGTCGAAATCGCTTTCCGAGGCCATGTAATCGCGGATCTTCTCGCGATCGGCGGCGAGATTGGCCGGATCGGCGGTCACGCCGGTTTCCTTGACGGCCTGCACGAAGAGGCTGACGATCTCATAGATATTGGCGTCGAAGAGCGAGGGCTCGATGGTCTTGGGCAGGTTCTTCTCGGCGCGCATGAGCGGTGTGGCCGCCTCGGCGAAGGCCTTGACCGCCGGCACGTCGAGGCCCGCGAAGAAGGTCGTCGGCGCGACGATCGGCAGCTCGGGATAGGCGGCGAGGATCGCGCTCGACATCAGCTGGGTCGAACCCACCACCGGCGTTTTCATCCCCTGACGCTTCATCTCGCGCAAAACGGTGATCGCCTGGCTGTAATCGGCCGAGAGCACCACCGCATCGGGCTGCAGCGAGCGCAGTTTCGTCACCTGGGCCGAGACATCGAGATCACCGGTGTTGAACGAGATCGGCGTGTCGGCATCGAGGTTCTCGATCCCGTTATCGGCCAGAAGCTTCGGGAAGATCTTGGTGCCGGCGGACGAGGCCGTCGCATCCTTGGCGTCATAGATGATCGCCGCGGTCTTCACATTGAAGGTCTTGGCGAAATAGGGGACGACCACGGTCGCGAGCTTGGCCTCGTCGACGGTGTTGCGGAAGGCCCACGGACGGTTTGCCGCCGCGACGCCGGGCTTCGAGGAGTTCTGCGAGACCGAGACGATCCCGAGTTCGTTGGCGACCGGGAAGACCACTTCGGCGGCCGAGGAGGTCGCGGGGCCCGCAACCGCAAGAACCTTGTCGTCATCGGCGAGCTTGCGCAGCATCGAGACCGCCTGCGCGGGCTTGGCGCCGTCGTCATAGATGGTGATTTCCATCTTGGCGCCATTGATGCCGCCGGCATCGTTCACCTGCTTCTCGAGCATCTTGAGCGCGACCGTATTGGCGCGCCCCCATTCGGCGAAGGGCCCGGAGGCCGGGACGATCGCCCCGAACTTGACGACCTTTCCGGTCAGATCTTCGGCGAGAGCCGCAGCCGGCATGGTGGTCAGCGTCGCGACCCCCAGAACGGCGGCAGTCATCATGGATTTCAGCATGGGTCTCTCCAATAATGGTTTCGGGGGCCTGTGCAACGCGACCCCGGACTCGCCGGTCACAGCCGACAGTGCCGGGACTCACCATCCGAGAGCGGCGCGTTCACTACAATAAACATCTTCCTATGAAAGCCATTTTTGTGTGGTATTTTGTCGCAAGCCCTCAAAAGCGGCAGCACCCCCAAAGAGCCGTAGAAAAAACATGCATGTCAGAAATCGGATTGCATCGGCGCCGCGCCTCTGGCGCCGCAGAGGAAGTACAATATATTGACAATAAACACTTTCATGAAAAATGGAATCTGCAGATCCCCGGTCCGAAATCCGCCCCAGGCCCGGCGGCTGGGCGCGACGCAGGGGTGCAAAAGCGGGTTCAAAACCATTATCTTCTCAATCTTGTGCAAAAATATTACTCACAAATACAACTTTAATACCTTCGTAAGCTAATTATTTTGACAAGCTGCCGTCTTTCAGGGGACAGTGGCGACGTCCGGGCAGCCTCCCGGACGGAGCCAGCGAAGGGTCCCCATGAGTCACTATCAACATCACTTCTCTCCGCAGGCGGACAATGCGCGGGATTTCCGCAATGCGCTCGGCCTGTTTCCGACCGGCGTCGTGATCGTCACGGCCGAAGTCGGAGGCGAGCGCATCGGAATGACGATGAGCTCGTTCAACGCGCTCTCGCTCGATCCGGCGCTGGTGCTGTTCTCGATCGGCAAGACGGCGCTGTCGCTGCCCGCATGGGAACAGGCCGGTGGCTATGCGATCCACATCCTCTCGGCCGATCAGACGCATCTGTCCAATCGCTTCGCCCGCCCGGCCGAGGACAAGTTCCGTGACCTCGAAACGGCGCCGGGCGAAACCGGCGCGCCGCTGATCGACGGGGCGCGCGCGGTCTTCGAATGCCGCCCCCACGCGATCCACGATGCCGGCGACCACCGCCTGTTCATCGCCGAGGTGCGCTCGGTCCATGTCGCAAGCGACCGTCATCCGCTGATCTTCTCGCAGGGGCGCTACGCCTCGCTCAACTGACCTTCCGGGCCGCCGATGGCTGCCCGCCCCCCTCTACAGGACCAATGAAATGCTGAAAACAGGCGCGCAATATACCCAGTCGATTCAGGACGGGCGCGAGATCTTCATCTATGGCGACAAGGTCGCGGATGTGACGAGCTCGCCGAGCTTCCGGAATGCCGCCGCCTCGGTCGCGGCCCTCTATGATTTTCAGTCGGCCCCCGAGAACGCCGAGCTGATGACCTATGAAACCGAAGAGGGCGGGCGCGCGAACCGGATCTGGCAGCTTCCGAAAAGCTATGCCGAGCTCGTCGAGCGCCGCAAGGCGCTGGAGGCCTGGACCGAGACCCACGGCGGCTTCATGGGGCGGGCGCCCGATCACGTCGCCTCCTGCATCGCCGGGATGTATATGGGGCGCGAGGTCTTCGAGGCCTATGACCCCGCCCGCGCCGCGGCGCTCGGCGACTATTACCGCTATGCGCGCGACAACTCTCTTTATCTGACCTATGTGATCATCAACCCGCAGGCCGACCGCTCGAAACCCGCCAACGAGCAGAAGGATCCCTTCATCGCGGCCGGGGTCGTCGATCAAGATGCCGAGGGGCTGACGATCCGCGGCGGCAAGATGCTCGCGACCGGCGGGGTTCTGGCCAACGAGGTCTTCGTCACCTGCATCCAGCCGCTGCGCGAGGGCGAAGAGCCCTATGCGATCTCCTTCGCGATTCCGATGAACACGAAGGGCCTCAAGATCCTGTCGCGCAAATCCTATGAGAAGCAGACGCCGAACCTCTTCGACAACCCCCTCGCCTCGCGCTTCGACGAGAATGACGCCGTGCTCTATTTCGACGATGTGAAGGTGCCGTGGGACCGGGTCTTCATCAATCAGGATACCAAGATGTGCGCGCGTCAGTTCCACGCGACACCCGCCCATGTCTACCAGAACTATCAGGCGCAGGTGCGTCTGATGGTCAAGATGCGCTTCCTGATGGGGCTGGCGAAGAAGACCGCGGAAACCAATGGCACGATGGCCTTCCCGCCGGTGGTGCAGACGCTGGGCGAGCTGGCCGCGCAGGCCGGCATGGTCGAGGCCTTCGTCTGCGGCATGGAGGCCAAGGGCCACATGCATGGCGCCTACTACATCCCCGATGCGCATCTGCTCTATTCCGCGCAGGTGCTGACCCAGCAGCTCTATGCCAAGGTGATCACCACGATGCGCGATCTGGCGGGCGGCGGGCTGATCATGCTGCCCTCCTCGATCGAGGATTTCGCCAATCCCGAAATCGCCAAATACATCGACAAGACCCAGATGAGCCCGGTGACCGATTCCGAGGGCCGCGTGAAGTTCTTCAAGCTCGCCTGGGATGCCGTCGGCTCGGAATTCGGCTCGCGCCACGCGCAATACGAGATGTTCTACGCCGGCGCGACCTTCGTCACCAAGAACCACTCCTTCCGCACCTTCGACTGGGGCCATTCCACCGGAATGGTCGACAAGATGCTCGACGGATACTCGCTGCAAAGCGAAATCGCCAAACTCTGAGAACGGGAAAGACCATGACCTTCAAGATCACCTTCGACAAGCAACACGACGAATTCTATCCGATCGACATGGGCACCGAGGGCTGGGCCTCGCCGCCCGGCTATCCCGCGCAGATCCAGCAGAAGATCCTCTCGGGCTATCTCGACGAGGACAAGAAAGAGGGCTTCCGCACCCGCCTTCTGCGCTTCGAGCCCGGCGTCTTCACCACGAAACCCTTCGTGCATGACTATTGGGAAGAGGTCTATCTGGTCTCGGGCGACCTGACGGTCGGCAATGACGAGAACGGCGAGGGCGGCGAGGCCTTCGGCCCGCACACCTATGCCTGCCGCCCGCCGCAGACCTTCCACGGCCCGTTCAAATCCGAAGGCGGCTGCATCCTGATGGAGCTGCACTATTACGACGAGAAGGCCGCGCAGAAATGAGCCTGCGCCTCGCATCCGTTTCGGCGGCATTGGCGCGCGGCGAGATCACCTCGGAGGCATTGGTGCGCCAATGCCTCGCGCGGATCCACGCGCCGGGTGGCGAAGGCGCCCGCGTCTTCACCGCCACCCTCGACGATCAGGCGATCGCCGAGGCGCAGGCCGCCGATGCCCGTCGCGCCGCGGGCAAGGCCCTCTCGCCGCTCGACGGCATCCCGGTCTCGGTCAAATGCCTCTTCGATGTTACGGGGCTCGTCACGCATTCCGGCTCGAAGGTGCTCGCCGGTGCCGCGCCGGCGGCCGAAGACGCCGAAGCCGTCAAGCGCCTGCGCGCGGCCGGGGCCGTGGTGCTGGGGCATACGAACATGACCGAGTTTGCCTATTCGGGGCTCGGGATGAACCCGCATTTCGGCACGCCGGGCAATCCCGCGGACCGCAGCCGCGTGCCGGGGGGCTCGTCCTCGGGCGCCGCGATCAGCGTCGGCGACGCGATGGCGGTGATCGGGCTTGGCACCGACACCGGCGGATCGTGCCGCATCCCGGCTGCCTTCTGCGGCCTGACCGGGTTCAAGCCCACCGCGCGCCGGATCTCGGCCGAGGGCGTCTATCCGCTGTCGAAAACCCTCGATTCGATCGGCGCGATTGCCGCCGATGTCGCGGGCGTTGCGCTTGCGGATGCGGTGATGGCGGGCGAGGACACGGGGCTCACCCCCCTGCCCCTGAGCGGTCTGAAATTCGGCCGCCTAGAGAATTACGTGATGGACGAGGTCGAGCCCGCGGTGCGGCAGGCCTATGATGCGGCGCTCGAAAAACTTGCGGCAGCAGGGGCGGAGATCGTGCCGATCACCCTGCCGCTGATCGAGCAGATCCCCGCGATGAATGCGCAGGGCGGCATCACCGGCGCCGAGGCCCTGACGCTTCACCGCGATCTGCTGGCCACGCAGGAGCCCGCCTATGACCCCCGCGTTTCGGTGCGCATCCGCAAGGCCGAAGCGATGGCGCCGGGCGCCTATGAGGCGCTTCTGGCGCAGCGCCGCGAGATGATCGCGGGCTGCGATGCGGCGACCGCGGGCCTCGATGCGGTGCTGATGCCGACGACCCCGATCGTGGCCCCCGTCACCGCCGCGCTCGACGCCGACGACGCGCTTTACGGCAAGGTCAACCTTCTGGCCCTGCGCAATCCGACCGTCGCCAATATCCTCGACCGCTGCGCCCTCTCGCTGCCGCTCGCGGGCGACGGCCTGCCCGTCGGGCTGATGCTGATGGGCGAAACCGGCGCCGACCGGCGTCTTCTTGCCATCGGAGCGGCCGTCGAAGCCGCCCTTGCCCCCGTTTCAAAGGACCAGCCATGAACTTCGAGATCGTCACCGCCGCCGGCACCACCGAAACCGAGATCGAGATCGCCAAGCTCGTGATCGCGGGTTGGGCAGGCCGCGACAAGGAAAAGATGGAGCATCACATTCAGGAGCTCGAAGCCCTTGGCGTCGCGCGCCCGAAAACCACCCCGACCTTCTACCGCGTCTCGGCCGCGCGGCTGACGACGGCACCGATGATCGAGGAGCTCGGCGAGAAATCCTCGGGTGAGGTCGAGCCGCTGCTGATCCGTCACGCGGGCGCGCTCTATATCGGTCTGGGTTCGGACCACACCGACCGCGAGGTCGAGGCCTATGGCGTCTCGGTCTCGAAACAGATGTGCGCCAAGCCCGTGGCGCGGCAGCTCTGGCCGCTCGCGGAAGTGGCCGATCACTGGGACAGCCTGATCCTGCGCAGCTGGATCGACACGCCCGCGGGCCCCGACCTCTATCAGGAGGGCTGCGTCGATGCGCTGCTCGATCCGCGCGACACGCTGGCGCGCTACGAGGCCGAGGCGCGCTTTGGCGATGGCACGGCGATGCTGTGCGGCACGATGCCCGCGATCGGCGGCATCCGCTATTCGGGCCGCTTCACCGCCGAGATCGAAGACCCGGTGCTCGGTCGCAAGATCGGCTTCAGCTATGACATCGAGACGCTGCCGATCCTGGGTTGACGGAGGGGCCGCGGCCTGCGGTCTCTCAGGGTCCGCATCGACACGAGAGCCGTGACCCGGTCGGCAAGGGTTTCACGCCGACCGGGGGCGCGGTTCGACCGGGAGAGGCCGGGCATTCAGTCCCATGGACATGGGCTGAGCTTCTCTTTAAAATCCGAATGCATGCAATCCAAGAAACCCGCCGCGCCCAAACAGGCCAAGAAACCGACCTCGACCGAACGGATCCGCATCACCTTGGCGGATGAGATCGTGCGCGGGCTGATCGGGCCGGGGGTGGTTCTGGACGAGACCTCTCTCGCGCTGCGCTTCGCCGTCTCGCGCACGCCGGTGCGCGAGGCGATCCGTCAGCTCGAGGCGATCGGCTTTGTCGAGGCCCGTCCGCATCGCGGCGCGGTCGTGCCGCATTTCACGCCCGAACGGCTCAATGAAATGTTTCTCGTGATGGCCGAGCTCGAGGCACTTTGCGCGAAGATGGCCGCGCAGAACATGCCCGACGATCAGGCCGCGCATCTGACCGAGGCGCATGAGGCCTGTCGTCTGCGCGCCGAAGCCGAGGACATCCCCGGGTATTACGAAGCCAATGCCGCCTTCCACGAGGTGATCTACAGCCTCAGCGGGAATGCCTTTCTGGCCGATGTCACGCGCGGGGTGCGCAATCGGCTGCAGCCGTTTCGGCGCGCACAGTTCAGTTCATCGGGGCGGATCCATCAGTCGATCCTCGAGCATGCGGCCCTTGTAACGGCGATCCTCGCGCGCGACCCGGAGGCGGCGGCGCAACTGGCACGAGATCACATTCAGGTCGTGCGCGCCTCTGTGGGCTCCGTCGCCCCCGCCTTGAGCAACTGAAACCGGTCCTGTCGGCCCGGGCCCGCCAGCCCTCCGGCCGCAGCCAGCACGCCAAAGCCGGATTGCCGCGATCGCTCTCACAATAGACAATTCCGCCGGAAGGTTTCCCTCCCGGCGGACCGCATTTCGGCAAAATCGGGTCGCGGACCCTGCTACAGGATCAGGCGGCGGCGCGTTTGCGCTGTTCGTTCACCTGGTTGTCGACGCCATCCACGAGCGCGGTCAGATAGATGTCAAACTCGATCTCGGCGAAGGGGCCGTTCAGCCCGTTCGCGTTGATGCTTTCGGCATCGTCGCGCTCGACGACATGGGGCACGAGGCCGTCGCGGGTCGCATAGGCGAAGTCGTCGTTGATCAGCGGGTCACCCTCGATGTTGATCTGGGTGGTCAGCTTGCGATGACCGTCCGCGCTGATGAAGAAGTGGATATGCGCCGGGCGCATCCCGTGGCGGCCAAGCGCCGAGAGCAGTTTTTCAGTCGGGCTGCCCGGGGGCACGCCATAGCCGCTCGGCAGGATGCTCTGGAATTTGTAGCGGCCGTTCTCGTCGGCGATGATCGTGCGGCGCATGTTGAAGGGCGCCTGTTTGCCCGTCGGGTCGAAATGCGAATAGAAGCCGCGGGTGTCGCAGTGCCAGACCTCGACCTTGGCGCCCGGCATCGGGTTCTTCTGCGCATCATGCACCACGCCATGCATGATCAGCGTCTGGCCTTCGGTGTCGGTGCCGTCGTCGAGGCGCGCAAAGCCCACCGATTCCGGGGCACCGGCCACATAGAGCGGGCCTTCGATGGTGCGCGGGGTCGGGTTCTCGATGCCGAGATCGGCGTCGATCGCATCGAGACGTTCGTCGATGAAGTGATCGAGCCCGAGACCGGGCGAGATCAGACCCGCCTGCCCCGTCGCGCCGATCTCGTTCAGCCAGGCAATGCCGGTCCAGTATTCATCAGGGGTGATGTTCAGGTCGTCGATCGCCTTGAACAGGTCCGACATCAGCCGGTGGGTGATTTCCTTCATGCGCGGGCTGCCCTTGGCATTGTCGAGCCCGCTCAGCACGGTCAGGAACTCTTGCACATCGGGGCGGTCGAAAATCTTGACGCTCACGGTCATTCTCCTCCTGGGGTTTGGTCTATGGGCAGGCCGCTCCCCGCGGCCCCCGGGTCGTGTCAGCTGTCGTCGTCGCGGATCGCGGAGGGGTGGCGCAGAAGCGGCGTCACCTGCACGTCCATGAATTTGAAGAGCGGCAGACCCATCAGGATCTCGTGCAGCTCGGTGTTGTCGCGGACGTCGAAAATGCTGAAATTCGCGTATTCGCCCGCAAGCCGCCAGATGTGGCGCCACTTGCCGGCGCGCTGCAGCTCCTGCGAATAGGCCTTCTCGCGGGCGAGGATCTCGGCCACCTCGTCGGCGGGCAGATCGCGCGGGATTTTGACATCCATGCGAACGTGAAACAGCATTCCGGTCTCCTTATCCGGCGGGGGTCGACTTGCGCGCGAGGCCATCGCGGGCGAAGAACGCCACCCGGTCTTCATCGAGCTCGAGCCCGAGGCCCGGGCCATTGGGCACGCTCAGCTCGAAATCGCTGTAATCGAGCGGTTCGCGCAGGATTTCCTCGGTGAGCAGGAGCGGCCCGAAGAGCTCGGTCCCCCATTGCAGCTTGGGGAAGGTCGCAAAGAGATGCGCCGAGGCGATGGTGCCCACCGCGCCCTCAAGCATCGTGCCGCCGTAAAGCTCGATCCCGGCCGCATCGGCAATCGCCGCGGTGCGCTGCGCGGCGAACAGGCCGCCGTTCTGCTCGATCTTGATCGCAAAGACATCGGCGCCATGCGCGCAGGCGATCTCGAAGGCCGACTCGGGCCCGGTCAGCGATTCATCGGCCATCAGCGCGACGGGAAACCGCCGCACCAGACGCGACAGCGCCGCGGCCGAGGCGACGGGTTGCTCGACGAGCTCACAGCCCGCATCGGCCAGTGCGGCCATGCCCAGCGCGGCCTCGGTCTCACTCCAGGCCATGTTCACATCGACCCGCACCGCGGCCCGATCGCCGAGCGCGCGCTTGATCTTGGCGACATGGGCGATGTCTTCGTGCAGGCCCTTGGCGCCGATCTTGAGCTTGAAGATCCGGTGGCGGCGCAGATCGAGCATCCGCTCGGCCTCGGCGATGTCGCGCGCGGTATCACCCGAGGCGAGCGTCCAGGCCACCGGCAGCCGCTCGCGCCGCCGCCCGCCCAGAAGCTCGCTCACCGGCAGGCCGACGCGCTTGCCCAGCGCATCCAGAAGCGCCGTCTCGACCGCGCTCTTGGCGAAGCGGTTGTCCTTCACCATCTTGCCGATCCGCGTCATCAGCGCCTGAACGCGGCTCGCGTCCTGACCGATCATCAGCGGCGCGAAATAGGTGTCGATGGCGAGCTTCATGCTCTCGGGGCTCTCGCCGCCATAGGCGAGCCCGCCGATCGTCGTGCCCTCGCCCACGCCGGTCACGCCGTCGCTGCACAGGATCTTCACCAGCATCAAGGTCTGGCCGTTCATCGTGGCAACCGACAGCTTGTGCGGCCGGATGGTGGGCAGGTCGACCAGCACCGTTTCGACGCGCTCGACGAATACGGGGGGCGTGCTGGACGCGACGGTGGCCGGGGAAAGGGGTGTGACGCTCTGATTCATGGGCGTCACGATGCCGTCACAGATGCCGCGCGTCCAAGACCGTTTACGTTTGATAGAATACCGAAAAGGTATTATGTGGGCAAATATCTGCGCCAGACCTTAATTGCTGCGCCGCAGCATACCAAAATGTCGCAGGTGACTGCGGGGCGAAGGGAGATAGCGATGGATCTTCGGCAGTTGCGCTATTTCGTGGCCGTGGCGCGCGAACGCAATTTCACCCGCGCGGCGCAGATGCTGAATATCGCGCAGCCGCCGCTCAGCCGGCAGATCCAGATGCTCGAGGAGGAACTCGGCGTCACGCTGATCCTGCGCAAGAGCCGGCCGGTGAAGCTGACCGACGCCGGAAGGCTGTTCCACGAACAGGCGCTGCAGGTGCTCGGCCGGGTCGAGCAGATGCAGGAGGCGACGCGCCGCCTCGGGCGCAACCAGAACAGCGTGCTCTCGATCGGCTTCGTCGCCTCGACGCTTTATGGCGGGCTGCCCGCGCTGGTGCGCAAGCTGCGCCAACAGGCGCCAGACCTCGACATCCAGCTCCTCGAAATGCTCTCGGTGCAGCAATATCCCGCGCTCAAGGAGGGACGCATCGACCTTGGCTTTGGCCGCCTGCCACAGAGCGACCCGAATGTCACCAGCACCGTGGTGCGCGAGGAACGCCTCGTCGTCGCGGTGCCGCTCGACACGCCACTGGCCGCAGAAACCGGTCCCCTGCCGCTGGCGGCGCTCGCCGGTCAGAGACTGATCGTCTACCCCAAGGAACCGCGCCCGAGCTATGCCGATCAGGTGCTGGGCCTGCTCGAACGCGCCGGGGTGCGGCTGGCCGAGGTGCAGGAGGTGCGCGAGATCCAGACCGCGCTCGGCCTTGTCGCGGCGGCGGCGGGGCTGTGCATCATCCCGGCCTCGGCGCGGCAGATGCGTTCGGACGTGCAGTATCGCCCGATCGCCGATCCGCGCGCCACCTCGCCGGTGATCCTGAGCCACCGGGCGGGCGACAGCTCGGCGCATATCGACCTCGTGCGGCGCCTGCTGCGCGAGATCGAGGCGGAGGCGCCCGCCTGGATGGAGGGCACCTGAGGCTTCAGGCCAGATGGTCGCGCAGGAGCGCCGCCACCTCGTCGGGCTGTTCGACGCAGGGCAGGTGCCCGGCATCGGCAATCTCGACGAAGCGCGCCCCCGGGATGCCCTCGGCCGTCGCCCGCACCAGCGCGGGCGGGGTCGACTTGTCCTCGGACCCGGCGATGACCAGCGTCTTCGCCCCGATCGCGGCGAGCCCCGCGGTGTAATCCGCATCGCGGATCGCGGCGCAGACATCGGCA
This sequence comes from Rhodobacterales bacterium, assembly GCA_003249215.1. Taxonomy (GTDB): domain Bacteria; phylum Pseudomonadota; class Alphaproteobacteria; order Rhodobacterales; family Rhodobacteraceae; genus Rhodobacter. Next base: position 44,779 of record QKJR01000095.1, read on the forward strand.
TAGCCCTGCGCCGGAGTGCGCTCGAGCATCATCCGCCACAGCGCGAAATCCTGCGTTTGCGCATAATCGGGCGCGAACCAGCGTTCGAGGATCGCATCCGCAATCGAGGCGATTCCGTTTTCGAGCACCGCCGCAATCCGCGGGTTCCAGATTTCGGGCGTGCCGATCTTGGCCGCGGTATCAGACAGCACGAGATGGGTCATCGCCTCGGGACGCCGCGCGACCAGCGCCTGCATGATCAGCCCGCCGACCGACAGGCCAACGCCGACGAAACGGGTGATGCCCAGATGATCGAGCAGCGCCTCGACATCGGCGGCCATCGTCTCGATGCTGAGGCCCGCGCGCTTCACGCTGAGGCCATGGCCGCGCTTGTCATGGCGCAGGATGCCCCAGTCGGAGGGCAGCCGCGCGACCACCCGGTCCCAGACCCGCAGATCGGTGCCGAGCGAATTGGCGAAGACGAGAACCGGCGCCCCGTCTTGCGCGGGGCGATAGCCGTAATGGAGGCCATCGAGCGCGGTGAAGGTTTCGAGAACGGGCTGGGTCACGTCAGGCTCCTTTGGTCGTCATGTCGGGCGGGCGGCCCCCCGGGGCCCGGGCGCATGCGCGATGATGCCCCGCTCCCCCCTATAGGCCGCGCCGCTCTTGCGCCGCAAGCCGGGGCGGATGCGCCGCGTCGCGGTGCAACGAGGCCCCCGCCCCTTCGCGGCGCGCCCCTCAGACCGGGAGCGAGGGCGCCGCGCAAACCGCGTTGAGGGCGGCAAGCATCTTGCCCGCATCCCCCGTGGCATGGGCGGTTTCGAGCGTCCGGGCCACCCCTTCGTAATGCGCGAAGAACTGGGCCAGCGCCTCGGTCGAGAGCGGCATCCGCTCGTGCAGATCGACGAATTCCTCGGCGATCTTGCCGAGGACATAGAAGCCCGCGGCGTGGTCGGGCTGCGCCTGCGCCTGCGCGAAGGCGAGCTTGGCCGCCGCGCCATAGGCGTGGATGCCGCGGCCCTTCTGGGTCAGTTCATCGAGAATGGACAGGAACATCTTTGGGATCTCCGTGGGTTAGAGGGCAATGCGGGTGGCGCCGCCGTGGCGGGCCGACCAGTCGAGGGGGCCATCGAGGAAGCGCGTGATCTCGTCGAGCGTTTCGGCGGGAAAGCTGCCTTGCTCGCGCGCGATCTCGAGCACGTCGCGCCAGTTGGCGAGCGCATGCAGGCGCAGCCCGTGCCGCGCCAAGGCCTCGCGGGTCTGCGGAAAGATGTCGTAGTGAAAGATCATCAGCACATCCGAGACCTGCGCCCCCGCACGCCGCAACGCCTCGCAAAAGCGGATCTTGGAGCCGCCATCGGTGGTCAGATCCTCGACGAGGAGCACCCGCTGACCGGGGCTCAGAACGCCCTCGATCTGCGCGCCGGGGCCGAAGCCCTGCGGCCGTTTGCGGACATATTGCATCGGCAGGCCCATGTTCGCGGCGACCCATGCGGCGAAGGGGATGCCCGCCGTCTCGCCGCCGGCCACGGCATCGACCTGCTCGAAGCCGATCTCGCTCACGAGGAGCGTGCTCGCGAAATCCATCATCATCTCGCGGATCCGGGGATAGGAGATCACCCGGCGCACGTCGATATAGACCGGGCTCGCGAGGCCCGAGCTGAAGGTGAAGGGATGGCCGGCCGAAAACTGCACCGCGCCGATATCGAGCAGCGCCCGGGCGGTCAGGCGCGCGATCTCGCGGCGGTCGGCGAAGGAGGTGGCGATCTGGCTCATCTGCGGCTCTGCCCGTGGATCGGTGTCATGGGGTCATTCCTCCAGATAGGCGGCGAGGATCGAGGTTGCGATCAGAAAATCGTCGAGCTCCATCGCCTCGTGCGGGTTGTGCGAGCCGTTGCGGTTGCGCACGAAGACCATGCCGGCGGGGATCCCCGCCTGAGCAAAGACCGCCGCGTCATGCCCGCCGCCCGAGGCCATCGCGAAGGGCTCGATCCCGCGGCGGGCCATCGCCGCCATCAGCCCTTCGGTGATCTCGGCATCCATCATCGCGGGCGCGCTATCGACGCGCGGCCCGGTCTCGAAGCGCACACCGCGGGCGCGGGCGATATCGGCCATTTCCTCGGCAAGATAGAGCTGCATCTCGGTCAGGGTCTGGGCGCTTTGCGAGCGGATGTCGAGGCTGAAGGCGACCTCGTCGGGGATGCGGGCGATGGCGTGGCGCGTGGCATCGGTGCCGATCACGCCTGAGGTCAGCACGAGATCGCCGCCGGTGATCAGGATCCGCCGCCAGGTTTCATCGAGCCGCGAGAGCAGGTCCGCCATGGCGAGCACCGGATCATGGCGATAGGCGCGCGGCACGGCGCCGGAATGGCCGCCCTCGCCGATGCAGCGGATCGCGCGGTAGCGGAAATTGCCGCGAATGCCGGTGACCACCGCCGCCGGGATCGCCTTTTCGACCAGAAGCGGCCCCTGCTCGATATGGAGCTCCAGATAGGCGCGGATAGGGCCCAGATCGCAGAGCGGCCGGCCCGCCGCCACCGCCTCTGTGTCGATCCCGAGATCGGCGAGGTGATCGCGCAGCGGCCGGTTGTCGCCCTTGTGCCCGGCGGCGAGATCGGTCGCCGTCATCGTGCCGGTCAGCATCTTCGAGCCGAGATAGCACGAGCCGAACCAGGCGCTTTCCTCGCCCCGCATCGCCAGGAGCTTGACCGGGCGCGCGAGCCGATCCGCGCCCCCGATCAGCACGAGAAGCCCCGCGACGACGCCGGCGAGCCCGTCGAAATTGCCACCCATCGGCACGCTGTCGACATGCGAGCCGATCAGGGTCCAGCTCTCGGCCGCGGCATGTTCGGGGCGGCAGAAGACGCGGTTGCGCCCGGCGTCTTCGGTGACCACGAGCCCATGGCGCGCCCCGAAGGCGGCGAGATAGTCGAGCACCTCCGTTTCCAGCGGCGAGAAGGCCGGGCGGCTGACGCCCTCGGCATCGCGGCTCATCTCGCGCACCGCGTCGAAGATCTCGGCGGCGAGGGCGGCCGGATCGAAGGGGCTGTGCCGGCTCATGACGCGGCCCCCCAGTGCCGGGCAGCTTCGTCGGCCTCGGCGGCGATGGTGCCGATGATCTGATCGAGCGAGCCGATGCCGCGCGCCGCCATCCATTGATCGAGCGCCTCGATCAGGCGCAGCATCACGGTGGGCGAGCGGAAGGTCTCGGTGCCGACCTGCACCGCCCGCGCCCCCGCGATCAGAAATTCGAGCACGTCATCGAGCGTCGCGATCCCGCCGCAGCCGATCACCGGGATCGCCACCGCGCGGGCGCATTGATAGGTCATCCGGAGCGCGATCGGCTTGATCGCCGGGCCCGACATGCCGCCCATGACATTGCCGAGCCGGGGGCGGCGGCTCTCGATGTCGATGGCCATGCCCAGAACGGTATTGGCCACCACCAGCGCATCGGCCCCCGCCGCCTCGGCTGCCTGCGCGACCTCGATCGGCTCGCCGGTGTTCGGCGTGAGCTTGGCCCAGAGCGGCAGATCGGTCGCCCCCCGCAGCGCGCGCATCACGGCTTCGGTGCTCTCGGGCGACATGGCGAAGGCCTTGCCGTCGGCCTCGATATTCGGGCACGAGATATTCGCCTCGATCGCGGCGACGCCCGGCAGGCTGACGGCCCGGGCGAGCGTTGCGAACTCGGCCGCGGAATGGGCCGAGATCGACACGACGAGCGGCGCCGAGTAGCGCGCCCAGAACGGCAGCGCATGTTCCCGGAAATAGTCGATCCCCTTCGAGGGAATGCCGATCGCATTGAGCATCCCGCCCGGCAGCTCGCAGACCCGCGGCGTGGGGTTGCCGCTGCGCGTCTCGGCGGTGATCGTCTTGAGCACATGCGCGCCGATCCGGTCGAGATCGAAGACCGCGGCGAGATCCTCGGAGAACGTGCCCGAGGCGGGCATGATCGGGTTTTGTAGGGTCAGGCGGCCGATTTTCGTGCTGAGATCGCTCATGCCATCGCCTCCGCAATCGGGAAGACCGGGCCTTCGCGGCAGACCCGGCGCTGCACGATTTGATCGCCCACACGGAAGCTGCGCACGCAGGCCTGACACATACCGATGCCGCAGGCCATCTGCTGCTCCATCGCGATCTCGCCGGGGATGCCATGGGCTGCGCCCAGCTCCTGCAAGAGCCGCAGGAGCCGCGACGAGCCGCAGGTATAGAAGGCATCGACCTGCCCTGCCGCGATGCGCCCGCCGATCAGCGCGCGCAGGCTCTCGACCGAGGAGGAGCCGTCCGCGTCGGTGACAACGATCACCTCGGCGCCATAGCTGCGGAAGAGGTCGGTCGACATCGCCAGATCGGCGCGCCGTGCCGAGCAGATCGCGGTGAGGCGGCGCCCCTCGGCTTGCGCGAGCTTCGCAAGCGGCGCGAGCGTCGCAAGGCCCACGCCGCGCGCCACCAGCATCAGGTTCCGCCATTCCGGCGGCATCGAGAAGCCCACGCCCAGCGGGCCGAGCACATTGAGCCCGTCGCCCGGGCGCAGCGTCGCAAGGCCCCGGGTGCCGGCGCCGGCGATCTTGTAGAGGAATTGCAGCCGTCCGGCAGCCGCGTCATAGCCATAGATGCTCATCGGCCGGCGCAGATAGGGCTGATCGGCGCCGCTGGTCGGGCAGAGCAGTTGAAAGAACTGCCCCGGATGGCACTCGAGCACCTCGGGCGGCGCGGCGAGCTCCATCAGCCGGTATTCGCCATTGACCGGAGAATTGGAGAGCACCTCGGCCGTGACCTCGGCACAGCGCGGCGCGGCGGGCATGAGAGGATCGTGAAACATGTCTGCCCTCCTCAGCCGTAGATCAGTTTCGGAATGAAGAGCGAGATCTGCGGCACATAGGTGATGAGCAAGAGCACGAGGATATTGACCCCCACGAAGGGCCAGACGCCGCGGATGATCTGCTCGACCGGTTTGCCGAGCGTCGAGGAGGCCACGAAGATATCGAGGCCGAAGGGCGGCGTGATCATCCCGAGGCTGATGTTCAGCGTCACGATCATGCCGAAATGCACCGGGTCGATGCCGAGGCTCTGCGCCACCGGGAAGAGCGGCGGCACGAGGATCAGGAGCGCCGAATTCGGGTCAATGAACATGCCGGCGATGAAGAAGCAGATGTTGACGACGATCAGGAAGCTGATCCAGCCCGCGTCGATCGTATTGAGGAAGCCGAGGATCCCCGCGGGCACCTGCGCCAGCGTCACGAAGAAGGAGATGAGGCCGCCCATCGCGAGCAGGATGAAGATGATCGCCGTGTTGATCGCGCTGCGCTCGGTGATCGCGAAGAGGTCGCGCCAGCTCAGCGAGCGCAGCACCAGCCCTTCGACGACGATCGCATAGACGACGCTGACCGCGGCGGCCTCGGTCGGCGTGAAGATCCCTGAATAGATGCCGCCCAGAATGATCACCGGCATGCCGATCGCCCATTTCGCCGCCACGATCACGCGCAGCCGCTCGGCCCAGGGCAGAGCCGCGTCGCGGCTGACATTGTCGCGCCGGGCCTGAATGCTGACCAGAAGCGCGAAGGCGAGGCCGAGCACGATCCCGACGGCGAGACCGCCCGCGAAGAGCTGCGCAATCGAGGTGCCGGTCATCCAGCCGTAGATGATGAAGGTGATCGAGGGCGGGATCAGCAGCGCGGTCTCGGCGCTGGAAACCAGCAGGCCAAGGCTGAACTTGTCGGAATAGCCCGCGCGGCGCATCTCGGGATAGACCATCCGGCCCATCGCCGCGACCGTGGCCGGCGCCGAGCCCGAGACCGCGCCGAAGGCCATCGAACCGCCGACGACGACATGCCCCATGCCGCCGCGCGAATGACCGACGAGCGCCTTGACCACACCGATGAGCTGGCTCGCGATCCGCCCCGAGCCCATCAGGTTCGCGGCGAAGATGAAGAACGGAATGGCGAGCAGGGTGGTGTGGTTGATGCCGCCGAGGATCTTCTGGATCACCGCCGGATCGGGCAGCGTCGGGAAGAAGGCCTCCTTGTAGCCGAGTGCGGGCAGTGCGAGCACCATGAGCATTTCGAAGCCCCCGAGCAGGAGCAGGAGCGCGAGGAGAAAGAGCAGCGCGACGATCATGCCTCGCCCTCCTTCTGCGCGGCAAAGCGGTCGATCACGCCAAAGAGGCTGAGCCCATAGCGCAGACCGAGGAGCACGAAGCCCGCGACCGGCGCGAGATAGATCAGCCCCATCGGAATATCGAGCGTGGGCGAGCGTTGGCCGGATTTCATCACGAAGCGCACGAGCGCAAACGCGAGCCACGCCAGATAGAGCGAGAAGGCGAGCCCGGTGAGGTCGATGAGCCCCAGAAGCGGGCGGCGCAGGCCGGGCGGCAGGGCATCGCGCAGGTTGGTGATGCTGACATGCTTGCCGCGTTCGAGCGCGAGGCCGAGCGCGAGGAAGACGAGGAACAGGCTCATCAGCCGCACGGCCTCTTCGATCCAGGCGAAATCGCTCGCCAGCGTGCCGCCGAATTCGCGCATCACGACCGATACGAAATAGAGCGCCACCATCGCCAGGAACAAAAAGATCAGGATCGAGCGCTCGACCAGGCGGAGCGCGTTGAGGGCTTTCATCGCGATGTCCTCGGAAAGGAAAACGGCGCGTCATCGCGCCGGGGTTGGGGGCCGGACCCGGGCGCGCCGGATCCGGTGGGGTCAGCCGGGCTTAGTTGCCGAGCGTCTTGTATTCGGCTTCATAGGTTTCGAGCAGCGCCTTGCCGGTCTCGCCGGCCTTGGCGACATAGGCCGCGGTGGTCGGGCCATACATCTTCTCGCGCAGTTCGGCGCGCTCTTCGGGGCTCGCCACGCGAACCGCCATGCCCGAGTCCTTGATCGTCTGCAGCGCGGCATCGACCGCCGCGGCCTTGTGCGCGGTCAGCTCGGGGATCATCTCCTTGAACGTGTCGGTGATGATCGTCTGATATTCGGCGGGCAGGCTCTCCCACCACATCGGGTTGAACAGGATCACGTCTTCCATCGCGCCGTGATCGGAAACCACGAGGTTCTTCTGCACCTCGTAGAATTTCATGTTCTTGATCGTGTCGAGCGGGTTTTCCTCGCCATCGACGACGCCGGTCTGCAGCGAGGTGTAGAGCTCACCAAACGGCAGCGCGATCGCCGAGGCATCGAGCGCCTTGAACTGTTCGATCAGGATCGAGCTGTCCATCACGCGGAACTTCTGGCCGGCGAATTCGGCGATATTGTCGAGCGGCTTGTTCGAGGTGAATTGCTTCTTGCCGTTGGGCCAGAGCGCGATGGCGACCATGCCCTTGTCCTTGAAGCTGTCGAGCAGCGCCTGACCGAACGGGCCCTCGCGCAGCGCCTGCGCCTTGGCGGCGTCATCGGGCAGCAGATAGGGGATGTCGAGGATCGACACGGCCGGGTTGAAGCCACCGAGGAAGGCCGCGGGGGCCACCGTGGCCTCGATCGTGCCAAGCTGCACGCCTTCGTTCATCGTGCGCTGATCGCCCAGCTGGCTTTGCGGGAAGATCTGGAATTTCACATGGCCGTCGGTGCGTTCCTCGACGAGGGCCGCGACCTTCTCGAGGAAGACGTTGCGGGTCTGCTGCGCGGCTTCGAGGTGGCCGATCTTGGCGACGTAATCCTGCGCCGAGGCGGCCTCGGCGGAGAGCGCGAGCACCGAGACAGCGGCAAGGGTCAGGCTGCGAAAGAATGTCATGAGGTGAGTCCCTGTTGATTGTCTTGGGGCAAGAGTCGATCAGGTCAGCCATGCTGTCAAGATCAAAATCTAAAAATTGAGACGATCCGGGCGCGCCGCCCCATTATTGGGCAAGACCATGCTGCGCGATCAGCGCCTCGAGATGGTCGGCCGCCGCGCCGCCCCTGAGCGCGCTGTCCCACAGGCGCTTCGCAATCCCCTCGTGCAGCTCGATCGCCTCGGGGGCCGTCGTGATGAAGCCCACCCCGATCCGGATATTGGGGTTATGGCCCAGGCGGAACGGGCTCACGGTCAGGGTGGCATGTCCGGCCTTGCGCACGATCTGGAAGCTGGTCGAGGGGATCGGCTCGCGTGCGACGCCGATCTGCACGCCGATATCGGGCTCGCGCAGCATGTCGATGATGTGGCGCACCTCGGCCACCGCCATCGCGCGCCGCTCGGCGATCACTTCGGGGGGCAGCCCGGCGCGTCCCTCGAGCCCATCCTGCATGAAGCGCACCAGATCCGCATCCGAGATGATCGAGGCGAGAAGCGGCCGCTTGAGCTTGTATTTTCGCTTCCTTTCCATAAGGATAGGCATGATCCGCATAGCCTCTTGCACGGCCTCCTCGGGCAGGCTCTCCTGTAGGACCGCGCTCAGGACATGGTCATAATCATCCGTTGTGACGAGATAGGAGACAGGACTGAAGAGGCCGATGATCTGATCGCAATCCTCTTCGATCTGGCGCATCCGCTCGAAGAAGGCGACGGCGTTGGGAACGTATTCGATCCCCACCCCGAGCAGGGTCGGCAGCGAGATGTTGAGTTCCTCCGCGATGGCGGTCAGCATCTCGATCTTGGCGATCTCGCCTTTTTCGGCCCGGTAAAGAGCTGCACGGGAAATCCCCAGACGCTCGGCCAGGGTCTCCGGGGCGATCCCTTGCCCCAGACGATGCGCCTTCAGACGGGCACCGATCTCGGCAAAGATGACGTCTTTCGAGTCGCTCAAATCACATCCCACGCAAATCCCGTTCCCCTAGCGCTACCGAAGTCGGCGGGAAAAGTATAGTCGCAGGGCGCGAAAATTCTCACTTTTGAGACCTGCCCGCGCGAAATTTGGGCATGACGTGATCGCCGTGCGGCGGCGCACCCCGCTCTACTCGTAGAGATCGTCGATCCACTTGACGAGCAGCTCGACCTGCGAGCGGACCGAGAGCTTGCGATAGATGCTCTTGATGTGGTTCTTGGCGGTGCCCGGGCTGATCCCGCACAGGCGCGCGATCTCGGCCGCGCCATAGCCCTTGAGCAGCAGGCCGACGATCTCGCCCTCGCGCCCGGTCAGGACCTCCGCGCCAAAGCCCGCGAGCTTCTGCCCGATCACGCGCTCGACCGAGGGATTGACGACAGGCTCGCCGCCGCCCGACCGCTCGTAAAGCGCGAAGACACTCGCGACGACGCTGACGAGCGAGCCGAGGAATTGCAGCTCGTGGCGCTCGAAGGGCGGCAGGTCGTGGGAGCGCGACACCGAAAGATGCACCGCGCGCCCGGCGCCGACCGGCACGAGATAGCCGACCTCGTCGCGCGTGTCCCATTTCTGCAGATAGCCTTCGAAATAGGGCGAGCGGATCGCCTCGCCCGGCCCGGCGATATCGCCCAGCCGATGCACGCTCGGCTCGGGGTTCTGCCGATACTGCCGATAGAAGGGATCGAGCAGATAGATCCCGTCCTCGTAATCGTCGCGGCCCTCTTTGATCCCGCAAAAACCGATGCGCTCGGCGGGCTCGTGCCGGTGAAACAGCGCGGCATACCATTGATCGAAATCGAGGCAGCGCGACAGATGGGTCATGAACCGATCGACGATGTCGGACCGATCCTGGTGGACCAGCAGATCGGCAACCCCGTCATTCCAGCGCTCGAGCAACGAAACGGACAACATGCGGGCAGGATAGGTCGCCCGCCACAGCCTGTCGAGCCCGCCCGGTCAGAGGCCCCCGGTCAGCGGCACGGTTCCGGCGACCAGATCCCCTCGGCGATCAGATCGTCTTGCGTCGCGATCAGGCTCTCGCGCAGGATCGCGACGATGCGGTCGATATCACCTTTGGTCACGATCAGCGGCGGCGACAGGATGCACAGGCTCTCGAACGGGCGCAGGATCAGGCCGCGCGCCTGCGCATGGGCATCGACGCGCGCGGCGACCGCCATGTCGGCCGCGCCCGGCTCGGCCCCGATCTTGCGCACGACGCATTCCACGCAGGCCATCAGCCCCATGCCGCGCACATCGCCCACGATGGGCAGCGCGCGCAGCTTTTGCAGCTCGGCCTGAAAATAGGGACCGAGGTCGCGCACGTCCTCGAGGATCCCCTCGCCCTCGAGGATCTCGAGGGTCTTGAGCGCGACGGCGGCCGCGACCGGATGCCCGGAATAGGTGAAGCCATTGGTGAAATAGGGATGATCGACGGCATTCTCGCCGCTGATCGCCTCGATCAGACGATCCGAATAGATCGTGGCCCCCATCGGAACATAGCCCGAGGTCAGCCCCTTGGCGCAGGTGATGATGTCGGGCGTGATCCCGAACACCGCCTCAGAGGCGAAGACATGGCCGAGCCGGCCGAAGGCGGTCACCACCTCGTCGGAGATATAGAGCACGTCGTATTTGCGGCAGATCGCGAGCGCGCGCGGCAGATAGTGCTCGGGCGGCACGATCACGCCGCCCGAGGCCTGGATCGGCTCGGCGACGAAACAGGCCACATTTTCGGGGCCGAGCTCGAGGATCTTCGCCTCGAGTTCGGCGAGTTTTTCGTCCGCGAATGCCTCGAGCGACTGCCCCGCCGGCCGGCGGAAGGCATTCACCGAGGGCAGGAAATGCACCAGATCGCGCGCGTAGTCGAACTGGCTCCAGTCGCGCCGCTTGCCGTTCATCGAGGCCGTCAGATAGGTCGAGCCGTGATAGCTGTCCATCCGCACGAGGACCTGCCGCTTGGCGGGCTGGCCGAGGCAGTTGAAGTAGAAATGCGCGAAGCGGATCGCGCTGTCGACGGCGCCCGAGCCGGAGGTGGCGAAGCTGACGGTGTTGAGATCGCCCGGCGCCCGCGCGGCCAGCGCCTCGGCAAGGCGCGCGGCGGGCACGTTGGCCATGGCGCCGAAGGGTGTGTAATAGCACATCCGCCGGGCCTGTTCGGTCATCGCCGCGACGAGCTCCTCGCGGCCATAGCCGAGCTGAACGCACCACATGCCGCCGATCCCGTCGATATAGCGGTTGCCCTCGGCGTCACGGATATGGATGCCCTCGGCCTCGGCCAGAACCAGCGGGTCTTCGCTGTGCCGGGTTCCGAGGTCCGACCACGGGTGCAGCACGTGGCGTTTGTCCATCTCCGCGATCTCTGCGGGGTCGAGGGTCTTGGGTCTGGCGAACATGTCGGTCTCCGTCGGTCTCTCGGTCAGCGGTCTGGCGCGGCGATCGAAACCATCCGCAAGGCCGCAGATCATTCGACCCGAGCGCAGAGATCGAGCCTGCGGCACCCCGCAACCCACCCGTGCCCCTGCATCCGGCAAACCCTATGCGCGGCACTCTGGACCGGCGGCGCCGCCACGGGAATATCCCTCGGGGGACATTGCCCGGGCCGATCCTCCGTCCGGACCCGGCGCAGAACAATCGGCCGCGTGGGGGCCCGTCAGGCCTCTCCGCGCTCCGCTGGCAATGCCTCGGCGACCGCCATCACCTCGGCCAGAACCGAGACCGCCAGCACGCGCGGATCGCGCACCGAGCGGATCAGCCCGATCGGCCCGCGCAGCCGCCCGAGCGCCGCACGCGGCCAGCCAAGGCGCTCCATCGCCGCGAGCCGGGTTTCCTGCGTGCGGCGGCTGCCCTGGGCGCCGATGTAGAGAGCGGGCGATTTCAACGCCGCGTTCAGCAGGGGCGGCTCCCAGACGTGATCGTGGAAAAAGAACAGAACCGCAGTGCGCGCGTCGATCTGGACGGCATCGGGAAGCCCGGCCTGTCCGAGCCGCTCGCAGGTGCATCCGGCCGCGCGCGCATTGGACAGGGTCGCCTCTTCGGGCGTGTAGAGACAATGCGCCGCCCCGGTCGCCCGCACCAGATCGGCAAAGAAGATCGCCTCGGGCCCGGTCCCGAAGATCAGGAAACGCAGAGGCGGCGCGAAGTCGATGCGCAGCGCCTCTGGTTCGGCCGGGCCCAGAAGCGACAGCTCTCCCCCCGCCCCGATCCAGAGCGAGGTCGGCTCGCGGCGGGCGCGCCGCGCCTCGAGCTCGTGCAAGACCCCCAGATCCGGCGCGGGCAAGACGAGGATTTCAAGAGCCCCCCCGCAGGGCAGCTTGAGATCAAAAAACGGCGAACCCGCGCCATAGCGCAGTTTCCGGGCACGCCCGTCCGCGAGGGCGGCCCGCGCCTGCAGCGCGACATCCTCTTCGATGCAGCCCGCCGTCAGGGCGCCGAACCGCCTGCCATCGGCATAAAAGGCCATCGCCGTCCCGACATCGCGATAGGCAGGCCCGTCGATCGCGGAAATCACGGCGAGCGCGACCGCGCCTTGGTCCGCGCCTTCGGTCTGCGCGATTTCATGCCAGGGGTCTCTTGCGGCGGGATGCATCTGCGGTGGCCCTGCTAGTCGCCGAACCCGCGCGGCGGCAGAGGCTGGCGGCACGCCCTGGGTTGCGGTGCCGTGTTCCGGAGCGCGGCAGAGATTTTCATGCACTATCCTTTCTGCCCCAGATCCCGGGCGGGCCAATCCCTCGCCCCGACTAGTACCCATGGCACCGGGTCATTCAAGGGGATATGGGCCGCGCGACCGGGCAGGTGCGCCGGGCTCCTGAATCCCTTCGAAGCCCGCGGCCGTTCCCTGCACGCGCCACGATCCGCACATGAGCGCGCTTCGACCCGCGACAACCGGGCCCGGACTGCTTTAACCTTGCCCGGGTCCGATGACGCTTGCGATGATCGGAAGATGCAACGCGCCAGATCCGGCGCAGATCAGGACTGGCACGGCAGTGTTCCAAGGATCTTTCCCCCTCTCACCCGGCAGGTCCGCGCCGTTGCGCGCGTGCGCGCCGGTGTCGGGCCCCGGGCAGAGATGCCCCAGAGCGGGGCGCGATTGAAAACCGTCGGCATCCTTCTGGCCGCGGGCTGCTCGCGACGTTTCGGCGAAAGCGACAAGCTGCTCGCCCCCTGGCACGGCGAACCGCTCGTGCGCGCCGCGGCCCGAACGCTCGCGGCGGCGGGCTGCGAGGCGCTTGCCGCGATCGTCTCATCGGAGGCCGTGGGCGATGTGCTGCCCGAGAGCTACGCCCTGTGCAGGGTCCCGCCGGGGCAGCCCCTGTCCGCCTCGTTCCGGCGCGCGCGCGACTGGGCCCTCGAGGTCGGGGCCGAGCGCCTCCTGATCGCGCTGGGGGACATGCCCGCAATCGCACCGGACACGCTGCGCCACCTCGTCGCGCGATCGGGCAGCACCGCCTGCATCCATCGCGGCATTCGCATGCCCCCGGCCCTTCTGCGCGTCGAAGATCTGAGGGGATTTGCGCCCGAGGAGGGCGACCGCGGCGCCCGGGGCCTGCTTGCCGCCCTGCCCGAGGACGCCCTGCGGCCCCTTGCCGAGCACGAGGCGCGTGACGTCGATTATCCGCAAGACCTCAACCCGGGCGGATAGCCCGCGTTGCCGGTGGTCGGGGGCGGCTTTGCGCCGAAGCCGGTCAGCCGCCCTTCAGACGCTGCAAGAGGTAGATCTCGGCGCCGCGCGTGATCGGGATGTGGCGGCCATTGACGATCTCGCCATCGACCGCCACCGACACCCCCGCGGCGATCGCCGGCCCGAGCCCCGGAAAGGCCGCGACCAGCGCATCGAGCATTTCCCCGGTGGTCCCGGCCTCGACCGTCACCGCCGCCAGATCGCCGGTGAACCGCCGCAACCCGGACCAGAGATTGACCTCAACCATCCGCCCCGGCCCGGATCGCCGCCAGCACCTTGGGCGGGGTCATCGGCAAATGCCGCAGCCGCGCGCCGGTCGCCGCCGCGATCGCATTGGCGATCGCGGGCAAGGGCGGGGCAATCCCCGTCTCGCCGACGCCGCGCACGCCGAACGGGTGACCGGGGTTCGGCACTTCCACGATCACCGTGTCGATCATCGGCAGATCCGAGGCGACCGGGATGCGATAGTCGAGGAAGATCGGGTTCTGCAGCCTGCCATCCGTGCCGTAGACATATTCCTCGTTGAGCGCCCATCCGATGCCCTGCGCCGCACCGCCCTGATACTGCCCCTCGACATAGGAGGGGTGGATCGCGCGCCCGGCATCCTGCACCACGAGATAGCGCAACACCGTGGTCTTGCCCGTCTCCGGGTCTACCTCGACATCGACGACATGCGTGCCGAAGCTCGCGCCGACACCCTCGGGCAAGCCCTGCCAGTGACCGCAGATCGGCCCTCCGGTCGCGCTCATGTTTCCGGCGATCTCAGCGATGGGCATCGGCGGGAACTTGCCCGCATTCGGCCCCGACGGCTGCGCGGCGCCATCGACCCATTCCACCGCCTCGGGGTCGATACCCCATTCGGCGGCCGCGCGCCGGCACATTTCCCCGATCGCCTCTTGGGTCGCGAGCACCGCCGCCTTGCCACTGGCAAAGGTCGCGCGGCTCCCGTGCGAGGGCTCGTTCACGCCCAGCGCGCCGGTCTCGACCACATTCACCCGGACGTGCTCGTAGGGAATGCCCAGCGTTTCGGCCACCATGAGCCCGAGCGAGGCGCGGCTGCCGCCAATGTCGGGCGTGCCGACCGCGACCTGCGCCGTGCCGTCCTCGGCGATCGCCATCGAGACGGAGGTGTCGCCGTTGTAGTTGAACCAGAACCCGGTCGCGACGCCGCGCCCCTGGTTCGGGCCAAGCGGCACGGCGTAGTTCGGATGGGCCTGCGTGGCCGCGAGCACTTCCTTCAGGCCGATGCTCTTGAACGTGGGGCCGTAGCTCGACTTGTCGCCCTCGGTGACCGCGTTTTTCAACCGCACCTCGATCGGATCGAGCCCGAGCTCGCGGCACATTTCGTCGATGAGACTTTCGGCGGCGAAGGCCCCCATCGGCGAGCCCGGCGCGCGATAGGCCGCGGCCTTGGGCCGGTTCGCAAGGACCTCGTAGCCGATATGCGACACGGCGGGCAGCTTGTAGGGCGCGAAGGCACACTGCAGCGCCTCGCCCACCGGCGACAACCCCGTATAGGCCCCGCCCTGCATCCGGAATTCGGCCCGCGCGGCGGTGATTGTGCCGTCTTTCGTCATGCCGAGTTTCACGTCCATCGAGGCCGAAGCCGTGGGACCGGTCGCGCGCAGCACCTCGGAGCGATCCATCACGATCTTCACCGGCTTGCCGCCGGCCTTGCGCGACAGGGCGAGCGACAGCGGCTCCATGAACACGGTGGTCTTGCCGCCGAACCCGCCGCCGATCTCGGAGGGCGTCACGCGCAATTGCGCCGCGTCCAGACCAAGGACCGCCGCGCACATCCAGCGCACATACCACTGCCCCTGGGTCGTCACCCACATCTCGCCCTTGCCATCGGCCCCGAGCTGGCCGACGCAGGCATGGGGTTCGATATAGCCCTGATGCGTGGCCTCGGTCTTGTAGGTGCGCTCACGCACGAGATCGGCCGCGGCAAAGCCCGCCTCGAGATCGCCATGCCCGAAGTCGAGATATCGCACGACATTCGGGGGCATGCCTTCGGGGACGGAATAATCGGCGGCGCCGGCGCGGATCACCGGGGCATCCGGCTTCATCGCCTCATCCACATCGGTGACATGCGGCAAGATCTCGTAATCGACCTCGATCAGCTTCGCCGCATCCTTCGCGAGCAGGGCCGAGGTCGCCGCCACCGCCGCCACCGCATGACCGTCATAGAACGCGACGTCGCCCGCCATCGCATTGTCCTGCAGGTTCCATTTCTCGCCCTCGAGCCCGGTCGGGAAATCCGCCCGCGTCACCACCGCCTTCACCCCCGCGAGCGCCAGCGCCTTCGAGGCGTCGATCTTCCTGATGCGCGCATGGGCATGGGGCGAGCGGACCACCGCCCCGAACAGCATCCCCGGCGCCGAGAAATCGGCCCCATACCGCGCCCGCCCGGTGACCTTGTCGAGCCCGTCGGGGCGCGGAACCCGGGTCCCGACCAGCTTGAACGGGGTCTTGATCTCGTCTTTCGCCATCACGCCGCCCCCCGCAGGTCCGCCGCCGCATCCATCACCGCGCGAACGATCTTGTCATAGCCGGTGCAACGGCACAGGTTTCCGGCCAGCCAGTAGCGAACCTCCTCCTCGGTCGGGTCCGGGTTGCGCGCAAGGAGCGCCTTGGAGGCCACGAGAATGCCCGGGGTGCAGAAGCCGCATTGCAGGGCGGCATGTTCGATGAACTTGCGCTGCAGCGGGTGCAGCTCGCCCCCCGGCTCGGCCATGCCCTCGATGGTTTCGACGCGCTTGCCCTCGGCCTCGACGCCCAGCACGAGGCAGGAACAGACCAGCCGCCCGTCGAGCAGAACCGAACACGCCCCGCAATCGCCGGTGCCGCAGCCCTCCTTGGAGCCGGTGAGATCGAGATGATCCCGCAGACAGTCGAGCAGCGTCTCGCGCGGATCGGCCAGAAATTCGACGGGATCGCCGTTCACGGTGGCACTCACATGGATCTTGCTCACTTCGTGTCTCCTTTCGCGCGGGCATAGGCGGCCTGCGCCACCCGGCGCGCGAGGACGCCGGCGACATGGGTGCGGAACTCGGCCGTGCCGCGCTTGTCGGAAATCGGGCTCGCGGCGGCCCGTGCCGCGGCGGCAAGGGCCTCGAGCGCCGCATCGTCGAGCGCGGTGCCCACGATCGCAGCGGCCGCTTCGGGCACGAGGATCACCGTCGGTGCCACCGCCCCAAGCGCCACCCGCGCCGCGGCGATGGTCTCGCCCGTCAGCGTCAGGTTCACCGCGCAGCCGACCACGGCGATATCCATCTCGGTGCGCGGGATGAAGCGCTGATAGGCATCGCCCCCCGCCGCGCCGCGTGCAGGCAGGGTGATCGCGGCGATCAGCTCGCCAGGACCGAGCGAGGTCTTGCCCGGCCCCGTCGGGATCTCCTCGACCGGGACCTCGCGCGCGCCGTTCGGGCCGATGACCGTGACCCGCGCCTCGGCCGCCACCAGCCCCGGCACGCTGTCGGCCGCGGGCGAGCCATTGCACAGATTGCCCGCCAGCGTCGCGCGCCCCTGCACCTGGGTCGAGCCCACGAGCCCCATGCCCTCGACCACCCCCGGCCAGTCGGCCTTCACCCCCGCATGCTCGCCAAGCTCGGCCCCCGAGACCGCCACACCGATCCGCCAGCCGCCCTCGGGCGTTCGCGAAATGTCATGCACGCCCGGGATCTGCTTGAGGTCGATCAGGTCATCGGGCGTCACGAGGCCCGAGCGCAATTGCACGAGCACATCCGTCCCACCGGCGAGGAAACGGGTGATCCCCGGCGCCCCTGCCGCAATCTCGGCCGCCTCCGAGAAGGATTTCGCACAATGGTATCTCATCGGGGGTATCTCATCGGGGGTCTCTCATCGGGTTCCCTTCTCCTGCAACTCGCCCGGGGCAGGCCACCGGAGGGCCCGACACGAAGGGCGTCACGGCGCCAGCGGCGCTTGCCCGGGCGAGGACGGAATCGTCCCCGGGGCGGCCACATGACGGCGCATCTTCGATTGTTAGCGCATGCCGGGGCGTCGGTCTATCGCCGCGAACCGGACCGGGGCGACGAAATCGCCTTCGGCTGCGCGCGGGTTTGCGGCGGCTGCGCGGTCAGCAGATCCGCGCAAGCAGGCGCATGAAGACCTTGCGCTCGGAGGGTTTGAGCGGCGCGAGCGTCGTGCGGCTCACGTTCATCGCGGCCTCGATTGCAGCGTTCAGCAGCTCGATCCCGTCCGGGGTCAGCGACACCAGATACCGGCGCCGGTCGTCGGGGTCGGGCTCGGTGCGCAAGAGATCCCGCGCCACAAGGCGATCGACGACGCCCTTGGTCGTCGCCCCGTCCATCGCCACCGAGCGCCCGAGCTGATTTTGCGACATCGCCCCCTCTTCGCCGAGCCGGTACATCACCGAAAACTGCGTCGTGGTCAGCCCGCCGGGCACGAGCTCGGCGAAGATCAGGGAGTTGCGCTGATAGGCACGGCGGAGCAGAAAACCCACTTGTTCGTCGAGCACATAGCCATGCTCGGCGCTGGTCATGACCTTGGTTTCCTCCGCCACACGGGCCTCCTTGTTCAAACCGCCAGATAGGCGTCGCGGATCTCCGGATGTGCCTCCAGCTCCGCAAATGTCCCATCGAATTTCTTTTCGCCGCTTTCGATGATGATCGCACGATCGGCCACCACCCGGGCAAAATGCAGGTTCTGCTCGGAGATCATCACCGTCAAGCCCTGCGCCTTGAGCCGCAGGATCGCGCGGGCCATTTCCTCGACGATGACCGGGGCGATGCCCTCGGAGGGTTCGTCGAGCAGCAAAAGCGAGGGGTTGCCCATCAGCGTGCGCGCGATGGTCAGCATCTGCTGCTCGCCGCCCGACATCGCCTTGCCGAGCTGGTTGCGCCGCTCGTGGAGGTTCGGGAAGATCTCGAAGAGCTGCTCCACGCTCCAGTGCGGCGCGCCCTCGCGCGCGGGCTGGCGGCCGACCTCGAGGTTTTCGAGCACGGTGAGCGCGGTGAAGATGCGCCGGTCCTCGGGGACATAGCCGATCCCGGCGCGCGCCACGCGATAGGCGGCCTGCCCGGTCACCTCCGTGCCCTGAAAGCGCACCTTGCCCGATTTCGGGCGCACGAGCTGGATGATCGACTTCATCGTCGTGCTCTTGCCCGCGCCGTTGCGCCCCAGAAGCGCCACGACCTCGCCGCGCCCGACCGAGAAGGACAGATCCTGCAGGATATGCGCCTTGCCGTAGAAACTGTTGACGCGCTCGAGCTCAAGCATTCTCGATCTCCTTGAACAACATCCCGCCGCCCAGATAGACCTCCTGGACCTGCGGATTGGCGCGCACCTCGGCGGCATTGCCATCGGCGATCAGCTCGCCGCGGTTGAGCACCATGATGTGATGGGCATGGGTGAAGACCACGTCCATGTCATGCTCGGTGAAGAGCACGCTGACCCCCTCCTGCGCGACGATATCGGCGGTGAGCTGCATCAGCGCGATCCGCGCCGAAGGGGCCATCCCCGCCGTCGGTTCATCCATCAGGAGAAGCCGGGGCTTGTGGGCGAGCGCGATCGCGAGCTCGAGCCGCTTGAGATCGCCATAGGCCAGCACCGAACAGGGCCGCTCGGCCTGCGCCGTCATCGCCACCCGATCCAGAAGCGCCATCGCCTCGTCACGATAGAGATCGCGCGCCCGCGGCAAGAGCGAGAAGATCCGGTGATTGTGGCTGATCAGCGCCATCTGCACATTCTCGATCACCGTCATCGAAGCATAGGTGCCGGTGATCTGGAAGGTGCGCCCGACGCCCCGGCGCCAGACCTGCCGCGGGCGCAGGCCGGTGATCCGCTTCCCATCGAGGAACACATCGCCCCCCGAGGGTTTGATCTGCCCCATCAGCATGTTGAAGCAGGTCGACTTGCCCGCGCCATTGGGCCCGATCAGCGCCTTCATCTCGCCGGCCTTGACCGAGAAGGACACGCCCTTGACCGCCTGAAACCCGTCATAGGATTTTGCGAGGTTCTCGACTCTCAGGATCTCGCTCATTCCTCGGCCTCCGCGCGTTTGATCAGCCCCAGACGCTCGCCCAGACGACGCGCCGATCCGACGATCCCCTCGGGCGCGAGGATCACCACGGCGATGATCAGCATCCCGAGCATGAGCCGCCAGTATTCCATCCGCGTCAGCCAGTCCTCGACCGTGGCCATGAAGGCCGCGCCGACGACCCCGCCGGACAGCGTCTTGATCCCGCCGAGGAAGACCACGATCAGTGCATCGAAGCTCTTGCCGATCTCGAGCTCGGTCGGGAAGACCGATCCCTTGGCGAAGACGAAGAGCCCGCCCGCGAGCCCCGCCAGCGCCCCGGCAAGCGCGAAGGCGAGATATTGCACGCGTTTCACGTTGATCCCGGTCGCCTCGGCCTGACGCGCACTGTCACGCGCGGCGCGCAGCGCATAGCCGAAGGGCGCGTGGATCACATGGCGCAGGAAGAGGATCCCGGCGGCGCCGATCACCAGCGTGAAGTAGTAATAGGGCACCTGCCCCGAGAGCCAGTCCGAGGGCCAGATATTGATCAGCCCGTCATCGCCGCGCGTCACCGAACGCCACTGGAAGGCGAGCGACCAGACGAGTTGGCTGAAGGCCAGCGTCAGCATCGCGAGATAGACGCCCGAGAGCCGGATGCAGAACCAGCCGACCACCAGTGCGAGCATCCCCGCCCCGATCGGCGCAGCGATGAAGGCGATCTCCATCGGCGCCTTGGCATAGGTGACGAGGAGCGCCGCGACATAGGCGCCGCCGCCATAAAAGGCCGCATGGCCGAAGCTCGTGAGCCCGCCGGCGCCCAGAATGAAATGCAGCGAGGCGGCGAAGAGCGCGAAGATGATGATGTCGGTCATCAGCACCAGAAGGAACGGGTCCGAGACCAGCGGCAGCAGCGCCAGCACCGCAAGCAGGCCGGTGACCGCAAGGCGCCCGGTGCGGCCGAAGGGGCGGATCGGGGCCTCGGGCGCGCCGACCTGACCATGCTCACCCGCGACCTCCTCCTTGCCCAGAAGGCCATAGGGCCGGAAGATCAGCACGATCGCCATCACCACGAACATCAGCACCAGCGTCGATTGCGGCATGTAGGTCACGCCGAAGACATTGAGCACCGAGATGATCACCGAGGCGATGAAGGCGCCGGGCAGGCTGCCCATGCCGCCGATCACCACCACGACGAAGAGCGGACCGATGATGTTCATGTCCATCAGCAGGTCGGCCCCGCCCTTGGGCAGTTGCAGCGCACCGCCCCAGCCGGCCAGCGCCGAGCCGAGCGCGAAGACGCCGGTGAAGAGCCAGCGCTGATTGACGCCGAGCGCGCCGACCATCTCGCGGTCCTGGGTCGCGGCCCGCACGAGGATGCCGAGCCGCGTCTTGGCGATCAGCCACCAGAGCGCGATCAGGATGAAGGGCGTGATACAGATCAGAACGATATCATATTTCGGGATCGGCTCGCCGAAGATGCGGAAGACGCCACGCAGCCCGGGGGCGCGCGCGCCCATGATGTCCTCGGCGCCCCAGCTCATCAGCGCAAGATCCTGGATCATCAGGATCACACCGAAGGTCGCGACAAGCTGAAAGAGTTCGGGGGCGCGGTAGATCGGGCGCAAGACGACGATCTCGACCAGCGCGCCGACGAGCCCGACGATCACCCCGGTGAGCACGATCGAGCCCCAGAAGCCGACATGGCTGCCGAGATAGTCGGGCAGGATCCCCATCAGGGTCACCCCGAAATAGGCGCCGAGCATGTAGAAGGAGCCATGCGCGAAATTGACGATCCGGGTCACCCCGAAGATCAACGAGAGGCCCGAAGCCACCAGAAACAGACCCGCGGCATTGGAGAGGCCCGTCAGCAGCTGCGCGAAGAAAAATCCCATCGGGAGATCCACCAGATCATGAAGAGGGGGTCTCCGGCCCCGAGCGGGGCCAGAGGAGGGTCACAAGGAAAGCGGCGGCTCAGTTGGCCGGACGCATCGCCTTGATCTCGTCATCCGAGGGCATGTAGGCGACCGGGTTCTTGTAGCTCCAGTCCACCATGACACCCTGCCCGTCCTTGAGCGCGAGCTTGCCGATCCAGGCGCCGAAGGTCGACTGGTGATCGAGCGCGCGATATTCGAGCTCGCCCACCGGGGTTTCGGGAACCTTGAGCCCTTCGAAGGCCTTGATCAGCGAGGCGGTATCGGTCGCACCGGCCTTCTCGATCGCCGCGGCCACCGAGAGCGCCATCGTGTAGCCGACAAGGCTGCCCATCTTCGGCGTCTCGCCGGTGAAGGCCTCGTAATCGGTCACGAAGGTCTTGCCGGGCCCGTCGGGCAGGTCATACCAGGGATAGCCGGTCACGATCCAGTCTTCGGGGGATTCCTCGCCCAGCGGCTCGAGATATTCGGGCTCGCCCGTCAGCATCGAATAGACCGGCCGCCCGTCGAAGAGGCCGCGGTCGGTGCCCTCGCGGACGAATTTCGCAAGGTCCGTGCCGAAGGTCACGTTGAAGATCGCATCGGGCTTGACGCGTTCCAGCGCCTGAACCTCGGCGGCGGCGTCGATCTTGAAGAGCGCGGGCCATTGCTCGCCGACGAATTCGACATCGGGCTTGAGCTGCTTGAGCACCGTCTTGAAGGCCTCGACCGCCGAGGTGCCGTAGGAATAGTTCGGCGCGATCGCGGCATAGGTCTTGGCGTCGGTCTTGGCGGCGGCTTCGGCGAGCATCGCGGCCTGCACCCAGGTCGAGACGCGCAGACGGAAGGTATTGGCGTTGCCCGACTGCCAGACGAGCGTGTCGGCCAGCGGTTCCCCCGCGAGATAGAGATAGTTCTTTTCCTTGGCGAAGGACGAGAGCGCGATGCCCACGTTCGACAGGATCGCGCCGGTGAACATCACCGCGCCGTCGCGGGTCATCAGCTCCTCGGCGATCTTGACCGCCTCGCCGGGGTCGCCCTGATCGTCGCGGAAGATGAATTCCATCGGACGGCCGAGCACGCCGCCCTTGGCATTGACCTGGCTCATCGCGAGCTCGATCCCCTTGCGATAGGGGTCGGCAAAGGCGGCCATGCGCTTGTAATGGTTGATGTCGCCGATCTTGATCGGCTCTTCGGCCAGGCTGGGGGAGGCCAGCAGGGTCACCGCCGTGGCTGCGGCGAGAAGGCTGCGGAAGATGTTCATCGGTTCGTGTCTCTCCTGTTGGGCCGGGCCGTTTCATCTGGCCGCCCGGTATGGCCGCTTGCCGGGTTGGTCCCGGTCTCATGCTATGCTCAGCGCAGGCCGTCTTCGCCCTGCGCCGCGTCATGGGTAAGGCCGCCGACACGCGGCAAGGGCCGCCCGCCGGTGGCAAGGGCCACGGCGACCACGATCTCGCCGGCGCGCGGCGCATCGTTGATCCGGATTTCCATGGCGTCGAAATGGCTGCGGACATAGGCCGCGTCCTTGTGCCCAAGCGGGATGTCGAGCACCTGCCCGATGCCGCCGAGCTTCTTCGACGAGGGCACGAGCGCCGCGCCGCCGCCAAGCGCCGCGCGCAAGGGCGCGCCGAGCTTCGGATGCAGGAGCGCCGCGGCATGTTCGAGCTCACCGCCCTCGCCCACCAGCGCGGCCTTGCCATAGCTCTGGATCGCCTCGGGCCCGACGCCAAGCGCCGCCATCGCCTCGCGCGCCAAGAGATCCCCCAGCGCCGCCCCGGTCTCGATCAGTTCGGACAGATCCTCGACATAGCGCCCGGCGAAGGGATTGGCGATCACCGCCGCAGCCGCCGCCTTGCGCGCAGGGGGCGTGATCGCCCGCCCCATCTCGCGCTCGATGCGCTCGACCTGGGTGAAGATCTTGCGGATATGCATCAGCGCAGCCCGTCCTCGCCCTTGGCCTCGGCATGCGTCAGCCCGCCGACACGCGCATGAACCCGCGGCCCGGTGGTCATCACGAGGGCGAGGACGATCTCGTCGGCCTTGGGCGCATCGGCAAGACCGACCTCCATCGCGTCGAAATGGCTGCGCACATAGGAGGCGTTGGAATGGGTGATCGGCACGTCGAGCCGGGTGCCGGGACCACCGAGTTTCTTGGTCGAGGGCACGATCGCGGCCGAGGCGGTCAGCTTTTCGCGCATCGAATAGCCGCCCGGCACATGCCAGAGCGCGCCATGCTCGAGCTCACCCGCGGCGCCCACGATCGCGCCCTTGCCATAGCCCTCGATCGCATCCGGGTCGCCGCCCATCGCCTCGAGCAACTCGCCCGCAAGACGCAGGCCGAGCGGCTTCAGATCATCCATGAAGCCCGCGATATCCTCGTGATAGGCGCCGGCGAAAGGGTTCTTGATCACGGCGAGGATCGCGCCCTTGCGCAGCGGCGTCTCGGCTTTCGGGCCGCCCTCGTGCCAGATCGTCTCGAGCTGGATGGCGGTCTTGCGGATCTCGGGTTCAGGCAAGGGCGGGCTCCTTTGGCAGGCAGGTATCTTGCAGGTGGGTATCGGCAAGGGTGGCGCGAGCGTCGCCCAAAGCCAGATAGGCGGCGCGGATCAGCCCGCGCTGCCGAAAATTTTGGGCCAGCGCCAGAGCGGGCGCAAGCGCCTCTGCACATTCGGCCTCGCTCAACGGGCCGACATCGATCACCACCGCACGGTCGCCAAGATCGCTCTCCGGCACGAGCTCGCAAGCCCGCGCACGCAGAATTTCGGGATGACCGGGCAGATCGACGGCATTCGCGATCAGAGTGGCCGCGGCATCGGCCTGCGCCGCGGTGTCGGCGAGCACGGTCACCGCATCGGCGATGCCCATCGAGAACGACCGCCCGCGCCAGCCCGAGGTGGCGATGCCCCCGATCCCGGCATCGGCCGGAACCTCGATCCGCCCGCCGGAGCGGCCGGTCATCGGATCGTCGCAGATCGCCACGCGGAAAGGGTCGGCCCGCGACCAGAGCGCAATATCGCCGCCATTGTTCACATGCAGCCGCGCGAGCCCATGGCCGGGCACCAGCGCCGCGGCCAGCAGGTGATCGGCGACCGATCCCGCGACCGCCGCCATCGGCGTGATGAACAGCGGCGCGAAGGGCGCGGTGGCGGCCACCATCGCCCGTGCCACGGCCCCGCGCGGTGCGGGCCCAGTGGCTGCGCGCAGCCGCGCGAGCTCGGTCACGAGATCGCCCAGAAGCGGGGTGAAACCCGTGCGCAACCGCTCGAAGGCCGCCATCCGGGCGGGTTCGGGCCCGTCGGCCGTGACGATCGCGTCGATCGGGCCGTGGATCAGCCGCAGGCGCCGGCCGTCACGCGACAGGCGCGCCTCGCAGCGCTCGGCGAAAGCGCTCATTTGCGCTCCCCCTGCGGCAGCAGCGGCCAGGGCGCATCCGCGCCGCGTCCGACATCGCGCCGCCCCGAGAGCCGGTGATCGCTCTGCCGCCCGGCGATGCCCTGCAGCGCCTCGGAGAGCGGAACCACGTAATCCATATGCCCGCCGAGCGCCTCGTAATCGGCGCGGCGCATGGTGAATTCGAGCGGGGCGACCATCGCGGGCGTCGGCACGTAACCGAAGGCGTTGCCCGGCGTGCGGGTCACATCGACCATGAAGGTGATCCCGCCACCCGGCCAGATATAGGCCGGCGCGCCGCCGATGGTGACCCGGGTCAGCGCCTGCTGCACCGAACGGGTGAGGCCCACGGGGTTTTGCGTGACGCCCGCGCGCAGGCTGCCGCCGGCGCCG
The DNA here is from genome assembly GCA_003249215.1 of Rhodobacterales bacterium. Taxonomy (GTDB): domain Bacteria; phylum Pseudomonadota; class Alphaproteobacteria; order Rhodobacterales; family Rhodobacteraceae; genus Rhodobacter. Next base: position 69,849 of record QKJR01000095.1, read on the forward strand.
GCCATGAACAGAACCGAGGTCATCGCCGGTTCGCAATTCTCCTCGATCCGCGCGACCGAGGGCAGAAGCCGCTCGGGCATCGGCTTGGCGACCGGTTGCAGCGCGTCATCGAGTTCGAAATAGGCGGAATGCTCGCCCGTGGTGGAGACCATCAGCAGGCTGAGCCCCGGCCAGGCAATCTTCGGGTTCCACGGCCCGAGGATCGACAGCGGATCGGTCAGATCGGTGCCGCCCCAGCCGGTGCCGGGCTCGGCCACCTGAAAATAGCGCCCCGGCGTCGAGCGGCGGCCGAGGATCTTGATCCCGGTCGGCGACCAGCCGATCACCTTGCCCGCCTGATGCTCGCTCATCACGCCGGTGATGTGGTCATCGACCACCACCACCTCGTCGACGAGCCCCTGCCATTGCGCCGCGAACATGCCGACCGTGGCCGAGCCGCAGCCGACGCGCATCCGCTCCTCGCGCAGCCCGTTGACGATCGGCGGGCGCCCCGCCTGCACCAGAAGCTCGGCGCCGCCGTCGATGCTGAGCGCCACCTCGCCGCCATTGCACAGCGTCAGCAGCGTGGCACAGGTGACGCGGCCCTCCTTCTTCGAGCCGCCGGTCAGATGGTTCACGCCGCCGAGGCTGAGCATCTGGCTGCCATATTCGGAGGTGGTGACATGGCCGATCACCTCGCCCTCGGCGCGCACCGCGGCGCATTCCGAGCCGAGGTGCCGGTCGGTGTCGATCTTCACCTTGGCGCCACAATAGGAGAAGATCCCCTCGGTCACCACGGTGACCATGTCGGCGTCATCGTAGCGCGAGGCGACGATGAAGGGCGCGGGCTTGTAATCGGGATAGGTGGTGCCGGCGCCGATCGCGGTGACGAAGGCCTGATCGCCACCGATCGGCTCGCCGCCAATCAGATCCCCATCCCATTCGCGGCTGAGGAAGGGGACGAGCTGTCCCTCGGCGCCCTCGCGCGCGCGGTTCTCGAGGATGGTGAGCGGATCGAGCCGGACCAGCACGCCCTCTTCATTGGCATAGCGGTCGCAGGCTCCCGAGCGGCCCTCGGCGATATAGCACATCACCGGGCAGGCATCGCAGCGGATCTTCTGCGGGGCGGCGGTGTCGGGCGCTGAAGTCTCTTGGGTCACCGGGCGGGCCTTTCGGATGCGGGGCGGCCCCGCTGCATTCATTCGTACACAAGCGGGCATGAGTCCCCGCCCCCGTCAACTGTTTCTGCACGAATGAATTGCGCATCTCCGACTTTGCCCCGGCTGAGCCAGAGGTTCGCCCAGAAACCGCGCAACTTTTCCTGACAATGTCTAATTTTCAAACAAGTCAGCAATAATTGGCTATCGGCGCCTTGGAGCGGCCCGGATTTCGACCGAGTCCAGCTTCTCCGACTCGATCGAACAGCGCCATTCGTCTCCATCATTCGCCCGTTTTCCGAGCAGTGCGCCCGAAAATTGTCCATGCATTTATCGTTCGTATACTTATGAAAATAATTTGAGGTTCATGCCCCGTTTTCAGCCCCGCGCCGATTGACAGTTTTCCGCGCCGCTCTCTAGCCTGCCGCATCCTTCCGCGGTTCTGCCTGCCTGGAAGGCGCGCATCCCCAAGGCCATTTCAGGACGGACCGATGACAGATTCACCAGCCAGTTCCGGCATCACCGCGGGCATCGACGTCGGCGGCACCTTCACCGATCTGGTGCTCTATGACAGCCGCGCCGGCGCGGTGCGGCTGGCCAAGGTTCCGACCACGCTCGACAACCAGTCGACCGGTGTCGTTGGCGCGCTCGATGCGGCCGGCGCCGATATCGCGGCGCTCGATCTGATCGTGCATGGCACCACCACGACGACCAATGCGGTGCTCGAGCGCGCGCTGTGCAAAACCGGGCTGATCACCACGCTGGGCTTTCGCGACGTGCTGGAGCTTGGCCGCCGCACCCGCCCGCAGGCCTATGGCCTCAAGGGCGAGTTTCGCCCGCTGATCCCGCGCGATCTGCGCCTCGAGATCCCCGAGCGGATGGATGCGCGTGGCGAAGAGCTTGTCGCCCTCGACGAGGCGGCGCTGCGCCACGCGATCGAGCAGCTCAAGGCCGCGGGCTGCGAGGCGCTGGTGATCCACTTCCTGCACGCCTATGCCAACCCCGCCCATGAGCTGCGCGCCGGCGAGATCGCGGCCGAGATCTGGCCGAACGAGAATATCACGCTGGGCCATGCGCTCCTCTCCGAGAGCCGCGAATTCGAGCGCGGCGTGACCGCCGCCGTGAACGCCTCGGTGCAACCGCTGCTGCGCCGCTATGTCGAGCGGCTGGCCGACAAGCTCACCGCGCGCGGCTATGCGCATGATCTCCTGGTGATGAACGGCAACGGCGGCATGGTCTCGGCGCGGATCGTCGCGAAGGAGGCCGCGAAGACGGTGATGTCGGGTCCGGCCTCGGGGGTGATGGCCGCCGCCTATACCGGGCGGCGCGCGGGCATCCCGAACCTGCTGACCTATGACATGGGCGGCACCTCGACCGATGTCGCGCTGATCCGCGGCGCCGAGCCCGCGGTCAGCCACGAGATCGAGATCGAATATGCGATGCCGATCCATGTGCCGATGGTCGATGTGCGCACGGTGGGCGCGGGCGGCGGCTCGATTGCCCGGGTGAATGCGGCGGGGCTGCTGCAGGTGGGGCCCGAGTCCGCGGGCTCGACCCCGGGGCCGATCTGCTATGGCCGGGGCGGCACGCAGCCGACGATCTCGGATGCGAACCTGCTCTTAGGCCGGATGAACCCCGAAAAACTCAACGCCGCCTCGGCGCAGGTCTCGCTCGACACGATCCGCGAGGCCTTCGCCCGCGAACTTGGCGACACGCTCGGCGTCAGCGCCGAGGATGCCGCCTCGGCGGTGCTCAAGATCGCGACGGCGAAAATGGCCGATGCGGTGCGGATGGTTTCGATCAGCCTTGGCGAAGACCCGCGCGATTTCGCGCTCTTCGCCTTTGGCGGCGCAGGCCCCCTGCACGCCAGCGCCATCGCCCGCGAGCTGGGCGTGCCGCGCGTTCTGGTGCCCGCACGCCCCGGCATCACCAATGCGCTCGGCTGTGTCGTGGCCGACTTGCGCCATGACTTCGTGAACACCGTCAACAAGCCGCTCGATCACTGCGACATCGCCGCCGTCCACGAGATCTTCGCGCGGCAGATCGCGACGGGCACAGAGGCGATCGAGGCCGAGGCGGTCGAGGTCGAGGAGATCAAGGTGATCACCACGGTGGACATGCAGTTCATCGGCCAGACGCACCTCCTGCGGGTGCCCCTGCCCGGCCCGAAGCCGACGCTCGATGAGTTGCGCAGCCTCTTTGAAGCCGCTTATTTCAAGCGCTTCCAGGTCGAATTGCCGGAGATCCGCCCGGCGCTTGTCAACGTCAACACCTCGGTCATCGGGCGCCGCCCGGAAATCGACCTCGGCCTGCTGATCGACACGGCCGAGCGCCGGGCGAGCCTCGAGGACGCGCGCGCCGAGCGCCGGAAGGTCTGGTTCGACGGCTGGGTGGAGACGCCGGTCTACTGGCGCGACCACCTGCCCGCCGATGCCGCGCTCTCGGGTCCTGCGATCATCGAACAGATGGACACGACGATCGTTCTCGAACCCGGCGACCGGGCGACGCAGGACGCCGACGGCAATATCATCATCACCCTGTCCCCCCAAAATGGCGGAGCCGTCGCATGACCCTCGATCCGATCACCCTCTCGGTCATCCAGTCCGGCCTGCAACAGGTCTGCGACGAGATGGATCTCAGCTTCTCGCGCGCGGCCTTCTCGCCGGTCATCGCCGAGGCGAACGACCGCTCCGACGGGATCTATTCGGCCGAGGACGGCAGCCTGATCGCGCAGGGCTCGCAGGGGCTGCCGGTCTTCGTCGGCACGATGCAATATTCGACCCGCACCCTGATCGAATGGATCGCCGACGGGCGCGCGATCGCGCCGAAGCCGGGCGATATCTACATCGTCAACGATCCCTATCTCGGCGGAACCCATCTGATGGATGTGCGCTTCGCGATGCCGGTCTGGCGCAACGGCGACATTTTCTGCTGGCTGTCGAACACCGGCCACTGGCCCGACACGGGCGGCGCGGTGCCCGGCGGCTTCTCGGCCTCGGCCACCTCGGTCGAGCAGGAGGGGCTGCGCCTGCCGCCGGTGCGGCTCTTCAAGGAGGGCAAGCTTGATCCCGAGATCTACGGCATCATCTGCTCGAACATCCGCGTGGCCGATCAGCGCATCGGCGATGTGAAGGCGCAGGCGGCCGCGCTCTATGTCGGCGAGAGCCGCCTGACCCGGCTTCTGGACCGTTACGGCGATGAGACCGTGCGCGAAGCCATCGCCGAGCTGCGCGCCCGGGCCGCGGCGCAGATGCGCGCCGGCATCCGCGAGATCGCGCCCGGCACCTATGCCGCGACCGCCTATGTCGACAGTGACGGGGTGGTGAACGAACCGCTCGAGATCCGGCTGACGATCACCGCGACCGGCGAAAAGCTGATCTTCGATTTCGCGGGATCGAGCGCGCCCTGCGCCGGGCCGATGAACTCGGTCCTCGCCACGACGCTCTCGTCGGTCTATCTCGCGATGCGCCATATCTTCCCCGATGTGCCGATCTCTGCGGGCGCCTTCGAGCCGCTGGAGATCATCCGCCCCACCGGCACCTTCCTCGATGCGCAATATCCCCGCCCGGTCTCGGGCTGCGCCGCCGAGGTCAGCCAGCGCATCGCCGAAGCCGTCTTTGCCGCGCTGGTCGAGGCCCTGCCCGATCGCGTCACCGCCTCGCCCGCGGGCTCGTCGGGCAACTTCGCGCTCGGCGGCTCGGTCCCCGAAGAAGGGCGCAACTTCGTCATGTATCAGATCTCGGGCGGCGGCTACGGCGGCTGGAACGGCGGCGACGGCATTGCGAACGGCTGCTCGACCATCGGCATTTCCAAGGCGCCCCCGGTCGAGATCATGGAGCAGCAATTCCCGGTGCTCTACCACCGCTACGCGCTGCGCGAGGGCTCGGGCGGTGCGGGCAAGTATCGCGGCGGTTTCGGGCTCGATTACGAGGTCGAGCTGCGCCGCGGCACTGCGCAGGCAAGCTTCGTGATGGATCACGGCCGCTTCGGGCCGCAGGGCGCGCTTGGCGGGCGTGACGGGATGGTTAACCACGTCCTCGTCACCCGCGGCGGGCAGGAGATCACGCCCGAGCACCTCTCGAAGGCGCAGGACATTCCGCTGAGCGCGGGCGACCGGGTGCGCGTGGGCACCCCGGGCGGCGGCGGCTATGGCGATCCTTTCGAGCGCGCACCGGAGCTCGTGGCCGAGGATGTCCGGCTCGGGCGCTACAACAGCGACGAGGCCCGCAGCCTCTTCGGCGTGGTGCTTGGCGCGGATTTCGTCCCCGATCTGAGCGCAACCCAAGCCCTGCGCGCCGAGCTGCGCTTCTGAACCACCCCGCAAATTAAAAAGGGGCCCTGCGGGGCCCCTTTCGCATTCCGTGCCGACCGGATCAGTCGACGAAGGCGCGCTCGACCACGAAGGTCCCCGGCGCGCTGTTCGATCCTTCTTCGAGCCCGAACCCCTCAAGCGCGGCCTTGGTGTCGCGCAGCATCGCCATCGAGCCGCAGATCATGCCGCGGTCGCTCTCGGGCGAGATCGGCGGCAGGCCCAGATCGGCGAAGGCCTTGCCCGAGGCCATCAGATCGGTGATCCGCCCGCGAAACGGATAGTCCTCGCGCGTCACCGTGTTGTAGAGCCGCAGCCGCCCGGCCGCGAATTCGCCCACCAGCGGATCCGCGAGCGTCGCGGCGACCAGCTCCTGGCCATAGGTCAGTTCGGAGACCTCGCGGCAGGTATGGGTCAGGATCACCTCCTCGAATTTCTCATAGGTCTCGGGATCGCGGATCAGCGAGGCGAAGGGCGCGATCCCGGTGCCGGTCGAGAACATCCAGAGCCGCCGCCCGGGCAGCAGCGCATCGAGCACGAGCGTGCCCGTGGGTTTTTTCCGCATCAGCACCGTGTCGCCCTCGCGGATCTTCTGCAGATGCTCGGTCAGCGGGCCGCCCGGCACCTTGATCGAGTAGAACTCGAGCTCCTCGTCCCAAGACGGGCTCGCCACCGAATAGGCGCGAAAGACCGGGCGCTCGGCATTGGGCAGGCCGATCATCACGAATTCGCCCGAGCGGAACCGCAGGCTCGCGGGCCGCGTCATGCGAAAGCGGAAGAGCCGGTCGGTGTAATGGCTCACCTCGGTCACGGTCTGGGCGAAGACGCCCGCGGGAATGGGGAAGCTCTGGTCAGTCATGATGTCCTCACTGGGCAGCGGGTTGGGCGGCAGGTTCGGGGGAAAGCAGCGCGCGCTTGCCGGGTTTGCCGGCCCAGTCGTCGCGGTCCTCGGGCGGGGCGCCCTTCTCGGCGATATTGGGCCAGAGCGCGGCATAGCGGCGGTTCAGCTCGAGCCAGTCCTCGACGCCTGCGGCACTGTCGGCGCGGATCGCGTCGATCGGGCATTCGGGCTCGCAGACGCCGCAATCGATGCATTCATCGGGCGCGATCACGAGGAAATTCTCGCCCTGATAGAAGCAGTCGACCGGGCAGACCTCGACGCAATCCTGATAGGTGCAGTTGATGCAATCTTCCGTGACGACATAGGTCATTCTGTGCAGCTCCGCGCGCCAATAATCGTTAGTAGGCAAACGATCATCGCCACCCGGCCCCGTCAATCGTTACCGATGCCTCGCGCGGCAAAAATCGAGCCCGTAAAGCGCCCCTGCTTAATTCATTCGCATACGAACGACTTTTGGTCGGTTTTCAGGAGCTCCGCCAAGCCGTTCAGCGCGCCGCGCGCGCCGCCTGTACAGCCTCGGCGAGGTTGCCCCAGGCCGGCTTCCCGGGCGCAAGCGTGCGGCGCAGATAGGCCGCGATCTCGGTGATGGCCTCGTCGCTCATCACGGGGCCGAAGGCCGGCATCTGCTGCCCGCCGCCCGGCGCCGGCACCCCGGCAAGGATCGCGCGCACGAGGCTCTGGGGCCCGGGGGCATGCACCGCCGAGGAGAAGACCAGAGGCGCGCGCGCCGCCGTCGCGAAGGACACCGGCCCGGTGATGTGACAGGCGCCACAGGCCCGATCGAAGAGCCGCCCGGCCGCATCGGTCGGGGTTTCGAGCGCGGCATTGGCCTCGGCCGCCAGCGCCGCAGGCTCGGGCTCGGCCCGGTCCGGGGCGCGGTCGAGCGATGCGAGATAATGTGCCATCGCGCGGATATCGGCCTCGGGCAGTTCGCGCAACTCGGCCACCACGGGCGCCATCGGCCCGGCCGCCGCCCCGTGCCGCGCCGAGCCTCCGCGCAGGTAATCGTAGAAATCCGCCTCGCTCCAGCGCAGCGGCGCGGGGCCGGTGCCATCGAGCGGCGGCGCATACCAGCCGTCGATCACCGCGCCCGAGAGATGCACGTCCCCGGCCTTCTCGGCGCCCGCGAAATTGCGCGGGCTGTGGCAGGCGGCACAATGCCCGGCCCCCTCGACGAGATAGGCGCCACGGTTCCATTCGTCGGATTTCGTCGGATCGGGGGTGAATTCCTGCGCCCGGTGCCAGATCCGGTTCCACAGCGCCATCCCCGGCCGCAGGTTCGTCGGGAAGGTCATCCGCTCGGCCGGCAGCGGCGCAGAGCGGACCGGATCGAGGCTCTGGATATAGGCATAGAGCGCCTGCATGTCGGGCTCGGTGATCCGGGCGAAAGCGGTATAGGGAAAGGCCGGGTAGAGATGGCGCCCATCGCGCGAGATCCCCTCGCGCATCGCCCGGGCAAAGGCCGGATAGGACCAGCTCCCGAGACCGGTTTCCGGGTCGGGCGTCAGGTTCGTCGAATGGATCGTGCCGAAACCGGTCTCGAGCGGGCGCCCGCCGGCCAGCGGCACCCCGCCCTCGGCGGTATGGCAAACGGCGCAATCGCCAAGCGCAAAGACCTGCCGGCCGCGTTCGAGGGTCTCGGCCGACCAGCTCGAGGCCGCGGGCGGCTGGGTGCGCGGGATCTCGGGGCGGAGCGGCATCGCGACGACGCCCATCGCGAGGCTTCCCGCGAGCGCCGCCCCCGCCCCGGCGAGGAGCGCCCGCCAGCCACCACGCCGGGGGCGCGCGGGCGCCGGCAGCGCGGCGGGCATCGGCGCCTCGGCCAGCGCCGCCTTCACCTTCTCCGGCGTGAAGGGAAGCGAGCGCATCCGCACGCCCGTCGCATCAAAAATCGCATTCGCGATCGCCGCCGCCGAGGGCACCGAGGCGCTTTCGCCCACGCCGAGCGGGGGCTCTTCCGGACGCTCCATCAAGAGCGTGCGGATCGCCGGCAGATCCTCGAACCGGGCGAGCGGATAGCTGCCCCAGTCCTTGTCGGCCACCGCGATCGCGTCGAAGCTGATCTGCTCGCCCAGCGTCCGGCTGATCGACTGCACCACATTGCCGTGGATCTGGTGGCGCACGCCGTCGGGGTTGATCATCAGCCCCGAATCCTGCCCCACGAGGATCTTCGAAAGACTGACCTCGCCCGTGCGCCGGTTGACCCCGACCTCGACGAGCCAGGCCGCCTGCGCCGCGGCGACACCGGGAAATTTCCCATGCACATAGGTCGCATAGGCGAAGCCCTGACCATAGGCGATCTCGCCCTCATGACGCAGCCGGGCGCCGACATGGGGCTCCCATCCGCCTTCCTCGGCGGTGCGCCGGATCAGCTCGGCCGTGCGCGGATCGTCGATATGGCGCAGGCGAAAGGCGACCGGGTCCTCGCCCGCCGCTTCGGCCATCTCGTCGATGAAACATTCATGCGCGAAGGTGTTCGGCATCGCCGAGACGCCGCGAAACCACGAGGCGCGCACGATCGGCGCCATGTCATGGGCGACCACGCGCAGATTGGGAATGCGATAGGGCGGGATCGCGGTGCGGTCGCCCATGTCCGAGGGGCGCGGCGCCGGGTCGATCACCCCGGTCAGCAGCAGCGCGAGATTGGGGGCGAGGTTCGAGGGATAGCGCGTTTCGAATTCATAGCCGTCGAAATCGCCCTCGGGCGACAATCCGCCCTCGACATCCATCAATTGCGCGGCGCCCTTCGGCTCCCACAGATGTTCCTGCTCGCGGGTGAGCTGCACGCGCACCGGACGACCGACCGCGCGCGACAGGAGCGCAGCATCCCCACAAACGTCATCGGTGCAGTTGCGCCCGAAACAGCCCGCCGCCTCGTGCCGGATGATCTCGACCGCCTGCGGATCGAGGCCCATGAGCTGGGCCAGATCGCCTTGCAGAACATGCGGGTTCTGCGTGCCCGACCACAGCCTGAGCCGCCCGTCCGACCAGTCGGCCACCGCGCAGGAGGGGCCGATCGCGCCATGCATCTGCCAGGGCCAGCTATAGCTTCGCTTGCGCCACACCCCCGCGCGCGCCTTCGCGGCGGCGAGGTCCCCCTGATCGCGCAAGAGCCGCGGGGTCGAGGGCATGGCGCGCAGAGTGCCCGCGATATCCTGCATGTCGGGCAGCTCGGGCGGCAGCGCCCAGCGCACCTTGAGCGCCTCGGCGATGGCACGGGCCTGCCCTTCGCGCTCGGCGACCACGCCCAGGAAATCGCCCTTGCGCACGACGGCCACGAAGCCCGGCATCCCCGAAACCGACCCCTCGTCGACCTCGAGCAGGCTGCGACCGATGAAATCGCCACTGTCGCGCCCGGCATAGGGCGGGCGGATCACATGGCCGTGCAGCATCCCCGGCACGCGCACATCATGAACATAGGTCCACGCGCCCACCGCCTTGGCGGGAATGTCGACCCGCGGGCTCGCTCGCCCCACGATGCGATAGTCGGCCGGCGCCTTGACCGGGGCCTGCGGGTCGAGCTCGGCGTCGATCTGCTGGTTCTCGAGCAGCGTGGCATAGTCGAGCCCTGCACCGGAACCGGCAAGGAAGCGCCCGTTCTGTGCGCGCAGCTCCTCCGCCGCCACGCTGAGACGCGCCGCGGCGAGCTGCCCCAGCAGCGCGCGCGCCTGAGCGGCCGCCCGGCGCAGCGGTTCGGCCGCGAACTGGATCGTCTCCGAGGCGATGGTCGGCCCCTGATCCGGCGTCGCGCCGGTATGGCCGAGCACCATCCGCACCCGCGCAGGCGGCAGGTCGAGCTCTTCCGCCACGATCTGGCCGAGTGCGGTGCGGATCCCGGTCCCCAGATCGACATGGCCATTGTAGCCCGTCGCATCCCCCGCCGCATCGAGCGTGAGCAGCACCTCGCGTCCGGTCTTGCCGTGGCGCCAGATCATCAGATGCGGCACAGTCATCCCCGCGCCTCCGGTGCGTTTTCGGCCATCAGCACCACCGCCCGTTCGGCCGCCGCGAGAATTTCCTGATGGGTGCCGCAGCGGCACAGGTTATGGCGCAGCGCGCGGCGGATCCGGTCGCGGTCGGGCTGCGGCTCCTGCATCAGCAGCGCGGCCACGGTCATGATCATCCCGTTCAGGCAATAGCCGCATTGCGCGCCCTCCATCTCGATGAAGGCGCGCTGCACCGGATGCGGCGCCGCGCGGGTGCCCAGCCCTTCGAGGGTGGTCACCTCGCGCCCCGCCACCGCCGAAAGCGGCATCACGCAGGCCCGCGCCGCCTGCCCGTCCACGAGCACCGTGCAGGCCCCGCATTCGGCATAGCCGCAGCCATATTTCGGCCCGTTCAATTGCAAATCGTTGCGCAAAGCCTCGAGCAGCGTGACATGCCCGGGCAGATCGAGCGACACGTTGCGCCCATTCACCTTCAGTTCCATCGCGCGGCCCCCGTCGGCGGCGGCCAGAGCTGATCTGCAGGCTGCCACGGCTCGAAAAATCATTTGCAGACTAACAAAGATCGGGACGGCGAACCACGTCAAGCCGGCGCGACTGTCTGCCTCGGCGAAAGCGGATCCGATGCCCGCTTTCCCGGCGTGAGTGCGAAAAATAGAAGCAGACGAAAAACCGCGCCGATCATGGCGCGGTCCGGGGGGGGCCTCGCCCCGAACCGCGCGCGGCGCCGCGGCTCAGCGCCTTTCGGGCGCGAGGACGTCCTGCAGGCCGATCCTCAAGCCATCATGGGAAACGTCGGGGGCGGCCTCGCCAAGCCGGGTAGCCGCCTCGATCAGGCTCGCACCGCGCTCCGGCGCGAGCCCCGCCGCGGCGAGGCAATCGCGGGCCTTCGCCTGCGCGGCCTTTGCGGTCATCGGCCGGTCGGCATGGCCGAGCGGGCGCATGATCTCGGGGCTCTGGATGCGCCGCCCGTCCTCCAGCACAAGCGTGACCTGATCCCAGGCGGCATAGCCATCGAGCACCGGATCGGCCCGATCCGAGAGCACCCGCACCACCTTCGCCATGACCGCGCGCACCGCAGGGCGATCGAGCCCCGCCTCGGAAAGATCGCCGAGGCCGAGCCCGCCCGTCAGCAGCGCCGCCGCGACCGAATATTCGGTGCTGAACCGCGCTTCGGGCACCGTTTCCGGCGCGCGATAGCGCAGGGTTTGCGAATGGCGCGGGCTCAGCAGCACCTCGATCCGCGCCACGTCGGGCGCGAGGCGCTGATAATCGGGGTGCAGCTCGATTGCCGCATCGACCGCGCGATGCGCCGAATAGCAGACCGGATAGCGCTTCACGCTTGGCGCGATATGGTCGAGCCGCAGCCCGCCCTCGTCCATCAGGAGCGGCCGCGCGAGGTCGATCTCGCCCTTGGGCGACTGCACCGCGAGAAAGCCGTTCGGCGCCTCAAGTGCATCGGGCGCGCCGGTGAAGCCCGCCTGCGCAAGCAGCGCCGCGGTGACACCCGCCTCGGCCGCGCGCCCGGCGTGGAAGGGTTTGGTCATGCTGCCGAAACTGACGGTCAGCCCCGCGCCGATCGAGGCCGCCGTGGCGATCGCATTGCGCGTCCTTTCCGCATCGAGGCCGAGGATCACCGAAGCCGCCGCCGCCGCCCCGATCGGGCCCAGAAGCCCGGTCGGATGGCCGCCCTTGGCGTGATAGAGCGTGCGCTCGCGCGTCGAGACCTCGGCCCAGGCCTCGAGCCCCATCGCATAGGCCGCAAGCACCCGCCGCCCCGGGATCGCGTGCCCCTGCCCCGCGGGCGGAAGAAGCGCGAGGATCGCCGGCACGATCACCGCGCTGACATGGCCGCCGAAGGCCACGTCATCGTAATCGAGCGCATGGGCCGCCGTGCCGAAAACCAGCGCGCGGGTCTGCGGCGTCTCCGCCATTGCGCCCGAGGCCTTGAGCATCTGCACGAGGGCCCGCACCGCGGGCTCGTCGCGCCCGGCGAACATCACCCCGAGCGTGTCGAGGATCGCGATCCCCGCGCGCTCGGCCGCCGCATCGGAGAGCGCGGCCGGATCGAAGCCCGCGACCCGCTCCGCGAGGGAACGGGTCAGGGCAAAGGGCGCCTCCTCCCCGGGGCGGGCCATCTCAGGCGCCGGTCCCGGGCTTGCCATAGGCCTCGGCCGCGGCCTCGGGGCTGATGAAGCCCTGCCGCAGATCCATCGCCACGGCCTCGGCGTTGCGGTCCTCGGGGCGGCCATAGCCGCCGCCGCCGGGCATTTCGATGATCACCGTCTCGCCCGCGGGGATCACCTGCAGCCCCTTGGCCTTGAGCTTGGCGCCCGAGCCGAGCGTGAGGCGCCCGGGCGCGCCCGATTGCCCGCCCTGCCGGCCCCGCGCCGGGTTCACCACCCGCTCGTAGCGCGCATAGAGGGTGAGCGGCGCCTCCTCGCGGTTGCCGATCTCCATCACCTGACCAAGACCGCCGCGCTGCCGCCCCGGGCCGCCGGAATCCTTGAGGAATTCCTTGCGCCAGATCACCAGCGGCGTGATCGATTCCGTGACCTCGACGGGCACGTTGCGGATCCCCGAGGGGAAGGGCGTGGCCGAAAGACCATCAAGCGCGGGCCGCGCGCCGGCGCCGCCCGAATGGAAGGTGGTGACCATGAAGCCCTTGCGCCCGCCCTCGGAGGCCATCCCGAGCCGGATGTTCCAGAGCGTGCCGGTGCTCTCGGCCGGCACCCGGTCGGTCAGCGCCTGTTCGAAGCAGCCGAAAACCAGATCGGGCAGGAACATGCCGATCGTCGAGCGCGCCACCACCGGCCGCGGGAAGCTTGCATTGGCGATGCAATCCTCGGGTGCGGTCACGGTGATGCAGGCCATGGTCGCGGCATTGTTGGGCAGATGCGGCGCCACGAGGCATTTCACCCCGAAGGAGGCATAGGCCTCGGTATAGCACATCGGGCAGTTGATCCCGAAGCGCGAGGCGGCCGAGGTGCCCTCCATGTCGATATGCACGCCGGTCTCGTCCACCGTCACCGCGGCACAAAGCTCGATCGGCGCCTCATAGCCGTCGATCGTCATGGTGTTCGACCAGGTGCCGCGCGGCAGCTTGGCGATCTCGTCGAGCATCGCCTTGCGCGAGCGTTCGAAGATCTCGTCGCCGATCGTGTCGATCTCCTCGAGGCCATATTCGTCCATGATCTTCATCAGCCGCTGCCCGCCGACATCGTTGCAGGCGACGAGCGCGAAAATATCGCCCTCGACCTGCACCGGCTCCTTGACGTTGGCGCGCACCATCTTGAGCAGGCTCTCGTTCATCTCGCCGCGGTCGACCACCTTCATGATCGGGATGAAGAGACCCTCGCCATAGACATCGCGCGATTCCGGCGAGGGGCCGTTGCCGCCGATATCGACGACATGGGTGGTGCAGGCGAAAAGCCCGACGAAGCGGCCCGCGCGGAAGATCGGCGTGACCACGGACAGGTCCGAGAGGTGGCCGGTCGCCTTCCAGGGATCGTTGGTGATATAGACATCACCCTCGCGCATCGTGGCGGCGGGGTATTCGGCGAGGAAATGCTTGACCGAGCGTGCCATCGAATTGATGTGGCCCGGCGTGCCGGTGACCGCCTGGGCGATCATCTCGCCGCGGGTGTTGAACACGCCCGCCGAGACATCGCCCGCCTCGCGCGTCGAGGTCGAGAAGCCCGCGCGGATCAGGCTGCGCGCCTGTTCCTCGACTGCGGCGATGAGACGGCTCCAGATCACCTGGAGCTGGATGAGATGGCCCTGATCGCTCATGCCGCTTCTCCCTTGGCTGCGACCGCGGCCTCGCGGTCGATGACGATATGGCCGCGGGCGTCGATCGACGCGCTGAACCCCGCGGGCACCATCGTGTTGGTTTCGGATTCAGTAATGATGGCCGGGCCCGGGATGCGCATCCCCGGCAGCAGCCCGGTGCGGGTATAGACCCCGGCATCGCCGTCGGTCATGCTCGCGAGATCGACGAGCGCCTGACGCTTGCGCGGTCCGGGCGCGGGCGTGGCCTCGGGCGCAAGCGCCGCCCCGGTCGGCGCCGGCCGCGGGCCCGACAGCGCGAGTTTCCAGGTCAGGCATTCGATTTCCATGCCCGGGATCGTGCGGCCGAAATGGCGGCGATATTCGGCATCGAAAAGCGCGGTGAGCATGCTGTGCAGCGCATCCGCCGCGGGCAGCGCGTCGAGCGTGACCATGATCTCATGGCCCTGCCCGCGGTAGCGCATATAGACCGCGATGCTTTCCGAGAGCGGCGCGGGGGCCGGCACACCGAGGCGCACGATCCGCTCGGCCTCGGCGCGCATATCGGAAAGGATCGCGCCCATATCCTCGGTGGTGAGCGCCGCAAGCGGGATCAGCCGGGTGCGCACCGCCTCATAAGACACCGGCGCGAGCAGGAAGCCATGCGCCGAGCCGACGCCCGCGCCCTTGGGGATCACGATCCGGTCGATCGAGAGCTTCTGCGCGATCCGCGCGGCATGCATCGGAGCGGCGCCGCCAAAGGCGATCATCGTGCGGCCTTCGAGCTGGGCGCCGTTGTCGGTGGCATGAACGCGCGCGGCATTGGCCATGTTCTCATCGACCACCTCGACCATCGCGATCGCCGCGGTGCGCACGTCCATGCCGGCGGGCGTGCCCACATGGATATCGAGCGCCTGCGCCGCCAGCAGCGCATCGAGGGCGATCTTGCCGCCGGCAAAGCCCTCGGGGTCGATCTTGCCGAGGATCAGGTCGGCGTCGGTCACCGCGGGGCGCGTGCCGCCCAGGCCATAGGCCGCGGGGCCGGGTTCGGAGCCCGCGCTTTCGGGGCCCACGGCCACACAGCCGAGCCCGTCGATCTGACCGAGCGAGCCCCCGCCCGCGCCGATCTCGACAAGGTCGATCACCGGCACGCGCAGCGGCATGCCCGAGCCGCGCAGGAAGCGATAGGCGCGCGCCACCTCGAGGTTGCGGCTTTGCTGGGGCGTGGCGTGGTCGATCAGCACGAGCTTCGCCGTGGTGCCGCCCATGTCGAAGGCGATCGCCGCGTCGATCGACATTTCGGCGGCCAGATGCGCGGCCAGAACCGCGCCGCCCGCAGGACCCGATTCCACCAGCTTGATCGGCTGGGCACAGGCCACATCGAGGCTGCAGAGCCCGCCCGAGGACATCATCAGCATGATCTCGCCCGGAATGCCGAGCCCGGCGATCCCGGTCTTGAGCCGGCGCAGATAGCTTTCCATCACCGGTTGCACATAGGCATTGGCGCAAGCAGTCGAGCCGCGCTCATATTCGCGGATCTCGGGGCAGATCTCATGCGAGAGGGTGATCCGCAGCTCGGGCATCTCGGCGGCGAGCAGCGCCCCCGCCGCGCTTTCATGGGCGCCGTTCATGTAGCTGTGCAGGAAGCAGATCGCGACCGCCTCGACCCCTTCCGCGCGCAGCACCGGGATCAGCGCGCGCAGGCTCTCGGGATCGAAGGGGCGCAGCACGCTGCCATCGGCGGCCATGCGTTCATCGACCTCGAGGCGCAGCCAGCGCGGCACCAGCGGCGCGGGGCGCTGCATGTAGAGATCGGAAACCTCGAAGCGGTGCTCATAGGCCATTTCGAGCGAATCCCGAAAGCCCCGGGTGGTGATCATCGCGATCTTGGCGCCCTTGCGCTCGATCAGCGCATTGGTGGCAAGCGTCGTGCCATGCACCACGAGGCCGATATCGCCGGGCGCAACGCCCCCTTTCTCCAGCAGGTCGCGCGTGCCTTCGAGCACCGCGCGTTCCGGCTCGCCATGGGTCGTAAGATATTTTCCGGAAATGAAATCGCCCGGGCCACGCTCGAGAACGATATCGGTGAATGTGCCGCCGATATCGACGGCCAGACGGGCTTGGGGAGCAGTCATCGGGTCTTTCCTTCCAGAGTAGTGGGGGCCGGGGCGGCGAACAATCGGCCGCAGCCTGCGCCCGCGAGCGGCGCGCCGATGGCGGTGAGCGCGCCCCAGAGCGAGCAGAGATTGGACGACACCACCGGGCGGTCGAGGATTTGCTCGAGCTCGGGGATGATGTCGTAGGTGAGAAGATTGGTGCAGCTCAGAAACACCACATCGGCGGCCCGGGCGCGGTCGAGATTGGCGAGCACCAGATCGCGGGTTTCGAGTGAGTCGACAGCGCCGATCGGGCGGGCCGTGTCACAGATATGGGCGTCACAGCCCACGACGCTCATCCCCGCCCCTTCGAGAAAGGCGATCTCGGCCTGATTGATGTCATCGGGATAGGGCGTCACCAGATAGACCGAGCGCGCGCCCAGATGCGCCAGCGCGCGCAGCACCGCGCGCGAGGTGGTCAACGCAGGCACGCCGGTCAGATCCTCGATCTCGGTCGCGACCGCATCCTCGCTGCCCGGCCCGTCGACGAAACTGCCGCTGGTGCAGGCATAGAGGATGATCTCGGGGGCCGCGCGCACAAGGGTGCCAGCCGCGGCCACCGCATTGCGCCCCATCTCACGCAGCGACTCCGCGGTCAGATCGGTGCCGCCCGGGCGCTGCGCCCGGGCGTGATTGATGGCGAAACCGGGTGGCAGATGGCGCGGCAGCTCCGCCTCGAGCGCCATATTGCCGGCGGGGCCGACGATCCCGATGCGGCGCAGATCAGAGTGTTTCATGCAAGCCTCCCGAAACCCGCCTCGAGATCGGCGATCAGATCCTCGGGATCCTCGAGGCCGACATGGATCCGCATGACCTGCCCCCCCGGCGCCCAGGTGGTGGCGGTGCGCACGGCGGTGGGGTCGACCGGGATCAGCAGGCTCTCGAACCCACCCCAGCTCGCGCCCATCCCGAAAAGCTTCATGCCGTCCATCATCCGCGCGAGCGTGGGGCGCTCGACGCTGCGCATCACGAAGCCGAAAAGCCCGCTCGCGCCCGAGAAATCCCGCGACCAGAGCGCATGGCCCGGATCCGAGGGCAGCCCCGGATGCATCACGCGGATCACCTCGGGCCGCCCTTCGAGCCATTGCGCAATACGCAGCCCCGAGGCGTGATGCTGGCGCAGCCGCACCGAAAGGGTGCGCATGCCGCGCAGCATCAGATAGGCGTCATCGGGGCCGATACAGGCGCCCATGCGCTGCGCGAAGGCGCGCATCCGCTCGTGCCGCCCCGCCCCGCAGGCGATCGTGCCCGACATCACATCGGAATGGCCCGAGAGATATTTCGTGCCCGCCTGAACCGAGAAATCGACTCCCATCGTGAGCGGCTTGAGGAAAAGCCCCCCCGACCAGGTATTGTCGAGCGCGGTCGGCACGCCCCGGGCCTGCGCCGCGGCGACGATGGCGGCGATGTCGGGCATCTCGAAGGTCTGCGAGCCGGGCGCCTCGAGCCAGACGAGCGCGGTTTCGGGCCGGATCAGCTCGGCGATCCCGGCGCGCGGATCATAGAAGCTCACCGCCACGCCCATCGGGATCATGATCTCGTTGCAGGCATGGCGCACCGGGCCATAGGCATTGTCGGGGATCAGAAAATGCGCGCCGGGCCGGGCATGGGCCAGCAGCACGAGGGTGATCGCCATGACGCCCGACGGCGTCAGCACCGTGCCCTCGGCGCCTTCGAGCGCGCTCACCGCCTCTTCGAGCGCGAAGCTCGTGGGCGTGCCGCGCCGGCCATAGCGCACCCGCGCCGTGGCCTTGGCATCGAGCGCGGCCAGCGTCGGGAAAAGGATCGTCGAAGCGTGATAGACCGGCACGTTCACCGCCCCGTCATGCGCGAAAGGATCGCGCCCGGCATGGGCGAGCAGGGTATCATCCGCGCGGCTGCGCCGGTCATTGTCTCCGGCGCGCGGATCGGCTGTCAGGTTCAGGTTCATGGGATCACTCGCTCCGTCCTAGTCGTGTCGGCATGGCGAGGCATCGCCCCGCGGCCGGTCATCATCTGGTCATCTGTCACGGCCCGGCTCATCCGGCCCTCCGCTGCAGCCTTGGCGCGGGCTCTGCCGTGGCCCAATCGTCATCGAGCACGAAATGCCCCGGCGAGACCTCGATCATCCGGGTCTCGGGCGGCGCGTAGCCAAGCGGGCGGACGGGGGTGCGGATCTCATCGACCGCAAGGCCCCGGCGCAGGGCGCGGCGCGCCGGATCGGGCACCGGCACGGCGGCCATGAGCTGGCGGGTATAGGGATGCGCCGGCGCCTCGAAGACCGCGCGGCGCGGGCCGATCTCGACGATCCGGCCCAGATACATCACGGCAACCCGGTGGCTGATCCGCTCGACCACGGCCATGTCATGGCTGATGAAGAGATAGGAGAGGCCGCGCTCGCGCTGCAGCTCCATCATCAGGTTGATCACCTGCGCCTTGACCGAGACATCGAGCGCCGAGACCGCCTCATCCGCGATCAGCAATTTGGGGTCGAGCGCGAGCGCGCGGGCAATGGCGATGCGCTGACGCTGGCCGCCCGAGAACTGATGCGGGAAGCGGCCGGCCATCGCGGGCGCGAGGCCCACGCCTTCGAGCAGATCGGCGACCCGCGCCTCGAGCGCCGCCCCCGACATCCCGAAATGATAGCGCAGAGGCTCGGCCAGCAGCGCGCCGACCCGCATCCGCGGATCGAGGCTCGCGAAGGGATCCTGAAACACCATCTGCAGGCTGCGACAGATCTCGCGGCGCGAGGCGGCCCCCGCGCCCGTCAGAGCCATCCCGCCAATCTCGACCTGCCCCCCCTGCGGCCGGTTCAGCCCCATGATCGCCCGCGCCGTCGTGCTCTTGCCCGACCCGCTCTCGCCGACGAGCGAAAGCGTCTCGCCCGGGGCGATGGTGAAGGAGATATCCTCGACCGCATGCACCCGGCCCTGCACCCGCCCCCAGAGCCCGCCGTGCACATCGAAACGCACCTGCAGATCGCGCGCATTCAGCAGCGGGGGCGCGGCAGGATCGGGTGCGGGCGCGGCGGTCGGCGGCGCCGGGATCGGCGCGCCGCTCTGATGGTCGATCAGCGCGAAAGGCTCGGGCAGGTCGCGCCCGTTCATCGAGCCGAGCCGCGGGATCGAGGCCAGCAGCGCCCTGGTATAGGGCTGCGCCGGCGCGCGGAACACATCCGCCGTGGTCCCCGTCTCGACCAGATCGCCGCGATACATGACCGCGGTGCGATCGGCGATCTCGGCCACCACGCCCATGTCATGGGTGATGAACATCACCGCCATGTTGGTCTCGTCCTGCAGCTGCTTGATCAGCTCGAGGATCTGCGCCTGGATCGTCACATCGAGCGCGGTCGTCGGCTCGTCGGCGATGAGCAGCGCCGGCTGACAGGCGAGCGCCATCGCGATCGCCACGCGCTGGCGCATGCCACCCGAGAGCTTGTGCGGAAATTCCTCGAGCCGGCGCGCGGCCGAGGGGATGCGGACGCGTTCCAGAAGACGGATCGCCTCGGCGCGGGCGTCCTTTTGCGTCAGGCCGCGCTTGATCCGCAGCGTCTCCATCAGCTGAAAGCCCACGGTATAGACCGGATTGAGGCTCGCATCCTGAAAGATCATCGCCATCTCGCGGCCGCGGAAGCTGCGCATCTCGGCATCGTCGAGCGACAGGAGCGGCGTCTCGCCGAAGCGGATATCGCCCTCGATCCGCGCGCTGCGCGGGTTGAGAAGGCGCATCACCGACATCGCCGTCACGCTCTTGCCGGAGCCGGATTCGCCGACCACGGCCAGCGTCTCCTTCGGCGCGATCTCGAAGGAAATGTCGCGGATCACCGGCACCCAGCCCTTCGGCCCCGCGAAGGAGGTCGTCAGGTTGCGCACGGAAAGGATGGGCGTCACGGGCATCGAATGGGTCCTTGTCGGTCAGGCATCGCGGCGCGGGTTGAGAATGTCGCGCAGCCGGTCGCCCACGAGATTGATCGCGACGATGATCAGCAGAAGCGCCAGCCCCGGATAGAAGCTCATCCAGTAGAGGCCGGAGAACATGAACTGGAACCCGCTCGAGATCAGCAGGCCGAGGCTCGGCTCGGTCACCGGCACGCCGACGCCGAGGAAGGAAAGCGTGGCCTCGAGCGAGATCGCACGGGCGACCTGCACGGTGGCGATGACGATCAGCGGCGGGATGCAGTTGGGCAGCAGGTGGCGCAGCAGGATCCGCCAGGACGGCAGGCCGAGAACCGCGCTCGCCTCGATATACTCCTTGCGCGTCTCGACGAGCCCGGCGCCGCGGGCCGCGCGCGCGAATGTGGCCCATTCGGCAAGGATCAGCGCAAGCACGACATTGCCCACCCCCTTGCCCAGAAGCGCAAGGATCATCAGCGCCATCAGGATCGTCGGGAAGGAAAGTTGCAGATCGACGAGGCGCATGATCGCGCCTTCGGTGCGCCCGCCGCGATAGGCCGCAAAAAGCCCGAGCGAGGCACCGATCACCGCGGCACAGAGCGCCGAGATCACGCCGACCCCGAGCGAGATCCGCAGCCCGTAGACGATGGCCGAGAACATGTCGCGGCCCTGATCGTCGGTGCCCAGGAGATAGGTATAGCCCCCCGCCGCCGAGACCGAACCCGGGGGCAATTGCCCGTCGAGGATATCGAGCTGGATCAGGTCATAGGGGTTTTGCGGCACGATCCAGGGCGCGAAGACCGCCGCGACCACGCAGATCCCGAGCAGGACGAGGCCGATGACCGCCGAGGGCGAGGCGAGGAAGGCCTGCAGCAGCTCACGCGAGGGGCGCGCGCCTTCGGCGGCCGGGACCGAGGTCGCGGCCGAGGTCACGGCGGGGGTGGTATCGGACATCAGGATTTCCCCCGCGCGCCGAACCTGACCCGGGGGTCAAGCAGCGTATAGATGATGTCGACCACCAGATTGATCGTGATGAAGAGCAGCACGATGATCATCAGGTAAGCGACGATGATCGGCCGATCGAGCAGGTTGATCGAGTCGATGATCAGCTTGCCCATCCCCGGCCAGGAATAGATCGTCTCGGTCACGACCGAGAAGGCGATGACGGAACCGAATTCGAGCCCGACCACGGTGACGACCGGGATCAGCACGTTCTTCAGCACATGCACGAAGATCACGCGGCCATTGCTCAGCCCCTTGGCGCGGGCAAGCCGCACGTAATCCATCGGCATCACCTCGGCCACGCCCGCCCGCGTCAGCCGCAGGATCAGCGACATGTTGAAGAGCGCAAGATTGACCGCCGGCAGGAGCAGATGACGCAGCCCGTCCACCGTCAGGAAGGACCATTCGACGCCAAGCGCG
This sequence comes from Rhodobacterales bacterium, assembly GCA_003249215.1. Lineage (GTDB taxonomy): Bacteria > Pseudomonadota > Alphaproteobacteria > Rhodobacterales > Rhodobacteraceae > Rhodobacter. Next base: position 91,357 of record QKJR01000095.1, read on the forward strand.
CGCAGCGTCTCGCCGCGCCCGCCGCTCGGCAGCCAGCCGAGTTTGACCGAGAAGAGCATGATCATCATCATGCCGATCCAGAAGGTGGGCAGCGAAAACCCGAGGATGCTGCCGCCCATGATCAGACGCGAAAGCGCGGAATGTGGGCGCAAGCCCGCATAGAGCCCGAGCGGCACCCCCACCACGACCGAGATCAGCGTGGCGAGAACGGCCAGTTCGAGGGTCGCGGGCAGGCGCTGCACGATGACCTGCAACGCGGGCTGGTTGAAGATATAGCTCGTGCCCAGATCGAGATGCACGAGCCCCCAGAGGAAGCGGCCGTATTGCACCCAGAGCGGCTTGTCGAAGCCGAATTCGGCAATCAGCCGTGCGCGCTCGGCCTGGGTCGCCTGTGGCGAGATCAGCATGTCGACGGGATCGCCGATCGCATGCATCCCGGCAAAGACGATCAGCGTCATGCAGAACATGACGAAAAGCCCCTGCAGGATGCGTTGCGCGATGGATGCAAACATCGGTCGTTCACTCTTGGCAGACTGTCGAAGGAGGGGCGGCCCCCGCGCGGGGCCGCCTCGGATCGTTTCGGGCGACCGGATCAGCCGGCGGGCTGCACATCCATCGCCAGCGTGCGCTCGTCCGAGCGGCCGGCGAAGGCGAGCGTGTCGCTCTCGGCCCAGACGCTGATCGGATAGTAGAGCGGCACCAGCGCGACATCGGCGATGGCACGGCCCGCGCATTCCTCGAAGATCGCCTTGCGCGCGGTGTCGTCCACCGTGGCCATCCCCTTCTCGATCAGCGCGTCGATCTCCCGGTTCGAATAGCGGCCGCGGTTGTTCGAGCCATAGCCCTTCGACTTGTCATAGCTGTGGATCAGGTTGCGCAGCGGACCCGAGGATTCACCCGTCGCCGCGCCGTAACCCACGAGGAAGAAGCTGAATTCCGGCACACCATCCGGCCCGCCGCTGCTCGCGCGCTTGTAGAAGATATTGCTCGGCATCGCATCGACCTCGACCTTGACGCCGATCCGCGCGAGCATCTGCGCCGTGGCCTGAAGAACGGCACTGTCACGGATGAAGCGGTCATTGGGGCCGTGCAGCGTGACGGTGAAGCCCTCGGGGAAGCCCGCCTCGGCCAGCAGCGCCTTGGCCTTGGCCGCATCGGCCTTGGTCACGCTCACCTCCGGGTTGAAGCCGAAGATCCCCTCGGGCACGAGCTGCGAGGCGGCCTCGCCGGCGTCCGACAGGATCCGGTTCGCGATCGCGGCCTTGTCGAGCGCGAGGTTGAACGCCTGACGCACGCGCAGATCGCGGAACGGGTTCGGGATCTCGCTGCCGTCATTGGCCTTGGCATAGGGCGTCGTTTCGCGGTTGTGATCGAAGAACAGGAACACCATCCGGTTCGCCGTCGCCTTGGTGGTCTTGATCCCCGAAACACCCGCGAGATGCGCCATATCGGCCGGCGGCACGCTGTCGATCAGCGCGACATCGCCCGATTGCAGCGCCGCCACGCGCGAGCCGCCATTGGCGATCGGCCGGATCTCGACCTTGGCCCAGGCCGGTTTGGGGCCCCAATAGGCGTCGTTGCGCGCGAGCACGATCGACTGGCCCGGCGTGTAGGAGACGAAGCGATAGGGTCCCGAGCCGATCGTGGCCTTGCCGGAATTGTAATCCTCCGAGCTCGCCCCCTCGCCATGCGCCTTGGAGATGATGGCAACCGCGGTCAGTTCGTTCGGCACGATCGGATTGGCGGATTTGGTGATCACCCGCAGCCTGCGCTCATCGACCTTCTCGAAGGTCTTGTCGCCCAGATAGGCGCGCAGGTTGAAGATCGCGCCCTGCACGTTCTGCGCCCGCTCATAGGTGAAGATCAGATCCTCGACCGTGACCGGCGCGCCATCATGGAAGCTGGCGCCCGCGCGCAGGGTGAATTCCCAGGTCGTGTCGTCGATCGCCTTCCAGCTCTCGGCAAGGCCCGGCACGACGCCCTGATGCTCATCCATATGCACGAGGCGGTCGAAGATGTGCTGCGAGACCGAGCTGTTGGCGGTCACGATATGCCAATGCGGATCGATCGAAGACGTCTCGCTCGCCATGCCGATGACCAGCCCGCCATCGGGCGTGACCGCATAGGCGGCAGCACCGCGCAACAGGGCACCCGGCATCAGCGCGAGGCCGAGTCCACCCAGAAACATGCGTCTGTCAGTTTTCATGCGTAACCCCTGTTGGATGTTGGTGGACGCTCAGCGACGCCCTTGCCCAACTTCAGGCACTGTATTTTTTAGTATTCAAGTGTTTTTTTATGTATTTACTTCAGAACAAAGCAGGGAGGGCCGCGCAGGGACCAGCTACGCCCCCCCGCAACACACTGAAAACATATGGATATGTCAGAGATCCGCAGGCCCGCCCAGCGCGAGGCATCGTGAACAGTCGCACCGCGTAGGTCAGATTTCAGTCAGGCTGGATGAAATTTTGCGCAGCCGCAAAACGGCTCAGGGCTGAGAATCGTTCTGGAGCATGAACAGCATCCGGTGCTGCTGCGACGACCGGATATGGGCACGCACGGCATCCTCGGCCGCGGCGGCATCGCGGCGCAGCAGAGCCTCGACGATCTCGAGGTGCTGGCGGTGCGCGGCCTCGGCGCGGCCACCTTCCTGCAGCAGACTGGGCAGCAGAGACATCGTCACCGAAAGCTGTTGCAGGCTCGCGAGCAGGTAGCGGTTATGTGCAGCCAGAGCCATCAGATTGTGGAACTGGCGGTTGATCTCGGACAGGCGGGCGGTGTCATTCAGGAACTCCGCCTCGCTGTCGACCAGGTTTTTCAGGGTGAGCAGCTCGGTTTCGCTGGCACCGAGGGCCGTGAGGCGGCCGGCCGCGCCCTCGAGCACTTCGCGCATCGTGTAGAGTTCGACGATCTGCTGATGGCTCAGGCTGGTGACGATGAGCCCACGCCGCGGCACGTTGGTGAGCAGGCCCTCGGTCTCGAGTTTCGAGATCGCATCGCGCACCGGGGTGCGCGACACGCCGAGCTTCGAGGCGAGCGCGACCTCGGTCACCCGTTCGCCGATCTTGAGCTGTCCGTTCTGGATCGCAGTGCGCACCTGCTCGTAAACGGCGAAGGTGACATCGCGGCTCTTGGTGACTTCTTTCAAATCGACCTCGACATGACGCTTTCGGAAACCTCGAATACATGTGTTTTTGGCTGTGTGCCAATGGTTCCGCTTCAGGAGATAACGGCCTCGATGTGCCGAAGATAGGTGTCATGACCGCGCAGCCGCGCGTGATAGGCTGCAAGCGCCGGCAAATCGGGGCGCGGATCGGTGATCAGGAACCAGCGATGCACCGCAGGCGCGGCACAGAGATCGGCCAGAGTCAGGTCATTTCCGGCAATGTAATCAAACCCTTCCGCGCGGAGCTGCGCATCGAGGGCGGTGAAGGCGGCGGTCACGGCATCAAGCAGTGGCGCGCGATCAGCGGGGGCGGCCTTGCGATAGCGTCCGAGCGGCGGCACCAGCGCGGTGGTCAGCCAGTCCATCCAGCCATCGACGCGCGCGCGGGCGACCGGTTCCTCGGGCCAGAGCGCCCCGGGGCTGTCCTCGGCCGCGAGATAGCGCAGGATCGCCTGAGATTCGAAAAGCCCCCTTCCATCCTCGAGCTCGAGCGCGGGAACCTTGCCGAAGGGGTTCAGCTTGCGGAATTGCGGGGTATCGGTGCCGCCGAATTTGCCCCCGGTGAGCCGAAGGTCAAATGCCTGCCCAAGCTCGTCGAGCAGCCAGAGCACTTTTGCCGAATTCGAAGAGTCCCGGCGGGCATAGAGCGTGATCATCATCCCTCCAATAATGGATTCATCTGGACACTAATGTATTTATATGGTTTTTTGTGGTCAAATCAATTCAGATACCCGGACAACCGCCTCTGATGTCTGCCTCCCCCGTGAGATCCCCCGTCACTCAGCCCGACCTGCCCGGCATCCGCTGGCCCGTTCTCCTGCGACAGGCGGTGACCTGGGTCGTGGCGGGGATTGGCGGCTACCTTTGCTCGCTGATCCACCTGCCGCTGGCCTGGATGATCGGCGCGCTCGCCTTTTCCTCGGTGCTGTCCTGGGGCTTTGCGGTGTCGCTGCCCGCCCGCGGCCGGGCGCTCGCGCTGGTGGTTCTCGGCACCAGTTTCGGCACCGGCATGACCCCGACCGTCTTCCTGCAGGTGCTGCAGGACTTGCCGGTGATGGCGGGCTGCGCGCTGCTCACGCTGACGCTCGGGGCGGCGCTCACCCGGCCGCTGGCGCGGTTCTCGGGGCTCGAGGAGCGCACCGCCTTCTTTTGTGCCGTGCCGGGCGGGGTGACCGTGATGCCGATCCTCGCCGAGGCGGCGCAGGCCGATACCCGCCCCGTCACCCTGTCGCAAACCGTGCGCATGGTGCTTGTGGTCCTGACCATCCCGCTCGGCGTGACCGCACTGGGCGGGGGCGATGCGGTTTTCCTCGCGACCGCGACGCCGGTGCGTCCCCTCGCCCTCGTGCTGTTCCTGATCCTCGCGCTTGGCGCGGCGCTGCTGATCGCGCGGGCGCGGGTCAGCAACCCCTGGATTCTCGGCCCGCTGATCTTCTCGATGGTCGTTTCGGCCTCGGTGGGCCCGCCGACGGGCTTTCCGCACTGGCTGATCAACCTTGCACAGGTGGCGATGGGCGCGGGCCTCGGGGTCAAGCTCAACCGTGGCTTCGTGATGTCCTCGCACCGTCTGCTCGCGGTGTCGGCGATCTCGACGCTGATCCTGATCGCGCTGCTGGCAAGCGTCGCCTATGCGGTGGCCCAGCTTACCGACCTCGACGTTCCCGTCGTTCTGCTCGGCATGGCGCCCGGCGGCACGCCCGAAATGGTCGTCACCGCCGCCGCGCTCGGGGTTGCGGTGCCGATGGTGCTCGGCTTTCACCTGGTGCGGATGCTGGCCAGCAATCTCCTGATCGGGCCGATGTGGCGCCTCTATCGCGCGCTGGGGCATGTTTCCCCCTCCTGAGCGGGGGCAAGGCATTGCCCTGCATCGAAAAAAGGCCGACAAGAACAGTCTGCATCGCTTTCGTCCTCCTGTCGCGAAAGGCCTCTTTGCCTCATGACACCGCAACGCTCCGTCCTGGCCCCCTATCGCACACCCGCCTTTCGCACCCTCTGGTCGGCGAACCTTGCGTCGAACCTCGGCGGTCTCGTGCAGGCGGTGGGCGCGGGCTGGATGATGGCCACGCTGACCTCGTCGCATTGGATGGTCGCGCTGGTGCAATCGTCGAACACTTTGCCGATCATGGTCTTCTCGCTGATCGCCGGGGCGATGGCCGACAATTTCAACCGGCGCCGGATCATGCTCGTCGCGCAAAGCTTCATGGCGCTGACCTCGGTCGCGCTCGCGCTCTGTGCCTGGGCCGGGCTTCTCTCGCCGTGGCTCCTGCTGGCGTTCACCTTTCTCGTCGGCTGCGGCGGGGCGGTGCACAACCCGTCGTGGCAGGCCTCGATGGGCGATATCGTCCCGCGTGAAGATCTGCCCGCCGCAGTCAGTCTCAACAGCATGGGCTTCAACATGATGCGCAGCCTCGGCCCGGCGGTGGGCGGGCTCGTGGTCGCCCTGGCCGGGCCGGCGGCAGCCTTCGGCATGAATGCGCTGAGCTATATCCCGCTCCTCGGGGCGCTCCTGCGCTGGAAGCCGAGCTACCCCGAGGCGAAGCTGCCACCCGAGCGGCTGAGCGATGCGATGGGCGCGGGGTTGCGCTATGTGATAATGTCGCCGGCCTTGCTGCGGGTGCTGGGGCGTGGGGCGATCTTCGGCTTCGGCGCGGTCGCGGCGCTGGCGCTGCTGCCGCTGATCGCGCGCGATACGCTGGGCGGCACCGCGCTGAGCTATGGGATCCTGCTCGGCGCTTTCGGGCTCGGGGCGATCGGCGGGGTGGCGATAAACGCGCCGCTGCGAGCCCGGCTGAGCAACGAGCAGGTGGTGCGCCTCGCCTTCCTCGGCTTCGCCCTCGCGCTGATCGGGCTTGGCCTGTCGCGCTGGATGCCGGTGAGCTGCGCGCTGTTGCTCATCGCAGGGGCGTGCTGGGTGCTGGCGCTCTCGCTCTTCAACGTCACGGTGCAGCTTGCGGCGCCGCGCTGGGTCGTGGGGCGGGCGCTCTCGTTCTATCAGGCCGCGACCTTCGGCGGCATGGCGACGGGCGCCTGGGTCTGGGGCCTGCTCGCCGATGTGCAGGGCCCGCAGGTCGCGCTCTGGGCGGCGGCGGCGCTGCTGACCGTCGGGGCGGCGCTAGGCCTGTGGATGCGGCTGGCCGAATTCTCGACCGTCGATCTGAGCCCCGCGAACCTGTTTCGCGCCCCCCAGCCGCAGCTCGACATCAGTGCCCGCTCGGGTCCGATCCTGATCCTCGTCGATTACGAGATCGATCTCGAGGACACCCAGCAGTTCCTCGAGCTGATGCGCGACCGCCGCCGGATCCGGCGGCGTGACGGTGCGCGGCAATGGGCGCTCTTGCGCGATCTCGAGATGCCGCGGCGCTGGACCGAGAGCTATCACGTGCCGACATGGCTCGATTATCTGCGCCACAACGATCGCCGCACGCGGGCCGATATCGGCAACCTCGAGGCGCTGCGGGCGCTGCACCGCGGGCCCGAAGGCAATATCCGCGTGCATCGCATGATCGAGCGGCAGGCGGTTCCGAGGCATGACGACGCGCCGCCCCTGCCGCCACGCGACGAGATGCCGGGGTTCTGAATGCCGGGGTGCTGAGGCGCGCCGCGCGCGGACCCTAGCGGATGTTGCCGCGCAGCGCGCCGAGCATCCGATCGAGGATCTCGTCGAGGATCTCCTGCGAGGTGGCGAAGTTCAGCCGCACGAAGGACAGCGCGCCGGGCTCGAAATTCTCACCAGGCGAGAAGCCGAGCCGCGCGCGATCGTGGAAGAAGTCGAAGGCAGAGCCCTCGATGCCCAGCGCCGAGCAGTCGAGCCAGGCGAGATAGGTCGCCTCGGGCTTGTGAAAGCGGATCGCGGGCATCTCTGCGCTCAGCCGCGCGGCCAGATGATCGCGCATCGCCCCCAGATGCGAGAGCGCCGCGGCGAGCCAGGCATCACCCTCGTCCCAGGCGGCCACGGTCGCATCGATCCCGAGCGCATTGACCGAGCCCATCACCCGCGCCGGGAAGCGGTGGTGAAAGCGTTCCTTCAGCTCGGGCGTGCCGAAATGCATGACCGCGGTGCGCAGGCCGGGGATGTTGAAGCTCTTGGTGGCCGAGTTGAAGGTCAGCGTGCGCGCCGCCGCTGCGGGACCGAGCGAGGCGAAGGGAATATGGCGCGCCGGGGCATGCACCAGATCGGAATGGATCTCGTCGGAGATCACGATCAGGTCATGCGCCTCGGCAAAGGCCAGAACGGCACGCAGTTCGGCCTCGGAGAAGGCGCGGCCGGTCGGGTTCTGCGGGTTGCACAGCAGAAAGATCCGCACATCGGGCGTCATCGCGGCCTCGAGCGCCTCGAGATCGAAACCATAGCGGTCGCCCTCGTCGCGCATCGGCAAGGGCAGCAGGCGCCGGCCGGTCTCGGTGATTGCGGCGCGGAACGGGGGATAGTTCGGAACCTGAACGATCACCCCGTCGCCCGGCTCGGAAAAGGCCATGATCGCGGCGAAGGTCGCCTGCACCAGATCCGCCAGGACCAGCGTCTGGGCCGCCGCGGCCTCCCAGCCATAAAGCCGCTTCATCCGCCGCGCAAAGGCTTCGGCCACCGCCACATCGGCCTTTTGCCCGTCGCGCATCGGATAGCCGTAATCGTCGAGATCGACCGAACGGCGGATCGCGGCCCGGATCGCGGGGGCGACCGCGAAATCCATGTCGGCGACGAAGGCCGGGATCACGTCCGCCTCGTATTGACGCCATTTGGCATTGCTGCGCGACAGCAGCACCTCCTTCGCCATCAGGAAATCGGCAGGGGTATCAAGGGTCATCTGGGGCTCCGCAATCAGGCGAGGTGGCAGGCGACGGCATTGCCGCCGGGCAGGGTCTTGAGCTCAGGCGCCTCAAGGGCACACCGCGCTTCGGCGATCGGGCAACGCGCCCGGAAGCGGCACCCGGTCTCGGGGATCTTGGTGCTGATCTCGCCCGAGATCGCGCCGCCGATCTTCTTGGCGGGGTCGGTCGAGGGCACCGAGGACAGCAAGGCCCGTGTATAGGGGTGGCGCGGGCTGTTCCAGAGCGTTGCGTGATCGGCGCTTTCAACGATCTTGCCCAGATACATCACCAGCACCCGGTCCGAGATATAGCGCACGACCGAGAGATCGTGGCTGATGAACAGGAAGGCCAGCCCCATCTCGCGTTTCAGATCGACGAGGAGGTTGAGGATCTGCGCCTGAATCGAGAGATCGAGCGCCGAGACCGCCTCGTCGCAGACGACGAGCTCGGGCTCGAGGATCAGCGCGCGGGCAATGCCGATGCGCTGACGCTGACCGCCCGAGAATTCATGCGCGAAGCGTTGCAGCGAAGCTTTGGGAAAGCCGATCTTCTCGGCCATCGCCTCGATGATCCGGCGCCGCTCGGCGGGGTCGGCGACGCCATGCACCTTGAGCGGCGTCTCGAGCATCTGCCAGATCGTCTGGCGCGGGTTGAGCGAGGCATAGGGGTCCTGAAATACCATCTGCAACTTGCGCCGCATCGGACGCATCTGCGCCTCGGGCAGGGTCGCGATATCGTGCCCGTCGAGGGTGATCTTCCCCGAGGCCGGCTCGATCAGCCGCATCACCGTCTTGCCAAGGGTGGATTTACCGCAACCGGATTCCCCCACGAGGCCCACGGTCTCCTTGGCGCCAACGCTGAAGGAGACGCCATCGACGGCATAGAAGGTCTTGCCCTTCACGGTATAGGCGGTGCGCAGGTTCTCGACGTCGAGCAGCGACATGGATTTCTCCGTGATTTCAGGTCTCAATGCGACGCCGCAACAGGCGACGGGGCCATGGCTTCCGCGCGGCGATAGCAGGCAACGTGCCAGTCGGGCCCCGCCAGTTCGAGCGGCGGCGGCGTCTCGCGGCAGCCGGGTGCGGCCAGCGGGCAGCGCGGGGCAAAGGCGCAGCCGCGTTCGCCAAGGGCGGAATGTACGTTGCCGGTGATCTCGGTCAGCCGGTGCGAGCTGTAATGCCAGCCATCGTCGACCGAGGAATTCATCAGCCCCTGCGAATAGGGATGCTGCGGCCCGGCGAAGAACGGGGCGATCGGCGCAGTCTCGACGATGCGCCCGGCATACATCACCGCCACCCGGTCGGTCCATTGCGCGACGGCGCCCAGATCATGGGTGATCAGCAGCATCGCCATCGACAGTTTCGAGCAGAGATCCTCGAGCAGGTCCATCACCTGCGCCTGAATCGTCACATCGAGCGCGGTCGTCGGCTCGTCGGCGATCAGCAGCCGCGGATTGCAGGCGATCGCCATCGCGATCATCACCCGCTGCCGCATCCCGCCCGAGAAGTTGTGCGGATACATCGTATAGCGTTCGCGCGGGTTCGGAATACCGACCAGATCGAGCAGCTCGATCACCCGCTCCTTGGCCGCGCGGCGCGAGAGCTTCTCGTGCTGCAGGATGTTCTCGGCCACCTGCAGCCCGATCGGCAGCACCGGGTTGAGCGAGGTCATCGGCTCCTGCAGGATCAGCGCGATCCCCTTGCCGCGGATCCGGCGCAGCTCATGCGCGGGCAGCGTGGCCAGATCGTGACCGTCGAAGATCACCTGACCGCCGGTGATCCGCGCCGCCTGAGGCAAGAGGCGCAGGATCGAAAAGGCCGTGAGCGACTTGCCGCACCCCGATTCCCCGACCAGCGCGACCTTCTCGCCCTCTTCGATCTTCAGGTCGATCCCCTTGACGATCGGCGCGCCGGGGAAGCCGACTTCCAGCTTGAGCAATTCGAGAACCGGGGGCTTGGGGATCATGAGCGCTCTCCCGAACGGGGGTTGAGGATATCGGTCAGCCGGTCGCCAAGAATGTTGAGCGAGAGCACCGTGAGCACCGTCGCGACACCGGGCAGCGCCGAGAGATACCATTCCGAACGGATCTGCGTGCGGCCGTTGCCGATCAGGCTGCCCCAGCTCACCACATTGGGGTCGCCGAGGTTGAGGAAGGAGACCGCGCTTTCGAGCAGGATCCCGTTGGCGACCAGAACCGAGGCCCCGACGATCAGCGTCGGCAGGGCGTTGGGCAGGATCTCGCGCAGGATGATCCGCCCGGTGGGATAGCCAAGCGCGCGCGCCGCCATCACGAAATCCGCCTCGCGCAGCGACAGGAACTCGGCCCGCGCGAGCCGCGCGATCATCGGCCAGGCCGCAAGCCCGATCGAGATCGCGATGAGCGGGATCGAGGGGTTGCCGATCGCCAGGATCACGATGATCAACAAGAGCGTCGGCATCGTCTGGAAGATCTCGGTCACCCGCATCAGGATGATATCGACCCAGCCGCCGAAATAGCCCGCCAGCGCCCCGACGCAGGTGCCGATCATCAGGCCGAGCACCGCCGAGGAGAAGCCCACGAGCAGGGTCGCGCGGCTGCCCTGCACGATCCCCGAGAACAGATCGCGCCCGAGCTGATCGGTGCCAAGCGGCGAGCTCGGATCGGCAAAGGGCCAGAGGAAGGGCATGTTGACCATGTCGAGCGGATCGTAGGGCGCGATCTGGGCGGCGAAGACGGCCATCACCAGCACGCCGAGCAGCACGATCACGGCCAGCACGAAGAGCGGGTTGCGCAGCGATTTCGGCAGGCGCAGGCGCGGCCGGTCGTTCGGGTCGGTTGCGAGAAGGGACATCGGTTCAGCTCCGGATCCGCGGATCGAGCCAGCTCACCAGCCAGTCGATCAGCACATTGGTCACGATCACCGCGATCGACGACAAAAGCAGGATCCCGAGCAGAACCTGCGTGTCGCGCGCCGCCAGCGCATTCATCGTCAACCGCCCGAGGCCGGGCCAGTTGAACACCGTCTCCACCACGACGGCGCCGCCGAGCATGTTGCCCAGATGCAGACCCGCGACCGTGGTCACCGGGATCAGCGCGTTGCGCAGGCCGTGGCGGAACTGGATCAGCATCGGATGCAGGCCCTTGGAATGGGCGGTGCGGATATAGTCCTGACGCAGCACCTCGAGCATCGCGGCGCGGGTCAGCCGGGCATAGATCGCCACGAAGAAGGCCGCGAGCGCGCAGGAGGGCAACACGAGATGGTGCAGTCGGTCGGTGAACCAGGCCCAGCCCTGCAGATCGGCCCCGATCGTCTCGGCGCCGCCGGCCGGGAAGAGCTGCAGCTTGGCCGAGAAATAGACGATGATCATCAGCCCGACCCAGAAGTTCGGCGCGGAGTAAAGCAGGAGCGAGCCGGCCGTCAGCAGCCGGTCGACCCAGCGCCCTGCGAAGACCGCCATCGCCCAGCCGATCACGATGCCCGAGCTGAGCGCGAGCACGAAGGCCGTGAACATCAGCGTGAGCGTTGCGGGCAGGCGCTCCATGATGACGTCGAGCACCGGCGCCGAATAGTTGATCGACATCCCGAAATTCAGGGTGAAGACGCCGGCGACGTAGCGGATGAACTGCACCGGCAGGCTGTCGTTGAGCCCATAGGCAGCGCGCATCTCCTCCATCGTCTCCTGGCTCGACGAGCCCGACATCCCCGAGATTGCATCCACCGCATCGCCGGGCATCAGGTGCAACAGGATGAAGGCGATGAGCACGATGCCGAACATCGTAGGCAGCGCCTGCAAGGCGGTGCGGCGGATTGTGCGCAAAAGGCCCATCAGGCCGCCCCGCATGCGAAGGGCAGGCGAAGGGCGAGAGCGGGGCACGGGGTCGCGGTCTTGCGGGACATTTCCGAACCTTTCTCGGTGAGAGGCACGACGGCACCGTCCTGCGTCAATACGACACCAGGTGATCGGCTTGCAGCGCCTTGGATTTCGGTCTATTCGCTCGGCACGGATCGACCGCGCCTTCGCTGCACTTGCAGCATGAGCAAAGGTTAGCACCGGTTTTCGCGGCTTGCCAAGCCGCCCGGCGGCCCCGATTACCCCCACAGATGCAATAGTTTCGTGCAGGATTGAGACTTCGCATGCACTAATCGCCGTGCAACTCTGCGATGCAGAAACTTGGTGCATCCGTCCCCCATCGCGCCCCGAGCGCCACGGAAACGCCGCACCACCTCCAATTTCCATCTGACAAGGAGTGCCCTGGTGAGCGCGCCCAAAGACATGCCTGCAACCCTTCGCCTGTCCGCCGATGTGGGCGGCACCTTCACCGATATCGTGCTCGAGGAAGGGCCCACGCGCTGGACCACCAAGGTGCTCACGACGCCCGCCGCCCCGGAAGAGGGCGTGCTGAACGGCATCCAGAAGATCATGGGCATTTCCGGGCGCAGCCTGCCGCAGGTCGATGCCTTCGTGCATGGCACCACGCTTGCGACCAATGCGATCATCGAGCGGCGCGGCGCCAAGACCGCGCTGATCGGCACCGACGGGTTCCGCGACATCCTCGAGATCGGCACCGAGAGCCGCTATGACCAATACGAGCTCGCGCTCGAACGCCCTGCCCCGCTCGTGGCGCGACCGCTGCGGATGACGGTGCGCGGACGGATGGATGCACGCGGGCGGGAACTGATGCCGCTCGACGAGGCGCAACTGCTCGAGATCGCGGCCGAGCTCACCGCCAAGGGCATCGAGAGCGTCGCGATCGCCCTGCTGCATTCCTTCATCAACCCCGCGCATGAACGTCGCGCGGCCGAGATCCTCAAATCCGCGGCGCCGGGGCTGCACCTGTCGCTGTCGTGCGAGGTCTGCCCCGAGATCCGCGAATACGAACGCACCTCGACCACCGTCGCCAATGCCTATGTGCAGCCGCTGATGGATGGCTATCTGGCGCGGATGGAGACGCGGCTCGACGAGCTCGGCTTCCGCGGGATCCTGTCGCTGATCACCTCGGGCGGCGGGCTGACCTCGGTCGCAACGGCGCGCGCCTTCCCGGTGCGGCTGGTCGAATCCGGGCCGGCGGGCGGCGCGGTCTTCGCCTCGCAGATCGCCGCCAAGCTCGGCGAGAAACAGGTCATCGCCTTCGACATGGGCGGCACCACGGCCAAGGTCTCGCTGATCGAGAATTACGAATCCGAGAGCTCGCGGATCTTCGAGGTCGACCGCGCGGCGCGCTTCCTCAAAGGCTCGGGCCTGCCGCTCCGGATCCCGGTGATCGAGATGGTCGAGATCGGCGCGGGCGGCGGTTCGCTCGCGCATGTCGATGCGCTCAAGCGGGTGACGGTCGGGCCGGAATCGGCCTCCTCGGTGCCGGGGCCGGCCTGCTACGGGTCGGGCGGCACACGCCCGGCGGTGACCGATGCCGATGTGGCGCTCGGGCTGATCAATCCCGAGGGCTTCGCCGGTGGCTCGATGACGCTGCGCGCCGATCTGTCGAAAGCCGCGCTTTCGGAACATGTCGGCGACAAGATCGGGCTCGGACCCGAGATGTCGGCCTATGCCGTCTATGAGATGGTCTGCGAAAACATGGCTTCGGCCGCCCGCTCCCATACCGTCGAGCGCGGCGTGGTCGCCTCGGCCCATACGATGATCGCGACCGGTGGCGCCGCCCCCCTGCATGCCGCGCGCGTCGCCGAGAAGATCGGCGCGCCGCGGGTCATCATCCCGGCCAATGCCGGCGTCGGCTCAGCCGTGGGCTTCCTCGCCGCCCCGGTCAGCTACGAGATCGTGCGCTCGAACTACATGCGTCTGGACAGTTTCGACGCCGCCGTCGCCACCCGGATGCTCGACGAGATGTCGGCCGAGATCCGCGCCTGGGTCGAACCGGCCGCCCATGGCGTGCCGATCCAGGAAAGCCGCATCGCCTTCATGCGCTATGTCGGCCAGGGGCATGAAATCCCGGTGGTGCTGCCGCTGCGCGCGCTTGGCGCCGAGGATATCGCCGAGATGCGCCGCACCTACGAAGAGACCTATGAGGCGCTCTTCAATCGCTCGATCCCGCAGGCGGCGATCGAGATCATGGCCTGGTCCGTCGCCTGCACCACCCCGCCCGAACTGCCCGCCACCATCGCCCCGATCGCGCCGAGCGGCCGCACCCCTTCGGGCGAGAGCGTGACGATCTTCGACGGCCGCGCCGAGGCGCCGGTTCAGATCCTGCGCTATGCGCGCACCGATCTGATCCCGGGCGACAGCGTGCCAGGCCCCGCGCTCATCGTCGAGGCGGAAACCACCACCTTCGTCACCGGGGCATTCGACGCGCGCATCGACGCCGCCGGCTCCATCGTCATGGATCGCAAGGAGAATGCGGCATGAGCGGCACCGAGACGCCCGACACCGGCACGGGCCCCACCACGACCCCCGGCCTGATCGACCTGCAGGTGATGTGGAACCGCCTTCTGGCGGTGGTCGAGGAACAGGCGCAGGTCTGTCAGCGCACCGCCTTCTCGACGATCGTGCGCGAGTCGGGCGATCTGGCGGCCGGGGTCTTCGACGCGCAGGGCCGGATGCTTGCGCAGGCGGTGACCGGCACGCCGGGGCATATCAACTCGATGGCGCTCGCGGTGGGGCACGTGATCGACGCCTATCCGGTCGAGACCATGTGCGAGGGCGACGTCTATATCCACAACGATCCCTGGATGGGCACCGGGCACCTCAACGACATCTCGATCACCACGCCCTGTTTTTACGATGGCAAGCTCGTCGGTTTCCTCGCCTGCAACAGCCATATCATGGATATCGGCGGCATCGCGGATCGCTCGTCCTCCAGGGATGTCTTCATGGAGGGTCTCTATCTGCCGATCCTGAAGATCGTCGATGCCGGTCAGGTCAACGAGAGCCTGATGGCGGTGATCCGCGCCAATACCCGCCAGCCGGTCGAGACGGTGGGCGATGTCTATTCGCTGATCAACTGCAATGCGATCGGCTGCGAGCGGCTGACCGACATGATGCGCGAATTCGGCCTCGACCGGCTCGATGCGCTGGCCGATCATATCATCGACACTTCGCGCGAGGCGGTTCTGACGAAGATCCGCGCCCTGCCCAAGGGTACCTGGCATGGCGAGCTGACGCTCGACGGGCGCGATGAACCGATCCATCTCAAGGCCGCGCTGACGATCACCGAGGACGATATCACCGTCGATTACGCGGGCTCGGCGGGGATGACGAAATACAATTTCAACGTGCCGCTCTGCTATACGCTCGCC
Source organism: Rhodobacterales bacterium (assembly GCA_003249215.1). Taxonomy (GTDB): domain Bacteria; phylum Pseudomonadota; class Alphaproteobacteria; order Rhodobacterales; family Rhodobacteraceae; genus Rhodobacter. Next base: position 106,555 of record QKJR01000095.1, read on the forward strand.
TATACGAGCTATGCGCTCGGCATCGCGATCTTCGGCGATATTCCGAACAATGCGGGCTCGCTCGCGCCGCGCATCGTGACCGCGCCCGAGGGCTGCATCCTCAACGCGCTCAAGCCCGCCCCCGTCTTCGCGCGCTCGCAGATGGGGCTGATGCTGCCCGATCTGGTGTTCAACTGCCTGCGTCAGGTCATCCCCGACCGGGTGACGGCCGAAAACACCTGCGGGCTCTGGGGCATCAACGTGATGGGCCCCTGGGACAGCCCCGCGCAGATCTGGAACCGCTACCGAATTCAGGTGATGACGACCGGCGGCATGGGCGCGCTGCCCTATCGCGACGGGATGTCGGCCACCGGTTTCCCCTCGGGGGTGCGCGGCGGCCCGGTCGAGGTCTTCGAGCAGATGTCGACGCTGGTGATCTGGCGCAAGGAACTGCGCGCGGATTCGGGCGGCGCGGGCGAATTCCGCGGCGGGCTCGGGCAATGGATCGAGCTCGGCAATTCGATCCCCGAGCCCTTCGATTTCTTCGCGGGCTACGAGCGGATCGAGAACCCCGCCAAGGGCGCGGCCGGCGGCTGTGATGGCGCGGCCGGTGCCCTCGTGCTGAGCACTGGCGAGACGCGCGGCGGCAAGGAGAGCTTCAGCGTGCCGGCCGGCGCGCGGATCACCGTCAAATCCTCGGGCGGCGGCGGCTCGGGCGATCCCCGGGCGCGCGACCGCGATGCCGTGCGGCGCGATCTCGACTGGGGGCTGATCAGCCCCGAGGCCGCGCGCGAGATCTATGGCCTTGAGGCCTGAACAGGAGCAGCCGATGAGTGACAAGAGCATTTCCCTGATCGACAAGCAGATCATGTGGAACCGCCTTCTGGCGGTGGTCGAGGAACAGGCGCAGGTCTGTCAGCGCACCGCCTTCTCGACGATCGTGCGCGAGTCGGGCGATCTGGCGGCCGGGGTCTTCGACGCGCAGGGCCGGATGCTCGCGCAGGCGGTGACCGGCACGCCGGGGCACATCAACTCGATGGCGCTCGCGGTGGGGCACGTGATCGACGCCTATCCGGTCGAGACCATGCAGGAGGGCGACGTCTATATCCACAACGATCCGTGGATGGGCACCGGACACCTCAACGACATCTCGATCACCACCCCCTGCTTCCATCAGGGCAAGCTCGTCGGTTTCCTCGCCTGCAACAGCCATATCATGGATATCGGCGGCGTGAACGACTGGTCGAGTTCGCGCGATGTGTTCATGGAGGGGCTCTATCTGCCGATCCTGAAGATCGTCGATGCCGGTCAGGTCAACGAGAGCCTGATGGCGGTGATCCGGGCCAATACCCGCCAGCCGGTCGAGACGGTGGGCGATGTCTATTCGCTGGTGAACTGCAATGCGATCGGCTGCGAGCGGCTGGGCGAGATGATGCAGGAATTCGGCCTCGACCGTCTCGACGCGCTCGCCGATCATATCATCGACACCTCGCGCGAGGCGGTTCTGACGAAGATCCGCGCCCTGCCCCATGGCAGCTGGTCGAGCGAGATCACGCTCGATGGCGTCGATGAGCCGATCGTGCTCAAGGCACGCCTGACGATTGCCGATGACGGGATCGAGGTGGATTACACCGGCTCGGCCGGGATGACGAAATACAATTTCAACACGCCGCTGTGCTACACGCTCGCCTATACGAGCTATGCGATCGGCGTGGCCATCACGGGCGACATTCCGAACAATGCCGGATCGCTCGCGCCCCGGCGCGTCACCGCGCCCGAGGGCTGTATCCTCAATGCGCTCAAGCCCGCCGCGGTGGTCGCCCGCCATCTGATGGGGCTGATGCTGCCCGATCTGGTGTTCAACTGCCTGCGTCAGGCGGTCCCCGAAAAGGTGCCGGCCGAGGGCGCGGGGGTGCTGTGGAACCTGCGCGCCGTGGGGCCCTGGTCAAGCCCGCCTAAATTCGACAATGGCTATATGGTCGGACTGGTGACCACCGGCGGCATGGGCGCGCTGCCCTATCGCGACGGGATGTCGGCCACCGGTTTCCCCTCGGGGGTGCGCGGCGGCCCGGTCGAGATCTTCGAAAGCATGTCGACCGTGGTGATGTGGCGCAAGGAGCTGAACCCGGATTCGGGCGGCGCGGGCGAATTCCGCGGCGGGCTCGGCCAGATCATGGAGATCGGCAATTCGATCCCCGAACCCTTCGAGATCGGCAATGCCTTCGAGCGGATCAAATTCGCCCCGCGCGGCGCGCAAGGCGGCCTCGACGGCGCGGCGGGCAAGGTGCGGCTCAGCACCGGCGCCTCGCTCGACCGCAAGGGAATGCATCTCGTGCCGGTGGGCGCGCGGGCGGTGATCTGCTCGCCCGGCGGCGGCGGCACCGGCGATCCGCGGCGCCGGGACCGGGCCGCGATTGCGGCCGATATCGCCAACGGGCTGGTGAGCCCCGAGGCCGCCCGCGATCACTACGGATATCAGGACTAAGGCCCGCAAAGAGGCCCAACGACAGGGGTGCCATAGCGGCACAGAAAGGAACGAACATGACTGAGAGACTGGACAAGCTTTCACGCCGCAAGGTTCTGGCGGGTCTTGCGGCGCTACCGGCGACGGCGGGCCTGTTCGGCGCCGGGGTGCTCCCGAGCGTCGCGCGCGCTCAGGGCACGACCGTCGTGAACATGGTCGGCGTGACCGAGGCGCCCGCGCTTTTGTCCTTCGTGAACACGTCGAGCCTGATCTGGTCGGCGCATGTCAGCGAAGGCCTGCTGGAATTCGACCTGGACATGAACCCGACGCCGCTTTTGGCAACGGAATGGGAGGTCGCGCCCGATGGCCTGACCTATACGTTCAAGCTGCGCGAAGGCGTGAAATGGCATGACGGCAAGGATTTCACCTCGGCCGATGTGAAATTCTCGATGCAGACCGCCGCGAAATACCATTCGCGCAACCGCTCGACCTTTTCGAAGATCACCGAGATCGAGACCCCCGACGATCACACGGTCATCCTGCATCTGTCGGCGCCGACGCCCTTCCTGCTCAAGGCCTTCTCCTCGATGGAAAGCCCGATCGTGCCGGCACATCTCTATGGCCCCGACGAGAACCCGCTGACCCACCCCAACAATACCGCCCCGATCGGCACCGGCCCCTACCGGTTCAAGGAATGGGTCCGCGGCAGCCATGTGATCTGGGAAAAGAACGCCGAGTACTGGAACCCGGATCTGCCGCTCATCGACACGCTGGTGGCGAAGTTCATTCTTGACCCCTCGGCGCGCACCATCGCCTTCGAGACCGGCGAGATCGACATCGGCTATCGCACCCCGGTGCCGTTCCGCGACATCGACCGGCTCAAGGAGGTGCCGCATATCGCCTTCACCGACAAGGGCTATGCCTACGATCCGCCGAATATCATCATCGTCGAGGCCAACACGCGCGTGGCCCCGCTCGACAACCCCAAGCTGCGTCAGGCGATCGCGCATTGCATCAACCGCGAGATGATCAACAAGGTCGTCTTCTTCAACTATGCGACGCCCTGCGCCGCGACGGTCGTGCCCTATCACGCGGCCTTCCACCTCGACGAGCCCTCGCCCTACCCCTATGACATCGACAAGGCCAAGGCGCTGGTCGCCGAGGCGGGCCACCCCGACGGCGTGACCCTGTCGCTCGAATATGTCGGCGAGGATCAGCGCGTGTTGGGCGAATTCCTGCGCGCCGCGATGGGCCGGGCGGGCATCACCCTAGAGTTGCGCGGGCAGGACATGGGCACGCTGATCAAGCGCGTCTATGGCGAGCAGGACTATCAGCTCCACCTCGCCTCGATCTCGAACCTGTTCGATCCGCAGGTCGGCGTGCAACGGCTGCTCTGGTCGAAGAACGACATCAAGGGCGTCGCCTTCTCCAACGGCACCGGCTATTCCGACCCCGAGGTCGATGCCTGGCTCGAGGCGGCGGCGGTGTCGCTCGATCAGGCCGAGCGCGTCGAACTGTGGCACAAGGTGCAGCGCAAGGTGATGCAGGATGTGCCGCATTTCCCGATCGTGATGGCGGCCTGGCAGACCATCTCGAACACCCGGATCACCGATCACACGACCAATGCCGAGGGCTTCGAAGGCTCGATGGCGCGGGTCAAGGTCGTCGGCTGACCCCCGGGCGACACACCATCCCGGCGGGCATCGAGGGGATGCCCGCCGGATCCCGCACAAGGATCCCCGCATGAGTGAACTCGACCGGCCCCGCGCCTCTCGCCTGATGCGCGCGCAGGGGATGGATGCGCTGCTGCTGTTTCAACCCGAAGCCTTTCGCTGGGCGACCGGCCTCGACGCGGGGGTTGCCGCGATGTGGCGCCGCGGCGGGGCGTCGGTGGCGCTCGTGCCCTCGGACGCAAGCGAGGCGATTGCCGCGATCCTGTCCGATCACGCACTGCATTTCGGTGCGGCACCGCGCTCGGCGATCGAGCTGATCACCCATCCGATCTGGATCGACTATGTCGATTTCTCGCCGCGCGCCGGGGTCGATCCGGTGGTGGGCGTCGAGGCCGCCTATCGGGCCCAGGCGCTTGGCGGGCCCCGCCCGGAAAGCTTTGACCGCGCCCGCGTGATCGAGCTGATCGGCGAGCTGCTCGCCTGTCGTCACCTGGGCCGCGCGCGGGTCGGCGTCGATCTCGAATTCCTGCCCGGCGCGGATTTCGCGGCCCTCTGCGCCGCCCTGCCCGAGGTGGATTTCGTCGACGGCTCCGAAGTGCTGCGCCGGCTGCGCGCGATCAAGACCGCGCGCGAAATCTCCTGCCTGCGTCAGGCGAATGTGGCCTCGGAGGCGGGCCTCGTGCGGATGGCGGCCAAGGCCGAGGCCGGCATGGCGCGCTCCGATCTCGACCGGCTCTGGCGCGAGGGCGCCGCCGCGGCCGCCCGCGCGGGCGGTTTCTCGATCAGTGGCGAGCGCGCGGGCATCGCGGTCGGTCCGAACCTGCTCGCGCCCGATCCGGTGCTCGCGCCCGGCGATCTGGTCAAGGCCGATATGGGTATCGCGGTCGATGGCTATCTCTCGGACGGCACCCGCAGCTATACGCTCGGCGCGCCGGCGCCCAGCGTCACACGGCTCTTCTCGGTCATCGAAGAGGCCTTCGAGGCGGGGCTTGCCGCCTTGCGCCCGGGGGCGGCCTTCTGCGAGGTCCATGCCACCGTGCTCGCCACCACCCGCCGGCTCGGCCTGCCCGACTATCACCGCGGCCATTTCGGCCATTCGATCGGCGCGAGCTGCGGCTCCGAGGAATGGCCCTTCATCTCGGCGCAGAACGGCGAAGAGATCGAGCCCGGCATGGTGCTCGCCTTCGAGGTGCCGTTCTATCATCACGGCCATGGCGCGATGATGATCGAGGATCAGCTTCTGGTCACCGAGACCGGCATCGAGGTGATGAACGTGCTGCCCCGCGGGCTCGGCCGGATCGGCGCCTGAGGCTGAGCGCAGGAGGCTCAGCGCAGGAGGCTGCGCAGCCGCTGCACGAGGAAATCGGAAAACACCCGGGCCTTGGGCTGAAGGTGCTTGTTCGAAGCATAGCAGACATAGATGTTGGATTCGGGCCAGACCGTCCAGTCCGGCAACAGCTCGATCAGCTCGCCCCGCTCGATCGCTTCGCGGCAGATATAGCCCGCGACGATCGCGATCCCGGCGCCATGCATCGCCGCCTGATTGATCGCCTCGGAGGAATCCGAGCGGAAATCACCGGCGACGCGCACCGTGTCGATCCCCTCGCCCTGACGAAACTGCCATGTGGTGCCGGAATGGGCATAGCGCGAGAAGCACAGGCAATCGTGCTCGGCCAGATCGGCGGGCACGATCGGCGTGCCCCGCTCGGCAAGATAGTCGGGCGAGGCCACGAGGAACTTGCGATTGCGCCCGATCTTGCGCGCGACGAGGCTGGAATCGGGCAAGGAGCCGATCCGCACCACGGCATTATAGCCCTCTTCGAGGATGTCGACGAAACGGTCGGTGTAATTCGCCTCGACCTTCACCTTGGGATAGGTGGCGATGAAATCGGCGATGATGTCGGACAGCGCGAGCCGGCCGAAGGCCACCGGGAAGGAGACCCGCAACAGGCCCTGCGGCTCGGAATTGTAGGACGAGATCATCTCGTCGGCCTCGCGCAGCCGGCCCAGCACCTCGCGGCATTGCTGGAAGTAGATCTCGCCGAGTTCGGTGAAGACGACACGCCGGGTGGTCCGCTCCAGAAGCCGCAGGCCCAGCAGATCCTCGAGCCGGGCGACCTTGCGGCTCAATGTCGAGGAAGACACCCGCGCGATCTGCGCCGCGGCGGCAAAGCTCATGTGCTCGGCCACGAGAACGAAAGAGGCGATCAGATGGATCCGCTCGAGATTCGTCGCCTCGCTCGGCGCCAGACGGAACTCATGAGACACGGGCTGAATTCTCCGAAATCGAATGCCCCCCGTTCAGCATGCGCCCGCGCGCCGCGGGGGGCGAGCACGGTGGCCGTCGTCGGGGTGGAAAAGCCTGAAATGTTCGGTGGATACGCGGGATTAGTGCACATATGCACGAAAAGAATGCAGGATTTAATGTTCCGCTGCAGCAGCGGGACCGCGATGATGCCCTTATCCACCACCCCGCCCCGTTGCGTGCCGCATCGCCCGCGCGCTCCCTGCTACGATCCGAAAGGCCCGTTTCCGTGACCGATACGACCCTGCAGTCCCCGGCGCCGCGGCTGCCCATCAACGTCTATCTGCTGATGTGCGCGCAGGCGCTCGCCGGGGCGATCCCGCCGATCATGGTGTCGCTCGGGGGGGTGATCGGATCGGTGCTCGCCCCCTCGCCGATCTGGGCGACGCTGCCGGTCTCGACCTTCATGATCGGCACCTGCCTCGCGACGATCCCGGTCTCGTTGCTGGTGCGGATCTACGGGCGGCGCCCGATCTACCTCATCGGGGCGCTGATCGCGACCTGCGGGGCGGCGATCTGCGCCTTCGGGGTGATGCAGGGCTCCTTCGCGATCCTGTGCATGGGCTCGTTCCTGTTCGGGCTCAACATCGCCTGCGTGCAATCCTATCGCTTCGCCGCGGGTCAGGCCGTCGCCCATGAGATGCGGGCGCGGGCGGTCTCGATGGTCTTGCTCGGCGGGCTCGGCTCGGCGGTGATCGGCCCGCAGATCGCGATCCATTCCGAGCAATTCTCGCTTGGGGTGCCCTATGCCTCGGCCTTCGCTGGTCAGGCGTTGCTGGCCGCGGCCACCCTGCCCTTCCTGTTCTTCCTGCGTTTGCCCGGCGGCCATGGCCTGCGCCACGAACGCGCGACCGGCGGCGGCGCCAGACGGCTCCCGGTCACCCGCTCCTATCTGATCGCGGTGCTCTGCGGCGCCTTCGCCTATGGCTCGATGACCTTCACCATGACCGCGGCACCGCTCGCGATCATGGCCTGCGGTTTCGGTGGCGAGGCGGCGGCGCTGGGGATCCAGTGGCATATCATGGGGATGTTCGCCCCGAGCTTCTTCACCGGACGGCTGATCGAGCGGTTCGGGCATCTGCCGGTGATGGTGCTCGGGATCGTGATCGTGACGATCGGCGCGATCATCGCGCTGACCGGCGAGGAACTGGCGCAGTTCTGGACCACGCTCGTGCTGCTCGGCATCGGCTGGAACTTCGCCTATACCGGCTCGACCGTGATGATCGCGCGCGCCTCGGCCGAGGCGGGATCGGTCGCGCTGCAGGGCTTGGGCGATTTCCTGATCTTCCTTTTCGTCGCCGGGGCCTCGCTCTTTGCCGGCGCGCTGTTCCACCTGTCGAGCTGGGCGGCGATCAACATCACGGTGATGATCGCGCTCGGCCTCGTGCTGGCTCTCGTCTGGAGCGATCACCTGCGGGCCGGACGCAGCCGCGCCTGAGCCGCCGCCGGACGCACCCGGAAGATCGGCGCACAGGCGTTGCGCGGGCCCGCCTCACCCACCGCCATGCACCAAACGAAAGGGCCCCATGCGGGGCCCTTCCTCATTGCCTGTGACCCGGCCTGTGACCCGGCTCAGACCGCCTTTTTCAGCGCCTCGATCAGGTCGGTCTTCTCCCAGGAGAACCCGCCATCCGCCTCGGGCGCGCGGCCGAAATGGCCGTAGGCGGCAGTGCGCGCATAGATCGGCTTGCACAGATCAAGATGCGTGCGGATGCCCTTCGGCGTCAGGTCCATGCATTGCGCCACGATACGCTCGATTTCCTCGTCGGGCACTGCGCCCGTGCCATAGGTATCGGCATAGATCGAGAGGGGCTTGGCCACGCCGATCGCATAGCTCACCTGAATAAGGCAACGCTGCGCGAGCCCCGCGGCCACCACGTTCTTGGCCAGATAGCGCGCGGCATAGGCGGCCGAGCGGTCGACCTTGGTCGGGTCCTTGCCGGAAAACGCCCCGCCTCCATGCGGCGCCGCACCGCCATAGGTGTCGACGATGATCTTGCGCCCGGTCAGACCCGCATCCCCATCCGGGCCGCCGATCACGAAGGTGCCGGTCGGGTTCACCCACCATTCGGTGCGTTCGTCGATCCAGCCCGCGGGCAGGACCTCGCGGATATAGGGCTCGACGATGGCGCGAATGTCGTCGCTCGTCTGGCTTTCGTATTTGTGTTGCGTCGACAGAACGATCGAGCTGACGCCCACGGGCTTGCCACCCTCGTAGCGCACCGAAAGCTGCGATTTCGCATCGGGGCCGAGCGTGGGCTCCGCGCCCGATTTGCGCGCCTCCGCCAGACGGCGCAGCACGGCATGGGCATATTGGATCGGCGCGGGCATCAGTTCGGCCGTCTCGTCGGTGGCGTAACCGAACATGATCCCCTGATCGCCGGCTCCGTCCTTGTCGACGCCTTGGCTGATATGGGCCGATTGCGGATGCAGGTAATTCGCGAATTTCAACGTGGCCCAGTGGAAGGCGTCCTGCTCGTAGCCGATGTCCTTCACGCAGTCGCGCACGATCGTGTCGATGCGGCCCATGAACTCGGCCAGACGCGCCTTGTCCGAGAGGCCGACCTCGCCGCCGACGACGACCTGATTGGTGGTCGCGAAGGTCTCGCAGGCGACGCGGGCATTGGGTTCCTCACCCAGGAAGGCGTCGAGCACGGCATCGGAAATGCGGTCGCAGACCTTGTCGGGGTGACCTTCCGAGACCGACTCGGAGGTGAAAACGTAATTCTCTCGGGACATGGGAAGTGCTCCATTGGTGTAACCCCGCCACGCCAGGAAGCCGTTGTGACGGTTTGATGGGCCTGACTAATCCCCCGGTTGAGCGGGGTCAACGCGGTATCTTCGCCGCAAAAGGTAAATCAACCCCGAAAGCGCGAGGAGCAGGGCGAAAACGGGGGCGTCACCGAGCCGCGCATAGGGCGTGGGGGGCAGTGCGGCGGGCAGGGTGGCGTCGAGCGCGCCCATCTTGCCCATGCCGAGCTCGGCCGTGACCCGCCCCTTGGCGTCGATCATCGCGCTGACGCCGGTGTTGGCCGCGCGCGCGAGCGGCAGGCCAAACTCGATCGTGCGCAACCGCGCGAGCGCAAGGTGCTGCCAGGGCCCCGCCGCCTCGCCGAACCAGGCGTCATTCGTCGCCTGCAACAGCCAGTCGGGGCGGGTGGGCGCGCGGCGGATGTCCTGCGGAAAGACCGCCTCATAGCAGATCAGCGGCTGCGCTAGGCCAAGCGGCCCGAGATCGAGCACCCGCGGCCCCGGCCCCGCCGAATAGCCATTGCCCTCCTGCGCCGCAAAGGCCGCGATCCCGAAGCGCGCCGCGAGATCGCCGAGCGGCACATATTCGCCGAAGGGCACGAGGTGATACTTGTCATAGACCGCCTCGACCGCGCCCCCCGCACCGATCACCGCAAGGCTGTTGTAATACCGCAATCCCTCAGCCCGCTGAATACCCAGCGCGACCGGCACGCCCTGCGCCGCCTGCGCAATCATCATCAGCCCGTCGCCCGGCCGCTCAAGCAGGAAGGGCACCGCGGTTTCCGGCCAGAGGATCAGATCGGGGCGCGGGGCGCCGGGCGCCGGTGCCTCTGCGGTCAGGTCGAGATGCCGGAAGAAGAACTCCATCCGGTGTTCGGGCTGCCATTTGAGATCCTGCGGCGCGTTGGGTTGCACGAGGCGAAGGGTGAGCCGCGTGGCGCGGGTGGGTTCGGGGGCGGCGAGCCGCGCGGCGCCCAGCGCCCAGAGCCCGCCAAGGCCGAGCAGCGCCACGACCAGCGGCAAGGCGCGGGAGAGCGGGGGCGCGGGCCGCAGGCGGCCCGCGCCCCCGCCCCAACCGACCCCCGCGAGCGCCGCAAGGCCCAGCGTGATCACCCCGAGCCCCTGTGCCCCGACGACGGCCGCCGCCTGCGCGACGGGCGTCTCGATCCAGAGATGCCCGATCAGAACCCAGGGGAAACCGGTGAAGAGATAGCTGCGCAGGAGATCCATCGCCGCGAGCCCCAGCGCGATGCCGAAACCGCGGCTGCGGGCGCCCATGCCAAGCGCGTGCCCCGCCGCGAAGCCCATGGCCCAGAACAGGCCCATCCCCGCCGCCATGAAGATGAGCGCAAAGGGCGCCATCCAGCCATAGACCTCGGGCTCGACAAAGAACGGATCGACGATCCAGTAGAGCGTCGCGAGCGCATAGCCGAAGCCCGCGGCGAAGCCCCACCAGCCGGCCTGTGCGGCCCGTTCGGTCCGCGCGGCAAGCGCGAGCAGAACCGCGAGCGCGGGCAGCGCCACGAACCACAGCGACACGGGCACCTGCCCGAGCCCCACCGCCGCGCCCAGCGCCGCGGCAAGGCCGAGCCGTGCAATCGGCGGACGCGCGGGCGCGCGCAGAACAGCCAGACGCGGCAGGCCCAGCGCCATGATCAGATGCCCCGGCTCATTCCGCGGGCAATACGCCCGGCAGACGCACCCGGAGCCGCTTGATGCGGCGCGGATCGGCGTCGAGCACCTCGTATTCGACCCCGTTCTCGGCCACGATCACCTCGCCGCGCGCCGGCACCCGGCCGATCTGCATGAAAACGAGCCCGCCCATGCTGTCGATATCGGCCTCTTCCTCGGGATCGGCGAGGACCATGCCGATCTCGGCCTCGAACTCCTTGAGCGGCGCGCGGGCCTGCACGACCCATTGGCCGGGCTTCTCGAGCTTCCAATAGCCGTCCTCGGCCTCGTCATGCTCGTCCTCGATCTCGCCGATCACCTGTTCGATCAGGTCCTCGAGCGTCACGAGCCCGTCGACCCCGCCATATTCGTCGATCACGAGCGCCATGTGGATGCGTTGCACCTGCATCTTCTGCAAGAGCACGCCGATCGGCATCGAGGGCGGCACGTAGAGCAGCGGGCGCAACAGCTTGCGCAGCGAGAACCGCCCGCCGCCCGCATTGCCGAACCCCCATTCGAGCGCCAGATCCTTGAGGTGGATCAGGCCGAGCGGCGTGTCGAGCGTGTCCTTGAAGACCGGAAGGCGCGAATAGCCCTCGTTGCGGAAGACCTCGACGAGCTCGTCGCGGGGGATGTTGACCGGCACGGCCACGATCTCGACCTTGGGGATCGCCACATCGCCCACGCGCATCCGGCGCAGGTTGCCAAGCCCCGGCAAGGCAACGGGCGCAGGCGCGGCGGCCGTTCCCTCGTCACTCGCCTCGGGCTCGGACGGCCCGAAAACATCGAAAATACGCCCCAGAAGCCCCCGCGCGTGGGGCTCCGAAGATTGACTGTCGTCCGCGTCGTCAGACGGCGCAGACGCGTTGGCGGAGGCAGCTCCGTCAGCGACTTGTCCCATCGGTCCTTTCCAAATTCACCCGAACCAATAGTCGGGCAGCTTCACTCATATGGGTTAACAATGCCTAAACGCGCAAGGATGCGCACTTCTATTTTTTCCATCAGCTCGGCATCGCCCTCGCGAATGTGATCATAACCCAACAGATGCAGCACCCCGTGCACCAGCAGATGGGTGACGTGATCCGCAATCGGCTTGCCCGCCTCAGCGGCCTCGCGCGCGCAGGTTTCCCAGGCGATGGCGATATCGCCGAGACTCTCGCGCTCGCCCTGCACCATGACCTCGGGAAACCACGGCTCGCCGCCCTCCTCCTCCGAGGCCAGATCCTGAGCCGGCCAGCTCAGCACGTTGGTGGTCGTCGGCTTGGCCCGAAAATCGGCGTTCAGCACGGCGATTCGCGCATCATCGCAGCCGAGCAGGCTGATCTCCCACTCTGCGGGCATCATCTCCTGATCGGTGAGCACCGCGCGCACGGCCCGCTCGGCCAGCGCGGGCAGCTCCATCGCCTCCCAGGCCTCGCATTCGATCAGAACCTCGATCAGAGCGCTCATTCAATCCCTCGCAGATGACCCGCCCGGCCCGCTGCGCCGGACACAAGGTCGGGTTTCCCCGCCTTGCCTTACGTTACGTAAACAACAACCTTTCGGAGCTGTTTCCCGATGAGCAAAGGCCATTACATGATCCGTTCCCTGAAAACCACAGCGACACTTCTGCTCGCAACCCTGATCGGCGGCGCGCTTTTCGGCCCCGCCGCCCAAGCCGCGACCTATACGCTCCTGCTGCCGCAATTCATCTATCGCGGCGTCGAGGGCGGGATCAGCCCGATCCAGACCGTCGGCACCTTCAAACCCTACCTGACCGCGGGCGAGCACTTTGTCTCGGCGCGGCTCTGGGGCACCTATGGCAATGCCATCGGCCCGAGAAGCGCGCCGGTGCAATTGTTTGGCGATGGCGTGCTGCTGGGCCAATGCGAGGCCTTCGCGCCCTGCACCACCGACCCCTATGTCGATTTTTCCTATGATATCAAAAACCTCGAGGCCTTCCTCGATGGCAGCTACGTGTTGCAGGCGCTGCAGACCGGCGGCGGCGTGACGCTGCTCAGCATCCTGCGCCTCGAGATCACCACCGCAGAGGGCCCCCTGCCCGCCGTCCCCCTGCCGATGAGCGCGGCGCTTCTTCTCGGCCCGCTCGGCGCCCTCGTGGCTCTCGGTCGGCGCCGTCGCTCGCGCTGAATCCGCCCCTTGAGTCACGCGCAAGGGCCGGGATTTTCCCGGCCCTTGCCCTGTCTGCACCATAGACCGTATCTCAGCCCGCGCTCGCCTCGGAGCGGTCGTAGGCGTCGATGATCCGCGCCACCAGCGGGTGGCGCACCACATCCTGCGCGGTGAAGTAGTTGAAGCTGATGCCCTTCACCCCCTCGAGGATCTTCTCGGCATCCTGCAAGCCCGAAGCCGTGCCGCGCGGCAGGTCGATCTGGCTTCGGTCGCCGGTGATCACCATACGCGAGCCCTGGCCGAGACGGGTCAGGAACATCTTCATCTGCATCGTGGTCGCGTTCTGCGCCTCGTCGAGCACGACGAAGGCATTGGCGAGCGTGCGCCCCCGCATGAAGGCCAAGGGCGCGATCTCGATGCGCTTTTCCTCCATCAGCTTTTGCATCTGCTTCGCGGGCAGGAAGTCGTTCAGCGCGTCATAGAGCGGCTGCATGTAGGGATCGACCTTCTCCTTCATGTCGCCGGGCAGGAAGCCCAGACGCTCGCCCGCCTCGACGGCCGGACGGCTGAGGATGATCTTGTCGACCAGACCGCCGATCAGCATGGTCACGCCGACCGCCACCGCCAGATAGGTCTTGCCGGTGCCCGCAGGCCCGATGCCGAAGGCGAGCTCATTCTCGAACAGCGCCCGCACATAGGCCTTCTGCGCCTCGGTGCGCGGCTCGACCTGTTTCTTGCGGGTGCGGATCTCGTATTTGCCGGCCGCGAACATCTCGAGTTGTTCGGTCACGCCGATCCCCTCATGGCCGAAATCGGTCATCCGGATCGCGGCGTCGATCTCGCCCGCATCGACCGCCTTGCCCTGTTCGAGCCGCTCGTAGAGCTGGCCGAGCACACCGGCGGCCTGCGCCTGCGCCTCGGGGGTACCGACGACGGCGAGCTGATTGCCACGGCGCAGGATGTGAACCGAGAGCTTGTGCTCGATCTGGGCCAGATTGCGGTCAAATTCGCCGCAAAGGTCGATCAACAACCGGTTGTCAGGAAACTCGAGAAGCGTCTCATGTGCATCCTGAGAGGTGGGCGGGGGTGTGATCGCGCTGAAGCCCAAAGAGGTCTCCCTGTCAGAGGTTGATGTAGATATGGTGCTCCCTCCCCCTGAGTCACGCAAGCACTGGTTTCATCCGAGTCGAGCTTGCGCCAAAAATTTCATCAAACCGTAACAGAAGCGGCCGCGGAATGCATCCCGCGGCCGCTTTGCCTGTTTTTTAGGCGGATGCTGCATCGTGCAGCATCCATCCCGCCCGACTCAGAGCGGGTCGGCAATCGGGGTGCCCGACTTGTAGGGGCCGACCGCCGTCGCCGCCGGACCCGCGCCCGAGCAGATCGGCTTGCCGTAATCGTCGACCCGCGCGGTCAGATAGCCCTCGACGCCATCGTCGATGATCCAGTGATCGCAGCCCTCGGGGTCGATCCAGATCCCGGCCTTGAGCGTCGAGAGATGGTGGGCGTTGATGCCGCGGTCGACGGTCTTGTCGGGGCCGATCTGCCCCATGCCCTCGGCCATTTCACACGCACCGAGGAGCCCCGCCGCCGCCGCCATCAGAAGAACCTGTTTCACAGCCATCGTCCCCACCCTCATTTCACACAGATAATCTCGACGCGGCGGTTCGCGGCCATGCCCGCGGCCGTCGCGTTGGTCGCACGCGGCTGACGCTCGCCATACCAGTTCACCGCAAGCACCGGCGCACCGATCGACTTGGCGACGCCCGCCACCGCTTCGGCGCGGCGCTTCGAGAGACCCATGTTGTATTCATCCGAGGCGCGGCTGTCGGTGTGGCCGGTGATGATGAAGGTCCGGGCCTGGGCCGAGCGGAAGAAATTCTCGAGATAGTTGCGCCCGGTGCCGCTGAGCTTGGCGCTGTCGGTGGCAAAGAGCGTATCGGTCGGGATCACGCCGCAGACGTTGCGGTGGCAGACCGGGCGGCCGTCGCGCGTCTTGCGCGCATCCATATAGCCCTCGGCGCCGTCATCCATCACCCAGTGCTCGCAGCCGTCGGGGTCGATCCAGATTGTCGGAATGTAACGCTCGGGCTTGGAAATCTGCTGCGCCGCGGCCGGCGCCATCATGCTCGCGAGCGCGAGCGCCGCCCCGGCGAGAGCACCCATCGCGGGCGCGAAGCTCTTCTTGGAAATCGTCATGGCCCCATCCACCTTTTCATCACTCATTCACGCGCCGTTTCACGTGCTGCGGCTTCGCAGCCCAAGCCCCCGGCCCGGGGCCGGCGGTTCACGGTAAATTCATCCCACACTAGCAAAACTTCGCGGCATTGGAAGCGGCTTCACCCAGATATTGTGACCGTTTCAAGGACAAACCCTAAAATGCCGCGGCCGAACTGCCGCAACGGAAACGATCCGGCCGCAGTCCGGCCACAATCGCCCCCATGGGCCTTTTGGGCCGCCGAACGGGGCCTCAGCCCCCGATCAGCGCACCGCCGAGCGAATTGGGGCCGCTTTCGGTGATTCTCACCCGCGCGAGCACCCCGGGCGCGAGCCCCTCGCCCACCACATGGACTGCGTGCAGATAGTCCGATTTGCCGGTCCACTGGCCGGGCAGACGGCCGGGTTTTTCGAAGAGCACGCCGACCTCGCGCCCGACCATACCCTCTTGCGCGGCCCGCTGCTGGCGGGTGATCAGGGCCTGCACCTCGTGCAGTCTGGCATCGGCGACCTCCGAGGCCACGCCCTCGCGCCCCGCGGCCGGGGTGCCGGGCCGCGGCGAGTATTTGAACGAATAGGCCATGCCGAAGCCGACCTCCTCGATCAGCGCGATCGTGTCGCGGTGATCCTGATCGCTCTCGCCGGGGAAGCCCGCGATGAAATCCGAGCTCAGCAGGATATCGGGCCGCGCGGCGCGAATGCGCTCGATCAGCCGCAGATACTCTTCGGCGGTGTGCTTGCGGTTCATCGCCTTGAGCACCCGGTCGCTGCCCGACTGCACCGGCAGATGCAGATAGGGCATCAGCTTGGGCTCAAGCCCATGCGCCTCGATCAGGTCGTCGGCCATGTCGTTGGGGTGGCTCGTGGTGTAGCGGATCCGCTCAAGCCCGTCGATACGTGCCAGCGCCCGCACCAGACGCCCGAGGCCCCAGTCGCCGCCCTCACCCTCGCCGTGATAGCCATTGACGTTCTGCCCCAGCAGCGTGATCTCGCGCACGCCCTTGTCGACGAGCTTCTGCGCCTCGGACAGGATGCGGGAAACGGGGCGGCTGATTTCCGAGCCACGGGTATAGGGCACCACACAAAAGGCGCAGAACTTGTCGCAGCCCTCCTGCACCGTCAGGAAGGCGGTCGGGCGGCCCTGCACCGGGCGCTCGGGCAGCAGGTCGAACTTGTCCTCGACCGGGAATTCGGTATCGACCGGCCGCTCGCCCCGCGCCGCCGCCTCGGCCATCTCGGGCAGGCGGTGATAGTTCTGGCTGCCCACCACCAAATCGACGAGCGGCATCCGCCGCATGATCTCGGCGCCCTCGGCCTGCGCGACGCAGCCCGCCACGCCGATCTTCAGATCGGGTTTCGCCTCCTTGAAGGGGCGCAGCCGCCCGAGGTCGGAATAGACCTTCTCGGCCGCCTTCTCGCGGATGTGGCAGGTGTTCAGGAGCACCATATCCGCCTCGGCCGGATCGTCGGTGAGGGTATAGCCCTTGGCGCCCATCGCCTCGGCCATGCGCTCGCTGTCATAGACATTCATCTGACAGCCATAGGTCTTGATATGCAGCTTCTTCGGGGCGTCCGACATGGGCCATTCCTCGCGCGGGTTGGGCGGGGTGATAGTGCAAAAGCGCCGCGCCCTCAACCGTTGCGCGCCCCATCGGCCGCCGGCCACACAGCGGCCGGGCCCTATCCCCCCGGCAATCGCACCGGCTTGAATTCCCCCCGCCCATGCCCGATCCTGCCGGCCAAAAGGGACAGGCATGAGATACGCATCACTCGACGCATTTCTGACCGAGGGCCGCGGCGCTCTCGCCAAGGGGCCCGTGGGCCTCATTCTGGTCGAGGATCTGGTCGAGGTCGAAAGCACGATCCGCCACCACCTCAAGGCCGGGTTCCACGCGCTTCTGGTGCTGGCGCCCGACGAGCTGCGCCTGCCGCCCGATCTCGAGGGCGCGGTGCACCGCATCCCCTATGACATGCACCGCCCCGGCGCGCTCACCGCCGCGGTCAATCCGGTGATCGCCGCCGCGCCGCCCGGGACATGGCTCTATTACTGCTACAACGCCGAATACCTGTTCCACCCGTTCTGCGAGACCCGCAACGTCGCCGAGCTTCTGGCTTTCCACACAGAGGAACGCCGCGCGGCGATGCTGACCTATGTCATCGACCTCTACGCCCCCGATCTCGGCCGCACCCCGAACGGCGTCAGCCTCGAGGAGGCGCATCTCGACCGCTCGGGCTATTACGCGCTCGCGCGCCCCGATGCGCAGGGCCACGCCAAGGAACGTCAACTCGATTTCTTCGGCGGCGTGCGCTGGCGGTTCGAGGAACATATTCCGAAGGCGCGCCGCCGGATCGACCGGATCGCCCTCTTCCGTGCCGAACCGGGGCTCGAACTACGCGCCGATCACACGTTCAACGTCGAGGAATACAACACCTATTCCTGCCCCTGGCACCACAACCTGACCGCCGTGATCGCCTCGTTCCGGGTGGCCAAGGCGCTGAAATACAACCCCGGCTCGACCTATGAGATCCCGTCCTTCTGGTGGTACAATTCGGTGCGTTTCGAGTGGTCCTCGCAGCAACTCATGGATCTGGGGCTGATGGAACCCGGCCAGTGGTTCTGAGCCTTTCGCGGCCCGCGTTCGGCGCCCCGGGCCGGGCTGCGGTGCGGCCGCGCCAGATCGCCGCAGCCGGGCCGTTCCCCCTTGCCTCATCCGGCCCAGCGCCTAGGTCCGGAGCGTGCCGCCGCGAACCGGCCCCCAAAGTCTGCCCGAGATGACCGACCCGAACCCGACCGTCCCCGACGCCGCAGCCGCCTCGGCGCCCTCCGACCCCGACACGCCGCCGGCAAAGCTCCTGCGCCGCCTCGCCGCGCCGGTTTCGGCCCGGCTCTCGCGCGGGGCCGCGCTCTCGCTGGCGGCGGCGCTGATCTGGCCCGCGCAGGCCGCGCTCGTCGCGCTGGTGATCGGCGGGCTCGTGGCGCCCGAGGGTCCCGCGCTCGGCGTCTGGCCGGGGGCTGCGGGCTTCCTCGGCCTTGCGGTGCTGCGCGCGGGCCTCGATGCGGCGTCGCAATCGGCCACCCAGAGCGCCGCGCGTGATCTCGTCACCTCCGTGCGCACCCGGCTGATCACCGCGGCCGCGCATCAGGGCGCGGGCGGATCGGCCGCCCTTCCCGCCGCCGAGGCGGCAAGCCTCGCCGCCGAGAAAGCGGCGCTGCTCGGCCCCTGGGCCGCGCGTTATCAGCCGGCGAGCCTGCGCGCCCGGGTGGCCCCGCTCGTCCTCGCCGGTCTCGCCCTCACGCAATCCTGGGTCGTGGCCGGCATTCTGGTGGTCGCAGGGCCGCTGATCCCGCTCTTCATGGCGCTCGTCGGCATGGCCGCCGAGGAGATCTCGCGCCGCCAGATGACCGAGATCGGCTCGCTCTCGCGGCTTGCCATCGACCGGATCGCGGCGATCACCGATCTGCGGCTTCTGGGCGCAACCGGGCGGGCCGAGGCCGATCTCGCGCGCGCCTCGGGCGATCTGCGGGTCCGCACGATGGCGGTTCTGCGCATCGCCTTCCTGTCCTCGACCGTGCTCGAACTTTTCTCGGCGCTCGGGGTGGCACTGGTCGCGGTCTATGTCGGCTTCGCGCTGCTGGGCGAGATCCCGTTTGGCACATGGGGCGCGGGCATGGGCGCGGCGCAGGGGATATTCCTCTTGATGATCGCGCCCGACTTCTTTCAGCCGCTGCGCGATCTCGCGGCCGCCTGGCACGACCGCGCCTCGGCGCTTGCGGTCGCCGCCGATCTGGCCGAGGCCGAGGCGCGCATTGCGGCGGGCGGCACCCTGCCCGGGGCGGGCGGACGCGGCACGCCGCTCGGGGCGGCGCCGCTCTCGTGGCGCGGGTTGGCCGTCGCGCCGGGCCCCGGCGCGATGCCGCTCGTCTTCCCCGATGGCCGTGTCGAACCGGGCGAGGCCGTCGCGCTCACCGGCCCCTCGGGCGCAGGAAAAACCACCTGCCTCGCCGCGCTCGCGGGCCTCGTCCCCCATGACGCGGGCGAGATCCGCCGCGGCGAAACCCGGTTCGGGGAGGCGACCGCCGAGGATTGGCGCGCCGATCTTGGCTGGGTGCCACAGATGCCGCGCTTTCCCGATGCGCCGCTGGCCGAGGCGGTCGCACTCGGGCGTGCGGGTGATCTGCGCGCGGCCCTTGCCGCCGCCCGCGCCGAAGAAATCGTCGCCGCCCTGCCCGGCGGGCTCGATGCGCGGCTGGGCGATTACGGCGGCGGCGTCTCGGGCGGCGAGGCGCGGCGTCTGGCCATCGCCCGCGCCCATCTCGCCGCCCCCCGGATCGTTCTGGCCGATGAACCCACCGCCGATCTCGACGCCGCCACCGCCCGCGCGGTGACTGAGGGGTTGATAGCCCTGCGCGCGCAGGGCGCGACGCTGATCGTGGCGACGCATGACCCCGCCCTGATCGCCGCGATGGACCGCGAAATCGCGCTTGCGCCACCGCTTGGCCAGCCGCAGGAGGGCGCCGCATGAGCCCGCTTCTGCGCCTCACCCGCCGCCTTCTGGCCGCCGACCCGCGCGCCTTCCGCCGCGGCCTCGCGCTCTCGATCACCGTCCTCGTGATGGGCGCGGCGCTGCTCGGGCTTTCGGGCTGGTTCGTGACCGCCGCCGCCGCGGCGGGGCTCGCCGGTGTCGGCATCGGCTTCGATTTCTTCCGCCCCTCGGCCGGGGTGCGCTTCCTCGCGCTCGGCCGCTCGGCCGCGCGCTATGGCGAGCGGCTGGTGACCCATGACGCGACGCTGCGCGCGCTCGCAGCGCTCCGGGTGCAGCTTCTGGCCGGGATCGCGCGCCTGCCGCATGAGGTGCAAAGCCGCCTGCGCGGGGCGCGCGCGCTCAACCGGCTGACCTCGGATGTCGATGCGCTCGACGGGCTGATGCTGCGCCTCGTGCTGCCCGCGCTTGCCGCGCTCGCCACCCAGATCGGCGCCGCCGTCGCACTTTGGACCCTCGTCGCGCCCGCCGTCGCGCTCGCCGTTCTCGGGGTCTATGCGGCGGGCGGCGGGCTTGCGCTGTGGCTGACCGCGCGCGCCGCCCGGCACCCGGCAGAAACCGCCGAAACCGCCTTGCAGGACCTGCGCGCGGCGACCTTCGATCTGGTGCGCAACCGCGCCGATCTGGCCATCGCCGGCGCGCTCGAGGACTGGCAGGGCCGCGTCGGCACCATCGCCGCGCGCGAGGACGGCGCCCGCGCCCGCCTCGACGCCATCGAACGCGCCTCGGGGGCGGCGGTCGGGCTGACCGCCGCACTGGCCGCCACCGCCGCGCTCGGCATCGGCGGCGATCTCGCCGCGCAGGGCACGATCAGCCCCGCGCGCGCCGCGATCGGCTTCTTCGTCGCGCTGGCGCTGGCCGAGACGCTGGGGCAACTGCGCCGCGGCATGGCCGAGATCGGCCGGATGCTCGGCGCGGGCAGCCGCGTGCTCGAGCTGACCGAGGGCGCCACCGGCGCGCCGCCCGCCCCCGCGGCCCCGGCACCTGTCTCCGCAACCGCGCCGCTTTTGCAGGTCGCAGGGCTCGGGCTGCACCGGCCGGGCGCGGCCGGGCCGCTCTTCGGGCCCTTGTCCTTCCGCCTCGCCCCGGGCGAGACGCTGCTCGTCACCGGCGCCTCGGGGGCCGGGAAATCGACCCTGCTCGCGGTGCTCGCGGGGCTGATCGCGCCGAGCCATGGCGCGGTTGCGCTGAAGGGTCAGCCCCTGCCGGACTGGCCCGAGGCCGAGCTGCGCGCGGCCCTGACGCTGGTGCCACAGCGCCCGCAACTGATCGGCGGCACCGTGGCCGAGAACCTCGCCCTTGCTCTGCCCGAGGGCGCCGCGCTCGAGCACGGCGCCGCCCGCGCGGTGCTCGAGGCGGTCGATCTGTGGGACGCGCTCGCGCCCCGCGGTGGGCTCGATCTGCGCCTCGGCGAGGGCGGCGCGGGCTTGTCGGGCGGGCAGGCCAAGCGCCTCGCGCTCGCACGTGCCGCGCTGCGCCGCCCGGCGCTCTTGATGCTCGACGAACCGACCGAGGGCCTCGACCCCGCCACAGCGGCCCGCACGCTGGCCGGCCTGCGCAGGCTCCTGCCCGAATCGGGGATCATCCTCGTGTCGCACCGCGCCGAGGATCTCGGCCGGGCCGATCGACGGATCGCCCTCGAAACCTGAGGCATTTTGTCCCGTCGCAGCTTTTCCGCCCGGGTTTAACCAAACTGCGACCAAAAGCCCCTTTGATCTGAGTCAGGGAAGCGCCGATGCAGGCGCCTAAGATGCATCTGCGTGAAATATTTTCGCATCATGCACCTTTCGCGAGGCCCGAGGCCGGACCTTGTGCGGGAACAGGAAAGGACAAGACGAATGGATTTCGATATCGTCGAGCTGTCACGGCTGCAATTTGCCATGACCGCGATGTATCACTTCCTCTTCGTGCCGCTGACGCTGGGTCTGTCGATCCTCGTGGCGATCATGGAGACGGTTTACGTGATGACCGGCCGCCCGATCTGGCGGCAGATGACCAAGTTCTGGGCGACCCTCTTCGGCATCAACTTCGTGCTGGGCGTGGCCACGGGGATCACGATGGAATTCCAGTTCGGGATGAACTGGAGCTACTACAGCCACTATGTCGGCGACATCTTCGGCGCGCCTCTGGCGATCGAAGGGCTGATGGCCTTCTTCATGGAAGCGACCTTCGTCGGGCTGATGTTCTTCGGCTGGGACAAGCTCAGCCGGGTCGGGCACCTCGTGGTGACCTGGCTCGTGGCGATCGGCTCGAACTTCTCCGCGCTCTGGATCCTGATTGCCAACGGCTGGATGCAGAACCCGGTCGGCGCCGAGTTCAACCCGATGTCGATGCGGATGGAGATGACCTCCTTCTTCGACGTCGTATTCAACGAGGTGGCGCAGGCGAAATTCGTCCATACCGTCTCGGCGGGCTATGTGACCGCCTCGATCTTCGTTCTGGGCGTCTCGGCCTGGTACATGCTCAAGGGCGTGCATTTCGAACTTGCCCGCCGCTCGATCGCGGTTGCGGCGGCCTTCGGTCTGGCCTCGGCCTTCTCGGTCGTCATCCTCGGCGACGAGTCCGGCTATTCCACCAGCCATAACCAGAAGATGAAGCTCGCCGCGATGGAAGCGATGTGGGAGACCCAGCCCGCGCCGGCCGAGTTTACCCTCTTCGGCCTGCCCGATCAGGAGGCGCGCGAAACGAAATACGCGCTCCACATTCCTTATGTGATGGGTCTGATCGGCACGCGCTCGCTCACCACGGAAATCCCCGGCATCAACGACCTGGAAAAACAGGCCGAAGAGCGGGTCCGCTCGGGCATTCTCGCCTATGACGCGCTGATGCAGATCCGCGCGGCCAAGGGCGATGTGACCGAGGATGTGAAGCTGTCGTTCGAGAACCACTCGAAGGATCTCGGCTTTGCCTTCCTCTTGATGCGCTATGTCGAAGATCCGCGGACCGCGACCGACGCGCAGATCGTGCAGGCCGCCGAGGATACGATCCCGACCGTCTGGCCGCTGTTCTGGTCGTTCCGGATCATGGTCGCGCTCGGCTTCAGCTTCATCGCCGTGCTCGCCTATTTCTTCGTCGTGTCGAACTTCAAGGGGATGCAGTTCCCCCGCTGGGCGCTGAAGATGGCCGTGGTGATCATCCCCACGCCGTGGATCGCCGCCGAGATGGGCTGGTTCACCGCCGAATTCGGGCGTCAGCCCTGGACGGTGGACGGGGTGCTGCCGACGGCGATGTCGGTCAGCCATCTGTCGATCGCCGATCTGGTGATCACGCTGGCGGGCTTCGTCATTTTCTACACCGTGCTCTTCATCATCGAGATGGGCCTGATGATCAAATACATCCGCAAGGGCCCCTATCAGGATGTGAAGGAAACCGAGGATTGGCAGCGCAAGCACGAAGCGCGGCTGATGTCCGCGGGCCAACCTGTCACCATGCCGGCGGAGTAAGACCATGATCCTTCATGACTTCATCAGTTTCGATATCCTGCGCGTGATCTGGTGGGTGCTGCTCGGCGTGCTGCTGATCGGCTTCGCGCTCACCGACGGGTTCGACATGGGCGTCGGCGCGCTCCTGCCCTTCGTGGGCAAGTCCGATGCCGAACGCCGCGTGGTGATCAACACGATCGGCCCGGTCTGGGAAGGCAACCAGGTGTGGTTCATCCTCGGCGGTGGCGCGATCTTCGCCGCCTGGCCGCCGCTCTATGCGGTCAGCTTCTCGGGCTTCTACCTCGCGATGTTCACCGTTCTGGCTGCGCTCATCCTGCGGCCCGTGGGCTTCAAATATCGCTCGAAACGCGAAAGTGCCGCCTGGCGCAACAACTGGGACTGGGCGCTCTTCGTGGGCGGCGCGGTGCCGGCGCTGATCTTCGGCGTGGCGGTCGGCAACGTGCTCCTCGGTGTGCCCTTCGAGCTCACCGATCACCTGATGCCGCTCTATCCGGGCAACTTCTTCATGAAGTTCATCAAGCTGCTCAGCCCCTTCGCGCTGCTCGCCGGTGTGGTCTCGCTCTCGATGCTGCTGATGCATGGTGCGGCCTGGCTCACGCTCAAGACCGAAGGCGCCGTGCAGATGCGCGCACGCACCATCGGCTCGGTCGCGGGGCTCGTGGCGCTCGTCACCTATGCGCTG
The DNA here is from genome assembly GCA_003249215.1 of Rhodobacterales bacterium. Classification (GTDB taxonomy): domain Bacteria; phylum Pseudomonadota; class Alphaproteobacteria; order Rhodobacterales; family Rhodobacteraceae; genus Rhodobacter. The sequence continues at coordinate 130,394 of QKJR01000095.1, forward strand.
GCCGGTGTCTGGCTCGCCTTCGGCATCCCGGCCTATCAGATGGTGACCGAGGCCGCGGCGAACGGGCCCTCGAACCCGCTCCTGACCGAGGTGGTGCGTGGCGGTTCGTGGCTTGACGCCTATGCCGTCCGGCCCTGGATCGTCATCGCGCCGATCATGGGCTTTGTGGGCATCGCGCTCGCCACGCTCGGCCTGCGCGCCGGGCGCGAGGTCTCGACGCTTCTCTTCTCGAAGCTCGGGATCACCGGGGTGATCAGCTCGGTCGGGCTCACGATGTTCCCCTTCATCCTGCCCTCTTCGCTGCAGCCCTCGGCCTCGCTGACGGTGTGGGACGCCTCGTCCTCGCATCTGACGCTCTTCGTGATGCTGGTCTGCGCGGTGATCTTCATGCCCATGATCCTGGCCTATACCGCCTGGGTCTACAAAGTGCTCTGGGGCAAGGTCACCACCGAAGAGATCACCAGCAACCAGAACTCGTACTGAGGAGAAACAGCATGTGGTATTTCGCCTGGATCCTCGGCCTGCCGCTGGCGGCGTTGATCGCGGTGGCCAACGCGATGTGGCTCGAGATGCAGAACGACCGGCGCATCGCCGGCGATCACGATCCCGAACCCTGAGCCGAGATCCCGGGTCCGGCCTCGGATCCGGGTTCAGGGACCGCGCCCGGGGTTTTCCAGCCGCCCGGGGTGCGGTCCCGCCCTCTTGGCCCCACCTCCCCCGATGCGGGGCCTTTCGACCCCGGCCGTCTCCCTGCGGCCGGGGTTTTTCTTTGCCCAGTTCCGGGCTCCGCGGCGGGGATGCCCACGAAATACAAAGTAAAAGAATCAGGCTTTACAATTCCGATCTTTTCACTCAGGTTATATCCATGCCGCCGCGAAGGCGCATCGCAATCTGCCGCAAGGCAATTTCAGGCAACAGTTTCAGCCACAGGAGACCGGAGATGAAACGCGCCCTCCCCGCCGGCCCCGCGACGCGGGCCCGCAGACCCGACGATACCGCCCCCTTCACGCTGCGCGACATCATGATCGCCCTTTGCGGTGGGCTCACCCCCGCCGCGGACGGGATCGAGATGATGATCGACCGGATCGAGAGGCTGAACTGATGAGCCTGACCCAGAATTTCGCAGCCCCCGATTACCGGCAATCGCTGCCCGTGCACGACGCCGAGGTGCTGACCGGCGGCGGCAATACCGCCAATATCCTGCTCAACGGTCAGGTCTACACGCTGCGCATCACCCGCGCGGGCAAGCTGATCCTGACGAAATAGCAAAATCTTGCTGCGGCGGTGGAACCGCTGGGCCGGTGGCGCGTTGCATCAGGGCAATGGCTGTCCCTGCCCTTTCATGCCACTGCTTCCCTCAAAGACTAGGGGCCGGACATCCGGCCCCTTTTTTCATGGCCGGTCACGGCCGCGAACGCGAACCGGTCAGGATCGGCAAGGGTTCCCGGATATCGTGAGAAAGTCTGGAGCGGGCGGCGGGAATCGAACCCGCGTCTCCTGCTTGGAAGGCAGGGGTCTTACCATTACACAACGCCCGCGCCGGGCCCAAAGGGGCTGCGCTTGCCGGTAGATAGCCTGCGCCTTGCCCCGATGCAAGCGGCTCAACCCTCGCGCGGCACGATCCGCAGGGCGCGCAGCGCGTTCAGGATCACCGCGACGTCGATCACCTCCTGCAGCACCGCGCCCTGCACCGGGCTCATATAGCCGAGCGCCGCCACGATCATGCCCAGCACCGAAAGCCCGATCCCCGCCACCACGCTTTGCAGCGCGATGCCGCGGGCGCGCCGGGCGATCTCGATCCCCGGCCCGAGCCGGTCGATCCGGTCGACGAGCAGCACCGCATCCGCCGCCTCCGCCGAGGCCGCCGCCCCGCGCGCGCCCATCGCCACGCCGACATCGGCCGCAGCGAGCGCGGGCGCGTCGTTCACCCCGTCGCCCACCATCATCACCGGCGCCCGCGCGCGCTCGGCCTGCACGAGCGACACCTTGCGCTCGGGCGTCATCGCGGCATGGATCGCGTCGAGCCCGAGCCCGCCCGCCACCCGTTCGGCCACCGCCGCCCGGTCGCCCGTCGCGAGCAAAATCCGCGCGATCCCCTGCGCGCGCAAACCGCCGAGCATCCCGTCCGCCTCGGCGCGCAGCGGATCGGCCATGACGATCCGCCCCGCGGGCACGCCATCGACCGCCACCGCCACCAGAACCGCACCGTCGAGCCGCGCCGGATCGGTTTCTGTCCCCTCATAATCGCCGCCCGCCCGCGCGGCCACGAACCCTGCCCCGCCGACGAGGACGTCATGACCCTCAACCCGACCTGCAAGCCCCTCGCCCGGGAATTCGCGCACAGCCTGCGGTAGCGGAAGATCGAGCCCGCGCGCTTGGGCCGCCGCGACCAGCGCCTGCGCCACCGGATGTTTGGTGGCCTGATCGAGCCCCGCCGCAAGCCGCAAGAGCGCGGCGTCCGACAGCGCCCCGAAACTCTCGAGCGCGGTGATCTCTGGCCGCCCCTCAGTCAGCGTGCCGGTCTTGTCGAGGATCAGCGTGCGCACCCGCGCCATCGCCTCGAGCGGGCCGGCGCCCTTGATCAGCACCCCGAACTGCGCCGCGCGCGACAGCCCCGCCACGAGCGCCACCGGCACCGCGAGGATCAGCGGACAGGGCGTCGCCACGACCAGCACCGCCACCGCCCGGATCGGATCGCCGCTGAGCCCCCATGCCGCCCCCGCGATCGCCAGCGTCACGAGCAGAAACCCGAGTGACCAGCGATCGGCGAGCCGCGACATCGGCGCCTTCGAGCGCTGCGCCGCCTCGACGAGCCGCACGATCCCGGCATAGGTGCTCTCATCCGCGCCGCGCGTCGCGATCATCTCGAAGGCCTCGCCGGCGTTTGTCGCGCCGCTCAGCGCCTCGGCCCCCGCCGCGATCCGCACCGGCAGCGATTCGCCAGTCAGCGCCGAGGTGTCGAGAAAAGCGAGCTCGGAGGCGAGCGTGCCATCCGCGGGCACGACATCGCCCTGTCGGATCAGCAGCCGGTCGCCCGGCCCGATCGCGGCGAGCGGCACTTCCTCGAGCGTGCCCTCGCGCAGCCGCGTCGCCTGCCGCGGGACCCGGCCCAGAAGGTCGCTCATCTCGCGCCGCGCCCGGCCCTCGGCGAAGCGTTCGAGGAAGGTGCCACCCGAATACATCACCGCCACGACCGCCGCCGCGAGCGTCTCGCCGAAGGTCAGCGCCGCCGACATCGAGAGCGCGGCCACGATGTCGAGCCCGACCTCGCCGCGGCGCAGACTGCCAAGGATTTCAACGACCAGCGCGAGTAGGACGGGCAAGGTGCCGAGGCGCCAGACGGTGACCGCGAGCGCCTCCGCGCCCGCGAACTGCGCCCCGAGCCCGAGGGCCAGCGCGCCCAGCGCCAGCACCAGAAGCCCGGTCCCGAGCCGATCGTAGCCTGCCTGCCCCATGGTCGATGCACTCCTGCCCCGCCGTCCACCGCGGGCCGGCCCCGGGCGCCCCGTCCCGGTCTGGCCCGCATCTTCGCCGATCGGGGTCGGGGCGTCGAGCCCCGTCGCAGCGGGGTGGCAAATAGATTGCAATGCAAATTATTTCAATATACATGCATCCGATGCAAAACTCTCCCCGCTTCCACTTCGGCTTCCATCTCGTCACCCTCGCCCGGCAATGGCGCCGCCTGCTCGACACCGAGCTCGCCGCCGCGGGGCTGAGCGATGCGAGCTGGGCGCCGCTTCTGCATCTGGCCGCGGGCGGCGACGACATCAGCCAGAGCGAGCTCGCCCTGCGCGTGGGCCTCGACGGATCGAGCCTCGTGCGGCTGATCGACCTGCTCGAAGAGCGCGGGATGATCGAGCGCCGGGTCGATCCGAACGACCGGCGCGCCCGGCGCATCGTGCTGACGCCCGCGGGGCGCACCGAGGTCGCCGCGATCCGCGCGCGCCTGCACGAGGTCGAATGCCGGATGCTCGCCGATCTCGATGACCCGGCGCTCACGCAAATGATCGACGGCTTCACCCGCGTCGAAACCCGCATCCGCGCGCTGGCCGCGCAACAGGAGAAATGATGTCCCGCCTCGCCGCTCTGGGGTTCGATCCCGACAAGCTCGTCTTCGCGCTCCGCACCTCGATTGCCGCCTGCGTCGCACTCGCGCTGGCCTGGGCGCTCGGGCTCGAGCATCCGCAATGGGCGGGGATGTCGGTCTGGGCCGCCTCGCAGCCCCTGCGCGGGCAATTGCTCGAGAAAAGTTTCTTCCGCTTCGCCGGCACGGTCTCGGGCACCATTGCCGGGGTCACCCTCGTGCAGATGGGCCAGATCCATCCCGGATTGCTCGTGGCGGGGCTCGCGCTCTGGGTCGCGCTCTGCACCGGGATCGGTAATGTCCAGCGCGGCTTCGTCGCCTATGGCACGGTGCTCGCGGGCTATACTGCGGCGATGGTCTCGCTGCTCGATGCGGCGCATCCCGATCATGTCTTCGCCATCGGCATCGACCGGCTGGCGACGGTGCTGACCGGGGTTGCGGTGGCGACCGTCGCGGGGCTCGTCTTCGCGTCACGGGTCGATGCCCGCCCGGCGCTGCGGGCCAATGTGCGCGCGCTTATCGCCGACACGCTTGAAACACTGACCCGCGGCCCCGCGCCGCAGGGCCGAACCGAGGCCGGGATACTGCTCAGCCGGATCGCCGCGGCCGAGGAGGGGCTCGACCCCCATGCCGCGGGCTCGCTGCGCTCGCGTCACGATATCCGCACCACCCGCGCCGTGCTGATCGCGGCGATCGCGCTCCTGCTGCCGCGCAGTGGCGGGGGCGGCGGCGCCTTGACCGCCCCGCATCTGAGCGCGGCCGCCGCGTCCCTGCGCGCGGGCGACACCGCCGGCGCCGCAGGACACCTGCGCAGCGCCGAGACCACGGGCGACGCCACGCCCGAGGATGCGAATGCGCTGCGCGATCTGCGTCAGGCGCTCGAGCTGTGGGACCGCGGCACCGCCGCCCCGGGACCCTCGTCCGTCCCGACGCCCGCCTATCTGCCGGTCGTTCTGCACCGCGACTGGATCGGCGCGCGCGAGGCGATGCTGCGGGCGGGCGGCGCGATCGCACTCGTCGGCGCGATCTGGCAGATCACCGGCTGGAGCTCGGGGAATTTCATGCTGCTGGGCCTCTCGGTGATGATCTCGATCTTCTCGGTCTTCGACAGCCCGATCCAGATGATGCGCTGGGTCTTCTTCGGTCAGATCGCGGGCGTGACCGGGGTTCTGATCTGCCGCTGGCTGGTCTGGCCCTTCACCACGGGTGAACTCGGCCTCGTGCTCAGCATGATGCCCTTCATCCTGCTGGGCAGCCTGCTCACCAGTCACCGCCGCACCGGCGCGATCAGCTTCGATTACAACATGGTCTTTCTGCTGCTGATGCAACCGCACTGGCCGCTTTCGGGCAGCGTCCCGCATTCGCTGATGACCGCCGCCGGGGTGCTGGCGGCACCGCTCGTCGCCTGGGCGATGTATGCGCTGATCTTCCCGGCCAATCTGCGGCGCCGGATCGACACGCTCTTGCGGATGATCCGCCGCGATCTGGCCGATCTCGCGCGCGATCCCGGGGCGCTCGCGCATCGCGCGGTCTGGCGCGCACGGCTCTATCACCGCACCTCGCGGCTGATCCGGCTGAGCGAGCGCAACGGCCGCGCCCATGATCAGGCGATCGCGCAGGCGCTCGCGGCCCTCACCACCGGGCAGACGATCATGCGCCTTCACGAAAGCCTCGCGGCGCCCGGCCTCGGGCCGAGCGACCGGCGCGCCTGTCGCCTCGCGCTGCGCCGCGCCGAACGGCTCGAGAGCGACCCGCTGGCCGCCGATGCGGCGCTCGGCAAGGCCGCGGCCCGGATCGCGGCCCGTGCTGCGGCGCCCGCGGGCACGCCCCTGACCGCCTGATCGCCTGACCTCGCGGCAGCGCCTGCGGCACTCGGCCCGTTTGACACGGATCAAGATGCCGGGGCAGGTTCGCTGCTACGAGGGAGACGTGACGACGCGACGCATCCATCAGACGGGCCCCGCCTGCCCGCATTCACACCGGCCCCGGTCCGAGTCCGGGAACCGGATGAGCGGGCTTGCCGCGCTGCTGCGCAGGGCAATCTCGACCCATGGGTTCGCGATTGCCGCGATGCTGTTGCAGGTGCTCTTCACCGCCGACCATCTCGGCGCCACGCTCGCCCCCGGCGCGCGGATCGGCCTTTTGCAGATCTGCACCGGCGAGGGCGTGGTCTGGATGACCCCCGAGGGGCGCCCTGTCCCGGCGCCCGGAGGCACCCCGGCGGAAGGCACGTCACACAGCAGTTGCCCCGTCTGCGCCTCGTCGAGCGTGTGCAGTTTCGACACGCCCGAAGCGGCGGTGCTGCCCCAGTTCGTGGCCGATCTCGGCGCGCCCTCCGAACCGTCCCTTTCGGAGCCTGCGCGCCCGGTCGCCCGCCGCGGGACGGCCCACGCGATCCGCGCCCCTCCCGCCGCCTGAGCGCGCCCCTTCGCGCCTGATCTGCCGAAGCGACCCGCCCGGACGCCTCGCCACGCCGAGGCCCGCCGCGGCGCGTGACGCGCCCGATCCGGCTCGCGGGCCGGAGCTTGACCCAAACCCAATTCCGCCCGGACCCGCCCTGAACGCGGCCGGAGCATAGTGGAGGAACCCCATGAAACGTCGTGATTTTCTGATCACCACCTCGACCGGCCTCGCGCTCGCAGCCGCGACCGGCGCGCGCGCCGAAATGGCGATGAGCCCGAACGAGAAGCCCGTCAGCCCGATGCAATGGACCGACGAGAACGGCCTGACACGCTTTCTCAAGGTCGACACCGCCCCGCTCGAGAACGAATACGAGAAATATCCCCGCTGCCCCTATTGCGGGATGATGCGCAAGATGTATGCCTTCAGCCGCCACCTGATCGTCTATGCCAATGACACGGTGGATGCGACCTGCTCGATCCATTGCGCGGCGATCAGCCTCGCGCTCAACATGGATCAGGGGCCGGTGACGATCTATGCCGGTGACGCGGGCGCCGAGGGCGAGACGAAGCCGCTCGTCGATACGGCGGGCATGAGCTACGTGATCGACCCCGACAAACCCGGCACGATGACGGCGGTGTCGAAATTCGCCTATGCCGATGCCGGGAAGGCCAAGGCCGCCGCGGGGCCGAACGCGCAGATCGTCGGCTTCGACGCGGCGCTGACGCTGGCCTATGTCGACATGGCCAAGGATACGCTCGCCATCCGCAAGCGCCGCGCCGAGAAACGCGCCGCGATGAAGCAATAGGGCGCAGGGCCCGGCGCGCGCGTCCCTTGCGCCGGGCCCTCCCCCGTTTCAGTGCCCCGAAAGGAACCGCCATGTGCCCCCATTCCCGCCCCCCCCCTGCGGCCCCGACCCGGCGCCGATTGCTCGGCACGCTGGCCGGCGCGGCCGCGATCCTGCCGCTTGCCGGTCTCGGCCCCGCACGGGCCGAGGCCCCGCGCGTCGATCTGCCCGCGCCCGGGCCGCGCGACATCTGCCCGGTCTGCGGCATGTTCGTCGCGAAATATCCCGAATGGATCGCGACCGTCCTCTATGCGGACGGCCATGCCGATCACTTCGATGGCGCCAAGGATTTCTTCAAATATCTTGGCAACATGGAGAAATACGCCCTTGGCCGCACCGCCGATCAGATCACCGGCATGGGCGTGACGGATTACTACAGCATCGAGCGGATCGACGCGCGAGGGGCGCTCTATTCGGTGGGCTCGGATGTGCTCGGGCCGATGGGCCACGAGCTGATCCCGCTCGCGACCGAGGCTGACGCCGCAGAATATACCGCCGATCACAAGGGCAAGCGGCTCCTGACCTTCGCCGAGGTCACGCCCGATCTTCTGGCAGCCCTCGACGCCGGACGCATCGAATGAGCCGCGCGCGCCGCCCCTCGGCCCCGGTCTTCGCGGGCTTCGCCCTGCTCGGTGCGCTCGCGCTGGCCGAGCTTGGCCATGCCGCCCTCGTGGCCCCCGGGGAGGGCGCGCGTCTGGCCGAGGAGGCGGCGCTGACCCGCGCCCTTGGCCTCAGCGATCCCGCGCTCTTCACCGAGGCGCGCTATACCCGCCACCCGTCGCTCGCCGATCTCAACACCCCGTTTCAGGACCATCCGATGGCCTTCGACCATTTCCCCTCGGGCACGATCCTGCCCGTGCCGCGCCTGCCCGGCCAAGGCGCGCTCGGCTTTTCCCCCGAGGAGGTGAGCCAATGAGCACCTGGCTCAACCGCCAGCGCGCGCTCGCCGATTTCACGCTGGCCGCGATGGGACGGCGGCGGATCAAGAATGCAGCGCTCGTCATGGTCTATGCGCTCGTCGTCTTCCTGCTCGCCTCGGCGATGTTCTTCGCCGCGAGCCTGCGCCACGAGATGCATCAGGTGCTGGCCGAGGCGCCCGAACTGACGGTGCAACGCCTGATCATGGGGCGGCAGGATCTGATCGACGCGGCCGCCGCCGAACGGATCGGCGCGATCCGCGGCGTGAGCCAAGCGCGCCCGCGGCTCTGGGGCTATTATTACGACCGGATCAGCGGCGCGAATTATACGGTGATGGTGCCGGACGACCCCGATCTGATGCCGCCGCCCGGCGAGGTGATGATCGGCGAGGGCATCCCGCGCGCCCGCGGATTTACATGGGACGGCGCGCCGCTCTTCCTCAGCCGGCATCTGGGCGATCTGCAACGCTTCAACGTCGCCCGCACCTTCGGCACCGATTCCGCGCTCATGAGCGCCGATCTGATCCTGATGACGGAGGCCGATTTCCGCGCCTTCTTCGGCATCCCCGAGGGGCTCTTTACCGATGTCGTGGCGCGCGTGCGCAACCCCAATGAGCTCGGCAAGATCGTCGAGAAGGCCGCCATCGCCAACCCCGATCTGCGCTTCGTCACCCGCGACGACATCGAGCGCACCTATCAGAAGCTCTTCGACTGGCGCGAGGGGCTGATGGCGGCGCTGGCGGGCGCTGCCGTGCTCGCCTTCGTGATCTTCGCCGCCGAAAAGGCCTCGGGCCTTTCAGCCGAGGAGAGCCGCGAGATCGGCATTCTCAAGGCGATCGGCTGGGACACGCGCGACGTGATCGCGATGAAGCTCTGGGAGGGGGGGCTCGTGTCCTTCGGCGCCTTCCTCATCGGCACCATCGCCGCCTATGCGCATGTGTTCGTCTTCAAGGGTGCGCTTTTTGCCCCGGTGCTGCGCGGCTGGGCGGTGATCTACCCCGATTTCACCCTGACGCCGCAGATCGACGGGTTGCAGATCCTGACGCTCGGCCTTCTGACCACGCTGCCCTATGTCGCCGCGACCGTGGTGCCGATCTGGCGCCGCGCCTCGGCCGATCCCGATGCCGTGATGCGCTAGGAGGCCCCGATGATCACGCTCAGCGCCGTCACCAAACTCTATAACGAAGGCCGCCCGAACGAGGTGCAGGCGCTGCGCGGCATCGACCTGACGCTCGCGCCCGGCGCGCTCAGCGTGCTCAAGGGGCCAAGCGGCTCGGGCAAGAGCACGCTTCTGTCGATCGTCGCCTGCATGGCCCGCCCGACGAGCGGCCGCGTGACGCTGAACGGCGAGACCGTCTCGGGCCTGCCCGAGCGCTTTCAGACCGAATTGCGCCGCACCACCTTCGGCTTCATCTTTCAGCGCTTCAACCTGATCCGGGGCCTGAGCGTGCTGGAAAACGTGATCCTGCCCGCCGCCCCCACCGGCGAGCCGCGCGCGCGTGTGATCGAGCGCGCGATGGAGCGGCTCGCGGCGCTCGACCTCACGCCCCGCGCGCTGACCCCGGTCGAGCATCTCTCGGGCGGCGAGGCGCAGCGCGCGGCGATCGCCCGCGCGCTGATCAACGATCCGCCGATCCTGATCGCGGACGAGCCCACCGCCAATCTCGACACCGCGCTGACCGAGCGCTTTCTCGACATCCTGCGCGCCGAACGCGCCGCGGGGCGCACGCTGATCGTGACCAGCCATGATCCGCGGATCTGGGGCGCCGAGGGGGTGGATGCGGTGATCGAGCTGCGCGACGGGCGCATCACGCATGAAATCACGGGGGGCGTCGCATGATCTTCCGAATGCCGATCCTTGCGCTGTTGCTGGTCGCCACGCTCGCCGCACTCACCGCGCTGTGGTCGGGGGCCTTTGCGCTCGGGGTGCTCAGGCACTGGGATCTCACCTCGATGGCGCGCGCGCAATTGCGCCGCGAGCGGATGACCGAGCTTGTCTCCACGCTCTTCGGGGCGGTGATGCTGGCCGAACTGGCCGCGCTTCTCCTTTTCGTCTTCAACGCCGACCGGATGGCCGCGCTTTTCGTGGGCGCGATGTGCGCGGTGGGCACGCTCAACGTGAACCCCTGGGGCTTTCCCGCGCTCTACCTCAAGATCGCGGTCTTCTTCGCGGCCGTGCTCTGGCTCATCCTCGACCGCGCCGACCGGCTCGGGCGCGACTATCCGCTGACCCGAGTGAAATATGCAGCCCTTCTGGGCATCGTGCCGCTGGTCTTCGGCGATCTGGTGCTGGAGACGACCTATTTCCTCAACCTGCGCACCGATGTCATCACCTCCTGCTGCTCGAAGCTTTTCACGCCCAACAACCCCAACCTCGCCAATGAGATGGCCGCGCTCGGTCCCGGCCTCTCGCTCGGGCTTCTGGGCGGCGCCGGGGTGCTCTTGGCGGCAAGCGGCATTGCCGCACTGATCCGGGGCCGGGGATATGCGCTCTATGCGGCGGCCGCGGCGCTTGTCTTCGCGATGGGCATCACCGCCATCGTCTCGGTGATCTCGGTCTATATCTACGAGAACCCGAACCACCATTGCCCGTTCTGCATCCTCAAGCCCGAATACGGCCATTACGGATATGCGCTTTATGTGCCGCTCTTCCTCGCCACGGCGCTCGGGCTTGGCGCCGGGATGCTCGGGCAGTTCCGCGCGGTCCCGAGCCTGCAGGCCCGCCTGCCCGGCCTGCTGCGCGCTCAGGTGATCTGGTCGCTTGGCGGCTTCGTGGCCTTCGGCCTTGCCGCACTCTGGGCCATCGCCCGCTCGAACCTGATCCTTTTCGGCTGACGCGCCCGGCGCGCTCTGCCCTCGAAAAGGGCTTTCAGGGGCGGCGAGAGCCCGTTTTTGCGCCGCGACCCGCGCGGGCCCGCCCCGGGTGAAAAAGCCCTTGTCTCCGGCCTACAGCCGGGAACACTGGGCCGAACTTTTCTCAAACCGGAACGCTCCCTTGTCCTTCACCGCAAACGACTTCCTGCTCAACGCCCGGCATCTGCAGGGCGCCTATCCCGAGAGCCTGCGCGCCACCTTCTCGCCCGAGGCAATCGCGGCCGCGCGGCAGGCGATCACCGCCTGGGAGGGCTACGCCCCCACCCCGCTCGTCGATCTGCCGGCGCTGGCCGAGCGCCTCGATCTCGGCCGGATCTGTATCAAGGATGAGAGCGGGCGCTTCGGGCTGGGCAGTTTCAAGGCGCTCGGCGGGGCCTATGCGGTCGCGCGGGTGATGGCGATGCAGGGCGGGGCGGAGCCGCTCACCGTCTGCTGCGCGACCGATGGCAACCATGGCCGCTCCGTCGCCTGGGGCGCGCAGAAGCTCGGGGCGAAGGCGGTGATCTTCATCCACGAAACCGTGTCGCAGGCCCGCGCCGAGGCGATCGCGCGCTATGGCGCCGAGGTGATCCGCACGCCCGGAACCTATGACGACAGCGTGCGCGAGGCCGACCGGCAGGCGCGGGCGAACGGCTGGACCGTGGTCTCGGACACCTCCTACCCGGGCTATGACGCGATCCCGCGCGACGTGATGCAGGGCTATGCGGTGATGGTCGCCGAGGCGCTCGATCAGTTGCAGGGCACGCGCCCGACACATGCCTTCGTGCAGGGCGGTGTCGGCGGGCTCGCCGCGGCAGTGACGGCCGAACTCTGGCTCGCGGCCGAAGGCGCGCCGCCCGCCATCGCCGTGGTCGAGCCCGAAACCGCGGCCTGCCTGCTCGAGAGCGCGCGGGCGGGGAAACCCGTCACCGTCGGTGGCGATCTCGAGACGATCATGGCGGGGCTCGCCTGCGGCGAGCCCTCGCTGATCGCCTGGCCGGTCCTCGATCAGGGCGCGCGCGCGTTCCTCTCGATCCCCGACACATTGGCCGAAGAGGCGATGCGCCTGCTCGCCTCCGGGCAGGCGGGCGCGCACCTCACCATCGGCGAAAGCGGGGTGGCCGGGCTCGCCGGTCTGATCTGCGCCGCGCAGGACCCGCAGCAGCGCGCGGCCCTTGGCCTCGGGCCGGACTCGGTTGTGCTGCTGATCGGCAGCGAGGGCGACACCGACCCCGAGGCCTACGCCCGGATCGTCGGCGGCGTGGAGGCGGTGGAATGACCCGGATCCTGCGCACCGCCGCCGCCCAGCTCGGCCCGATTGCCCGCGACGAGCCGCGCGCCGGGGTGGTGGCCCGGATGATCGCGCTGCTCGAAAGCGCGGCGGCCCAGGGCGCCGATCTCGTGGTCTTCCCCGAGCTCGCGCTGACCACCTTCTTCCCGCGCTGGTTCATGGAGGACGCCGCCGAGATCGACGCCTTCTTCGAGACCGAGATGCCCAATGCCGCCACGATGCCGCTGTTTCAGCGGGCCAAGGAACTGGGCGTGGCGTTTTCCTTCGGCTATGCCGAGATCGCGCTCGAGGGCGGCACGCGCCACCATTACAACACCGCGATCATCGTCGACAAAGCCGGGCAGATCGTGAACCGCTATCGCAAGGTGCATCTGCCGGGCCACCCCGAGCACGAACCGTGGCGCGCCTTCCAGCATCTGGAGAAGCGCTATTTCGAGCCGAGCCCCGAGGGGTTTTCCGCGGTCGAGACGCTGGGCGGGGTGCTCGCGCAGGCGATCTGCAACGACCGGCGCTGGCCCGAGACCTATCGCGAATGCGCACTGCGCGGGGCCGAGATGATGCTGATCGGCTATAACACGCCGCGGCATTATCCGCCCGCGCCCGAACACGACCATCTGCAGGATTTTCACAATCACCTGAGCCTGCAGGCCGGCGCCTATGCCAACGGGATGTGGGTCATCGGCGTGGCCAAGGCGGGGGTGGAGGAGGGCTGCGATCTGATCGGCGGATCGGCCATCGTGGCGCCCACCGGCGAGATCGTGGCCGTGGCGCAGACGCTCGGCGACGAGCTGGTGATCGCCGATTGCGACCTTGATCGCTGTGCCGAGATTCGCAGCAACATCTTCGACTTCGCCAAGCATCGGCGCCCCGAAGTCTATACCCGGCTGACCGCCCGCGACTGACCACGCGCGGTCGCAAATCGGGGGGCGGACCGGCGATTCGCCCCCCGCGCGTGACAGGACTGCGCACGCACGCAGCAGGCCCTGACCATCTGATTAAAATATTTGCAAATCGCGAGATTAACCGTTTCAGCACCCCCCGGCGGGCACTTTGTGACTGCACGAACCCGTGAGCTTCTTCAGCCTCGGTCCCCGGGGGCCCGCCAAGCGGCCCGGCACGACAAGGAGGCCACTCGTGATTGGACTGAAGAAGAGTTTCGCAGCCCTCGCCCTGACGGCGGGTCTGCTCTGCGCGCAGACGGCTGCCGCGCAGGGGACGCTGCGCATCGGCATGACCGCCGCCGACATTCCGCTGACCACCGGTCAGACGGACCAGGGTGGCGAAGGGATGCGCTTCATGGGCTACACGGTCTATGACTCGCTGATCGAATGGGACCTGACGAGCGCGGACAAGCCCTCGGTCCTGATCCCAGGCCTCGCGACCGAATGGTCGGTCGATGCCGAGGACAAGACCAAATGGACCTTCAAGATCCGCGAAGGCGTGACATTCCACGACGGCTCGCCCTTCACCGCCGAGATCGCGGTGTGGAACTTCGACAAGCTGCTGGTCGATACCTCGGAGCAATATGACTCGCGTCAGGCCGCACAGGGCAAGTCGCGGATCCCGGCCGTGGCGAGCTACAAGGCGCTCGACGATTACACGCTCGAGATCGTCACCAAGGCCCCCGACGCCACCCTGCCCTATCAGCTCGCCTGGATCCTGATGTCCTCGAAGGCGAACTGGGAAGCCCAGGGCAAGGATTGGGAAAAGGTCGCGGCCGCGCCCTCGGGCACCGGCCCGTGGAAACTCGAGACCTTCGTGCCGCGCGAGCGCGCGGAACTGGTGCCGAACCCGGACTATTGGGACACCACCCGCGTGCCGCAGCTCGACAAGCTCGTGCTGATCCCGCTGCCCGAACCCAACGCCCGCTCGGCCGCGCTGATGTCGGGTCAGGTCGACTGGATCGAGGCCCCCGCGCCCGACACCATTCCCGCGATGACCGGCAACGGCTTCGTCATCTCGTCGAACGCCTATCCGCATAACTGGACCTGGCACCTGAGCCGGCTCGAGGGCTCGCCCTGGAACGATATCCGCGTGCGCAAGGCCGCCAACCTCGCCATCGACCGCGAGGGGATGGGTGCGCTGCTCGGCGGGCTGATGGTGCCGGCCAAGGGCTTCCTGCCGCCCTCGTCGCAATGGTTCGGCAACCCGAGCTTCGACGTGAAATACGACCCCGAGGCGGCCAAGGCGCTGTTGGCCGAGGCGGGCTATGGCCCCGACAACCGGCTCAAGGTCAAAGCGCTGATCTCGCCCTCGGGCTCGGGTCAGATGCTGCCGCTGCCGATGAACGAATACATCCAGCAAAGCCTCGCCGAGGTCGGCATCGACGTCGAATTCATGGTCGTCGAGTGGAACCAGATGATCAACCTGTGGCGCGCGGGCGCGGCCGATCCCTCGGTCGAGGGCAGCCAGTCGATCAACTTCACCTACTTCATCCAGGACCCCTTCACCGCGCTCATTCGTCACCTCGATTGCAACCTGATCGCGCCGAATGGCACGAACTGGGGCCATTATTGCGACGACGAGATGCAGGGGCTCTTCGAGCAGATCAAGACCACCTTCGATCCGGCCGAGCAGGACAAGGTGATCCAGAAGACGCATGAGAAATTCGTCGATGAGGCGCTCTTCCTGATGGTCACCCACGACGTGGCGCCGCGCGCGATGTCGCCCAAGGTGAAGGGCTTCGTGCAGGCCCAGAACTGGTATCAGAACTTCTCCTCCATCACGATGGACTGAGACTGACGCCGACACCCGCCGCGGTCCTCGCGGCGGGATCTTCCTTGAAGGATTCCCGTCTTGCTCAGCTATTTCCTGCGCCGTCTGATCCTGGTGCTGCCGGTTGCCTTCGGCGTATCGGTGATCTGTTTCCTGCTGGTGCAGATCGCGCCCGGCGATCCCCTGACCGCAATCATGCCCGTCGATGCCACCGCCGAGGAACAGGCCGCGATGCGCGCCGCCTACGGGCTCGATAAACCGCTGCCCGTGCAATACGGCATCTGGATCGCGAACCTTGCGCAAGGCGACATGGGGCGCTCGATCGCCACCGGCCGGCCGGTCGCGGGCGAGGTCTTCGGCGCGGTTCAGAACTCGCTCCTGCTCGCGATCAGCGCGGCCGTGATCGCCTTTCCGATCGGCATCTTCCTTGGCTTTCTGGCGGGCTATTTCCGCGACACGCTTCTGGACCGGGCGGTGACGGCGATCTCGATTGCCGGGGTCTCGGTGCCCAATTACTGGCTCGGGATCGTTCTGGTGATCATCTTCTCGGTCTCGCTCGGCTGGCTCCCTTCGATGGGCGCGGGGCCGGGCGGATCGCAGGACTGGGGCTGGGACTGGCTGCATATCCGGCACCTGATCCTGCCCGCGGTCACGCTCGCCGTGGTGCCGATCGGGATCGTCGCGCGCACCGTGCGCGCGCTCTCGGGCGATATCCTGACGATGGATTTCGTGCAGGCGCTCTATGCCAAGGGCATGAGCCGCTTCGACGTGCTGGCCCATGTCGCGCGCAATGCCGCCGCCACCGCACTTTCGGTCATGGGGCTGCAGCTCGGCTATCTGCTCGGCGGTTCGATCCTGATCGAGACGGTGTTCAACTGGCCCGGCTCGGGGTTCCTCTTGTCGAACGCGATCTTTCAGCGCGACCTGCCGCTCCTGCAGGGCACGATCCTCGTGCTCGCGCTCTTCTTCGTGGCGATGAACCTGATCGTCGACGTGGCGCAGGCCGCGATCGACCCCCGTATCAAGAGGAACTGACATGGCTCTCGTCGAAACGAGCGAGGCGGCAGGCCCCGCGAGCGCGCAGTCGGGCTATTGGTCGGGCGTGGCGCGGCGACTGGTGCGCGATCCGGTCACGATGATCTGCCTTGGCATCATCGTCGCGCTGATCCTCTCGGCCGTCTTTGCGCCCTGGCTCGGGCTCGCCGATCCCTACAAGGGCTCGATGATCGCGCGGTTGAAGCCGCTCGGGACCGAGGGGCATCTGCTCGGCACCGACGAACAGGGCCGCGACATGCTCGCGCGGCTGATCTACGGCGGGCGGCTCACGCTTTTCATCGGGCTGATGCCGGTGGTGCTCGCCTTCTTCGTAGGCTCGGTGCTCGGCATCGTCGCGGGCTACGCGGGCGGGATCACCAACACGGTGATCATGCGCACGGTCGACGTGTTCTTCGCCTTCCCCTCGGTGCTGCTCGCGATCGCGATCTCGGGCGCGCTCGGGGCCGGCATCGTCAACAGCCTCGTGTCGCTGACCATCGTCTTCATCCCGCCGATCACCCGGGTGGCCGAGGCGGTGACCTCGGGGGTGCGCGCGCTCGACTACATCGACGCGGCGCGGGCCTCGGGGGCGAATGCCCTCACCGTGATCCGGGTGCATGTGATCGGCAACGTGCTCTCGCCGATCTTCGTCTATGCGACCTCGCTCACCAGCGTGTGCATGATCCTTGCCGCGGGGCTGTCGTTCCTCGGGATCGGCGTGCGCCCGCCCGAGCCGGAATGGGGGTTGATGCTCAACACCCTGCGTTCGGCCATCTATGTCAATCCGTGGCTCTCGGCGCTTCCGGGGCTGATGATCTTCGTGACCTCGCTGTGCCTCAACCTGCTCAGCGACGGCGTAAGGAGCGCAATGAATGTCCGCGACTGAAACCACCACCCTTCCCGACAGCCCCGAAGACAAGGGCGGCCCGGGTCAGGCGCTTCTGATCGTCAAGGATCTGCGCAAGTATTTCCCCGTCCGCGGCGGCATCTTCGGCCGGGCGCAGGCCATGGTGCAGGCGGTTGACGGCGTGTCGTTCAGCGTCGAGAAGGGCGAGGCGCTCGGCATCGTGGGCGAGTCGGGCTGCGGCAAGTCCACCACGGCGCGGCTCCTGATCGGGCTGACCGAGAAGGACGAGGGCGAGATCATCTTCGACGGTCAGGGCTTGGGCGACGCACTCAGCCTGCGCGATCTGCGCCGCGGCGTGCAGATGGTGTTTCAGGACAGCTACGCCTCGCTCAATCCGCGTCTGACAATCGAGGAGTCGATCGCCTTCGGGGCGCGGGTGCAGGGGCTCGACGATCCGGTCGGGCGCGCCCACAGCCTGATGTCGCGGGTCGGCCTCGACCCGGCGCGCTTCGCGAGCCGCTATCCGCACGAGGTCTCGGGCGGGCAACGTCAGCGCATCAACATCGCCCGCGCGCTCGCCATGTCGCCCCGGCTCGTGATCCTCGACGAGGCGGTCTCGGCGCTCGACAAATCGGTCGAGGCGCAGGTCTTGAACCTGCTCGCCGATCTGCGCGAGGAATTCGGGTTGACCTATATCTTCATCAGCCACGACCTGAACGTGGTGCGCTATATCTCGGACCGGATTTTGGTGATGTATCTGGGCGAGGTGGTCGAGGTCGGGCCGGTCGATGCGATCTGGAGCCGTCAGGCCCATCCCTACACCCGCTCGCTCTTCTCGGCGATGCCGTCGATGGACCCCGACAACCGCACCAAGACGCCGCCCTTGTCGGGCGATCCGCCAAACCCGATCGACCCGCCCAAGGGCTGCCGGTTCCATACCCGCTGCCGGTTCGCCGATTCTGTCTGCAAGACCAAGGCGCCGCGCCTGATGGAACTGCCGCAGACGCCCGGGCATCTGGCCGCCTGCCACCTGCACGACCCCGCCTCGGGCCACCCCAAGGCCGGTCAGGAGGGTCTCGCATGACCGACAAGCTCGTCGATATCCGAAACCTCACCGTGCGCTTCAAGGGCGGGCGCACCGTCCATGCGATCAACGATCTGAGCCTCTCGCTCGATCAGGGCGAGACCCTCTCGCTTCTGGGCGAGAGCGGGTCGGGCAAATCGGTCACGCTCAAGACGCTGCTCGGCCTCTTGCCGCCCAAGCGCAGCGAGATCGAGGGCGACATCCTCGTGAACGGCACCGATATCCGCACGCTGTCGGGCAAGGCCCTGCAGCGCTATCGCGGCGGCGAGGTCTCGATGGTGTTTCAGGACCCGGGCCTTGCGCTCGATCCGGTCTATACCGTCGGCAACCAGATCGCCGAGGCGGTGATGCGGCACAAGGGCCTGCGCAAGGAAGAGGCGATGGATATCGCCTTCGACATGCTGCAGCGGGTGCGCATCCCCTCGCCCGAGCGGCGGCTGAAGAACTATCCGCATGAACTGTCGGGCGGGATGCGGCAGCGGGTGATGATCGCGCTCGCGCTCGCGTGCCGGCCGCGGCTGCTGCTCGCCGACGAGCCGACGACGGCGCTCGATGCCACGGTGCAGATCCAGATCCTGCTTCTCCTGCGCGATCTGCAGCGCGAGTTCGGCATGGGGGTGATCTTCGTCACCCATGATATCGGCGTCGCGGTCGAGGTCTCGGAACGGATCGCGGTCATGTATGCGGGGCGGATCGTCGAGGAAGGCACGACGCATGAGATCATCAACGATCCGCGTCACCCCTATACCCGGGGCCTGCTGGCGGCGAACCTGCATGACGTAGCCAAGGGCGAGCGGCTCAACGCCATTCCCGGCGCGCCGCCCGCGCTCGAGGCGCCGCCGACCGGCTGTTCCTTCGCCCCGCGCTGTCCGATGGCGGGGCCGGAGTGCACCGCCGGGGTGCCCGATTTCGTCCATCTCGGGCCGCGGCGCCGGGTTGCCTGCCTGCGCGTCGAACCCGTTCCTGCCGAGTGAGTGATGCTTCTCAAATCCGATCCCTATCACGCCTTCATGCCCTATGAGGCGATCCCCGTCGCAACCGCCACCGAAGGGCCGCTTGCCGAGCTGAGCGTCGCGGTCAAGGACCTCTTCGATGTCGCGGGCTATCGCACCGGCTCGGGCTGTCCGCTCAAACTGGCCGCAAGCCCGGTGATGACGGAAACCGCGCCCGCGGTGCAGCGGCTCTTCGATGCCGGCGCGCGGTTCGTCGGCAAGACCCATACCGACGAGCTCGCCTGGGCGCTTTATGGGATGAACGCGCATTTCGGAACGCCGATCAACCCGGCCGCGCCCGACCGCATTCCCGGGGGCTCGTCCTCGGGCTCGGCGGTGGCGGTGGCGGGGGGCTTGGCCGATATCGCCGTGGGCTCGGACACCGGCGGCTCGATCCGGGCGCCGGCGAGCTTCTGCGGCATCTGGGGGATCCGGCCGAGCCATGGCCGCGTGTCCCTCGAAGGCGCGCAGGCCTTGGCGCCCAGCTTCGACACCTGCGGGGTCTTCGCCCGCGATGGCGCAACGCTCCTGCGCGCGGCCGAGGTGCTGATCGGCCCCGATACCGCGCCCCTGCCCGAGGCGCCCGACCTCCTCTGGCCCACGGATATGCACGACCAGCTCGGCCCCGAGGCGGCAGCGATCCTCACCTCGGCCTTTGGCAAGCTGACCTCGCGGCCGGTCACGATCTATCCGCACGGGCCCACCGAGGCCTATGAGATTTATCTCGGCGCGAATGGCGCGGATTGCGCGGAAACCGTGGTGCCCTATATCCGCGCCTCGCATATGCCGCTCGTGCGCGGGATCGACGGGCGCGCGGATGCGGCCGAGGCCCTGACCGAGTCGCAGAAGATCGAGTTTCGCGCCCGCCGCGCGGCCTTCCGCGAACAGGTGCGCGATGTGCTGGGCGCAACCGGCGTCCTGCTTGCGCCTGCGGTCCACGACGCGCCCTTCGCGCTCGACGCCCCCACCGAGGTCTTTGACGGCTTCCGCCATCAGGCGATGCGGCTTTTGTGCGTCGCGGGCATGGCGGGGCTGCCGCAGGTGGTGATGCCCGCGGGCCGGATCGGGGGCGCGCCCTATGGCGTGTCGCTGATCGGGCCGCATGGCTCGGACCTGTCGCTCATTGCGCTGGCCTGCAAGCTCGCGCCCAAGGTGACGGCGTGAGCGGCCAGATCGAGGCGCGGCTCGCGGCGATGGGTCTGGCGCTGCCGCCCTCGGCGCCCTCGCGCGCGCTCTTCCTGCCGGGCAAGATCACCGGGAACCTGCTCGTCCTGTCGGGGCAGATCTGCGAATGGGAGGGCGTGCCGCAGTATTTCGGCCCGATCGGCGCGGGCTTCGACATCGCCATCGGCCAGAAGGCCGCGCAGATGTGCGCGCTCAATCTGCTCTTTTCGATCAAGGCGGTGGCGGGCTCGCTCGACCGGGTATCGCAGGTGATCCGGCTCGGCGGCTTCGTCGCGTCCGAGCCGCGCTATCCCGATGGCCCGCAGATCGTGAACGGCGCCTCGCAGCTCTTCATCGACCTCTGGGGGGAGGCCGGACGGCACGCACGCACCGCGGTCAATGTCGCATCCCTGCCCGCCAATGCGCTGGTCGAGGTCGAGGCGATGGTGGAACTGGCCTGATGATCTTGCTGATGAACCCCAACAGCTCGGTCGCGACGACCGCGGCGATGGTGGCGATCGCGCGCCGAACCCTGCCCGGGGTCGAGGGCTGGACCGCGCCGGGTGGGCCACCGCTCCTGTCCAGCATGGAGTATCTGAACGCCGCCGCCGAGCTGGTCGCACAGGCCGAGCTGCCGCCGGGCGTGCGCGGGGTCATCGTCTCGGCCTTCGGCGATCCGGGGCGGGCGGCGCTCGCCGCGCGGCTCGCGGTGCCGGTGGTCGGCATCGGTCAGGCGGCGGCGCTCGCGGCGGCGGCGGGCGGGCGGCGCTTTGCAGTTGCGACCCATACGCCCGGGCTGCGCACGGGGATCGACGCGCTGATGCGCGGCTATGCCCCCGAGGGCTTCCTCGGCACTTTCCTGACCGAGGGCGAGCCCGAGGCGCTGGCCGCCGATCCCCCGCGCCTCGATGACGCGCTTCTGGACGCGATGCACAGGGCTCATCAGGCCGGGGCCGAAGCGGTGATCATTGGCGGCGGGCCGCTCGGCGAAGCCGCAGAACGGTTGCGTCCGCGCGCGCCTTGCGCTCTGATCGCGCCAATCACCGAGGCCGCGCGCCTGATGCTCTCGCTTCTGGAGACGACACGATGACCCCTTTCGCCGAAGAGCTTCTTGCCGCCTATCGTGCAGGCCGTCGAGTGGCGCCCGAGGGCCGTCTGCCGGCGTCGGCCGCGGATGCCTATGCCGTTCAGTCGCAGCTTTGCGCCGCGCTCGGGCCGGTGGCGGGCTTCAAGGTCGGGCTCAAACCCGAGGGGCCGCCGATCATGGCGCCGATCCTCGCCGCGCGCTGTTTCAACGCGGGCGCCAGCGTGCCCGTGGATGACCGGATGGGCGTCGAGCTCGAGGTCGGCTGGCAGATCACGGGCCCCCTGCCCGCGCCCGAGAGCGCCGATCTCGAAACCGCGCTGGCCCGGGTCGTGCGGCCGGTGCCGGTGATCGAGCTGGTGGATACCCGCATCGCGGGCGCGGCGAGCCAGGACCCCTGGGTCAAACTCGCCGATCTGCAGATCAATTACGGTCTGGTTCTGGGCACACCGATGGCCGACTGGGACGGGCGCGATTTCGGGGCGCTGCGGGGCCGGATGCGGGCCGGAACGCAGAACCTGCTCGACGGCGAGACCAGCGTTCCGGGGGGCTCGGCGCTGGCCACGCTCGCAGCACTTTACCGCACGATCGGCACGCATTGCGGCGGGCTGCAGCGCGGCCATGTCGTGATCACCGGCACGCTGCACCCGCTCACCTATCTGCCCGGCGGCACGCCCGTCTCGGGCGAGATCGAGGGGCTCGGGGCGGTTTCGGTCACACTGGCCTGAGCGCGAGCGCGGGCCAGCGGAAGGGCGGCGCCACCGCCTCGGCCAGATCCATCAAAGCCCCCTCGGCGCCCATCGCACCGATCAGTTGCATCCCGATCGGCATCCCCTCCGGCATCCCTCCGGCCACGCCGGCCGCCGGAAAGCCGATCGCCGGCAGCCCGCAGGCATTGACCCAGCCGGTATAGACCGCATGACCGCGCGGGCCGACCGGCTGACCGTCGATCTCTTCGGGATGGGTCGCCTCGGCGGGCCAGGGGTTGGCCGCGCTCGCCGGCATCAGGAGCGCATCGAAGCCGAAAAGGTCGCGCGCGGCCTCGCGCAGCGCGAAGACCCGGCTCAGGATTTCATAAAGATGTGCCGCGTCGAGCCGCGCCCCGCGCGCGGCCATCTCGCGATATTTCGGGGCCGCAGCGGCCCCCACCGCCGGATCGGCCGCGAAATACCGCGCCAGACCGATCTCGGCGATCTGTCCCCAGACTTCGTTCAGCGGCCCGAGATCGAGCGGCAGCGCGCCGGGGATGACCGCGTGCCCCGCCGCGGCAAGGGCCGCCACGGTGCGCGCAAAGGCCGCGCGGATCGCGGGATCGAGGGGAGCCTCGCCGAGCGTCTCGACCGCGAGGATGCGCCGGGGCGCGGACAGGCGCGGCGCCACCGCGCGCCCCGAGAGGAGCCCGTCCATCATCCTCAGGTCGCGGATCGACCGGGCCACCGGCCCCGCCACCTCGAAATCGAGAAGCAGTTGCGGCAGCCCTCCGCCCCGCGTCACATGACCGATCCCGGACTTGAGCCCGCAAAGCCCGGTATAGCCCACCGGCCGCCGAATCGAGCCGCCGCCATCGGTGGCGAGCCCCACCGCCCCCATCCCCGCCGCAACGGCCGCGACCACCCCGCCCGACGAGCCGCCCGGCGTCAGCGCGGGATCGAACGGGTTGCCGGTCGCGCCGAAGGTCAGGTTGCCGGTATAGCCCTCGACCGCGAATTCCGGCGTATTGCCCTTCCCGAGGATCACCGCCCCCGCCGCGCGCAGGCGCGCCACCGGCACCTCGTCCGCAGCGCAGATCCGGCGCGCGAGCGCGGCATTGCCCCAGGCACTCGGCATCCCGGCCGCGCAGAGATTGTCCTTCACGATCAGCGGCACCCCGTCGAGCGGCCCGAGCGGCGCACCCGCACGCCAGCGCCGGGCAGAGGCCTCCGCCTCGGCCCCCGCCTGCGGGGCGAGCGCCACAAGGGCATTGAGCGCGGGATCGAGCGCCGCGATCCGCGCGCGGCAGATCGCGACCGCCTCGACCGGGGTCGTCGCGCCACGCCCGTAGGCGGCGGCGAGCTCTGTCGCATCCGCCCGCCAGATCGCGTCTTTCTCCGTCATCCGTTCCCCCGACTGCTTGGCCTCGGGCCGGATCCTGAGCCGGAATGGACCCGGAGCAAAGCGCCGTTGCGCCGCGCGCGGACCGGCCGACGGCCCCGGGGGACGCGCGCCTGCGCCTTGGGCAGTGGCGGGGCAATCTGCCTCTTCGCCGCGCAACCCCGGACCGCGCCCCGCGCCCCGTGCCAGTCGAGTCCGGGCCGGGAGCGCCGCGCTTGACGTCCCCGCAGGATCGGGGACTAATCGGTCCGTCCCGCGTGGCGGTCCGTTCCGGCGTCGCGGTTTTTTCAGCCTCCGATTTTTCAGCCCGTTTCAGGTGAATGTTTCATGCCCCTCCCCCCGAGCGCGAGCCCCGACGAAAGCCTCGTCCATGACGGCCCCGCGATCGTCTTTCAGCGGCGGATCGGCCGAGGGCTGCGCCTTCTGGCCTTGCTCTTCGTCGTGCCGCTCACCGTGTCGCTGCCGATTTATGGGTCGATGGTCCGCAAAACCGATTGGGCGCAGCCGCAGCTTGCGGGCGTGGTGGTGGTGACGCTCCTGATGGTGGTCTTGCCGCTGATCTTCGCGGGCCTCGCGCTGGTCTATGCGCTCTGGCTTCCCTCGCTGCGCCTGCGCCTCGACCCGCAAAGCGGCACCGCGCTCCTTGGGCTCGCGGCGCCGCTGCGCAGGCGGCAAATGCGCTATCCCCTGAGCCAGATCGAGATTGTTCGGATCGAGCTGGAGGAAGACCACCCGAGCTATGACACCTCGCGCGTCGTGCTGCGGATGCCTGACGGGCGCACGGTCGCGATCAGGGGTTTCTTTCGCGATCAGGAGGCGCAGAACTGGGGCCGCGAGATCGGGCGCCTGATCGGCGGCGCGGCAGGCGGCGGGACGTCCGGGTTTCACGGCGCCTGAAATTTCGGCAAGCGAGCGCGATTTCGGTCGAATTCGCCCCCGGATGCCCGCGTTGGACGGAATCGGATGGACAATATCGGGGTCACTTCTTAACGATTGGTTAATCGTTTAATCACCCCCTGCCCCACCGGAGCCCCATGGACACGCGCCGGGTTCGCCCGAATCTCAGCCTGATCGCCGCGCGGCTCGATGTCTCGGTCGCCACCGTCTCGAATGCGCTCTCGGGCAAGGGCCGGGTCTCTCCCGAGCTTGCGCTCAAGATCCGCTCGGCGGCCAACGACCTCGGCTATGTACCGACCATGGCGGGGCGCGCGCTGCGCACCGGGCGCTCGCATGTGCTGGGCCTCGTGCTGCCCGACATCGCCAATCCGCTTTTCCCGCAGATCGCGCAGGCGATCGAGCGGGCGGCGGCCGAGGCGGGCTATGGCGTGCTGATCGCGGATTCGCGCAACGAGGTCTCGACCCAGACCGAGGCGATCGGCCGGCTGCTCGAACGGGGCGTCGACGGCATCGTGATCGTGCCCCGGCGCGGCACCCGCGTCGCCGATATCGGCAGCCCGGTCGCGGTGATCGACAGCCCCTCGACGCCGGGCAATACCGTCTCGGCCGATCACTGGCAGGGCGGTCAGGCGGTGATCGAACATCTCGTGGCGCTCGGCCATCGCAAGATCGTGCTGGTCGGCAACAACCCCGCCTCGAACGTGCAGAACGACCGGATCGGCGGCATGAAATCGCGCCTGCCGCCGGGGACGGAGGCCCGCGTAATCTGGGCCGAGAAGATCGAGGCCGCGCAGGGCCCCGGTGCGCCGCTCGGGCTTGCGGCTTTGGCGCGCGAGGGGTTCACCGCCTGCGCCGCGGTCTCGGACCTGCTCGCGCTGCGGGCGCTGACCGAATTGCTCGGCGCAGGCGTCGCAGTGCCCGAGGGGATGAGCGTGACCGGCTTCGACGATCTGATCTGGGCGCAGGCCGTGCGCCCGGCCTTGACGACGATCCGCATGGACATGCCCGCAATCGCCACCGTCGCCGTAGGCGCCCTGACCGCCGCGATCGAGGGCGGCAGCAGCGGCGCGCGCGGGCCGGTGATGGCGCCGAGCCCCGAGGCCGGACGCGTCCCGATGCGCCTGATCATCCGCGACAGCTCGGCCCCGCCGGGCCCAGCCATCAAGACCAACACCGCCAACAGATCCAGCAACGGAGGGATTCCCGAATGAAACTGCGCACTGCCCTGGCTTCGGCCACTGCCATCGCCCTTGGTCTCGGCCTCGGCGCCGCCCGAGCCGAAGAGCCGACCCTGACGATCTCGGTCTATTCCTTCGCTCAGGACGAGTTCAAGGAGCTGGTCTACGCCCCCTTCGAGGAGAAATGCGGCTGCAAGCTCGTGGTCGAGACCGGCAACAGCGTCGAGCGCCTCGCCAAGATCGAGGCCAACAAGGCCAATCCCGTCATCGACATGGCGGTGATTTCGATGGCCGACGCGCTGCAGGCCAGCCGCGCGGGCCTGATCGACACGATCGACACCTCGAAACTGTCGAACTACGACAAGCTCTATGACATCGCCAAGGATCCGAACGGCGACGGGATGAGCGTGGGCTATACTTTCTACGCCACCTCGATCGTCTATCGCACCGACAAGATGCAGATCGACAGCTGGGCCGATCTGCTCAAGCCCGAATATGTCTCGCATGTCGCCTTCCCGAACGTGATCACCAACCAGGGCCCGCCCGCGCTCTACATGCTCGGTCAGGCGCTCGGCTCCGACACGGCCGATCTGGCCGCGCCGATTGCCGCGATCGGCGAGGCCAAGGATGAGATCGTCACCTTCTACGTCAAATCCTCGCAGCTCGTGCAGCTCATGCAGCAAGAGGAAATCTGGGCCGCGCCGATCGGCCGCTTCTCCTGGGCGCCCTTCACCAAGCTCGACCTGCCGCTCGGCTGGGCGACGCCGAAAGAGGGCCAGACCGGCGGCATGAACGTGATGGTGGTGACCAAGGGCTCGAAGAACCGCGATCTGGCGCTCGAGTTCATGGATTACTGGCTCTCGACCGAGGTGCAGACCAAGCTCGCCGAGCATCTGGTCGACAGCCCGGCCAATGCCGAGGTGGTCGTCTCCGACGAGGTCGCCGGCAACATCACCTATGGCGAAGAGACCGCCAAGGCGCTCAAGCTGATCCCCTCGGCGGTGGCGCTCGACAATCGCGACGGCTGGCTCAAGCTCTGGAACGAGAAGGTCGGGCAATAAGCCCGGCGCGGCGGCCATCCCCCGGGGTGGCCGCCTCCCTGACTGGCGCCCGCGCGGCGCATGATTGATCCCGAAGGGGCGGCACATGTTCCATAACCGGGCCGAAGCGCTGGCGCTGGCCTTGCCGGCGGCGCTGTTCGCGGCCATCGTCTTCCTGATCCCCGTGGCGATCCTGCTGTCCGAGGGGTTCCGCTCGGCCGATGGCTGGACGCTCTCGGCCTTCACCGAGTTCTTCTCGCAGGGGCTCAATCAACGGATCTTCCTGCGCACGCTCAAGCTCGGTGCGATGGTGACCGCGGTCGCCGCGGTGATCGGCTATGCCACAGCCTATGCCATCGTCTCGCTGCCGCCGGGCGCCAAGGGGCGGATGATCGGGCTTGTCGTGCTGCCGCTGATGATCTCGCCGGTGGCGCGCACCTATGCCTGGATCGTGATCCTCGGGCGCACCGGCATCGTGAACCAGACGCTACAGCTGATCGGCCTGACCGATGAGCCGGTGCGGTTTCTCTTCACCGAGACCGCGGTCTTCATCGGGCTCTTGCAGCTCTTCCTGCCGCTGATGGTGATCTCACTGATCAGCGCGCTCGAGAACCTGCCCAAGGACGCCGTGCCCGCGGCGCGGATCCTTGGCGCGAACTGGGTTCAGGTGTTCTGGAAGGTCGTCCTGCCGCTGACGCGCGAGGGGTTGATCGTGGGCGGCACGCTGGTCTTCACCGGATCGCTGACCGCCTATATCACCCCGGCGATCCTCGGCGGCTCCAAGGTGCTGATGCTGGAAACGCTTCTCTATCAGCAGGTTACGGTATCGAACAATTTCGTGGCCGCGAGCGTGATCGCCTTCATCCTGATCGTGATGAGCTTTGCCGCCAATATCCTCTTGCGCCGGATCGCCACCGCGAGGAACGGGAAATGATGCAAAGACTCCTCGCCCCCCTCACCCTCGGGCTCGTCCTTCTCTTCCTGATCGGCCCCTTCGTGATCATCGTCGCGGCCTCGTTCTCGGCGGGCGATACGATGGCCTTCCCGCCGCAGGGCTTTTCGCTGAAATGGATCGCCAAGGTCTTCACGGTCGAGAGCTTCCGCCAGAGCTTCGGCACCTCGATGTTCCTCGCCATCGGCGGCACGATCGCGGCGCTGATCCTCGGCATTCCGGCGGCCTATGCGATGTCGCGCTATCGGCTGCCCGGGGCGGAGACGGTGCGGATGATGGTCTCGCTGCCGATCATCGTGCCGGGGATCATCGTGGGTCTGGCGCTGCTGCGCTATTTCGTCATCCCGCTCGGCGTGTCGATCACGGCCGCGCTGTTCGTCGCGCATACCGCGCTCATCCTGCCCTATGCGGTGCGCGTCGTCTCGGCGAGCCTTGCGAACCTGCGCTCGGATATGGAAGAGGCCGCGGTGCTGCTCGGCGCCTCGCGCGGGGGCGCCTTCTTCCGCGTCGTCCTGCCCAATATCCGCGGCGGGATCCTCTCGGCCTTCATCCTCGGCTTCGTCACCAGCTTCAATCAGGTGCCGGTCTCGCTCTTCCTCTCCGGGCCCGGGGTGCGTACCCTGCCGATCGACATGCTGGGCTATATGGAGATCGTCTTCGACCCCTCGGTCGCCGCGCTCTCCTCGCTCCTCGCCTTCCTTTCCATCGGCATCGTCTTTGCCGCCGAACGTTTCCTGGGATTCTCGCGCTATGTCTGACACGTCCTTCCTGTCGCTCGAAAATCTGACGCTGGCCTATGGCAAGACCGTCGCCGTCGAGGGGCTCAACCTCGAGATCACCCGCGGCGAGCTCATTGCGCTTCTTGGTCCCTCGGGCTGCGGCAAGACCACGACGATGCGCGCCATTGCCGGGCTCATGGCGGTGAAATCAGGGCGCATCGTGCTCGACGGGCGCGACATCACCCGCACGCCCGCGAACCGGCGCGAGGTGGGGCTCGTGTTTCAATCCTACGCTCTCTTTCCGCATCTGACGGTCTTCGAGAATGTGGCCTTCGGCCTGCGGCTCAAGGGGATGGGCGGCGCCGCGCTCGAGGAGAAGGTGATGGGCGCCATCGCCTCGGTCGGCTTGACGCCCTTCGCGCGGCGCAAGACGCCGGACCTTTCGGGCGGGCAGCAACAGCGCGTGGCGCTCGCGCGTTCGATGGTGATGGAGCCCAAGGTTCTGATGCTCGACGAGCCGCTCTCGAACCTCGATGCGCGGCTGCGCCTCGAGATGCGCACCGAATTGCAGCGGGTCCAAAAGCAAAGCGGGCTGACGATGATCTTCGTGACCCATGATCAGGTCGAGGCGCTGGCGCTGGCCGACCGGATCGTGGTGATGCGCGACGGCGCGATCGAGCAGATCGGCACCCCCGAAGAGATCTACAACCGCCCCGCCTCGGGGTTCGTGGCCGATTTCGTGGGCTTC
Source organism: Rhodobacterales bacterium (assembly GCA_003249215.1). GTDB lineage: Bacteria > Pseudomonadota > Alphaproteobacteria > Rhodobacterales > Rhodobacteraceae > Rhodobacter. The sequence continues at coordinate 159,332 of QKJR01000095.1, forward strand.
GAGAATATCTTTGCGCTGCGCGACGGCCATCTGGTCGCGGGCGAGACCGAGATCGCGCTCGAGGCCCCGCCCGAGGCCGCGGGCCTCGCCTGGCGGCCGGCGGCCGTGCCGCTGGGGCAAGGCCCCTTCGCGGGCACGGTGCGCAGCGTCTCCTTCGCCGGCAACCGGCGGGAATATCTGCTCGATACCGCCCTCGGCCCGATCAAGACCGAGGTCGATGCCGCCCTGCCGGCGCAGGGGCTTGGCAGTTCGGTCAGCTTCGATCTGCCCGCCGCTGCCGCAGCACCGCTCCGCCGGTTCGGGTGAGCCATGGGGGTCTGGATCGACACCGATATGGGGTTCGACGACATCGCGGCCATTCTGGTCGTGCGTCGGGCGGGTCTGACGATTGACGGGGTCTCGCTCAGCTTCGGCAATGCGCCGCTTGCGCAGGTGCGGGCCAATGCCGCGGGCGCCGCGCGGGCCTTCGGCTGGGACTTCCCGATCCATACCGGGCGCGGGGCCGCTGTGATGGGCGGGCGCGAGACCGCGCAGTCGATCCTTGGCCAGAGTGGTATACCAACGCGCGGGCTCACCTTGCCCGAGGCCGCCGCGCTGCCCGAGAGCCCGGCCTTCGCCGCGCTCTGCCATTGGCTCGAAACCGCCCCCGCGCCGCGCCGGATCCTCGCGCTCGGGCCGCTCACCAACCTCGCCGCGCTGGCGCTCGCCCGGCCCGATCTGGCCGCGCGGATCGACGAGCTTGTCTGGATGGGTGGCGGGATCGGCGCGGGCAATCACACCGCCTCGGCCGAGTTCAATGCCTATGCCGACCCCGAGGCCTTGGCGATCGTGTTGGCCCATGCCCTGCCGCTCAAGATGGTCGATCTCGATTTCTGTCGCCGCATCCTCGCGGGCCCCGAGGTGATCGCGCCGCTTGCCGCCGCGGGCGGGCGCAACGCCGCGCTGCTCGCGGATCATTTGGGTGGCTTCATCGACATCGCGCTCAGCCGGGGCCGCCCGGCGATGGCGCTTTATGATCCTGCCGCCGCCGTCGCCTTCGCCTATCCCGAGCGCGTCGGCTTTCGCGCCGCGCGGATCGACGTCGAATGCGCGGGTCATCTGACCCGAGGCCGCACCGTGGTCGAGACGCGCCCGGGCCGCGCCCCCTTCAATGCCGAATTCGCCGCGGATTGCGATGCCGAGGCCGTGCGCGATATCATCCTCTCCGCGCTCACCGACGAGGCCAGCCGATGACCACCGAACCGCTCGACCTCGCCCATCCCGCGCTGCGCCTGCGCGCCACGGCCGCCGCGCGGGGCGACGCGCCCTTCGACCTCCTGATCGCCAATGGCACGCTCGTCGATATGGTGACGGGCGAGCGGCGCGCCGCCGATATCGGGATTTGCGGGGGGCTCATCGCCTCGGTCCATGCGCCGGGCACGCGCACGGACGCCGCGCAGGTCATCGATGCGGCGGGGGCCTTCGTCACGCCCGGGCTGATCGACACGCATATGCATGTCGAGAGCTCGATGGTGACGCCCGCGACCTATGCCGCCGCGGTGCTCGCGCGCGGGGTGACGACGGCCGTCTGGGATCCGCATGAATTCGGAAATGTCCATGGCGTTGCGGGCGTCGATCACGCGATCCGCGCGACCCGCGATCTGGGGCTGCGCTTCATCGTGCTCGCGCCCTCCTGCGTGCCCTCGGCGCCGGGGCTCGAACTGGCGGGCGCCGAGTTCGAAGCCGAAACCGTCGCCGATCTGCTCGCCCGGCCGGAGATCGGCGGCGTGGCCGAGGTGATGACGATGCGCGAGGTGATCACGGGTGAGGCGCGCGCCAGCGGCATCGTTCAGGCGGGTCTGGCCGCGGGCAAGCCGGTTTGCGGCCATGCCCGCAGCCTGACCGGGCCCGAGCTGCAAGCCTTCATGGCCGCGGGCGTCAGCTCCGATCACGAGCTGACCTCGGGCACGGATCTGATCGAGAAGCTGCGCGCCGGGCTCACGATCGAGCTGCGCGGCTCGCATGACCATCTGCTGCCGGAATTCGTGGCCGAGCTGAACCGCCTCGGCCATCTGCCGCAGACGGTGACGCTTTGCACCGATGACGTCTTCCCCGACGATCTGCTGCAGGGCGGCGGGCTCGACGATGTGGTGCGCAGGCTCGTGCGCTACGGGATGCCCGTGGACTGGGCACTGCGGGCCGCGACGCTCAATGCCGCGCAACGGCTCGGGCGGGCGGATCTTGGGCTGATCGCCGCCGGGCGCCGCGCCGATCTCGTGCTCTTCGAGGATCTCGCAGCGCTGGCCGCGCGCACGGTCATCGCCAATGGCGTGGTCGTGGCGCAGGGCGGTGTCGTGACCGCCCCGCCCGCCGATCTCCCCGCGCCGCCGGCGTTTGGCGCCTCTGTCCATCTGCCGCGCTTCACGGCGCAAGATTTCCGCCTGCGCGCCAGCGACCCCCGCGCCCGCGTCGCCACCATCGACCAGCCGCGCTTCACCCGCTGGGGCGAGGCGGTCACCGAGATCGCGGGCGGCTTCGTCATCCCGCCGGAGGGCGCGACCACCATCGCCGTCGCCCATCGCCACGGCCGGGCCGATCCCGCGCCGCGGATCGGCTTCCTGCGCGGCTGGGGGCAGTGGCGCGGCGCCTTCGCCACCACCGTCTCGCATGACAGCCACAACCTCACCGTCTTCGGCGCCGACCCGGCCGATCTTGCGGCCGCCGCGAATGCGGTGACCGCCGCGGGCGGTGGCATGGCGGTGGCGCAAGGCGGCGAGGTGGTGGCCCTCCTGCCGCTGCCGGTCTCGGGCCTCGTCTCGCCCGCTCCGCTGCCCGAGGTCGCCGCGGGCTTCGCCGCCCTGCGCGCAGCGATGGACGGAATCGTCGACTGGCAGCCGCCCTATCTGATCTTCAAGGCCTGTTTCGGCGCGACGCTCGCCTGCAACGCGGGCCCGCATCAGACCGACCGCGGCATTGCCGATGTGCTCGCGGGCACGGTGCTGCCCACTCCCATCCTTGAACTCTTGCCCGAGGCGACCGAGGCCTGACCATGACCGATACGATCGACGCCGATCTGCCCTTTCTCACCGCGCTGCGCCACGATCTGCACGCCCATCCCGAGCTCGGCTTCGAGGAGCATCGCACCGCCGATATCGTCGCGCGGCTGCTGGCGGAGGCGGAGATCGAGGTGCATCGCGGGCTTGGCGGCACCGGGGTCGTGGGCACTTTGCAGATCGGCAATGGCACAAGGCGGATCGGGCTGCGCGCGGATATGGATGCGCTGGCGATGGATGAGCTGGTAGCGCGGCCCTATGGCTCGACCAGCCCGGGCAAGATGCATGCCTGCGGCCATGACGGGCATACCACGCTGCTGATCGGCGCCGCGCGCGAGCTCGCCCGCCGGCGCGATTTCTCGGGCACGGTGCATTTCATCTTTCAGCCCGCCGAAGAGGGCCGCGGCGGCGCGCGGCGCATGGTCGAGGACGGGCTTTTCGATCTTTTCCCCTGCGACGCGGTCTATGGGCTGCACAACATGCCCGGCCTCGATCCCGATGAGATCGCCGTGGTCGAGGGGCCGCAGCTCGCCTCTTCCGACAGCTGGCGCGTGACCTTCCGCGGCATCGGCACCCATGGCGCGAAACCGCATCTCGGGCGCGATCCGGTCACCGCGATGGCGACCTTCATCGGATCGCTCCAGACGATCCCGGGGCGCGAGGTCGATCCGCTGCAACCCTCGGTCGTCAGCGCCTGTTCGGTGCGCGCGGGCAATCCCGAGGCGCTCAACGTGATCCCCGAGACGGTCGAGATCGGCGGCACCGCGCGCGCCTATTCGGAGCCGGTGCGCGATCAGCTCGAGGCCGCGATCGGGCGGCTCGCGCAGGGGACGGCGGCGATGTTCGGGATGAGCGCGGATTATACCTATCTGCGCCGGATCCCGCCCGTGGTGAACGATGCCGACGCCACCGCCCGGGCGCTCGGCGCCGCGCGCGAGGTCTTCGGGCCCAAGGTGCGCACGCGCTTCCCGCCCTCGACAGCGGGCGACGATTTCGCCGAACTGGCCGCACAGGCACCCGGCTGCTACGTCTGGCTCGGCAATGGCCCGGCCGAGGCGGGCGCGCTGCACCACAATGGCGGCTATGATTTCAACGATGCTGCCATCGGCCCCGGCGTGCGCTTCTGGACCCGGCTCGTCGAGCGCGAGCTGGCTGCGGAATGATGCCTCCCGAGATGCAACCGCATGATTTCTGGCAGGAGCTTCAACCCGCGGGCCATTTCGAGACGGGCATGGGCTATAGCGGGACCTTCCCGGCGGTGCTCTCGGACGGGCGCCAGATCCTGTTGCCGATCCGCACGCTTGCCGGGGGGCAACATGCGCTCGCCTCGCTGATCATCAATCAGGCCTCCTTCGAGGTGCTCGATGCGCTAGCGTCCGACTTGGCCACCCGCCTTGCACCCGCCGCCCCCGAGATCATCGTGGGCCTGCCGACCCTCGGCCTCACCCTCGCGGCCGAGGTGGCGCGCAAGCTCGGGCACGCGCGTTACGTGCCGCTCGGGACCTCGCGCAAGTTCTGGTATGACGATGCGCTCTCGGTCGAGCTCACCTCGATCACCACGCCGGACCAGAGCAAACGCCTCTATGTCGATCCGCGGATGGTGCCGCTGCTGCGCGGCCGGCGGATCGCGCTCATCGACGATGTGATCTCGTCGGGGCGCTCGATCCGGGCGGGGCTTGCGCTGCTCGAGACGCTGGACCTGCGCCCGGGGGTGATCGGGGCCGCGATGCTGCAATCCGAGCGCTGGCGGGCCGAGGATGGCACGCCCTGGCGCGGATGGACCGACCGGGTGACGGGCTGCTTTGCCACGCCGCTTCTGGAAAAGGGGCCCGACGGGCTCTGGCACGCCCCGGGCTGAGGCGGGCGGGTCCCCAGAACCGCCCGCCCGTCAACTAAGGGCCCCTACTGCGCGAGCCCGGAAATCAGCTCCCCACTCGTGGCGACATCGCCGAAGAACAGCGCGAAATTGATCAGCGCCGCGGCATGTTCGTCGTCGCGCAGGGTCGCATTGGCATCGGAGACCATCGTCGTGCGGTAGTTCAGCATCATCGCGTCCCGCGCCGTCGAATCGCAGCAGGCATTGGTCATCGTGCCCGCGACCCAGATCGCCTCGATCCCGCGCGCGCGCAGGATCTGATCGAGACCGGACGCCCCCTGAATGAAGGCGCTGTAGCGCGTCTTCTCGACGACCAGATCGCCCGGCTCGACCGCAAGCTCAGGCCAGATCCGCGAGGCCTCGGCCTCGCGCACCAGCGCCGCGCAGCGATAGGCATATTTCTCGGGGGTCATCAGCACGTGGTGAAAATGCGGGATCGAGAGCTCGGCCTCTTCGGTATAGAGCGTCCGGATCCAGACCACCTGACCGCCCGCCGCACGCAGCGCCGCCGCCAGCCGGTTGATCGTGCCGACGATCTCGCGTGCCTTGGGAACCGATGCCGGCGAGGCCGGATCCATGAAATAGGTCTGCATGTCGACCACGACGAGGGCGGTCCGCGCGGCGGGATGCGCGCCATGCACCCGCAGCCCCCCCTGCCGTGCGACAATCCGCGCCGCAGCCCAGTCCGGCATCACGAAATTATGGACATCGCTCATATTCTTCTCGCCTCACCCTCAGATGCGTTCATTTTTTAGGCATTGCGGAGATCGCCGCCGCAATTCAGCATGAAATCTTGTATACAGTATACATTGAGGGTTATCCACCCTCATCGTCATTCATCTGGTGGACCATGAAACACTTCAAATCCCTCTGTGCCTGCGCGGCACTGGCCGCAGGCCTTCTGGCGACGCCCGTCGGCGCGCAGGACGTCACTAAGATCAAGTTCATGGAGGTCATCCATTCGCTGTTCTACTCGCCCCTCTATATTGCCAAGGGGCTGGGCTATTTCGAGCAGGAGAAGATCACCTTCGATCTCGTCGCCGCCCAGGGCAGCGACAAAGCCACGGCCGCCCTGCTCGGCGGGGCCGCGGATATCGTCCTCGTCGGCCCGGAAACCACCGTCTATGTCGAGAACGGCAAATCCCCCGAGAAGATCCGCATCTTCGCCGGCCTGACCGCCACCGATGGCTCGTTCCTGATGGCGCCCGCGCCGATCGAAGGCTTCGACTGGAGCCAGGTCAAGGGCAAGAAGATCCTCGGCTGGCGCGAGGGATCCTCGCCCGCGCTGTTCCTGCGCGCTGCGCTGAAATCGCATGGCATCGACCCCGACACCGATGTCGAAATCGTCACCAATGTCGCGCCCCCGGCCCGCGGCGGGGCCTTCATGGCCAAAACCGCCGATTTCGGCACCTTCTTCGAGCCCGATGTCTCGGTGATGGAAGCCACGCAAGGTTTTGCGCCTCTGGTCAACATCGGCGCCGAAGTGGGCCAGATCGACTATACCGTCTTCGTCGCGACGCAGAGCTTCATCGCCGAGAACCCCGAGATCGTTCAGGGCTTCACCAATGCCATCGCCCGCGCCGAAAGCTGGATCGCGACCGCCTCGCCCGCCGAGGCCGCCGGCGTGCTCGCCCCCTTCTTCCCCGGCGTGGACGCGGCCATCCTCGAGACGAGCTTCGAACGCCAGCGCGCCGCCGGTGTCTGGAAGACCTCTCCCGTGATCGCGCCCGAGGCGATGACGGCGCTGCAGGACATGCTGATCGAGGGCGGTCTGATGACGGCCGAGCAACGTCAGCCCTATGAGAACCTCGTGGTTCCCGATTTCGCGGCGCAGGCAAAATAACGATGCCTGCCGATACGACCGCCCCGCCGGCCATCGAATTCCGCGACGTTCACCTGCGCTATTTCACCGACAAGGGCGAGACGCATGCGATCTCGAGCGTCAGCTTCACCGTGCGCAAGGGCGAGTTCATCTCGCTCGTGGGCCAGTCCGGCTGCGGCAAGAGCACGATGCTCTCGCTTCTGGCCGGGCTGATCGCGCCCACCTCGGGCGAGGTGCTGATCAATGGTCGCCCGGTGACCGGCCCCTCGCAGGAAGTTGGCTTCATGCTGCAGCAAGACAGCCTGTTCGAGTGGCGCACGATCCTCGACAACGTGCTGCTCGGACCTGAAATCCGCGGCATGGACATGATCGCCGCGCGCTATCGGGCCGAGCGGATCCTGAAAAACTACGGGCTCGGCCAGTTCATGGACCATCGGCCGAGCGAACTCTCGGGCGGGATGCGCCAACGCGCAGCCCTCGCCCGGACGATGTGCATGGAGCCCGAGCTGCTCTTGCTCGACGAACCCTTTTCCGCGCTCGACTTTCAGACCCGGCTGTCGATCGCGGACGAGATTGGCGGGATCATCCGCTCCGAGGGCAAGACCGCGATCCTCGTCACCCATGACATCCCCGAGGCGATCGCCATGGCGGACCGGGTGATCGTGCTGGCGCCGCGCCCGGGCCGGCTGCGGGCGATCCACGAGATTTCCTTCCCCTCCGCCGAGACCCGCCCCGGCGCCTTCGACGCCCGCGAGACCCCGGAATTCCAAGGCTATTTCAACCGCATCTGGGAGGAGATGGAAGACCATGTCTGAGACAGCCCCCACCCCCGCCTATCTGGCCTGGAAGACCGCGCAGAAACGGCGCCGGGCGATGATCGCGCTGGCGCAGGCGGGCCTGCTCGCGCTCTTCCTGATCGTCTGGGAGATCGGACCGCAGCGCGGTTGGGTCAACCCGATGCTCACGAGCTACCCCTCCGCCGTCGGGCAGGCCCTGCTCGACATGATCCGCGACGGTCAGCTCTGGTCGAACCTCGGGGTCACGCTGCTCGAAGTGGTGATCAGCTTCGCCGCCGCGATGATCGGCGGCACGTTGATCGCGGTCCTGCTCTGGATGTCTCCGGCGCTCGAGCGCGTGCTCGATCCGTTCCTCGTCGTGCTCAACGCGCTGCCCAAGATCGCGCTGGTGCCGATCTTCTACATCTGGCTCGGCCCGACCGGCTCGATCTATGCCGTCGCCATCGCGGTCTCGATCTTCATCACCATCCTGATGCTCTACACCGGCTTTCGCCAGACCGATCCGAACAAGCTCAAGCTGGTGCGCACGATGGGCGCGAGCCAGGCGCAAATCCTCGGCAAGGTCGTGCTGCCCGGCAACCTCGACACCTTCACCGCGACGCTGAAGGCCAATGTCGGCCTCTCGCTCGTGGGTGTGATCGTCGGCGAGTTCCAAGCCTCGACCGCGGGCCTCGGCTATCTCATCGTCTACGGCAGCCAGATCTTCCGGATGGATATGGTGATGGCCTCGATCGTCGTGCTCGGGGTGATCTCGATCCTCATCTATCTGCTGATCCAGTGGATCGAGCGCCGTCTCGCGCGCTGAGACCCTGCGGAGCGGCCCGTCGCTCCGCAGCCCTCCTACGAAAGTCCTGAAATGCTTACCCACCCGTTGGGCATCGACCTCGCGCATTGGCTGATTGCGGCGGTCATCGTCTTCATCGGATCGTCGATCCAGGGGCTGAGCGGCGTCGGCCTCGGCCTTGTCGCCGCGCCGCTTCTGCTGCTGACCGCACCGCAGCTCGTCCCCGGACCGCTCCTCTTCATCTCCTGCGTGATCTCGCTGATCGCGGTGCGCCGCGAGCGCAGCGCGCTCGACACGCGCGGCCTCGGCTATGCGCTGGCCGGGCGGCTCGTCGCCTCGCTGGCGGCGGCCTCGGCGATCGGCTTTCTGCCCGCGCGCGAACTCGGCCTGCTCTTCGGCCTCGCGATCCTCGTCGGTGCCGCGCTGAGCCTGACGCCGGTGCATATCGCGCCCACGCGCCCCGCGCTCGTTCTGGCCGGAACGCTCTCGGGCTTCATGGGCACGCTGACCTCGGCCGGAATGCCGCCGATGGCGCTCGTCTATCAACACGCGAGCCCGGCGGTGATCCGCACCTCGCTCTCGGGCTTTCTCGCCGTCGGCAGCGTGTTCTCGATGAGCGCGCTGGCGATGGTCGGGCGCTTTGGCCTGCGAGAAATCCTGCTTGGTTGCTTCCTGATGCTGCCGATGTGGCTCGGCTATCGGGTCTCGACCCCGCTCTCGCGCCGGGTTCCGCGTCGCACCCTGCGCTATATCGTCGTCTGCCTCTCCGGGCTGAGCGGGGTCATGCTGTTGCTGAAATCGGTCTGACATGGTGATTGCAACGGCCCCGCAGGCAAGTACAAGATCACCCGCAAGGAGGGCCAGAATGGACAGCCCGCAGAAAATCGGACATGCGCATGGCGCGCTGTTCACGAAGGTCTATGAAGAAATCAAGGCCGGCATCATTTCCGGCCGGTTCAAGGCGGGCGACCGTCTTTATGAAGAGCGGCTGGCCGAGGAATTCGGCGTCTCGCGCAATCCGATCCGCGAGGCGTTCCGGTTGCTCAGCTCGGAGGGGCTGGTCGAGGTCATCAACCGGCGCGGGGTCTATGTGCGGTTCCTCGATCCGCGCCAGTCGCGCGAGATCGTCGAGATCCGCGCCGTGCTCGAGGGCCACAACGCCCGTCTCGCCGCCCGCCGCGGCGACCCCGAGCTGCTGGACCGCGCGCAGGGCGTTCTCGACGAAGGCACGCGGGCGCTCGCCGCCGGGCGGCCCGAGGCGCTTGCGGGCCTGAACGAGCAGTTCCACGGTCTGCTCTCCGAGGCCGGCGACAACGAATTGCTGCAGGAGCTTCTCGCGCTCCTGCGGCTGCGCTCGGCACTGCTCTTCGCAAAGGCGGACCCGACGATTCAGCGCGAAAGCTGGGACGAGCACGCCGACATCCTCAAGGCGATCATCGACGGCGCCGAGGAGCATGCGGGCGATCTGGCCACCGAACACGTCCTGCGGGCCGGTCGGCGCGCCGAGACCCTGACCGGGGTCGACCGCGTCGATGCGCCCGAAGAGGCCCCCAAGTAATCTCGCCTAAGAGTGATGCAGAGGATCCGGGCGCGGGCACGGCGGTCCGACCGGCACGCCCCATCGGCATGATGCAATCTCGCATCGGCGATGTCTGTGCGCATCAAATCCCGATCGAAGCGACCGAGGGGCGGCCCGCGGATCGCCGAAAACAACCGTGAAAAATATTTAATCATTATTTTTCAAATAGATAAAAGAACATCCATCAAAACTGGAACGCAACTTGCATCGTTAACTCTCGAAACGCGACTTACGCCCGGGAGCCCCGCATATGACGCAAGATGCCCTCGCAGACGACACCCTGCCCTTTCTGGACGTCGCCGATCCGAAATTCTCGATCCGCTCGCAGGCGGTCCTCGATGCCCGCGACGCCTCGTGGTGCGCCCGCACCTCCTATGGCCTTGCCGCGCTGCGCTATGACGATGTGCAAAAACTCCTGCGCCATCCGAAATTGCGTCAGGGCTCCTATCGCTGGCCCGCGCATAACGGCGTGACCGGCCTTTTCGCCCGCTGGTGGGAGGCGATGCTGCTCAGCCAGGAGGGCGACACCCATGCCCGCCTGCGCCGCATGGCGAACCCGGCCTTTTCGCCCAAGCTGATCTCGTCCTTGATCCCGAAATTCCAGGCGCTGGCGAACATGCTGATCGACCAGTTCGCGGCCAAGGGCGAATGCGATTTCATCGCCGATTTCACCGAACCCTATGCAACCGGCGTGATCTGCGACCTGCTCGGCCTGCCCTTCGAGCGCTGGCGCGAGCTGGCCGATATCGCAGGCGAAATGGGCCTCGCGCTCGGCGTGACCTTCAAGCAGGACCTGCCCACGATCGAGGCCGCCACCCAGCGCATCTTCGACTTCGCCGAGGAACTGGTGGCCGAGCGTCGCGCCCGGCCGACCGAGGATTTCATCGGCATGCTGATCCAGGCGAATGCCGATCAGGACCAGCTCTCGGATCAGGAATTGCTCGACATGATCGTTCTGGCGATCTTCGGCGGCATCGACACCACCCGCAACCAGCTCGGCCTCGCGATGGCGACCTTCATCGAGACCCCCGCGCAATTGACCCTGCTGAGTGAACGCCCCGAACTCGGTCGCGCCGCCGTCGAAGAAGTGATGCGCGTGCGTCCGACCGTGACCTGGGTCACCCGCGAGGCGGTCGAGGATTTCATCTATAACGACACGCTGATCCCCGCGGGCACGACGCTGCACCTCTTCTCGCAATCGGCGACCTCGGACCCCGAGATTTTCCCGAACCCCGGCTTCGACATCACTGCCGAGCGCAAGCCGCATTTCGGCTTTGGTGGCGGCACGCACCATTGCCTGGGCCATTTCATCGCCCGCGGCGACATGACCGAGGCGCTGAAGCTGCTCGCCCAGCGCATCAAGAACCCCCGCTTCAACGGCCCCGTGGAATGGCTGCCCGACAGCGGCAATACCGGCGCGATCCGGATGCCGATCGCCTTCGACCCCGCCTGATCCCGGACCTGAAAGGACCCCGCCATGAAAGTTCACGTCGACATGTCGATCTGCCTGCTGCACGGCCAATGCGTGATCGCCGCGCCCGAGATCTTCTCCTTCGATGACGCGGGCGGCCTCGTCTGGGTGGCCGAGATCGACGAGGTGCAGGCGGGCGACGCCGAAGCCGCCTCGGACGCCTGCCCCGAACAAGCGATCGTTCTGGGCTGAGCGGGATGGGCGGGCCGCGCATCACCATCGTCGGCGCCTCGCTCGCGGGGCTGCGCACGGCCGAGGCGCTGATGGCCGAACTGCCCGGCGCGCGCGTCACCTTGGTGGGCGACGAGCCGCATCTCCCCTACAACCGCCCGCCGCTGTCCAAGGACGGGATCGAGGCGCTGGCACAGGGGGAGACCCCGGAGACCGAAGTCTTCGACAAGCTCGTTCTGCGCTCGAAACTGGCGCCTGGGCAGGTCGAGATGCGATTGGGCACCGCCGCGACCGGGATCGAGGGCGGGGATGTGCGGCTCGCCGATGGCACGCTGATCCGCTCCGACTGGATCGTCGCGGCCACCGGCATCCGACCGCGGCGCCTTGCCCTCTCGGGCGCCATGGATCGCCGCCACGTCCTGCGCAGCTTTGACGACGCCCGCGCACTGGCGGCCGGGCTGCGCCCCGGAGCGCGGCTGGTGGTGATTGGCGCCGGGTTCATCGGCTGCGAGATCGCCGCCACCGCCCGCAAGCTCGGGCTGCATGTCACCCTGATCGAACCCGCCCCGCAACCGATGCTGCGCGCGCTCGGGGCGCGCGTCGCGGCCGCCATGGCCGCCTTCCACCGCCGCCACGGCGTCACCGTTCTGACCGGCCGCAGCCTCGAGCGGATCGAAGCGGATCGGGTAATCCTAGATGACGGGCAGGCGATCGAGGCCGATCTGATCGTCGAGGCGCTCGGCTCGCTGCCGAATACCGAATGGCTGGCGGGGTCGGGCGCCGATCTGGGCGACGGCGTTCTGCTCGACGCCCGCCTGATCGCAGAGGGAACCGAAAACCTGCTCGCCGTGGGTGACATCGCGCGCTTCGCCAACCCGCTCTTCGACGCCGTCCCGCGCCGGGTCGAACATTGGTGCGTGCCGGGCCAGACCGCGAAACGCGCCGCCGAGACCATCGCCGCCCGCACCCGAGGCGAAGACCCCGCCCCCGATTTCGCCCCGATGCCGAGCTTCTGGTCCGACCAATACGGCCTGCGGCTTCAGGCCTTCGGCGCGCCCACGCTGGCCGAGACGCAAACCGTCGTCGAGGGCGATCTGTCGCGGATCGGCGCGGCGCCGGTGATCGTCGAATACGCCCGCGCGGGGCAGCTCGTCGGCGTCATCGGCCTCGGCGCCAATCCCGCCACGCTTGCCAGACACCGCGCGCGCCTTGTCGCAGCCCTCGCTCCTTCATCCCCCGCCCTTTCATCCAACGTCACCGCCTGAGGTTTCCATGACCAACGCCCTGACCACTGCCCTCGAACAGCTCGACGCCGAGATTGTCCATGTCGGCCAGTTCGACTATGCGAGCGTCTTCCGCGAGCGCCGCCTGCGCCGCGCGCAATTCCTCGAATGGGCGAGCGACGCGCGCTTTGCCAACGTCCTGCCCTATTGGGACGCGGCCGACAGCCTCTGGGGCGGATCGAGCTACTACACCGAGACGGTCGAGATCGACCCGGCCTCGATGCGCCACAACCCCTCGGAGCCCGGCGCGGTCAGCGTGATCGCGGAGCTGTCGGGCGCGGCCAAGGAGTTGATGCCGCGTCAGGTGCTGCGCCGCCAGATCGAGCGCGCCGCGGCCATGGGTTTCACGGTCGATGCGGCGTTTGAATTCGAGCTGATCCTGCTTGATGAAAGTGACGTCTCGGTGCGCGACAAGGGCTTCTCGAACCTCGCGAAATTCGCCCCCGACAACAAATGCTGGTCGGGCGCCACTGCCAATATCCACGCCGGTTTCATTGCCGGGATGGAGGCCGAGATCCTTGGCCATGACGTAAACCTCTATGGCCTCGGCGTCGAGCTTGGCCCCGGCTGCCTCGAGGCGACGCTCGGCGCGACCGAGGGGCTGCGCGCGGCGGATGACGCGGCCTTCTTCCGGATGGCGGCGCGGTCCTTCGCGCGCAAGCACAGCAAGACCGCGAGCTTCATGCCCTATCTCGGCGCGGATTATCCCGGGATCGGCGGACATTGCACGCTCAGCCTGCGCGACAAGGCGACCGGCAGGAACCTGTTCTCGACACCCGAAGCCACGACCTCGGCACTGGCCGGATCGTTCATCGCCGGCATGATGCAGATCGTCCCCGAGGCCTTTGCGATGTGCACCTCGACGGTCAACGCCTATCGCCGCCTTGCGCCGGGCAGCTGGGCGCCGAAATCGCTGACCTGGGCGGAGTATCCCTTCACCGTGGCGGTGCGCTCGGCTCCGCATGCGGGCGACCGCGCGCGGCTCGAATTCCGGGTGCCGCCGGCCGACTGCAACCCCTATCTCACGCTCGCGCTGATGCTGGGCGCAGGGCTCGACGGGATCGAGCGCAAGCTGACCACCCCCGCCCCTGCCACCGCAGCCCATCCCGATTTCGTGCCCGAGGGCGCGCAACGCTTCCCGCGCGATCTGGCCGAGGCCGCCGATCGCCTCGCCGCCAGCGCCGACGCCGCCCGGATCTTCGGCGCCGAGTTCACCCAGAATTTCGCGGCCGCCTGCCGCGCCGAATACGCCAGCCTCGCGAAAGCGGTCAGCGCCGAAGAACGCGCCCGCTACCTCGAAGGCTGAGCGACAAGAACAACAGGGAGACGACCATGACCACCACCGACACCGATTATCACCGCGACGTCGAGGCCAGTGGCCGCGCCGCACTGGTCGAGCGTGTGCGCAAGAAGATCGACGCGCTCGGCGTCGATTACATCTATTACCAATACATCTCGATCACCGGCCGCGTGATGGGCAAGGCCGCCCCCGCCCGGCACTGGGAGACGCAGGCGCGCAAGGGCGTGCAGACCTGGATGGGCGGCGTGACGAACGTTCTGCCGAACTTCAAGGGCGAGCTGATCGGGTTTGACTCGAACGCGATGGAATGCATCGCCCTGCCGGACCCGGACACCTTCGTGCAGCTGCCCTGGGACAAGCGCGTCGCACGGGTCTTCTGCACGCTCTACTACAGTCTCGAGGATCCGAACTTCCCCGGCCAGTATTATGAATACGACACCCGCGGGAACCTGAAACGCTTCGACGCCGAGTTCCGCGCCAAGCACAACGGGTTGCACCTGCGGGTGGGGCTTGAGCCCGAGATGCTCTGGCTCAAACCCGAGGCGGGCGAGGTGCGCCCCTATTCCGGCGTGACCGAACCCCTCGCCTATCACATCGGCCAGTTCGAGAGCGCCCGCGAGATCTGGATGCAGGTCAGCGACTATGCCCGCGCCATGGGCCTCGACATGATCCAGGGCGATTGCGAGGACGCGCCCGGCCAGATCGAGCTCAACTATCAGTTCGACGACGCGCTGCCGACCTGCGACCGGATGACGACCTATCGCCAGATCTGTGCCGAGGTGGCGCGCCAGCGCGGGCTGATCGCCTGCTTCATGGCGAAACCCTTCATGGGCTATGCGGCGAACGGCTGTCACCACAACTGCTCGGTCTGGACCGGCGGCTCGCGCGAGTTGCAGGATATCATCCCCGGCGAGCTGCCCGGGATGGAGGAGAACTGGCTCTACTCCAAGGGTGGGGTGAACGAATTCGAGAACAAGGAGGGCGGCTGGCTGCCGACGGAACTGGGGCACCATGTCCTTGGCGGGTCGCTCAAGCATATCGACGCGCTGACCTGCCTCGGCGCCTCGACCGTCAACAGCTATCGCCGCTTCAACGATTACGGCCTCTGGGCGCCGATCGGCGCGAACTGGGGATTGCAGAACCGTTCCTGCACGATCCGCATCAGCTCGCCCGACCGGTTCGAGTTCCGCGCCGTCGACAGCATGGTCAACCCGCACCTGTTCTGCGGCGCGCTGCTGAAGGCGATGGACGACGGGATCACCCACAAGATCGACCCCGGAAAGCCCGAATCGCGTAACGTTACGGAAGTCTGGCAGTCGGGCGAGCCGGTGAAGCTGATCCCGCTCAATTTGCGCGATGCACTGACCGCTTTGGAAAAGGATGAGGTCATCCGCTCGGCACTTCCGGGCCGTCTCTACGATGTCTTCGACGAATACAAACAAGACGAGTGGACACGCTTCCTGCGGGAGGTCACCAATTGGGATGTGGAACAGTATCTGCATTGCGTGCCGTAACTCCGCCCCCTTCCCAAAACCGAAAGTGAGTGCATGACCCCGAGCGCCGAACCCGAGATCGAAATGGTCGACATGCTGAGCTGCGACGGCTGGATTGCCGCCGTGGATGCGGCCGAACTCGGGTGGTTGGGGCTGACCGCCGACCAGGTCGTGGGGGCGCCCTGGTCGGCGGTCTATCCGCTGACCGCGCGCGAGCGGCTCGAGGACCTGGTGAGCGCGGCCTCGGCCGGCCCGCATGTCGTCACGCTCGATCTGCGCGGCGTCACCGGCGCGCTGGTGCCGGTGACCGCCGTCGCGACGCGCGTCGAGGATCCGGCGGCCGGCCCCTGTCTGCGGCTGGTCAAATGGCCGCGCGGCGGCGCGCTCGAGGATGTCGCGCGGCTCAGCGAGGAGAAAGAGGTGCTCTCCTCGATCCTCGAGGCCTCGGACGATGCGGGCTGGAGCATGGAATGGGCCGAGCCCGTGGACCTGTCCGCCCCCGAGCATGAGATCATCCGTCAGGTCTTCGAGAACGGACCCCGCTGGCGGTTTTGCAACGATGCGATGGCGCGGCTCTATCACACGCCCGAGGGCAAGGATTTCAACGCCCTGCCGGTGCACGAGACCTTCCCGCGCAGCCCCGAGAACGAGGATTTCGTGCGCCGTCTGGTGCGGGCGAGCTTCGATGTGAACGCCTCGCCCTCGCGCGATCTGCGCTATGACGGGGTCTATATCGAGGTCGAGAACGACGTGCGCGGCCATATCCGGGGCAACCTGCTTTACCGGATGTGGGGCACGGTGCGCGACGTCTCGAAACACGCGCGCCGCGCGGCGGTCTTGCGCGAAGAGATCGACACGCTCGAGGCGATCCTCGCCGCGCTGCCCGATGCGGTTCTGGTGGTGGACATGGAGGGCCATGTCCTGCGCACCAATTTCGCGGCCGAGGAATTGCTCGGCATGACCGCCGAGGCGCTGGCCGCGCGCGCGCTCGATGAGCTGATCGCGCTGCCCGAACCGCTGGCGCAACTGGCCGAGCGCGCGGCCGACCGCCTGCCCGGCCACCCGAGCCGCAGCTATCCCGCGAGCCTGCGCAACCCCGATCGCCCGATCCGCGCCGACATGACGCTGCGCCCGGCGACCCTGCGCGCGGCGCCGTGCCTCGTGCTCAGCCTGCGGGTCCGGATGGGGCCTGCCACGCTCGATGAAGGGCTCAGCCGCGCCCGCACCGGGCACCGCGGATGAAAGCCCCCGTCATGAGCCAGCCGCCGCAGCCCCGCACGCCCCTCGAGACCGCGCTCGACGCACTGGTCGACGGGGTGATCGTGCTCGACGCCGGGAGCCGGATCAGCTTCGCGAACCGCGACGCGGGCGTGATCGCCGGGCTCGATCCGGCGCAGATGACGGGGATGACACTGGCCGAATTCAACGCGGCCTCCGCCCTGAACTGGACCCTGATCGCCGAGATGATCGAGGCCGGGCGCAGCGGCAGCATCCTTCTGCGCGGCGACACCGTGGGTGCGGTTTTCGTCACGCTGCGCCGGATCGCGGCACCGGACAGTGCGGGTGGCCATGTGCTGACATTGCGCGATCTGGCGGTCCTCGACCACGCGCGCCGTCAGGCGACCGGCCAGCGCGACGCCGTGGCCTTCACCGGCACGGTCGAGCGCCGCCTGCGCCCCGATTTCGCCCGCCAGCGCGCGATTTCGCCCTGGCTCGACCGGATGATGTCGCGCGGCGAACGGGCGCTGTTGCAGGGCGCGCGGGTGATCATCACGGGCGAATCCGGCGTCGGCAAAACCGAGATCGCGCGCCATCTGCACAGCTTCGTTTCGAACGCTTCGGACCCGTTCATTTCCGTCAATTGCGCCGCGATCCCCGAAAGCCTGTTTGAAAGCGAGCTCTTCGGCTACGAGAAGGGCGCCTTCACCGGCGCGCTGACCGAGGGCAAGAAGGGCCTGATCGAGGCGGCCGAGGGCGGCACGCTCTTCCTCGACGAGATCGGCGAGATCCCCCTGCCCTTGCAGGCCAAGCTCTTGTCGTTCCTCGAGGATGGCACGATCCTGCGGATCGGTGGCACGCGGCCCCGCCGGGTCAATGTGCGGGTGATCTCGGCCACCAACCGCGATCTGCTGGAGATGGCCGAGGAGCGCCGCTTCCGCGCCGATCTCTATTACCGGCTCGCGGTCGTGAACATGCCGATGAAGGCGCTGCGCGAGGTGCCCGAACTGCTCGACCATCTGATCGGGCGATTCCTGACGGCGATCAACCAGCGCCGCTCGGTGCCGCTGGAGCTGTCGGACGATCTGATGGCGCGGCTGCGCGCCTATCACTACCCCGGCAACATCCGCGAGCTGTGGAACCTGATGCAGCAGATCTCGGTGCTGGGCGACACCGCCGAGGACCTGCCGCGCCGGCTGATGGCGCTCGATCTGAACGCGCGGCCTGCCCCCGCCCCGAAGCCCACCGAAGACATGACCGGCGAGACGCCCGCCCTGCGCGAGGCGCTCGCCGACTACGAATTGCGGATTATCGAAGACGCGATCCGCAAGCACGGCAGCAAACGCAAGGCCGCCGCTGCTCTGGGTGTCGATATCGGCACCATTTCCAGAAAGACCCGAAAAGAGCCGTGAACGGCCGATCAACAACAGTGGAGAGACGACAATGACCAAGAAGATCCTGCTCGGAACGCTCAGCGCCCTGGCCCTTTGCACCGGCGCGGCCCAAGCCGAAGAAACGATCAACGTCCTGACCTGGGAGGGCTATGCCGACCCCTCCTTCATCGCGAAATTCGAAGAAGAATCGGGCTGCAAGGTGAATGCCACCTATGTGGGTTCGAACGACGATTTCGCGCCGAAACTGATGGCGGGCGGCGGCGTCTATGACCTGATCACCCCCTCGATCGACACCACCAAGCTGATGATCGACCTCGATTTCGTCGAACCGCTCGACACGGCGATGATCGAGAACTGGTCGAAGATCTATCCCAAGTTCCTCGCCCTCGACGGCATCCAGAAGGACGGCGCCTATTACGGCATGCCCTATGTCTGGGGCGCGATCGCCTTCATGTATCTCGACGAGGCCTTCCCCACCCCGCCGACCTCGATCGCCGATCTGTGGCGCGAGGATCTCAAGGGCAAGATCTCGCTCTGGGACGACAAGAGCTCGATCTACGTCGCCGCGCGCAAGAATGGCGACATGGACATCTACGCGCTGAGCGACGCGCAGATCGAGGCCGCCAAGGAAGCGCTGATCGCGCAAAAGCCGCTGATCCGCAAATACTGGGCCACGGCGGGCGAGCTCGTCGATCTCTACAAGGCGGGCGAGGTCGTGATCTCGAACACCTGGGCGGGCTATCAGTCGAGCCTGCTCGCGGCCGAGGGGATCAAGGTCACCGAATTCATCCCGACCGAGGGCGCCGAGGGCTGGATGGACAGCTGGATGGTGGTCAAGGGCACGCCGAACAAGGAATGCGCCTACAAGTTCATGAACATGCAGCTGAGCGAGCTCGGCCAGTGCGGCGTGGCCAACGTGAACGGCTATTCGGTCGCCAACCCCGAGGCCGCCAAGAACTGCATGTCGCCCGAACAGTTCGCCTCGCTGCATCAGGACGACCCGGCCTATCTCGACAGCCTGCTCGTCTGGCAGCCGCTCGGCGACCGGTTCGAGGCCTACACGAACGCCTGGAACGCCGTGAAGGCGCAATAAGCACGTCAAACGACGGCGCCGCCACGTCGCGGCGCCGCACCGACAAAGGCAGGCGACCGCAGGGAGGGGCGCCGCCTGCCCGACCACTCAGGGAACAAGGCGACATGGCCGCAATCATCGAGTTGGAGAACATCTCCAAACACTACAGCCCCACGATCATCGGCGTGGACAATGTCTCGCTCAATGTCGAGGACGGGGAATTCGTCACGCTGCTCGGCCCCTCGGGCTGCGGGAAATCCACGCTCCTGCGCATGATCGGCGGCTTCGAGGAACCGACCGGCGGCACGATCCGTCTGGCCGGCAAGGACGTCACCTGGGACCCGCCCTACAAGCGCGAGGTCAACATGGTGTTTCAGGATTACGCGCTCTTTCCGCATATGACGGTCGG
>QKJR01000035.1 GCA_003249215.1 Rhodobacterales bacterium
GGTCTGACCAGTGTCGAGGCGGTCGGGGCAGCGCTGCAGGCCGGCACCAATTGCGGCTCCTGCCGGGCGGAGATCGCCGGGTTGATCGCCCAGAGCCTCGCGCGGCCGGCCGCCGAATAGCGCCCCGCGCCACCCTCTATCGCCAGAAACAGGCGCCCCGTCGGGGCGCCTGTTTGCGTTGCGGCAGGGCTGTTCGATCCGATTTCTCCGTCAGATCTGCGCGTTGCGCCGTTCAGAACGGCGCCGGGCCGCCCCTGCGGCATAATCACAAACAATCAAAATGACGATTGCTTTTGATCGAGATTTCGTCTGTAGTGATCAAAATTGCTTGGGAGGAGCAGAATCGTGCGCAAAGGGAGCAGGGCAACCAGGATTCGCCAGCACCTTTACGGCGCCGGTCACAGCTCGGTTCAGGCGATTGCCGACGCGGTCGGCGCCTCGGTGGCCACGGTGCCCACGGTGCGGCGCGATCTTCAGGCGCTCGAAGCCGAAGGCGCGATCATCCGCGATCACGGCGGCGCCCGGATCGCCGACCGGATCGGCACCGAAGTCGCCTTCGAGCTGCGCGAACAGCAAAGCCTCGGTGCCAAGCGCGCCATCGCCGAAGCCGCCTATGCGATGATCGAGCCCAACAGCGCGATCTTTCTCGACGCCGGCACCACCGTCTATCAGCTCGCCCGCCGGCTGCGGCTCGACCCGATCCCGGTGGCGGTGTTCAGCAATTGCATCCCGATCGCGCAGGAGCTGCTCAACGTGACCGAAGTCTCGGTGACGCTGCTCGGCGGGCGGCTGCGGCGCGAAAACGCCTCGATGGTCGGCAATCTCACGGAAAACGCGCTGGACGATCTGTGGTTCGACCAGCTCTTTCTCGGCGCCGGCGCGGTGGCGGACGATGCCTGCATCTATAGCGCCGATGCCGACGAGGCGCGGGTGAACGCCAAGATGATCGACCGCGCGGCGCGGACCCATCTTCTGGCGGATGCCTCGAAATTCGGCCAGCGCCAGACCTATCGCGTCGGCGCGCTGGCCGGCGGCCTCCATGTGGTCACCGATACCGGCCTGTCCGAGGACTGGACCCGCCGGCTCGCCGAACTGGGCTGCGGCCCGCAGCTCGTCGAGCCGGGGCCGGCGGCGGAAGGGGCGGTGTGATGGGTCTGGTGATCGGTCTCGACGGCGGCGGCAGCAAGACCCATCTGGCGGTCTGCGACCGGGCCGGTCATGTCACCGGTTTCCACGCCGCTTCCGGTTTCGCGCCCAATCTGAGCGACGAATGGATCGCCCCGTTCGAGGCGCTTCTGGCGCGCGAGGCCGGGGCGGTGGCGGGCTGCGAGGCGGCGGTCTTCGGCCTGCCGTTCCATGGCGAGGATGCCGCCCATTCGGCGTCGCAGATCGCGGTGGTCGAGCGGCTTCTGGGCGCGCGCGGGCTGGTGCAGAACGACGTGCGCATCGCCTTCGACGGCGCCTTCGCCGGCGGGCCGGGGGCGCTGATCCTCGCCGGCACCGGCTCGATGGCCTGGGCCAGCCTGAGCCGGCCGGGCGACGCGCAGGTGCGCGTCGGCGGCTGGGGGCATGCGATCGGCGACGAGGGCAGCGCCTTCTGGATCGGGCTCGAAGCGCTCAATCTGGTGAGCCGCGCGCTCGACGGCCGGGCCGAGGCGGATCGCTTCCGCGACACCGTGCTCGCGGCCATCGGCGCCGATCCCGAGACCTTCAACGCCTGGGTCTACGGCGTTGAAAACGAGCGGAAATCCTTTGCCGCCGTGGCGATGATCGTCGCTACTCTGGCCGAGGCGGGCGATGCCTTCGCCCAGGATATTCTGACCCGCGCGGCGGATCACCTGGCGCTTCAGGTGACCACGGCGTGGCGTCTGGCCGGCGGTCAGGCACCGCTGGAGTGGAGTTATGCCGGAGGAGTCTTCCGGAGCGAGTTTGTGCTGAAACGACTTCAAGAGCGCCTCAGAAGCGCTCCGCGGGCGCCGAAGCTGCCGCCGATCGGCGGGGCTCTGTTGCGCGCCGCACAGAACGCGGGCTGGACCGTCGATGACGAATGGATTTCGACCCTCGCCGCCAGCCTGACCGAACAACTGAACATCCAGCCCAACAAAGGATAGGACACATGTCGCACATGCCTTCCACGAAACTGCTGCTCGCCGCGCTCGCCGCGAGCACGGTGGCCTTCGCCGCGCCGGCGCTGGCCCAGGACAAGCCCTATGACGGCCAGACGCTGTCGGTGCTGCTGCCGCCCTGGGGCACGCTGCCCAAGGAAATGACCGACCAGTTCACCGCCGACACCGGCATCACGCTGGACAGCCAGACGCTGGGCTGGGACGAGATCCGCACCAAGATCGTGACCTCGATGATCGCCAATACCGCGCCCGCCAGCGCGACCGAGATCGACTGGTCCTGGGTTGGCCAGTTCGGCGCCGCCGGCTGGTATCAGCCGCTCGACGGTCTGGTCGATGCCGAGGCCGTGGCCGACGCGCCGACCGCCAAGATCTTCGTCTATGACGGCCAGCAACTCGCCGTGCCCTACAACAACGACTTCCGCATCCTGATCTATAACGCCAAGCATCTGGCCGATGCCGGCGTCGCGGTGCCGACCACCCCCGACGAGATGCTCGACGCCGCCCGCGCGATCAAGGCGGCGGGTGTCGCCGATTATCCGATCGGCCTGCCGCTGTCGGCCACCGAAGGCAGCGCCACCGCCTGGTATCTGCTGACCAAGGCCTTTGGCGGCGATCTGTTCGACGCCGATTTCAACCCGCTGTTCACCAGCCCCGATTCCGCCGGCTACAAGGCGATGGAATTCGAGGTGAACGCGCTCAACGAAGGTCTGATCGACCCCTCGGCCACCGGCCTCAAGGACGTCGACATTCAAGAGCTGTTCAAGAACGGTCAGGCGTCGTTCGACGTCGCCGGCTGGGCCGGGATCATCTCGGTCTATAACGACGCCACCAAGTCGAAGGTCGCGGGCGATGCGCATCTGGCGCTGATGATCTCGACCACCGGCACGCCGCGCTCCTTCGGTCTGCCCGAAGCCGTCGGTATCCCGACCAATGCGGACAACGCCGGTGCGGCCGCCGCCTTCATCGACTGGATCCAGCAGCCCGAAACCCAGCTCGGCGCCTTCCACACGCTGGGCAACCTGCCGCCGCGCCTCTCCGTCCTCGAAAGCCTGAGCAATTCGGGCGAGCTGATCGACGGTGACGTGCTGCTCAAGCAAGCCGCCTATGCCGAGCCGCTGATCGCGCAGGGCACGCCGAGCTGGTATCCGGAATTCTCCGCCGCCGTCGCGAGCAACCTGAACCTGGCCGCCAAGGGTCAGATTTCGGTGCAGGACGCCGTGGACCGGATCGCCGCCGAGGCCGCCGCCGCGGCGCAGCAGTAACATCCAGACCGGGAGGCCGCAGTCAAATGTTCGCACTTTTCAACAGATTGCGGCCTCACGGCAAAGGCAGGACAGGCCTTCTGGGCCTGGCCTACGTCACCCCGGTGATCGTGATCATGGGCGCGCTCGTGATCATTCCCCTGATCGCGACCGCCTGGGACAGCTTCTACAGCGTCAACCCGATGAAGGCGGGCAAACCCTTCGTCGGGCTGGGCAATTACACCAGCCTTCTGGCCGACCCGAACGTCCGCCAATCCTGGTCCAATACCTTCCTCTACGTGATCTTCACGGTGAGCATGGAGACGATCTTCGGCCTCGCCGCGGCGCTTCTGCTCAACCGGGTGAAATTCGGCCGGAGCTTTCTGCTGGCCGCGCTGATCCTGCCCTGGTGCCTGCCGCCGGTGGTCAATGCCGTGGTCTGGGGCTGGATCTTCAACCCGAGCTATGGCGTGCTCAACAACGGCCTGATCGCGCTCGGCGTGCTCGAGGACAACAAGGTCTGGTTCAACGACCGGGTCACCGCGCTCTTCATGATCTCGGTGGTGCATGCCTGGCGGATGATGCCGCTGACCGCGATCATCCTGCTCGCCGCGCTGCAAAGCATTCCGCGCGATCTCTACGAGGCCGCCCGGCTCGACGGCGCCGGCCCGATCAAGATGTTTCGCAAGGTCACCCTGCCGCTGATCGGCTCGGGGCTCGCCATCGCGCTCAGCCAGTCCACCGTCTTCGCCTTCAACCTGTTCGACGAGGCCTGGATCCTCAACGGCTCCGGCTACGACACCCGCACCGTGATGATCCAGGTGTTCATGTCGGCCTTCCAGAACCTGAAATTCTCCTACGGCATGGCGCTGTCGATCCTGGCGATGCTCGCCTCGATCGTGGTCTCGGCGGTCTATGTGCTGCGGGTCTATCGTGAAACGAGGTTCGAGTGATGTCCGCGCGTCTGATGAAAAAAGCCCTGATGCGGGCGGGTCTGGCCTTTGCCGTGCTGCTTCTGCTGTTCTGGTCGCTCGGGCCGATCTACTGGTCGCTGGTCACCAGCCTGACCCCGCCCAACGATCTGGTCTCCTCCGAGCTGCGGCTCTGGCCCGATACGCTGACCTGGGAGCATTACGCCAAGCTCTTCGGCGCCACCTCGATCTCGCAGGGCAACGAGGTGCAATCGGTCTGGCCGCAATTCTCGCGCGCCTTCCTCAACTCGATCGTCACCGCGCTCGCGGCCACGCTGGTCACCGTGGCGATCGCCGCCTTCGGCGCCTATGCCTTCGTGCGCTTCCGCTTTCCGGGCCGCGACACGCTGTTCTTCGTGGTGGTCGCGACCATGGCGATCCCGGCCTATACGGTGATGATCCCGCTCTATCGGCTGATGATCGCGATGAAGCTGATCGACACCTATACCGGGGTGATCTTCATCTATGTCTCGGCCTTCCTGCCGCTGGCGCTCTGGCTGATGCGCTCGGTCTATCAGGCGATCCCGATCTCGCTCGAAGAGGCGGCCTATCTCGACGGGGCGGGGCGCACGCATACGCTGATCAAGATCGTGCTGCCGCTCTCGACCCCCGGGCTGATCGCCGCGGCGCTGCTCACCTTCCTCAATGCCTGGGGTCAGTTCATGGTGCCTCTGGTGTTCTCGCCGACGCTGGCGACCAAGCCGCTCACCGTGCTGATCCCCGAATTCGTGACCCGCAATTACGTCGATTACGGGCTGATGAATGCCGCCGGCATCATCGCCATCGTGCCGCCGATCCTGCTGGTCATCTTCCTCAACCGCTTCCTCGTCTCCGGCCTGATGGCCGGGTCGGGCAAGTAGGCGCCGCGCGCCGCCCAGAACCGTAAAGGACCAAGACATTGGCCAAACTCGAAATTTCGCGGCTCACCAAGAGCTATGGTCGCACCGAGGTGATCCATGGGGTGGATCTCACCGTGAACGACGGCGAATTCGTCTCGCTGATCGGTGGCTCGGGCTGCGGCAAGTCGACGATGCTCCGGATGATCGCCGGGCTCGAGGATGTGACCTCGGGCACGATCTCGGTCGACGGGCGGGTGATCAACGATGTCGAGCCGAAGGACCGCGACATCGCCATGGTGTTCCAGAATTACGCGCTCTACCCGCATCTGAGCGTGGCCGAGAACATGGGCTTCAGCCTGAGCCTGCGCAATGTCCCCAAGAAGGAGGCCGCCGCCGCCGTGGCCGAGGCGGCCGAGCTGCTGGGGCTCAGCGATTATCTCGACCGCACGCCCAAGGATCTCTCGGGCGGTCAGCGCCAGCGCGTCGCCATGGGCCGGGCCATTGTGCGCAATCCGCGCATCTTTCTGTTCGACGAGCCGCTGTCGAACCTCGACGCCAAGCTCCGGGTGCAGATGCGGCTCGAGATCAAGGCGCTGCAACGCCGGCTCGGCACCACGGCGATCTATGTGACCCACGATCAGGTCGAGGCGCTCACCATGTCGGACCGTCTGGTCCTGATGAACGCCGGCAATGTCGAGCAGATCGGCACGCCGATGGAAGTCTACAAACGGCCGGCTGTTCGTCGCCACCTTCATCGGCTCGCCCTCGATGAACCTGATCGACGCGGTGCTGACCCGCGAGGGCGAGGCGGCGTTCGCCACGGCGCAGGGTCGCAAGATCGCTCTGCCGGCCTGCCCGGGCGTGGCCAGCGGCACGGCGATCAAGCTCGGCGTGCGGCCCGAGCATCTGCATCTCGTCGCGCCGGGGGCGGCGGAAGAGAAACTGCGCATGGAGGTCGCGATGGTCGAGACCACCGGCGCGGAATCCCACGCCTATGGCAAATTCGGCACCAATGACATCACGGTCACGCTCTCGGGCGAGATCGCGCTCGCGGCGGGCGAGACCATCGCCCTGACCGCCGACACCGCGCTTTTGC
>QKJR01000075.1 GCA_003249215.1 Rhodobacterales bacterium
CGCCCGAAAACGCTTGAGCTTTAAGGAGATCGCCATGGCCTTCCGGCTCAAACTGGTTCCCGACCACACCACCTTCGACTTCTTCAAGCATCAGTGGATGACCTTCGGCGCCTCGGTCGCGGCGGTGGTAATCTCGATCGTGCTCGCGCTCGTGATGGGGCTGAATTTCGGCATCGACTTCAAGGGCGGTACCACGATCCGCACCGAGTCGACCCAAGCGATCGACGTGGGCTCCTATCGCGCGGCGCTGGCGCCGCTCGGGCTTGGCGATGTCGCGATCACCGAGGTCTTCGATCCGAACTTCCGCGCCGATCAACACGTCGCCTCGATCCGCATTCAGGCGCAGGCGAGCGGCGAGGCGATCACCCCCGAGGTGGTGACCCAGGTCGAGACCGCGCTCAAGGCCGTCGATCCGGCGGTCAAGTTCATCTCGACCGAGTCGGTCGGCCCCAAGGTTTCGGGCGAGCTGATCTGGACCGCGATCTGGTCGGTGCTGGCCGCGACCGCGGCGATCGTCGTCTATGTCTGGCTGCGGTTTGAATGGCAATATTCGGTGGGCGCGCTCGCCGCGCTCGTGCATGACGTGGTGCTCACCATCGGGCTCTTCGCGCTTTTCCAGATCAAGTTCGACCTGACGATCATCGCGGCGCTGCTGACGATCCTCGGCTATTCGATCAACGATACCGTGGTCGTCTTCGACCGGCTGCGCGAAAACCTGATCAAATACAAGACGATGCCGCTCAAGGACGTGATGAACCTCTCGGTCAACGAGACGCTCTCGCGCACCGTGATGACCTCGGGCACGACGCTGATCGCGCTGATTTCGCTCGTGGTTCTGGGCGGCGACGTGATCCGTGGCTTCACCCTCGCCATGGCCTGGGGCGTGATCACCGGGACCTATTCCTCGGTCTTCGTGGCCAAGAACATCGTTCTGTTCATCGGGCTCGACCGCAACAAGAAGACGGTCGATCCTTCGGCCAAGTTCTTCACCGAGAAGGCCGCCGATGCCGATAACTGAGGCAGACTTCGGGGCGAACCTGCCGGTCGACGGCTATGGCCCGGGCTTCTTCCGGGTTGCGGATCGGGTGATCCGCGGCTCGATCCTGATCGAGGCGACCGGCGTCACGTCCTGGGGCGGGCTTGACGACCGCGCCCCCCTCGAGGCGCTCGCGGGCCGGATCGACGTGCTCTTCGTCGGCATGGGCGCCGATATCGCCTTTCTGCCGAAACCCTTCGTGGCCGCGATGGAGGCACTGGGCCTCATGGCCGAGCCGATGTCGACGCCCTCGGCCGCGCGCACCTACAACGTGCTTCTCTCCGAGGGGCGGCGTGTCGCCGCGGCCCTTCTGGCGATGCCCGAGCCGGGCTGAGGGAGGATCATGAGCCTGCTCGCGGTCGAAGGTCTGTGCGTATCGCGGGGGGGCTTGCCGGTGCTCGAGGGGCTGTCCTTCGCGGTGGCACCCGGCGAGGCGCTGGTGCTGCGCGGCCCGAACGGGATCGGCAAGACGACGCTCCTGCGCACGCTCGCCGGGCTGCAGCCGCCGCTTGCGGGAGCGATTTCCATGCCGCCCGAGGCGATGGCCTATGCCGCCCATGCCGACGGGCTGAAATCGACCCTGTCGGTGGCCGAGAATCTGGGCTTCTGGGCCTCGGTCTATGCCACGCACGACATCGAGCCTGCGCTCGAGCGGATGAACCTTGTGGCACTCCGGGACCGCGCCGCGATGAGCCTCTCGGCCGGGCAGAAACGCCGTCTGGGCCTTGCGCGGCTTCTGGTCACTGGCCGCCCGGTCTGGGTTCTCGACGAACCCACCGTCTCGCTCGACGTGGCTTCGGTCGCGCTCTTCGCGGACGCGGTGCGCGGTCATCTCGCGACCGGGGGTGCGGCCCTGATCGCCACTCATATCGACCTCGGGCTCGCGGAGGCGCGGGTTCTCGACCTCGGGCCGTTCAAGGCCAAGCCTCCCGAAGAGGGCGGCTTCAAGGGCCATTTCGACGAGGCCTTCGGATGACCTTATGTGCTGCGCATGACATCGGTCAGATGCCTCCGGCGGGAGTATTTGGACCAGGAAAAACCCCTGCCTCCCGCATCCAGTCTTCCGCTTTTTCTTGGTGGAAATACTCCCCGCGGAGCGTCCGCACGCGCCAACCCTCGGAGGGCCGGGCATGATCGCGCTTCTGATGCGGGACCTGAGGCTCGCGGTGCGCGCCGGGGGGGGCTTCGGCCTCGGGCTGGCCTTCTTCCTGATCGTGGTCACGCTGGTGCCCTTCGGCGTCGGGCCGCAGGGCGAGGTTCTGGCGCGGATCGCGTCGGGCATTCTCTGGCTCGGGGCGCTGCTCGCCTGTCTCCTGTCGCTCGACCGGATCTTCGCGCTCGATTTCGAGGATGGCTCGCTCGATCTGCTGACCACGGCGCCGATCCCGCTCGAGGGGATCGTGGCGATGAAGGCGCTGGCGCATTGGATCACCACGGGCCTGCCGCTGGTCATTGCCGCGCCGGTCTTCGGGTTGCTGCTGCATCTGCCGGGGCCGGCCTATTTTTGGCTGATCGTGGCGCTCGGGGTGGGCACCCCGGCGCTCTCGGTTCTGGGCAGTTTCGGGGCTGCGCTGACGGTCGGGCTCAAGCGCGGGGGCCTGCTGATGTCGCTTCTGGTGCTGCCGCTTTATGTGCCCACGCTGATTTTCGGGGCCGAGCTTGTGCGCCGCGGCGCCGAAGGGATGGCGACCGAAGTGCCGCTGATGATGCTCGCCGGGATCACCGCGGCGGTGATCGCGGTGGTGCCCTTCGCCTCGGCCGCGGCGATCCGCATCAACCTGCGCTGATTGACACCCGTCAAATCGCCGCGTTGCAATCCGTGGCAAACGCTTTAGTGACTTGAGCGAGACCGAACAGGAAAGTAGCAAGAGACCCATGTCGATCTGGGAATACGCCAACCCCGTCAAATTCATGAAGACCTCGTCCCTGGTTCTGCCCTGGGTCGTGGGCCTTGCCGCGATTGCGATGGTCGTGGGGCTCGTCTGGGGCTTCTTCTTCACGCCCGAGGCCACCAATTTCGGCTCGACCGTCAAGGTGATCTATGTCCACGTCCCCTCGGCGATGATGGCGATCAACATCTGGGCGATGATGCTGGTCACTTCGCTGATCTGGCTCGTGCGGCGCCACCATGTCTCGGCGCTGGCCGCCAAGGCCGCGGCGCCGATCGGTGCGGTGATGACCTTGATCGCGCTGATCACGGGGGCGATCTGGGGGCAGCCGATGTGGGGCACCTGGTGGGAATGGGATCCGCGGCTGACCTCTTTCCTGATCCTCTTTCTGTTTTACCTCGGCTACATGGCGCTCTGGGGCGCGATCGAGAACCCCGATACCGCTGCCGATCTGACCGGCGTTCTGTGCCTCGTGGGCTCGGTCTTCGCGATCCTGAGCCGCTACGCGGTGAACTTCTGGAACCAGGGCCTGCATCAGGGCGCGACGCTCTCGCTCGACGAGAAGGAGAATATCTCCGACGTCTACTGGTTCCCGCTGCTCTTCTGCATCGCGGGCTTCATCCTCTTCTTCGTGGCGCTGGTGCTGTTGCGCACCCGCACCGAGATCCGGGCGCGGCGGCTCAAGGCCCTCGAACAGCGGGAGCGCATGGCATGATGCCCGAACTTGGCAAATACACGGTCACCGTGCTCGGCTCCTATGCGGCGACGATTGTCCTGCTGGCGGTTCTCGTGGCAATGACGCTCTGGCGCGGGGCGCGGGTCAAACGCGCGCTCAAGGCGCAGGAAGAACGGATGAAGACACATGGCTAAGCCGATGATGTTCGTGCCGGTGGTGATCGTGGCGGCCCTGTTTGGGGGGTTCTACGTCGCGATGCAGCGCGAGAACCCGAACGACATGCCCTCGGCCTTCATCGGCCGCGAGGCGCCGCCGGTCGCGCTCGAGCCGCTCGAAGGGGCCGCGATGTTCACCGACGCCGATCTGCGCGACGGCACGATCAAGCTGGTGAACTACTGGGCGAGCTGGTGCGCGCCCTGCCGGGTCGAGCATCCGAACCTGACCGCGCTCAAGGACGACGGCGTCACGATCTACGGCGTGAACTGGAAGGACGACCCCGAGAAGGCCGCGGGCTTCCTGGCCGAGATGGGCAATCCCTTCACCGCGATGGGCGCCGATCCGAAGAACCGGATGGGCCTCGATTGGGGCGTCGCGGGCGTGCCCGAGACCTTCGTGATCGACGGCGAGGGCAAGGTGCTTCTGCGCTTTGCCGGCCCGATCACCCAGCGCGTCATCGACGAGCAGATCGGGCCGCTTCTGGGCGGCGAGGGCGAGTAATCTTACTTCGGGAAGCGGGGCGCGCGCTCGATGCGCGCCCAGTCGGGCCAGAGTCCGAAATGGTCTAGCCCGTAGATCAGGGCGGCGATCGCCACTACGGTGAAGACGATCTTGACCTGCAGCATCGAGGGGCGCCGGCGCGCCCATCTTGCCATCCGCAGGAGCCAGTTGAGGTTCATCTCGAGGCTCCCGGCCTCAGGCCTCGGAGCCGTCGGTGAACCGCACCGTGCCGATGAAGGGCAGGTTGCGGTGGTTCTGCGCGTAATCGAGCCCGTAGCCCACCACGAATTTGTCGGGGATCTCGAATCCGGTCCAGGTCGCGCGCACATCGACCTCGCGCCGCGAGGGCTTGTCGAGCATCGCGCAGCATTCGATCCGCCGCGGCCCGCGCGCGCGCAGAAGTTCCATCACCTTGGAAATCGTATGCCCGGTGTCGACGATATCCTCGACCACCAGCACGTCGCGCCCGCCGATATTGCCGCGCAGATCCTTGAGGATGCGCACCTCGCGGGTCGAGGTGGTCTCGTTGCCATAGCTCGAGGCCTCGAGGAAATCGACCTCGCAGGGCACGCCGATCTCGCGGATCAGGTCGGCGATGAACAGGAAAGACCCGCGCAGGAGCCCGATTACCACGAGCTTGTCGGTGCCCTTGAAACTCGTCGTGATCTCCTCGCCGAGCGCCTCGACGCGGGCGGCGATCCGCTTGGCGGAAATCATCTGTTCGATCGTGTAGGCGGGCGTATCGGCGGGTTTGGTCATCGGCTGCGTCCTTTCGGGCCTTGCGGCGTGTCCCGGTTTATCGCAACAAGGGCGCCGAAGAAAAGGGGAGAGGCCATGCCCAAGCATTCGGAAAACCGCGTGATGCCCTATTCCGCGGCCCAGATGTATGCGCTGGTCGCCGATGTCGCGCGCTACCCCGAATTCCTGCCCTGGAATTCCGCGGCCCGGATCCGCGCACGCAAGCCCGGCGAGCGGCCCGGGACCGAGGTGCTCGAGGCCGATCTGGTGATCTCCTTCAAGGTCTTTCGCGAGAAATTTGGCTCGCGCGTGGT
The DNA here is from genome assembly GCA_003249215.1 of Rhodobacterales bacterium. Lineage (GTDB taxonomy): Bacteria > Pseudomonadota > Alphaproteobacteria > Rhodobacterales > Rhodobacteraceae > Rhodobacter. The sequence continues at coordinate 5,371 of QKJR01000075.1, forward strand.
GCTCGATCCGGGCGTCCACCGGGTCGATACCGAATACCTCGACGGGCCGTTCAAATATCTGCGGAGCTGGTGGCAGTTCACCGACCGTGCGGCGGGCGGCTGCGACGTGGCCTTCTTCGTCGATTTCGAATTTCGGAATGCGATCCTGCAAGGGGTGATCGGGGTCGTCTTCGACGAGGCGATGCGCCGGATCGTCAAGGCCTTCGAGGAGCGGGCCCACGCGCTCTACGGTGCGGCGGCCTGAGCGGCGCGCCTGCACCGGGGCAGGCTTCTCCGTCCCTGCCTCCAGTGTGGATTTGCTAACCATTCGTTAACTTCTTGTTGCCCCCCCAGAGGGGCGGTGCGCTAGATCGCGCATATTTCCGGGGGTTACCATTATGTTGTTTTCGTTGCTGGCTTTGGCCGCGCTTCCGGCCGCTCTTGGGGCGGCGATGCTCTTCGATACGAGCGACGCCGACGAGACCGATACCGAGACAGAGGACGATCTCACCCCGCCCGAAACCGCGGGCGATGGGGGTGATTTGCTGTCGATGGCGCTCGAGGCGCCGGTGGCCGAACCGGTCGAGGGCACCACGGGCGACGATACGCTGATCGGCAGCGATGGCGCCGAGCAGATTGCGGGCGGGCGCGGCGATGACCGGATCGACGGCTTCGCGGGCGGCGATACGCTGCGCGGCGGCTCGGGCGCGGATTCTCTGATCACCGGCTGGGATGGTGCGGACAGCCTTTATGGCAATGCGGGCGATGATATCCTGATCAACGATGCGGCCAGCGGCAGCCTGCTGGATGGCGGCTCGGGCGAGGATCTGATCGACTCGGCCGGGGGCGCAGCGAATACGCTGATCGGCGGCGCGGGCGAGGATACGGTCTTCCTTGGCTCTGCCTACGCGAACGACGCGGTGCAGCCTGGCGCCGTGGTCGATCTGGGCACCGGCGCTGACACCTTCTATGGCATCGGCGGCGCCACGATCGACTCAGGCACAACCGACGACGCGGCGGCGGGCGATGGCCCGAGCGATCTGATCCACCTCTCTCTCGGTAATGACCAGACGACGGTCATCGAGAATTTCGAGCGCGGGGTCGACCGGCTCGAACTGACCGGCTTCGACGGTGCAGCGCTCCGCTACGATGCGCAGAGCCTGACCACCGAGGGCGAAGATCTGCACCTGACCTATGAGGACGAACGGATCGTGACGCTGAGCGGCCTTGGCGATGCGACGCTGGGCGATCTGTTCCCCGAGGCGCAGGAGGGCGGAATTCTCGGAGGCCTGGGCGATGACACGATCGACCTTGCCGCGCATGGCATCTTGGCTGAGACCGGCTGGTGGGGGAACCTCGCCGAGGGCGGCGCGGGCGACGATCAACTGACCGCCAGCCTGACTGGCTTCGACACGCTCAAGGGCGGGCCGGGCGACGATACGCTCACCTCGGGCGCGGGCGCCACAGGCGACATCACGGGCGACCCGGAGGCCGGTGCGAGCTATCTCGATGGCGGCGCGGGCAATGGCACGCTGATCGGCAGCCTTGGCGACACGATGACGGGCGGCAGCGGCGAGGATCTGTTCTCGCTGGGCGTCAACGGCCTCGAGCCGATCGTGATCACCGATTTCACGCCGGGCGAGGATGTGCTGCAACTGAGCGCGGAATATGGCGAGCTGGAAGGTGTCACCGGTTTCACGCAAGAGGTTCTGGCCGATGGCTCGGGGTTGAAGATCACCGTGTCCGGCTGGTCGAACACCACGCCGATCCTGCTTCAGGGGGTGACGGCGCCACTCGATGCGATCAGTTTCCCGCAAGCCTTCGCCACAGCTGACGCCTGATATGCGTGTTGGATCAAGGTTTTGCGTGGCGATCTTCAGTCGCGTAAGGCGCCCAGCAACAGCCCCAGCGCATGATCGCGCGCGGCCTCGCGCACCTGTGCGCGGCCAAGGGCGCCGAAGTCCACGGTTTCGGTGCGCGTGGGCTGGCCCGCGCGGGCAAGGCCGAAGCAGACCCGTCCCTCGGGCTTGAATTCGGATCCACCGGGGCCCGCGATGCCGGTGATGGCCACGGCGAGGCTCGCGCCCGAATGGGCGAGCGCCCCTTCGGCCATCTCGCGCGCGACCTCCTCGGAAACCGCGCCATGGGTGGCGAGGGTGGCCTCGGAGACGCCCAGCATCTCGACCTTGGCGCGGTTCGTGTAGGTGACGAAGCCGCGCTCGACCACCGCGGAGGAGCCGGGGATATCGGTCAGCGCCACCGCGACCATGCCGCCGGTGCAGCTTTCGGCGGTGGCAATCATGATGCCCGCTTGTTTTGCCAAATCAAGCACTTGTGCGGCAATGTTCATGCCTCACACCAGCCAGATGTGATAGACGGCCGCCGCCACCAGCGTGCAGAGCCCCGCAAAGAGCCCGGCCCAGAGATCGTCGAGCATGACGCCCGGCGCATCGCCGCGCCGATCCGCCCGGCCGACGAGCCAGGGCTTCCAGATGTCGAAGAGCCGGAAGAACAGGAAGGCCGCGATCGGGCCCGGCCAGACCATCGACATGTCGCGCATCCAGAAGCCGGCGGCGGGGAAGAGCATGGCAAGCCAGAGGCCGGCCACCTCGTCGATCACGATTTCCGACGGATCCTCGCCGGGGCGATCCTTGAGCGCGACGCCCACCGACCAGAAACCGAGCGCGGTGATGGCGATCGTGGCCGCCACCAGCGGCAGGAAGCCGAGCCAGTGCTCGATCGCCCAACCGACGATGAGCGCGGCCAGAGAACCCCAAGTGCCGGGCGCCGGGCGGAGCAGGCCGGAATAGCCGAAAGTTGTTATAAATCTGATGCTTGCGGGCGACATTTCATCCTCCGATCAGGGTGGCCGTGGCAATCGCGGCGATGCCTTCCTCCCGGCCGGTGAAGCCGAGGCGCTCGGAGGTCGTGGCCTTGACCGAGACGCGGGTGGGGTCGCAGCCCATGATCCGCGCCAATTCCGCCGCCATGTCAAGGGCATGCGGGCCGATCTTGGGGCGCTCGCAGATGAGCGTAATGTCGCAGTTGGCCAGCCGATACCCCTTCGAGGCCGCGAGTTTCACCGCATGATCGAGGAAGATCCAGCTTGCCGCGCCCTTCCATTGCGGGTCTGACGGTGGGAAATGCCGGCCGATATCGCCCTCGGCCAAGGCGCCATAGATCGCATCGGTCAGCGCATGCATCCCGACATCGGCATCGGAATGCCCGAGCAAGCCCTTGGAATGGGGCACTTTCACCCCGCAAAGCACGACATGGTCGCCCTCGCAGAAGGCGTGAACGTCATAGCCATTGCCCAGCCGCACATCCATTTGTGCCCCCTTTCTCGCCCGCAAGATCGCCGCCGCGCGGTCGAAATCCTCGGGCCAGGTGATTTTCAGATTGTCCTCGGCGCCCGCGACGATCGTCACCGGCAGGCCGGCCGCCCGCGCGATTTCCACATCATCGGCGGCCTCGCCCGGATGGGCGCGGTACGCGGCGAGGATCGGCTCGAAATGAAAGCCCTGCGGGGTCTGCGCGCGGTAAAGCCCGGCGCGGTCTTGCACGCCCGCGACGAGGCCCGCATCCCCGCGCCAGAGCGCATCGGATACCGCCAGCGCCGGCGCCGCCGCAGGCCCCTCGATCAGCGCCGCGCGCACCCGGTCGATCAGATCGGCGGGCACCAGAGGGCGCGCGCCGTCATGGATCAGCACCGTCTCGACGCCGCTGCCCGCGAGCACTTCGAGCGCGTTGCGCACGCTCTCGGTGCGGCTCGCGCCGCCCGCGACCAGCGTGACCGAGCCGCCAAAGAGTGCAAGCCCCGCATCCATATCCTCGGGATGCAGCACCACCAGAAGCCGCTCCGCGCCCCGGAAGGCCGCCACCGTATGGGCGAGCACCGGTCGTCCGGCGAGATCCTGCCATTGCTTGGGCCGCTCGCCGCCTGCGCGCGTGCCACGCCCTGCGGCCACGATGATCACCGCTTCGCTCATCCGCCCTCCGGTCCCTCTTGGGCCAAGGCTTAGGCCATGCCGCAAGGCGGTGCAATCGCGCGCCGGCGGGGGTCTTCGGAAATTTTCCGATTGATATGCACATAATTTATGCAGATGCTGATTTTTGCCGCCTTTATTGCCGCCTCGGAATTGTGATTCCCCGCCGAACGGGCTACCTCCAAGGGGAAACGAAGACAGGAATGCTCGTGACGATTGCGATTGACAGCTTGCGGCTGACCCCGCCGGTGCTTCTGGCGCCGATGGCGGGCATTACCGACCTGCCGTTCCGGCGGATGGTGGCGCGGTTTGGTGCGGGGCTCGTGGTGTCCGAAATGGTGGCCTCGGGCGAGATGCTGACGGCGAAGCCCTCGGTGCGGGCCAAGGCGCGGGCCGATATGGGCCTCGACCTGCCGAGTTCGGTGCAGCTTGCCGGGCGCGAGGCCGGGCCGATGGCCGAGGCCGCGCGCGTGGTGGCCGATATGGGCGCGCAGATCATCGACATCAACATGGGCTGCCCGGCCAAGAAGGTGACGGGCGGCCTGTCGGGTGCGGCGCTGATGCGCGACCCCGATCATGCGCTGCGGCTGATCGAGGCGGTGGCGGGCGCGGTCGAGGTTCCGGTCACGCTCAAGATGCGGCTCGGCTGGGATACCGATCAGATGAACGCCCCCGAGATCGCGCGGCGCGCCGAGGCGGCCGGGGTGCGGATGATCGTGGTGCATGGCCGCACGCGGATGCAGTTCTACAAGGGCGAGGCCGACTGGCGGGCGATCGCCGGCGTGCGCGCGGCGGTCGATGTGCCGGTCGTGGCCAATGGCGACATCACCGACGCCGCTTCGGCGCGGGCGGCGCTGGCGGCCTCGGGCGCGCAGGGCGTGATGATCGGGCGCGGCGCGCAGGGCGCACCCTGGGTTCTGGCCGAGATCGCGCATGCGCTGCATGGAACGCCTGCGCCCGTGGTGCCGCAGGGCGCGGCGCTGGCCGATTTCATCGCCGAACATTACGAGGCGATGCTCGATTTCTATGGTGTCGATGTCGGGCTGCGCCTCGCGCGCAAGCATCTGGGTTGGTATGCCGACCGGCTCGGCGCACCGCTGCGGGCCCAGATGATGGTGGCCCAGACCCCCGAGGCGGCGCTTGCGCTGATCCGGGCGGCCTTTGGCGAGAGGCTGGCTGCATGAATCTGCCCCCGCCCGGGATCATCTGGAACTCGCTTCCGACGCCCGCCTTGCTGATCGACGCCGAAGACAAGATGTCCGAGGTCAATCCCGCGGCCGAGGTCTTCCTCAATATCTCGGCCAAGACGCTCAAGGGCCATTCGGTGCTCGAACGGCTCGCGATCTCGGCGCCGCTCGAGGAGATCTTCGCGCGGGTTCGCGCCAACCGCTCGGCCCTGTTCGTCAATGATGTCGATGTGACCGCGGGCGAGCGCGCGCCGGTGCAGTGCAACCTGCAGGCCGCGCCCCTCGGCGAGGACCCGGATATGGTGCTCCTGCTGATCAGCCCGCGCGAGATCGCCGACCGGCTGGGCCGTGCGAGCATGGTCAAGACCGCGGCGCGCTCGGCGATCGGCATGGCCGAGATGCTGGCCCATGAAATCAAGAACCCGCTCGCGGGGATCGCCGGGGCGGCGCAGCTTCTGAGCATGAACCTCTCGGGAGAAGACCTCGAGCTGACCGATCTGATCGTCGACGAGACGCGGCGGATCGTGAAACTGCTCGAACAGGTCGAGCAATTCGGCAATGTCCGTCCGCCCGAGAAGAAACCGGTCAATATCTACGATGTCCTTGATCGGGCGCGCAAATCGGCGCTCGTGGGCTTTGGCGCGCATATGGTGATCCTCGAGGATTACGACCCCTCGCTGCCGCCGACCCTGGGCGATGCCGATCAGCTCACGCAGGTGTTTCTCAATCTTCTGAAAAACGCGGCGGAGGCGGCCAAGGGCAAGGGCACGATCCGCCTGCACACCTTCTATGACTATTCGCTGCGGCTGCGGCGCGCCGATGGCAAGGGTCAGGCACTGCCCCTGCAGATCGAGGTGATCGACGACGGTCCGGGCCTTCCGCCCGATATCGCAAGCTCGATCTTCGAGCCCTTCGTGTCGGGCCGCGAGAATGGCACCGGCCTCGGGCTCGCGCTCGTCTCGAAGATCATTTCGGACCATGACGGCTGGATTTCCGTCGATTCCGTACCCGGGCGGACCGTTTTCCGCATTTCCCTACCTGTCGCCCCGAAGGAGAGTTGACCGATGGACGGCACCGTTCTCGTCGCTGATGATGACCGCACGATCCGCACCGTGCTGACCCAGGCGCTCACGCGCGCGGGCTGCAAGGTCCATGCCACCGCCTCGCTGACCACGCTGATGCGCTGGGTCGAGGAGGGGAAGGGCGATCTGGTGATCTCGGATGTCATGATGCCCGATGGCAACGGGCTCGAGGCGCTGCCGCGGATCGCGCGCGAGCGGCCGGGCCTGCCGGTGATCGTGATCTCGGCGCAGAACACGATCATGACGGCGATTCAGGCGGCCGAGGCCGATGCCTATGATTACCTGCCCAAGCCCTTCGATCTGCCCGATCTGATGAAACGCGCGGCGCGCGCGCTCGAGACCAAGCGGCGCAGCCAGCAGGCGCCGGTGCGCGAGATCGAGCCGCGCTCGGAGGGGGGCGATCTGCCGCTCGTGGGGCGCACCGCGGCGATGCAGGCGCTTTACCGGCTCGTCGCTCGGGTGATGAATGCCGACCTGCCGGTGCTGATCGTGGGTGAATCGGGCACCGGGAAATCGCTGATCGCCAAGGCGATCCATGATTTCTCGGACCGCCGGACGCTGCCCTTCGTGGTGGCGCAGGCCGCCGATCTCGTGGGCGCCGAGGGGCCCTCGACGCTGATCGCGCGCGCCAAGGGCGGCAGCCTCGTCTTCGATGAGGTCGGCGATTACGACGAGGAGACGCAGGGCCGGATCGTGCGGATGCTCGATGCGCTGCCCGATCCTGCGCCGCGGATCATGGCCACGACCCAGGTCGATCTGAGCGCGCTGATGGAGGCGGGCAAGTTCCGTCAGGATCTCTTCTATCGTCTGGGCGGTGTGACCCTTGCGGTGCCCGCGCTGCGCGAGCGGGTCGAGGACATCCCGCTTCTGGCGGACCATTTCCTGACCCGGGCCGAGCGCGATGGGCTCGGCACGCGCCGGTTCTCGGCCGAGGCTCTGGCGCTGGTGCGCGCCTACGCCTGGCCGGGCAATGTGCGCCAGCTCGAGAATACCGTGCGTCGTCTCGTCGTGACCTCCTCCGAGGAGGAAATCACCCGTCCCGAGGTCGAATATGTGCTCGGCAATCAGCCGGCGGTGGAACCCCTGCGCACCGGTGGCGAGGGCGAGAAGCTCGCCGCCTCGATCGGCCGCCACCTGCGGCGCTATTTCGATCTGCACGGCGGAAACCTGCCGCCGAATGGCCTCTATGACAGGATCCTGCGGGAAATGGAGGCGCCGCTGATCGAAATCGCGCTCGATGCGACCGGCGGAAATCAGGCAAAATGTGCCGATCTGCTTGGCATCAACCGCAATACCTTGCGTAAGAAGATCACCGATCTGGATATTCAGGTGACACGGCGCCGCAAACTGATGTAAAACCGCCACAGGGGTTTGTGGCCGATCTGCAAGGAATCGGCCATGGACCCAAAAGGGCGGAAAAACCGCCCGATGGCGGAGGCAGGTTTGCGCAGTGCAACACATCGGACGGCCTGGGATCACCTCGCGCGCCTGAGGCGGCAGCGGCGGGTGCAGAACTGGGTGACCATCGGTCTGACCGTGCTGGGGCCGGTGCTGGCCGTGGCTACCTTTGTCGTTCTGGGGCCGCTGGGGCAGGGCGCCGACAGCAATGCGCTGCGGCTGATCCTGCTTGCGGATTTCATCTATTTCCTGCTGCTGGCCGGTCTCATCGTGATGCGGCTCGTGCAGATGCTGGCCGCGCGCCGCGCGCGGGCCTCGGGCTCGCGGCTCACCTTGCGGCTGACCGGGGTCTTCGCGGGCATCGCGCTGGTGCCCACCGTGCTTGTCGCGCTCTTTGCAGGCCTCACGGTGAATGTGGGGCTCGAGGGGTGGTTCTCGGACCGGGTACGCTCGGTCGTGGGCACCTCGCTCACCGCCGCCGAGGCCTATCAGGACGAGCATCGCCGCGATCTGATCAAGGATGCCGAGGCGCTCGCGGGCTTTCTCAACCTGCGCCGGCAGGCCGCGACCTTCATGGCCGACGGCGATCTGCGCGAATTGCTCGCGGCGGGGCAGGCCGGGATCCAGCGCGGGTTGAAAGAGGCCTATGTCATCGACGGCACCGGCGAAATCGTCGCGCGCGGCGAGCGCAGCTATCTGTTCGATTACGAGAAACCCGCCCCCGAAAAGATCGTCGCGGCGCAGAAGGGCGGCGCGGTGCTGATCGAGGACTGGCCGAACAGCGAATTCCGCGCGCTGGTGCAGCTCGACGCCTTCGTCGACCGCTACCTCTATGTCTCGCGCACGGTCGATGGCGGGATCCTGTCGCTACTCGACAATACGCGCGAAACGGTCGGATTGTATCAACAGCTTGAACAAACACGCGGGCGTCTGCTCTTTGAATTCGGCCTCGTCTATATCGGCTTTGCGCTGATCCTGATCCTTGCCGCGGTCTGGATGGGGCTGTGGTTCGCCGAGCGGCTCTCGCGCCCGATCGGGCGGCTGGCGAGCGCGGCCGAGCGGATCGGCGCGGGCGATCTCGATGCCCGCGTGATCGAGGAGGCGGGCGATGACGAGATCGCCACGCTGGGGGTGAGCTTCAACCGGATGACCCGGCAACTGAAATCGAGTCGCGAGGCGCTGATGGCGAGCCATCTCGCCACCGAGGAACGCCGCCGTCTGTTCGATTCCGTGCTCTCCTCTGTCACCTCGGGCGTGATCGGCCTCGATGCCGAGGGCACGCTCGATTTCCTCAACCGCTCGGCGACGCGGCTTCTGGGCCTCGATCCGGGGCTCGACCATGACCGGGCACTGGCCGAGGCCGTTCCGGAATTCGAATGCCTTTTCAACAAGTTGAAGGACGGTCTTCATGAAGTCGTGCAAGAGGAGATCCGGGTGTCGCGCGCGGGCCGTCTCGAAAGCCTGCTGGTGCGGATGGCGGTACGGCGCGGCGACGATGGCAGCCCCGAGGGCTATGTGGTGGCCTTCGACGATGTGACCGAACTCGTCTCGGCGCAACGGATGGCCGCCTGGGGCGACGTGGCCCGCCGGATCGCGCATGAGATCAAGAACCCGCTGACGCCGATCCAGCTCTCGGCCGAGCGGATCAAGCGCAAGTTCACCCGCCAGATGGGCGCCGAGGATGCCGAGACGCTCGATCAGTTGACCGGCGTGATCGTCAGGCAAACCAATGACTTGCGGCGCATTGTTGATGAGTTCTCGCGCTTTGCCCGAATGCCCGAGCCCGACCGGCGCGACCATGATCTCGCGCGGCTGATGCGCGATGCGGTGATGCTGCAAGAGGGGGCATTGCATGGCGCGACGCTGGTCGCGGATCTGCCGAAAGAGCCGGTGGTGGTCGAGCTCGATGCGACAATGATCTCGCAGGCGGTCACGAACCTCATCAAGAACGCGGGCGAAGCCATTGAATCCCTGAAAGAAAAGGGCGCGCCAGAAAGCTACGCGCCCGAAGTGCGCGTGGCGATGACCGCGGCCGCCGATCTGGTCACGATCCGGATTTCCGACAACGGGATCGGCCTGCCGCCCGACCGCGCGCGGCTTTTTGAGCCCTATGTGACGACGCGCGCCAAGGGCACCGGCCTTGGCCTGCCGATCGTCAAGAAGATCATCGAGGAACATGGCGGCACGCTGACGCTTTCCGACGCGCCCGCCTTCACCCCGGGCGCGCACGCCGGCGCGCTCGCCGAAATCCGTCTGCCGCGCGCCCGCGCCGGCGCCCGTGCCATCAAGGACAGTTGAGATGAGTGACATTCTGATTGTTGACGACGAAAAGGACATCCGCGAGCTGATCTCGGAGATCCTCGGCGACGAGGGCTATGCCACCCGCCTCGCCGCCAATTCCGACGACTGCATGGATCAGATCAATGCCGAGGCGCCCGCGCTGATGATCCTCGACATCTGGCTCAAGGACAGCCGGATGGACGGGATCGACATTCTCAAGACGGTCAAACGCGACAACCCGGATATTCCGATCATCATCATCTCCGGGCACGGCAACATCGAGATCGCGGTCGCCGCGATCAAGCAGGGCGCCTATGACTTCATCGAGAAGCCCTTCAACATCGACCAGTTGATGGTGGTGATCGCCCGCGCGATGGAGACCTCGCGCTTGCGCCGCGAGAATTCGAGCCTGCGCCGGCGCGATCTGCATTCGGGCGAAATGCTGGGCCAGTCCGCGGCGTTTCGCAAGCTCAAGGACCAGCTCGACAAGGTCACCAAGTCGAACGGGCGGGTGATGCTGACGGGCGAGCCGGGGTCGGGCAAGGAATCGGCGGCGCGCTTCATCCATCAGAATTCGAACCGCGCGGGCGCGCCTTTCGTCACCGTCAATTCCGCCTCGATCGCGCCCGAGCGGATGGAAGAGGTGCTCTTCGGCCGCGAGACGCCCGAACGCGGCATCGACAAGGGGCTCCTCGAACAGGCGCATGGCGGGGTGATCTATTTCGACGAGGTGGCCGAGATGCCGCCCGGGACGCAATCGAAGATCCTGCGCGTGCTGACCGAACAGCAATTCACCCGCGTCGGCGGCACCGACAAGGTGCGCGTCGATCTCAGGGTGATCAGCTCGACCACCCGGGATTTGCCGTCCGAGATCGCCGCGGGCCGCTTCCGTCAGGAACTCTTCGACCGGCTCAACGTGGTGCCGATCCATGTGCCGGGCCTGTCCGAGCGGCGCGAGGATGTGCCCTTGCTCGCCGGTCATTTCATCGAGGCCTTCAACCGCACCCAGGGCCTCGCACTGCGCGAGCTGTCCGAGGAGGCCTCGGCGATGATGCAGACGATGGACTGGCCGGGCAATATCCGCCAGCTCCGCAACGTGATCGAGCGGATCCTGATCCTTGGCGAGGGCACGGGCCCGATCGAGGTGCGCGAGCTGCCCGGTGAGGCCGCTGTGCCCGATGAGGGGCGGATCGTGCTCTCGGGCGGGCTTGCCACGCTGCCCCTGCGCGAGGCGCGCGAACTCTTCGAGCGGGAATACCTGCTGACCCAGATCAACCGTTTCGGCGGCAATATCTCGCGCACCGCGAATTTCGTCGGCATGGAACGCTCGGCGCTGCACCGCAAGCTGAAATCGCTGGGCGTCGTGACCACGGCGAAATCGGGGGTTCGGGTTGCCCATCTCGACGAGGAGGCGGAGGAGGAAGACCTCTGAGGCCTGTGCGGGTGGCGCGGGTGGACGCTCCGCGGGGAGTATTTTCGCCAAGAAAAGCAGCGATTGCGAGACCCGGCTCTTGGCTTTTTCTTGGTCCAAATACTCAAAGCCCGCAGGTGGCCAGGGGGCGCCCGGGCCGGGCCGATGATTGACCCCTGCCGCGGGGCCGCATAGAACGGGCAGGCAATTGCCGGAGGTCTGGGCATGAAGGTGATCATCTGCGGCGCGGGTCAGGTCGGTTGGCAGATCGCGCGGCATCTGGCGGGCGAGCGCAACGACGTCACCATCGTCGACAGCAACCCCGAGCTGGTGCGCCGCGCCTCCGATACGCTCGATGTGCAGGGCGTGGCGGGGTTTGCCTCGCACCCGGATGTCCTCGAACGCGCGGGCGCGCGCGATTGCGATCTGATCATCGCTGCGACCCATTCCGACGAGGTGAACATGGTCACCTGCCAGGTTGCGCAATCGGTCTTCGGCATCACCCGCAAGATCGCCCGGATCCGCGCCCAGACCTATCTCGCGCCGCAATATGCCGACATCTATCGCCGCGATCACCTGCCGATTGACGTGGTGATTTCCCCCGAGCGCGAAGTGGCCGAGGCCGCGCTGCAACGCCTCGCGGCGCCGGCGACCTTCGACACGGAGAGCTTCCTCGATGGCGGGGTGCAACTGCTCGGCATCGTGCTGACCGAGGATTGTCCGGTTCTGAACACCTCGCTGCGTCAGCTCACCGATCTCTTCTCGACGCTGCGCGCGATCGTTGTCGGTGTGCGCCGCGAGGGGCGGCTCTTTGCCCCCGAACCGGGTGATCAGCTTTTTGCCGACGATCAGATTTATGCTTTCGCCCATGTCGAGGATGTGAACCGGACGCTCGAGATCTTCGGCAAGGCGACCGAGAAGCAGGAACGCATCGTGGTGATCGGCGGCGGCAACGTGGGCCTTGGGGTTGCGCGTGCGCTCGAGGCGCGCTCGGACCGGGTGCGCGTCAAGATGATCGAGATGGACCGCGCCCAGGCCGAACGCGCGGCCGATGCGCTCGAACGCACGATCGTGCTGAATGGCGATGGGATGTCGGCCGACCTGCTCGAAGAGGCCAATGTCGCGCGTGCCGATGCCGTGCTGGTCGTCACCGACGACGACAAGACCAATATCCTCGTGGCGGTGCGTGCCAAGCAGGCGGGCGCGAAGATGGCGATCAGTCTGGTGAACGACCCGACGCTCGTGCCGCTGATGGCGCCCCTCGACATCGACGCCTATATCAACCCGCGCGCGACGACCGTCAGCTCGATCCTGCGCCACATCCGCCATGGCCGGGTGCGCGCGATCTATTCGATCGGCGATGCCGAGGCCGAGGTGATCGAGGCGCAGGTTCTGGGCACCTCGACCATCGCAGGCCGGATGGTACGCGAGATCGAGTTTCCCGAAGGTGTGCTCGTCGGTGCGATCCGCAAGGGCGACCGGGTGGTGAAGCCGACCGGCGACATCAAGATCGACGAGGGCGATGTGATCGTGCTCTTCGCGCTCGCCGCCGACGTCCCCGAGGTGGAGCGCCTGTTGCAGGTCTCCATCGACTTCTTCTGAGGTGGCGATGGGCGCCCGGCTGCGCAATGTACCGCTGATCATCCTGATCATGGGGATCGGGGCGCTGGCGATGTATCTGCCGGCGGTCCACGCCTTCGTGCTGCGCGATTACGAAACGGCGCGGCCCTTCCTGTTTGGCGGCACGCTCTTCTTTCTCTTCGCGGTGCTGCTCGGGCTCGCCACCGCCGCCAATCCGCGCGGGCATCAGGGGCGCTCGAACCTGCTCGCGATGCTTGCCACCTTCGGCGTCCTGCCGGTGATGCTCGCGCTGCCCTTCAACGAGGCGGTGCCCGATACCGGCCTGTTCAACGCCTGGTGGGAGATGGTCTCGAGCCTGACCACCACCGGCGCCACGCTCTACGACCCCGCGCGCCTCGCCCCGAGCCTGCATCTGTGGCGCGCGATGGTGGGCTGGATGGGCGGGTTCTTCATTCTGGTGATGGCGATCGCCGTGCTCGCGCCGATGCGGCTCGGCGGTTTCGAGGTCTTCTATGCGGCCGAACCGGGCGTGTCGCCCGCGCGGCTCTCGGTCGGCGGCGACGATGCGGCCGAGGCGCGCGAGCGGATCGTCTATTACGCCGCGGCGCTCGCCCCGGCCTATGTCGGCCTTACCCTCGCGCTCTGGGTGCTGCTCTCGATCGCGGGCGATCCGACGCTGGTCGCGCTCTGCCATGCGATGTCGACGATCGCCACCTCGGGGATCTCGCCCGTGGGCGGGGTCGGCGCCGCACCCGCCGGGATCGGGGGCGAGGCGCTGATCTTCCTCTTCCTCGTGCCCGCGCTCTCGCGCCGGCTCTGGCCCGGCTCGCGCGAGATGCGGGTGACCGACAAGTTGCGCGACGACCCCGAGCTCATTCTCGCGGGCGCGCTGGTGATCCTCGTGCCGCTCGTTCTCTTTCTGCGCCACTGGATCGCCGCTCTCGACGTGCAGAGCCCGACGGCGCTCGGCCCGATCCTGAATTCGCTCTGGGGCAGCCTGTTCACGACGCTGTCGTTCCTGACCACCACCGGTTTCGAGAGCGCCGCCTGGGACGATGCGCGGCAGTGGTCGGGGCTCGGCACGCCGGGCCTGATCCTTGCCGGGCTTGCGATCACCGGGGGCGGCGTGGCCACGACCGCGGGGGGCGTGCGACTGCTTCGGGTCTATGCGCTCCTGCGCCACGGCGAGCGCGAGCTCGACAAGCTCGTCCATCCGACCTCGATCGCGGGCGGCGGGCCGGTCGCGCGGCGGCTGCGCCGCGAGGGCGCCTATATCGCCTGGATCTTCTTCATGCTCTTCGCGATCTCGATTGCGGTGGTGGCGATGGCGGTGGCGTTGACCGGGCTCGATTTCGAGCCGGCCACGATCATGACGATCGCCGCGCTCTCGAACACCGGGCCGCTGGCCTCGGTCGCGGCCGATACCGCGCTGAGCTGGGCCGCGCTCGCGCCCGCGACCAAGGCGGTCTTTGCCGGCGCCATGGTGCTCGGGCGGCTTGAGACGCTGGCGATCATCGCGCTCTTCAACCCGGACTTCTGGCGCGGCTGATCGCTGGGCGATGCCCGCACCGGGCCCGATTTCTGGCGCGGCGGGGCACCGTCCGCCGCCCCGGGCACTGTGGCCCACAGGTTCCGGAATTCCGGAAGATCACGACAAGGGACTGATTTGGGGGTGGAAACTCCCCCAATCTTACGCATACTGAGTCGCAGAGGGCAGAAGACCCCCTGAAACGCGCGACAAAAACATAAGCTGAAAAGGCAAACTCGAAATGGCTGCCGACAAACAGAACCTGCAGGACGCATTCCTCAATCACGTCCGCAAGACCAAGGTTCCGGTGACGATCTTCCTGATCAACGGGGTCAAGCTGCAGGG
>QKJR01000046.1 GCA_003249215.1 Rhodobacterales bacterium
GAGCACCCGGTTCTGCTGAACCGCGCGCCGACGCTGCACCGTCTGGGCATTCAGGCGTTTGAGCCGACGCTGATCGAAGGCAAGGCGATCCAGCTGCACCCGCTCGTCTGCTCGGCCTTCAACGCCGACTTCGACGGTGACCAGATGGCCGTCCACGTGCCGCTTTCGCTGGAAGCCCAGCTCGAAGCGCGTGTGCTGATGATGTCGACCAACAACGTTCTGTCGCCCGCCAACGGCGCGCCGATCATCGTGCCGTCGCAGGACATGATCCTTGGCCTCTATTACATCACGATGGAGCGCGACGGGATGCCGGGCGAAGGCATGGTCTTCTCGTCGATCGACGAGATCGAACATGCGCTGAACGCCAAGGCCGTGCACCTGCACACCAAGATCAAGGCCCGGGTCAAGCAGATCGACGAAGAGGGCAACGAAGTCTGGAAGCTCTACGACACGACCCCCGGTCGGGTTCGTCTGGGCAACCTGCTGCCGCTCAACACCAAGGCGCCGTTCGAACTGGTCAACCGGCTTCTGCGCAAGAAGGAAGTCCAGCAGGTCATCGACACCGTCTACCGCTATTGCGGCCAGAAGGAATCGGTCATCTTCTGTGACCAGATCATGGGGCTGGGCTTCAAGGAAGCCTTCCGCGCCGGCATCTCGTTCGGCAAGGACGACATGGTGATCCCCGACAACAAGTGGGACATCGTCGAGACCACCCGCGACCAGGTGAAGGACTTCGAACAGCAATACATGGACGGCCTGATCACCCAGGGTGAGAAATACAACAAGGTCGTCGACGCCTGGGCGAAGTGCAACGACAAGGTCACCGACGCGATGATGGCCACGATCTCGGCCGTCAAGCACGACGCCAACGGCGCCGAGATGGAACCGAACTCGGTCTATATGATGGCCCACTCCGGTGCCCGGGGCTCGGTGACGCAGATGAAGCAGCTGGGCGGTATGCGCGGCCTTATGGCCAAGCCGTCGGGCGAGATCATCGAGACGCCGATCATCTCGAACTTCAAGGAAGGCCTGTCGGTGCTCGAGTATTTCAACTCGACCCACGGCGCCCGGAAGGGTCTGTCGGACACCGCGCTCAAGACCGCGAACTCGGGCTATCTGACCCGTCGTCTCGTCGACGTGGCGCAGGATTGCATCGTGCGCGAGCATGATTGCGGCACCGAGAATGCGATCACCGCGACCCCGGCGATCAAGGATGGCGACGTCATCGCCACCCTGGCCGAGCGCGTGCTCGGCCGTGTCGCCGCCGACGAGGTGCTGCATCCGGCGACCGGCGCCGTTCTTGTCGCCAAGAACGAGCTGATCGACGAACGCAAGGCCGACCTCATCGACGAAGCCGGTCTGGTGTCGATCCGCATCCGCAGCCCGCTGACCTGCGAGGCCGAGGAAGGCGTCTGCGCCATGTGCTACGGCCGTGACCTGGCGCGCGGCACGCTGGTCAACCAGGGCGAAGCGGTGGGTATCATCGCGGCCCAGTCGATCGGCGAGCCGGGCACCCAGCTGACGATGCGGACCTTCCACATCGGCGGCATCGCCCAGGGTGGTCAGCAATCCTTCCAGGAAGCCAACCACGACGGCAAGATCGAGCTGCGCAACGCGAACCTGCTGGAAAACGCCCATGGCGAGCAGATCGCGATGGGCCGCAACATGCAGATCGCCATCGTCGACGAGAACGGTGTCGAACGCTCGTCGTTCAAGCCGGGCTACGGCTCGAAGATCTTCGTGCGTGACGGTGCCGACGTGGCCCGTGGCGACAAGCTCTTCGAATGGGACCCCTACACCCTGCCGATCATCGCCGAAGCGACTGCGACGGTGAAATTCGTCGACCTGATCTCGGGCCTCTCGGTCCGGGAAGACACCGACGATGCCACCGGCATGACCCAGAAGATCGTGTCCGACTGGCGCTCGGCGCCGAAGGGCAACGAGCTCAAGCCGGAAATCCTTCTGGTGGGCGAAGACGGCGAGCCCGTGCGTAACGAGCACGGCGCGCCGATCACCTACCCGATGTCGGTGGATGCGATCCTCTCGGTCGAAGACGGTGCCACGATCCAGGCCGGCGACGTCGTCGCCCGTATCCCGCGCGAAGGTGCGAAGACCAAGGACATCACCGGCGGTCTGCCGCGTGTGGCCGAACTCTTCGAAGCCCGTCGTCCGAAGGACCACGCCATCATCGCCGAGATCGACGGCTATGTGCGCTTCGGCAAGGACTACAAGAACAAGCGCCGGATCACCATCGAGCCCGCGGACGACAGCCTCGAGCCCGTGGAATACATGGTGCCGAAGGGCAAGCACATCCCGGTGGTCGAAGGCGACTTCGTCCAGAAGGGCGACTACATCATGGACGGCAACCCGGCGCCGCATGACATCCTGGCGATCATGGGTGTCGAGGCGCTCGCCGAATACATGATCGACGAAGTGCAGGACGTCTACCGGCTGCAGGGCGTGAAGATCAACGACAAGCACATCGAAGTGATCGTTCGCCAGATGCTGCAAAAGTGGGAGATCACCGACAGCGGCCAGACCACGCTGCTCAAGGGCGAGCATGTGGACAAGGTCGAGTTCGACGAAGCCAACGAAAAGGCCGTTGCCATGGGGCAGCGTCCGGCCGAAGGCCAGCCGATCCTGCTGGGCATCACCAAGGCCTCGCTGCAGACCCGGTCGTTCATCTCGGCGGCGTCGTTCCAGGAGACCACCCGCGTGCTCACCGAGGCGTCTGTCCAAGGCAAGCGCGACAAGCTGGTGGGTCTCAAGGAAAACGTCATCGTCGGCCGGCTGATCCCGGCGGGCACCGGTGGCGCGACGATGAAGATCCGCCACATCGCCCACGAGCGCGATCGCAAGGTGATCGAGGAAGCCCGGGCCGAGGCGGAAGCCGCCGCGCGTCTGGCCGCCCCCTCGGATGCCTTCGACATCTCGGCCGACGATGTGTTCGGCGATGATCTGGGTCTGGTCGAGACGCCCGAAAGCGCCGACGAACAGCCCTGATCGCAAGGCTCATGAGACAGGAAACCCCCGCCCAACGGCGGGGGTTTTCGTTTGCGCGGGCGCACGACCGGTCGCAAGGCGCGCGCCCCGTGCCGTGACGCCGGATGCCTGCGGTTGCGCTGCCCCGGCGGGCGATCTGTATCTGCCGACCGACGCCCGGCCGGACGCCAGGCCGCCGCCTGAGCGAAGCCAAAATCGCCCGGATGCGATGTCCCGTTCAGCCATTGCCAAAGCCGGTGCGCCGGCTCCACGCGACCGCTTCCCTTTCGCCGGGATTTCGCGCAGAAGCGCGCAAAAAGGGGCATCCGATGCGGCTGAGCGACAACCTGACCGGCGCGGCTTTCATGGTGGCGGCGCAGATCGCCTTCACCAGCAACGACGCGCTGATGAAATTCGTGACCCGGACGATGTCGATCGACCAGGCCGTGGTGCTGCGCGGCATCGCCGCGACCGCCCTGATCGGCGCGCTGGCCCTGGGTTTCGGCGCCTTCCGCACCAGACCCTCGCGCCGCGACTGGGTGCTGATCGCCTTTCGCACCGCCGCCGAAATCGGCATGACCTGGACGTTTCTGTCGGCGCTCACCCTCTCGCCGCTGGCCAATCTGCACGCCATCCTTCAGGCCCTGCCGCTCACCGTGACGCTGGCCGCCGCGCTGTTTCTGCGCGAGCCGATCGGCTGGCGCCGGCTGGTCGCGATCCTGGTGGGCTTCGTCGGCGTGCTGATCATCATCCGCCCGGGGCCGGACGGTTTCTCGGCCTCGGCACTCTATACCATCGCCTGCGTCGGCTTCATCACCGCGCGCGACCTGATCTCGCGCCGGCTCTCGGCCGAGGTCTCGTCGCTTGCCGTCAGCTTCTTCACCGCCGTCGCGGTCACGATCTTTTTCGCGCTCACCGGCGCGACCTCGGCCTGGGTCGCGCTGACCCCCGGCTCGGTCGCGCTGCTGGGGGCTGCCGCCGTCACCGTCTTTCTCGGTTATCTCTTCATCATCCGCGCCATGCGGGTGGGCGAAGTCGGCTTCGTCTCGCCGTTTCGCTACACCGGGCTGATCGTCGCGCTGATCCTCGGCTGGGCGGTGTTCGGCGACTGGCCCGATGCGCTGACCTTCGTCGGCGCCGGCATCGTGCTCGCGACCGGCATGTTCACGCTCTATCGCGAGCGTTTGCAGCGCCAGCTTGACCAAAAGGAAAGCTAGGCGCCACACTTCCCCAAACGGGAGGGGACCCAAATGAGCCTGAATATCGCGATCATCGGCGCCGGCATCGGCGGGCTGACCACGGCACATGCGCTTCTGGCCGAGGGGCTGCACCCGCAGGTCTTCGAGCGCACCGACACCGGCGAGACCGCCGGCGCGGGCATCGTCCTGCCGGCCAATGCGATGAAAGTCTTCAAGCGGCTGGGCCTCGCGGACGAGATCATCCGGGCCGGCAATCCGATCAGGGTGATGCGGACCTGCGACCGGGCCGACCGCCCGCTTGCCGCGATCGACCTCGCCCGGGTCTCGGACGAAGAGGATTTCCGCTCGGTGGCGATCGCGCGCCCGGTGCTGCATGGCATCCTGCGCGCGGCCCTGCCCGACGGCATCCTGCGCTATGGCAAGGCGCTCACCGCGATCGACCGCGCGGGGGCGCAGGTGCATTTCTCCGATGGTGCCAGCGCGCTGGCCGAACTGGTGATCGGGGCGGACGGGCTCAATTCCACCGTGCGGCGGCTCGCCGGGCTCAAGGGCACCCGGCGCGACAGCGGCCAATGGTGTTTTCGCGGCATCGCCGATCTGGCGCTGGGCGATGGCCCGACCGACGAGCTGCGCGAGCTTTGGGGCCGTGAGCTGCGCTTCGGCTATGTCGCATTGGGCCCCGGCAAGACCTATTGGTATGCGACCTTCTCCAATCTCGACGCGCTGCCCGACGACACGCCCGCCGCGCGTCAGGCCTTTCTGCGCGCGGCCTTCGCCGGCTGGGGCGGGCCGGTCGCGGCGCTGATCGAGGCGCAGGACCCGGCCGCGATCCTGCTCCATCGTCTGGCCGACATGGCGCCGGCGCGCGACTGGGCGGCGCCGGGGTTGGTGCTTTTGGGCGACGCGATCCATCCGACCACGCCGAACCTCGGGCAGGGGGCGGCGATGGCGATCGAGAGCGCGGCCGAGCTCGCGCATCAGCTCGGTGCCCATGGCAATGGCGCGGCGGCGCTCGATCTCTATGTCACCCGGCGCCGGGCCCGCACCGCCCATGTCACCCGGAGCTCCTGGCGGCTGGGGCGGCTGGCCAATCTGCGCGCCGGCTGGGCCTGCGCCGCGCGCGACATGGCCTTCCGCATCGTGCCCGACGCGGTCTCGGCGCGCACCGCGCAGAAGATCTTTCTCGACGGCGCACCCGGCTGAGCCGGCGTCCCGGCCCCGGGCCGGCGGCGCCTGGCCGAAGCCGGGCCGGGGGACGGGCGCTGTTGACAATGGCGCCGACTCTCCATATACGCCCCTCATTCGGCGAAACGGGGCTCTCCCCGTGCGCCTGCATCAGAGTTGAAGTGGACACGATCCGGGCGAAGGCCCCGATCCTC
>QKJR01000079.1 GCA_003249215.1 Rhodobacterales bacterium
GGTTCAACAACCGCCGCCTTCTCGAACCCATCGGGAACATCCCGCCAGCCGAGGCAGAAGCCAACTTCTACGCAGCTCTGGAAACTGACGACATGGCCGCGTAACTAACGAAAATCAGCCTCCGGTAAACCCGGGGCGGTTCAAACCGCTTTGGCCCGATGTTCGCCTCGGAGATCCGTGCGCGACGGGTCGAGCGGCTGCGCTCCGGTCCTCAGTGGCGCTGGCATCTCGACGAGGTCTTCGTGAAGATCAATGGAGAACGCCATTACCTCTGGCGGGCGGTCGATCACGAAGGCGAGATTCTCGAGAGCTTCGTGACGAAGACGCGAGACAAGAAAGCGGCCTTGAAATTCTTGAAGAAAACGATGCGGCGCTACGGCCGGCCCGTGACCATCGTCAGGGATCTTCTGCGGTCCTATGGCGCGGCGCTGAAGGCGATCGGCGCGGTAAGTCTACAAGAAACCGCCCGTTGGCTGAACAACCGGGCCGAGAATTCCCACTTGCCATTCCGAAGACGGGAACGCGCGATGCAGCGGTTTCGGCGGATGCGAAGTTTGCAGAAATTCGTCGCCGTCCACGCCTCGATCTTTAACCATTTCAACTCGGAGCGAAGCTTCTACTCGAGAGCAAATTTCAAGAAGAACCGCGCCGCCGCTCTCGCTGAGTGGCGCGGTCTCTGCGCGGGATAAGGGGCAGTCATTCTGCCCTTGCGTAGACTGATTCGAATCTGTCTGACAGCACCGAGAAATGAGATCAACGAAACCGGTCAGCAGGTGCAACGAGTAGCTTAATTTGCCTCAGATCCTGTCCAAGAGATGGCGAGTAGCTCAATCGCCCTACCGCGACGACTACGTGGCGGCCTGTCGCGTCAAGCCCTGAGCCCGTCGGGGCGTATCATCGGGCCGGGCTACTTCGGGGCACGCCCCTTACTGGTGATCCGCCCGCGCGGCGATCAGGATCTCGCGCAGGCCGTGAAGCAACTCTTCGGCGCGTTTGCGGGCATGCGCCGTGTAGCCGAGGTAGAAGCCATTCTGGGCATTCCCGTGATAGTAATGCGCCGAAAGCGGCGAGAGGTTCAGCTCCGCCGCATCCGGTCTGCGCGCGATCTCGACATCCGAACCGGGAAAGCGCAGCCGACAGCTGATCTGCATCCCCGCCTCGGCCGGAAACGGATCGAGCAGGTCTGACAAATGCGTCTGAAGATGCGTCATGAAAGCCGCGCGCCGCGTGGAATAGAGCCGCCGCACGCGCCGCAGGTGGCGGGCAAAATGTCCCTCTTCGATGAAATCGCTCAAGACCGCCTGCATCGGCAGGCTCGGGAAATGGCCGCTGACGAAATTCGCCTGTTCGAATTCGGCGCTGATCGCATGCGGCAAGACGATGAAGCCGATGCGCACCGCCGGGAACAGCGTTTTCGAGAAGGTGCCGACATAGATCGTGCGCCCCGATCCATCGATGCCCTGCATGGCGGGGGCCGAGCCGCCGGCGATCCGGAATTCGCTATCGAAATCGTCCTCGATGATCCAGGCATTCTGGTTGCGCGCGATCTCGAGCAGGTGCAGCCGCTGCTCGAGCGGCATCGCGACGCCGATCGGCTGATGGCAGGAGGGGGTGGTATAGATCAGCTTGACCTGCGTTGGCGGCCCCGCCGCGAGATCCCAGCCCGCAGGCCCGACGCGCAGCGGCGCAAGCCGTGCCCCGGCGGCGATGAAGGCCCCCTGCGCGCCCCGATAGCCCGGCTCCTCCATCCAGACGTGATCGCCGGCATTGAGCAGGAACCGCGCCAGCAGATCGAGCCCGGCCTGGGCACCATTGGTCACGAAGATCTGCTCGGCGGTGCAGTTCACCCCGCGGTAGGCGCGCAGATAGCCCGCGATCGCGGCGCGCAGCGGCGGATAACCGGCGATATTGTTGTACCAGAAGAGCTCGGAATTGGCGTCGCGAAAGCGTCGTTGCAGGAACCTGCGCCAGACGTCGAAGGGGAATGTCGAGAGCTCGGGTGTGCTGGGCCGCAGCCCGGCATCCCCGGAGCGATAGCGGTTGATGTGCTTTTCCACCATCAACCGGCCACTGTGCGACAGGTTGCTGGTCATCGGCAGCCCGACTTGCTGGCCTGTTCCGGGGCTTTGGGCGACGGGCAGATCGGCCACGATCGTGCGGGCGCCTTGGCGGGTTTCCAGATAGCCCTCGCTCAGAAGCTGGTCATAGGCGCTGATCACCGTATTGCGCCCGAGCCGCAGGTCATGTGCCAGTTGCCGGGTCGATGGCATCTGGAAACCGGGATCGAGAACCCGCTGCATGATCAGCCGACGCAGCGCGCGATAGAGCTGCGACCACAGCGGTTCCTTCGAGCTCCGGTCCAGATCCGGAATGTTCAGCGGAAGCTCGACGGCCATGAACTGGTTCCTCGTTATTTGGCATTATTGGATCTTTCCAGCACCAGATGTCCGGATACTCTGATCGGGCAAGACGGAAAACCTCGCCGGGCCCGCGGCTGCGACGCCAGAGAGATTTCCCGAACCGTTGCACGAACATTCGGCAAAGCCGGGACCAATTGATCACTCTGCTGGCACCTGCCGGCAGATGGCCCCGTCATGCTCGAGCGCCCGCCGCGGACGGCGGGATCCCCTGCGCCGCCGGCGTCAAGAAATTTGGAAGGTCGAGACGAAAGTGCCCCAAGAACAGACTACCATCGCCGCCCTGTCGCAGCCGCCTTCGAACGATATGTCCGGCGAGGCGGTCGAGCACCTGATCTTTGCCGTGACGGATGTCGAGGATCTGCGCCGCAACGGTCCGGTGATTCTCGCACAGGGCTCGGGGATCCGGGTCACCGATCTCGATGGCCGCAGCTATGTCGACATGATCGGCTCGGGCTCGCGGGCGAATTCTCTGGGCTATGGCCGCGAAGATCTGGCGCGCGCCTATCACGATCAGGCGCTTCGGATGCATTTCCCGGGCACCGGCAATTTCACCACCGAGCCGACGATCCGCCTCGCCAAGACGCTCGCGCAGATCACGCCGGGGGATCTGTCGCGGTGCTTCTTTACTTCGGGCGGCTCCGAGGCGGTCGAGTCCGCGCTCAAGCTCGCCAAGGCCTCGCAGCAGGACAGCGGGCGCAAGCCGCGCGCCTACAAGGTGATTTCCCGCTGGAACGCCTATCACGGGTCGACCATGGGGGCGATGTCGGTGACCAACTGGCTCTCGGTCGCGCAATCGACGGAGCCGCGGGTGCCGGGGGTGAGCTTCGTGCCCTCGCCGAAGAATTATCGCAACCCGCTCGGGCTGAGCGAGGAGAGTTTCGCCGAAGTCTGTGCCCGCGCGCTCGAGCGGCAGATCCTGCTCGAAGGGCCCGATCAGGTGGCGGCCTTCATCGCCGAGCCGGTGATGCAGGCCGATGGCGTGCAGATCGCGCCGCGCAGCTATTGGGAGCAGGTGCGCGAGATCTGTGACCGCTACGGCGTCTATCTGATCATCGACGAGGTGATCTGTGGCTTCGGGCGCACCGGCAAGTGGTTTGCCAGCGAGCATTTCGGGATCCGCCCCGACCTGATGACGATGGCCAAGGCGATGACGGCGGGCTACGCGCCGATGGGCTGTGCGATCGCGGCCGAGGCGGTGGCCGCCCCGATCGGGCATTTCCGCCATGTGCATACCTATTCGGGGCATCCCGCCTGCGCCGCGGTGGCCAATGCGGTGATCGCGACCAAGGCGAAAAACGGGCTCGTGGAACAGGCCGGCGCGCGTGGCCCGCGGATCCTTGCGCAGCTCAAGGCCGAGGTCGAGCCGCTGGCGATCGTCGGTCAGGTGCGCGGCCTCGGCCATTGGCATGCGATCGAATTCACCGCCGACAAGGCGACGCGGGCGGTGTTCACCGACAATACCGTGGTCGCGGTGCGCGACCGGCTGCGGCGCAAGGGCGTGATGGTGGGCATCGTCGGCCAGTCGCTAGAGATCGCGCCGCCGCTGATCGCGACCGATACCGAGATCTTCGACGCGATCGCGATCATCGCCGAGGCGATCCGCGAGATCGCGGCGGAACGTGGCCTGGACCGGGGGTAAGCACATGGCGATGTTTTTACTCGAGGGCAAGATCGCGCTGGTGACCGGCGTCGGCAGTGCGATGGGGCGGGCGATGGCGCTGGCCTTCGCCGCGCAGGGGGCGCGGGTCGCGCTGGCCAATCGCAGCCCGGGCCCGGCCGAAGAGGCCGCGGCCGAGATCGTGGCGCGCGGCGGTTCGGCGATTGCGCTGGGTTATGACGGTGAGACGCGGGCGGGCAACCTCGCCACGGTCGAGGCCGCCGTCGCGCAGTTCGGCGGGCTCGACATCGTCGTTCACAATGCCGGAACGGTGCGCCGCGCGGCGATCACCGAAACCTCCGAGGCGCTGCTCGACGAGGCGCTGGCGGTCAATCTCAAGGCCTGTTTCTGGCTGCTGCAGGGGGCGGTGCCGCATATGCGGGCCCGCGGCGGCGGGCGCATCGCGATCACCTCATCGGTGACGGGGCCGCAGGTGGCGAGCTTCGGCCTCTCGGCCTATGCGGCCTCCAAGGCGGCGGTCAACGGCTTCATCCGCTCGGCGGCGCTCGAGCTTGCGGCCGACCGGATCACTGTCAACGGGATCGAGCCGGGCTATATCGCCAAGCCCGGCCGCGGCATCACCGGCGAGCCCGAGGTCGCCCGCGAGATCGCGCAATACATCCCGATGAAAGAGATGGGCCGGCCCGACGATGTCGTCGGTGCGATGGTGTTCCTCGTCTCCGACGAGGCGCGTTACATCACCGGCCAGACGATCACCGTCGATGGCGGCGCGCTCCTGCCCGAGAGCCCGGCCATGATGACGCGATGAGACGACACGCCGGGCGACCGGCGCGCAATTCCCATGATCCCGGCGGGGCCAGATCCCGCCACAGCCCGATGAAGGAGGCACAAGTGAACAAGGCCAATTCGATGGAGGCGCGTGATATTGCCTATCTGTTGCACGGCAATACCAATGCGGTGAAACATGCCGACATCGGCCCGATCCTCATCGAGCGCGGGGACGGCGTCTTCGTGATCGATACCGCGGGCAAGCGCTATATCGAGGGGATGTCGGGGCTCTGGTCGGTCGGGCTGGGGTTCAGCGAGAAGCGGCTCGGCGAGGCCGCCAAGCGGCAGATGGATGTGCTGCCGTTCTATCACACGCTGGCGCATCGCTCCTTTCCGGCGATCATCGATCTGGCCGAGAAGCTGATCTCGATGGCGCCGGTGCCGATGAGCAAGGTGTTCTTCACCAACTCGGGGTCTGAGGCCAATGATACGGTGCTGAAATTCCTGTGGTATCGCGCCAATGAGATGGGCGAGCCGCAGCGCAAGAAGATCATCACGCGCAACCGGGCCTATCACGGCGTGACCATCGCGGCGACCTCGCTCACCGGGCTTGCGCACAACCACCGCGCCTTCGATCTGGTGGTGCCCGACGTGATCCGTCTCACCTGCCCGCATTTCTATCACGAGGCGCTGCCCGGCGAGACAGAGGACGAGTTTGCGACCCGGCTCGCGACCGAGCTCGAGGAGCAGATCCTTGCCGAAGGCCCCGAGACGGTCTGCGCCTTCATCGGCGAGCCGGTGATCGGCTCGGGTGGCGTCGTGGTGCCGCCGAAGGGCTATTGGGAGAAGATCCAGGCGGTGCTGCACAAATACGGCATCTTGCTGGTGCTCGACGAGGTGATCACCGGCTTTGGCCGCACCGGCCAGATGTTCGGCTGCCAGACCCTCGATATCACGCCCGACGTGATGGTCATGTCCAAGCAGATCGCCTCGTCCTACATGCCGATCGCGGCGATCCTGATGAACGAGCGGGTGGTGGACCCGATCATCCAAGCGAGCGATCGCAATGGCGCGCTCTATCACGGGTTCACTGGTGGTGGGCATCCGGTTGCTGCGGCGGTCTCGCTCGAGAACATTCGCATCATCGAGGAGGAGAACCTCGTCGGGAATGCGGCGGCGATGGGCGAGCGGCTGCTGGCGGGGCTTGCGCGCTATGCGGGGCATCCGCTGGTGGGCGAGGTGCGCGGCATCGGCCTTCTGGCCGGGGTCGAACTCGTCACCGACAAGGCGGCACGCACCGCGCTCGAGCCGGCCGGGCGGCTTGGGGCGATGCTGGCCGAGCGGATGATGGCCAATGGCGTGATCACCCGCCCGGTCTATGACACGGTGGTCTTCTGTCCGCCGATGATCATCTCGCCCGAGGAGGTGGACATGATCCTTGCCGCCTTCGGGAAATCGCTCGACGAGGTGCTGGCGGCACTGGAGACCGTCCCCGCCTGACACGACCGGGCGCGGCCCCGCCGCGGGCCGCACCGAAACCAACCCGGGGCGCACGACCCCGGGAGGACTTCTGCAACCATATATGTCCAGACAGGGAAGATGACATGAACAGAATGCAAAAGAAGGCCGTTACCCTGAGCACTGCCGCGGCGCTGCTGCTCGGGGCAGGGGTGGCTCAGGCGCAGGAACTGACCGTGACGAGCTGGGGCGGGGTGCTGCAGGATGCGCAGCGCAAATTCTACTTCGAGCCCTATACCGCCGAAAGCGGCGTCAAGGTTATCGAGGACACCTGGAGCGGTGGTTTCGGCACGATCGAAGCCATGGTCACCGCCGGCAATCCGAAATGGGATGTGGTTCAGGTCGAGGCCGATGAACATGCGCTCGGCTGCGCCGATGGCATGTTCGAGAAGATCGACTGGGCCAAGATCGGCGACAAGGAGGCCTTCATTCCCGGAACGGCCGACGATTGCGGCGTCGGGGCGGTCGTTTGGTCGGTGATCTTGGCCTATGACGGCAATGTGCTGAAGGATCACGAGCCCAAGGGCTGGGCGGATTTCTGGGATGTGAAAACCTTCCCGGGCAAGCGCGCGATGCGGCGCAATCCCAAGAACATGCTGGAATTCGCCCTGATGGCGGATGGGGTGCCGGCAACCGAGGTCTATGAGGTGCTGGCCGCGCCCGGCGGGGTGGACCGTGCCTTTGCCAAGCTCGACGAGCTCAAGCCCGATCTCGTCTGGTATGACTCCGGCGCGCAGATGCTGCAGCTTCTGGTGTCCGGCGAGGTGGTGATGGTCGCGGGCTTCGATGGCCGGGTGAACAATTACAACAAGACCGAGGGCGGCAATCTCAAGCTGGTCTGGCCCGGCAGCATCTATGCAACCGATTTCTGGGTGGTGCTGAAGGGGGCGCAGCATGTGTCCGAGGCGATGGATTTCCTTGCGGTGGCAAGCCGTCCCGAGAACATGGCCAAGCTGCCGACGATGGCGCCTTTCGGTCTGCCGCAGAAGGCCGCGGCCGATATGGTTCCGGACGAATACAAGGCCGTGCTGCCCACGGCCCCGGCCAACCTCGAAGGGGCGATCCCGGTCGATGTCGAATTCTGGCTCGACAACAACGAGGAACTGACCCAACGGTTTAACGCCTGGATCGGGCAGTAACCGGCGCTGCGCGCAACGATCCGGCCGGGGCGGCAAGATCCGCTCCGGCCGGTGCTTCCGCTCGCCGGATATGCGCCGAAACTTTGCATGAACGACAGGGATATCACATGAGCGCAACCACTTCCCCCGCCGGGACGGCCCCGGCGCATCCCACGCGCCCCCATCCGATAATCCGCTGCGACCGGCTGTCGAAATCCTACGGCACGGTGCGGGTGATGGAGAACCTTTCTCTCGATATCGCCCCGGGCGAATTCATCAGCCTTCTGGGGCCGTCCGGCTCGGGCAAGACGACGCTTCTGATGATGATCGCGGGGTTCGAGGAGCCGACCGAGGGCGCGATATGGCTCGATGGACGCCGGATTGATGCGGTCGCGCCGTTTCGGCGCAACATGGGGATGGTGTTTCAGAATTACGCGCTCTTTCCGCATATGACCGTGGCGCAGAATATCGGCTTTCCGCTCAAGATGCGCGGCACGCCGCGGCGCGAGATCGCGGGGCGGGTGGCACGCGCCCTCGAGATGATCGAGCTCGGCGCCCTCGCGGATCGCTATCCGCCGCAGCTCTCGGGCGGGCAGCAACAGCGCGTGGCGCTGGCCCGGGCGCTGGTGTTCGAGCCGCGGGTCGTGCTCATGGACGAACCACTCGGCGCGCTCGACAAGCGGCTGCGCGAGCAGATGCAGCTCGACATTCGCGACCTGCACCGCCGTCTCGGCCTGACCGTGATCTTCGTCACCCATGATCAGTCCGAGGCGCTCACGATGTCGGACCGGATCGCGGTCTTCAACAAGGGCCGGATCGAGCAGATCGGCACGCCCGACGACATCTATGATCGCCCCCGGACGCGCTTCGTGGCGGAATTCATCGGCGAGACCAATCTGCTCACGGGCCGGATCAGCGGGGGGCAGCTGCGGCTGCCCGATGAGACCCGGCTTGCGCTCGCGGATGGAAATGGCGCGGGCGAGGGCGATGAGGTGGTGGTCTCGGTCCGCCCCGAGCGGATGCGTGTGATCGCGCCGGGGACAATGCCCGAACCGGGCGCCAACCGGCTCGAGGGCGCGCTGCGCGACGTGGTCTATCTTGGCGATCACCTGCGGTTGCAGATCGACGCGGCGGGCCAGGCGCTCGTGGTCAAGCAACCGCGGGCCGGTCTGGCGCCGCAGCCGGGCGCGCGGGTCGCCCTGACCTTCGATGCGGCCGATACCAGGGTGATCACATCATGAGCGCCCGGACCCGCCGCCGTCTTCTGGCCCGTGGGGCGCTGCTCTCGCCGCTCGTGCTCTTTCTCTTTTTCTTCTTCTTCGTGCCGCTCTTCAACGTGATGCGCAGCGCGATCTACGATCCCGTCATCGCGCGCGCCTTTCCGGTGCTGAGCCGCTCGGTCGAGGGCTGGGATCGGGCCGGTCCGCCCACGCCGGACATGCAGGAGGCGCTGATCGCGGATCTGCGCGGCACAACGCCCGAGGTTCTGGGCGATGCCGTGCGCCGGCTCAATGGCATGAGCTCGGGCTTCCGCTCGCTGATGTCGAAGACCACGCGCGCGCTCGAGGCGGCGCCCGATCCCGCCACGCGGGTCGATCTCTTGGCGGTCGATGCGCGCTGGGGCGATCCCCTGCGCTGGCAGGCGATCGTCGACAATCTCTCGCCCTATACCGATCGCTTCCTGCTCGCGGCCTTCGATCTCGAGCGCGACAGCACGGGCGCGATCGCCGCGATGCCGCCGGAACGGGCCGCGAATTTCGCCTATTTCACCCGGACTTTCGTGATTTCGGCGCTGGTGACGGGGCTCTGCATCCTGATCGGGCTGCCCTATGCGATGCTCGCCGCCTCGGTCCGGGGACGGCAGCGGCAGCTCCTGCTTGCGGCGGTGCTGATCCCGATGTGGACCTCGATCCTTGTGCGCGCCTCCTCCTGGTTCATCCTGATGCAGGATCAGGGGTTGATCAACGGTGCCCTGATCGGGTCGGGCCTCAGCGAGGCGGCGGTGCCGCTGCTCTTCACGCGGACCGGCGTGGTGCTGTCGATGACGCATATGCTGCTGCCGTTCATGGTGCTGCCGGTGTTCAACGTGCTGGTGGCGATCCCCGGCAATCTGATGCCTGCGGCGGCGGCGCTCGGGGCCAACCCGCTGCGCGCCTTCTGGCATGTGCTGCTGCCGCTGGCCGCGCGGGGCATCGTCTCGGGGAGCCTGCTCGTCTTCATGACCTCGATCGGTTTCTACATCCTGCCGGCGATCCTTGGCGGGCCGGCCGAACAGCTGATCAGCTCGCTGATCGCGATGTATTCGACCAAGGCCGCGAACTGGCCGATGGCAAGCGCGCTCGGCCTCATTCTCTTTGGCATCACCTCGATGCTCTATGTCGTCTTCGGCCGGATCGGGACGACGCCCGCGCGGAGGAACTGAGATGCTGCGTCTTTGGAAACTCGCCTTCGGGCTGCTCGCCGTGCTCTTTCTGCTCGTGCCGATGTTCGCGATCCTGCCGCTCGCGTTCAACGACAGTTCGATCCTGACCTATCCGATGACCGGCGTCTCGATGCGATGGTTCTCCGAGCTGGTCGAGGAGAATATCTGGCGCCGGGCGATCCTCAACAGCCTGATCATCGGTCTGAGCACCGCGGTCTTCGCGAGTGTGCTGGGAACGCTCGCAGCCCTTGGCTTGCGCGGCTCGACGGGGCGGCTGGCGCGGTTCGGAAACCTGATCTTTCTGATGCCGATGGTGGCGCCGATCGTGGTGCTCGGCGTCGGAATGCAGCTCATGTTCACCCGGCTCGGGCTCAACAATACCTATCTGGGCGTGATCATCGCCCATACGGTGATCTCGGTGCCTTTCGTGGTGATCTCGGTCTCGGCCGCACTGGCGGGGATCGATCCCGCACTCGAACGCGCGAGCGCCAATCTCGGCGCATCCCCGCGCGCGACCTTTGTGCATGTGACCCTGCCGCTCGCGCGCCCGGGGATTTTGGCGGGGGCGATCTTCGCGCTTGCGACCTCGCTCGACGAGGTGGTGTTGACCTTGTTCCTCGGCGGGGCGGGGCAGCGCACCTTGGCGCGTGAGATGTTCGCGCAATTGCGCGAGAACCTGACCCCGGTGATTGCCGCGGTGTCCTTCGTGTTCATCGTCGGCACGGTATGCCTCGGGGCCGTGAACGTCTTCTTGCGCAACTCCCGTCGGTTCAGGGCCGAGGGCCCCGCCGAGTGAAAGCGGCTTTCTCATTTCGCCGCTGTGGTCTGTCAGCTGGGTTGCGCGTGCCGCTCGAGCCGGTTGGTCGCAACCCCGCAAATCAAAAGGCAAAGTGCTGCGACGCCGAGGCTTGAGAACCCCGCTGTCCAGCAGAAATGGCCGTGCAGCGCTCCCACCACAATCGGTCCGAGCGCGGAGAGCGTGTAGCCGATCCCCTGCGCGGTTGCCGACAGCCGCCGGTTCTCGGCTAGATCCCCGGCGCTCTGCATGATCAGCAGGAACAGAACCACGAAGGCACCTCCTTGGGCCACGCCGCCGGTGAAGGACCAGAACAGCCAGCCGTGCGGTGTATTCAAGATCCCTGCGACCGTTATCACCCAGAGAAGCCCCATCCCCGCGAGTTGCTGACCCAACCGGAAATAGCGGACGAGAAGCGGGACACCGAAGGAGCCGATCAGCGAGGTGAGTTGGAAGGTCGAGGCGATGGCGCCGGCTCGTTCGGCGCTCATGCCGGCGACCTCGGCGAGATAAGTGGGCAACCAGGCGGTGAGCCCGTAATAGACGAAGAGATGCAGCGCAAAACCTGCCGAGAGGAGCCACATGATCGGACGCCGCCAGACCGAGGTGGTGGGGCCCGCAGCGGCGGGGACGTGGTACTGTGGGGGTGCGCGGCGGGCAGCCAGTGCATGGCAGAGCAAGGCCAGAAGAGCCAGCCAGACCCAGCTCGCCAGAGCCATGCGCCAGCCGATCGCGGCGGCCAGCGGCGCCGTCAGTGCCCCGGTGATCATCGTGCCGATATTCAGTGAGGCCGTGTAGAGTCCCGTCACCAGGCTGCTACGCCCGGAGAAATCGCGCGCGATCAGAATGAGCGCCATGATATTGCCGATCGCAAGCGCGGCGCCAATCAGAAAGGTTCCCCCGATCATCGCGGTGAGCCCACCGAATGGCCGCAGGGCAAGCCCGATCGCCGCGCCTACGAGGCATATCACCACTCCAGTATTAACCCCGCGCCGCGCGACTATCAGTGCTGCAAGCGGTGTCAAAACGCCGAAGCAGAAGGCCGGAATACTGGTCAGGAGCCCTGCCGTCGCCTCGTCGATCCCGAGTTCGGCGCGCATTTGTGTGATCACTGGCGGAATTGCCGTCAGGGGGCTGCGCAGATTAAGGCCAAGAGCCAGCAGCGCAATGAGCGGGAGCCAGGAGAGGGTGGAGGGACTGACGGCGGCAGATCCCGCGGGTCGGGGAACGGCACCGGGGGGTGACGCGCTCTCGGGCGATCGTATCATTTGGATCCTTCGTGTCCGGTGTGCGGCGCTGGATACCGAGCATCTAGTGCTCGCCTCGCGGCGCGGGTCAACGCAAGGTGGGGTTAGGGCGTCGAACAATTTTTGATCATGCGATCAACCCGGCATATGGTCAGGCGATACGCCGTCCCCCACCGGGAAGGTAATCGCCCTCGCCGCGCATCCCCTCGAAGGTGTTGCGCAGGAAGGCCGCGACCTTGCGTGTCACCAGCGAGGGTGTTTCGCCGGTCGACATTGTCAGGAAGGCCTGCGGAGGGACCGGCAGATTGGCCTCGGTCGGGTCGAGAATGCGCCAGCTTTCCGGGATCGCGCATTCGGGCAGCACAGTGAGCATCCGCCCCGAGGCCGCCGCCATCAGCACGCCGGCCAGATGCGATGAGGCATGCATCAGTCGCCAGGGCCGACCGTGACGTTCAAGGCCGGCCATGATCCTTGGCCGCGCGGAGCAGTCCTCGGAAAAGAGCGCGAGCCGAAGGCAATCCTCGTCCTCCGGGCGCCCGCTCGGCCCGGTACACCAGAGCTGGCGGTTGCGGAATAGCGCCTCACCGCGGAGCGGCCCATCCTCGTGGCAGACCGTCAGCGCAATGTCGATCTGGCCCTGGTCGAGCATAACATGCAGCCGGTTCGAGAAATCGCAGGTCAGATCGACGAAGATCTCACGGTGCCGTGGAAGAAAGTGATGCAGCAGCATCTCGCCCAGCATCTGCAGGTAATCGTCGGGCATGCCGAGACGAACCCGCGCCCCGGTCATGCTGTCGGTAACCGAGGCTAACGCCTCGGCCTCGAGCGCGACGATCCGGCGTGCATAAGAAATCAGGTTCTGGCCGACCGCGGTAGGGATCGCTCCCTGCCGGGTGCGCTCAAATAGCTTCTTCTGCAGCTTGTCCTCGGTGCGCGAGACACACATGCTCACCGCGGCTTGGGTTTTGCCGAGGCGCTCGGCCGCGCCGGTGAAGCTACGCGTTTCGGCCAGCGCGATCAGCACCGCCAAAGTATCGCTTTCGATGTGCCGCATGGCTGAACACCCCAGGCTACTTTGAGTTCAGTATCGCGCGCAGGACGTGCCGGGCGAGAGAAATGCGGTCTGGATGGCCGGGACGCCAGGAACTGCCCGAGGACCGATCGCGCCGCTGGGCTGATGCCTGAATTTACATCAGGAGCGGACTCTCGGGTAAGGTTGCTCCGCCATCGACAACAAGCGTCTGGCCGGTGATGTAGTGGCTTGCATCGGATGCAAGAAAGGCCATCGCATGAGCAATGTCGCTTGGCTGGCCGATTTCGCCCGCCGGGATGTAGCGGGCGATAGCAAGTGACCGCTCGTCGCTTCCGGTGCGGCCCCGGTCCGGTGCGGCGATGAAGCCGGGCTCGA
Source organism: Rhodobacterales bacterium (assembly GCA_003249215.1). Taxonomy (GTDB): domain Bacteria; phylum Pseudomonadota; class Alphaproteobacteria; order Rhodobacterales; family Rhodobacteraceae; genus Rhodobacter. Next base: position 13,316 of record QKJR01000079.1, read on the forward strand.
CGCCGTTCACTGTGATCCGGTCGTGCGCGAGATCGAGAGCAGCGGCACGGATGAAGCCGTTCACCCCGGCCTTGGAGGCGGCATAGGCGGCCATGTCCCGGATCGCGACCCGGGGCCCGGTAACCGAAGAGGTGATCACGATCCGCCCGCCCCCCCGCGCGCGCATCGACGGCGCAGCGGCCTGCGCCAGCCAGAAACAGGATTTCAGATTGACGGCAAGGATCCGTTCGAGCGTCTCCGCGTCGAGATCCGCAAGAGTCTGGCTCTCGACCGCGCCCGCGTTGTGCACGAGGATGTCGAGACCACCCCATTCGGCAATCGCGGCCTCGACCACGGCGTGATTGCCGGCGCGGGTCGTCGCGTCATAGGCGCAGATCGCAGCCTCTCCGCCAGCGGCGCGGATTTCCCGCGCCACGACCTCAGCGCGCTTGAGCGTCCGGTTGGCGACCATCACCCGCGCGCCCCGCGCCGCCAGAAGCTGTGCCGTCGCCGCCCCCATGCCGCGCCCCGCGCCGGTCACCAAGGCGATCTTGCCAGAGAGGTCCTGTGTCATCCTGTTTTCCTTTCCGCGCCTCGGCCGACGCGGCTTCGGTCGAGCCCACTCAGCGTGCGGCGTGTTGCGTTGATAAGCCTTGCGAGCCAGGCGCGCGGCGCCATACGGGCTTGCAGGGCGGAATTGGGTACTTCGACCGCGACGAGGCGTGGTGCGAAGCCGTTTGGCAGGAGCGTGGTGAAGTCGATTTCGCCTTCCCCGGGAGGCAGGCGTGCGCTGCGGGCCAAGGCGATCATCTGCGCAGGGTCGGGATCGAAGGCTGCGGGGGCATCGGATAATTGCACATAGCCCGCATGATAGGCCGAACCCGGATCCGGCAGGACAGCACCGCTGCGGCTCAGGTGCAGCGTGTCGGTCAACACTTTCAGCGCGGGGTTGCCGATGTCCCGCACCAGCTCAAGCGCCATGGCGGGATCGGTCACGGCGGTCCAAGGCATGTATTCGAGCGAGAGGCCGATCCCCTCGGTCCGTGCCGCGACCGCGAGCGTGGCCAGGTTGTCATGCAACCGTGCCGCGTCGCGGTCATCGGCTGCGATCAGTATGTCAGGGATCCCCATGATCTTGCACGCCTCGAAGAGCGGCCCGAGTGGCGGTGGTCCGTCCGGACCGATCCGGATGATCTCGGCGTCCGAGGAAATCAGGCCGAGATCATCCATTTTTCGCCGTAGGCTACTTAGCAGAGCCCGATCGCCGAGGAGCGGCTCTAGCCGCTCTCCCGGTGCCGCTGGCAGAAAACGCCAGCCGATCGCTTGGGCGAGCCCCGCAGCGGCAGTGATGCGCTCCGCGGCGGGCATCGTCCCGAAGGAAAGATGGGAGAGCGCGATCGGTTGATCGGCCCATCCACTGCCCGACATCAGACGCATTTCGCCTCGGCGACCGAGGCTGCCGCGGCACGGAACGCGGCGAGTGTCACCTCGAGCTCCTCCGCACCATGCGAGAAGGAGGCGAAATAGCGCCCCCAAGGCGAGGGAAGGGCGATGACCCCGTTTCGACGCAAGGCTTCGTAGTTCAGCCGAGAGGCCGTCGGGTTTAGTGCCGCCATTGCCGCGTCATAGGTCGCGGGCGGGGTTTCGGTGAACCAGAGCGAGAAGACCGCATCGAACCCGGCAGTACAGACCGACAGTCCCTCGGCTTTGTAAGCCTCGACGATACCTGCCCGCATCTTGGCGCCATAGTCAAAGAGCCCGGTCTGGTAATCGGCGGTCGAAAGGAAATCGGTCGTGGCGATCAGCGCAGCGCAGACCAACGGATTTCCGTGATAGGTGCCGAAGCGCGGTACACTCCCGTCGGCGAAGACCGAGAAGGCATCTTGCGTACCCAGAAGCGCCGCGACCGGAACGCCGGTCCCGATCGCCTTGCCCATGCTGACGTAATCGGCGTTCAGCCCGATCGTGTCCGCGACAAGCCCGAAGCCAGTACGCAGCCCCGCCATCACCTCGTCGGAGATGATCTTGACGCCATATTGCGCGCAGAGCGCATTGAGGCGCGCGATCCATTCGGGGGTCGGCACCAGGCAAGCCGTATTGCCGAGGATGGGCTCGATCAGGATCGCGGCCAGATCGTTGCCATATTCTCGGAAGAGCTCATCGAGGTCATTCATGTCATTGACGCGCAAGAGCGTCACGTCGAGTTGTACCGGCCGCGTATTGGTACGCTCTGTCTCAGGGGATTCCACAAGGCCGAAGCGGACGTTGTCGAGCCAGCCGTCATAGCCGCCCACGGTCTTGGCGACGAGCTGGCGCCCGGTCTTGCCGCGGGCTGCGCGGATCGCCAGCTGCACGGCTTCGGTGCCGGTGGTGGTGAAGGTTGCGCGGGTGACGCGCTCCCCGCCAATCCGCACCAGCGCATCGGCTGCGCGGCTTTCCTGATCATTGCTGAAGCCCGGCATCGAACCGCTCCGCAGTGCGGCGATGCAGGCCTCGACGACTGCCGGATCGGCATGGCCGAGCAGGTTCGCCCCCATCGCCATGCCGTAATCTACGAAGCGCGTGCCATAAGTATCTGTCAGCCAAGCACCTTTCGATGAGGCCACGACAAAATCGCGCCCATCGAGCACGCCAAGCGCCCGCGCCCCGCTCGACACACCGCCGGGCAACACTTCATTGGAAGGGATCACGTCCATTCTCCTTGGGATTTCAATTGAATTCAGTAGCCGAGCAGGCGCGGTAACCACGCGGTCAGCCCGGGCACGAAGGCGATGGCGATTAGCACCAAGAGCGCGCAGAGCCAGAAAGGCACGATCGCACGGGTGAGCTCGAGCAGGCTGACGCGGCCGACATTGCAGACGACGAAAAGATTGGTGCCGACAGGCGGCGTGAAGAGGCCGATGCCGAGGCCCAGCGTGAAGATCAGGCCGATCTGAAACGGATCCATCCCCATCTTGAGCGCAATCGGATGGATGATCGGCGCGAGGATGATCAGCGCGGGCCCGGTGTCGAGCCAGAGCCCGACGAAGAGCAGGAGCACAAGGATCACCAACGTCATCAGCCAGGGCGCCGAGACCGTGCCCAGCATGAACATTGCCACATCGCGGGGCACCTGCGTCACGGTCAGGAGCCACGCGAACGGCACCGCGACAGCCATCACGATCATGATCGCGCCGGCGGTGCGGATCGTCTCGAAGGCGACGTCGAGCAGCGCGCGCAGGCTCAGCTCGCGATAGAACAGCGACACGCCGAGCGCCCAGATCACCGAGACGAGCGCCGCCTCGGTCACCGTCGCAAAGCCGCCCATCAGCGAGCCGAGCACGATGACCGGCATCATCAGCGCGGGCAGTGCGCGCCAGATGTCGCGCAGCGTGGCAGTGAGCGAGAAGGCGCGCTCGGATTTCGGATAACCCTCACGAACCCCGACCGCCCAGGCGGTCAGCATCATCGCCAATCCGAGCAGCACCCCCGGAATGATCCCCGCCACGAAGAGCCCGCCGATCGAGGTATTGGTGATCACGCCATACATGATCATCACGACGCTCGGCGGAATGATGATGCCAAGCGTGCCCGAGGCCGCCGTCACCGCCGCCGCGAAGGGCCGCGGATAGCCGCGCTTGGCCATCGCCGGGATCATGATCGCGCCGACCGCGCCGGTATCGGCGGTGGCAGAGCCCGAGATCCCGCCATAGATCATGCTGGTTGCGACGTTGACCGGCCCGAGCCCGCCGCGCATCCACCCAAAACAGCCTTCGGCCACGGCGATGATGCGCTGGGTCAGGCCACCTTCGTTCATGATGCCGCCCGCGAACAGGAAGAGGGGGATCGCCGCGAGGGAGACCGAGTCGAGCCCCTGATAGAGCTGTTGGGCAAGCCATGCGGGCGGCAGCGGAAAGGCGCCGCTGAAGATCACCGCCGTCGCGGCGAGGCCGAGGCACCAGGCGACCGGAAAGCCCAAAAGGATGGTCGCGACGAAGGTTCCGGCCAGAATGGCGAGGGTCATGGCGCCCTCCGCAGCTTGCGCGCGATCAGCCAGCCCTGCGCGCAGATGAGCCCGGCGCCGAGCGCCAGCACCGCGCCCTGCGCCACCCACATCGGCGCGCGCAGCACCGGGCTCGGCGCGAAGGCGGTGCGCCCCAGCATCGCCCACGCTGATTGCACGATCGCAAGCCCAAAGAGCGCCAGCACCAGATGCCGCGCGATGGCGAGGGCGCGCGCGGCCCGCGGCGGCAGGCGGCTGTCGATCAGGTCGAAGGCCACGTTCTCGCCGCGCGTCTCGGCGAGGATCACGCCCACCACCGAGAGCCAGATGAAGGCGAAGGCCAGCACCTCGAAGGACCAGCTGAACCCGTTCGAGCCGATCAGGCGGGCAAAGACCCCCGCCGCCGTCGCAAAGAGGACCAGCGCCAGCAGCGCAAGCCCGAAGAGTTTCCAGCCGCCCGCGGCCAGCCCGGCAAGCGCGCGCATCACTTCTGCGCCGCCTCCGCCGCTGCCTGCAGCTCGGCCACGAAGTCCGCGCCATATTCCTTGGCGAAGAGCTCATAGACCGGGCCCACCATGGCGCGGAAGGGCGCGGTGTCGACCGTGTTGATCTCGACGCCCGCCTCGGCCAGCGTCTTCATCAGGTCGTCGTAGACGGTGGCGATCTGCGCGCGATACCAGCCTTGCACGGCGGTGGCGGCCTCGGTCAACACCGCCTGATCGGCCGGGTCGAGCCCGTCGAAACGCGCCTTGTTCATATACCAGTAGTTCGGCATCCACATGTAGTTCGAGACCGAGAGGTATTTCTGTACCTCGAACCATTTTGCATCGTAGAAGTCGCGGATCTCGGGCTCGGCGCCATCCACCACGCCCGATTGCAGCGCGTAATAGGTCTCGCCATAGGGCACGGTCTGCGGCAGCGCGCCGAAGGCCTTGATCGTCTCGAGCGCGACCGGGATCGGCGGCACCCGCAGCTTGAGGCCCTGCATGTCCGCCGGGCTGGTGATCGGGTGGACGTTGTTGGTGAAGCTGCGGAAGCCTGAATCGAGAATGCCGAGAATGACATAGCCCTTGGGCGGGGCGAGCGCGGCCAGCGTCTGGCCGAAGGGGCCGTCGAGCACCTGATGCACCGCGTCGAAATTTCCGAAGAGGAAGGGCAGGGCGAGCGCGTTGAGCTTGGGGTCAATCACATCGACGACACCGCCGAGCCCCATGTCGATCGAACCATCGCCGACTGCCTCGCTGACCGGGCCCTCGTCGCCGAGGAGAGCATTGCCGAAGATGCTGATCGTGACACGGCCCTCGGTCTTGGCCTCGACCTCGTCCTTGTAGCGCAGGAGCGCCTGCTGGATCAGGCTCTCCTCGGGCGAGGCATGGGCGATGCGCAGTTCGGTGGATTGAGCCCAGGCTGTCGAGGCGCCGAGCGCGAGTGACGAAGCGGCGACCGACGTCGCGAGGAAGGTGCGGCGGGAAAGAGCCATTTAGATCTCCGTTGTTGGATTGCCCCGGCCGAGTTATCTCGTTCCGAGAACCGAGCTCGGAAGCTGGTGCAGCGGTTCTTGCAGGGCATTGTTGTAACTACGGGAAGTTAATCAGACGCGGGGTGTGCCGGGCAATCGCTCACCGCCGTTCTCCCCGCAACAATGCCTTATGCCTCTATAATTCTTGATGATCGGCGGGGCGCACTGTCGACGGGTGGCGCTGTCTCTGCACGGGATCAGGGGCCGCGCGACTGTCCTTGAGGAGACAGGCTCGAACCCGTCTGACGTCACTGAGCTACTCCCCAACTCTTGGACAGATTTCGGGGTGATTTAAGCTACAGCCTGCCCCTGCTGGTTGGTTTCGATTGCACTGAAGTGAACCACGGCGGGCGGTTGTTGGCCATGGGCAGTGTGAGGGTGGTGGTGGTTTTAGAAAGTGATCCAGCGCCCGATGCCGGCTTTGGCCTGCGATCCGGTTTCCCAGGCGTGCAGCGAGACGCATTCATAATTCAGGGACCGCCAGAGACGGGTAAGTCTTGTGCCCCTTCGCGGGCGTGCTGGCGTTGGGCTGCTGGTAGATCGGCATCGTTCCGGGGCCAGTTCCGACACAATGCGCTCGCCCTTCACGGCTTCCAGCGCAACGCGAGCCTTGAAGCCCGCGTCATGGTTCCTGCGTTTCGACATGGCCTGATCTCCTCGTTCTTGCAGACCAGAAGACGGCAGATCGTAGCTTCCGTCACTGTCCGATTTTCGGGGGGTAGCTCAGAGTCCATTGCGGGCCGAACCCTCTCGCGACGCAGACATCGCGAGAGGGTTTGGTCCCGGGGATCAATCGGGGGCCTGCACGAGGATCTTGACCTGCGATTCCTCGGCGACGAGCGCATCGAAGCCTTCGGCCACGATGTCGTCAAGCGCGATGCGCTTGGTCACCAGCCGCTCGGCGCTGAAATAGCCCTGGGTCATCAGCTCCATCACCGCAGGGTAGACGTTGCTATAGGCGATCGTGCCCTGTAACTGGCGCTCCTTCAGAACGGCGGTATTGGGCTGGAAGGCCGCCTCGCCCTCCCAGATCGAAACGATCAGCGTCTGACCTTCGTGACGGGTGCTGTCGATACATTGTGGCAGGACGCGCGGAATGCCCGTCACCTCGAAAGCGACATGCACGCCGCCGGTGGCTGCGCGGATCGCAGTCACGGGATCTGCGGCCACCGGGTCTATCGCCGAAGTGGCGCCCAGTTCCAGCGCTTTCGCGCGACGCTCGGGCGAGGGTTCGACCACATGGATCTGCGCTGCCCCGGCCACGCGCAGCGCCTCGACGACCAGAAGCCCGATCGGGCCGGCGCCGAAAACCGCCGCCGTGGATATCAATCAACGCTGGGATCTGACGACGGCGCGGCGCTTCATCCCGCAGCTTGCCGAGGCCGGTTGCCGCATCGTAGAGCAGCCCTTGCGCGGCAGTGATGTCGCCGGGATGTCCGAGATTGCTCGGCGCGAAAACGTGCTGCTGGTCGCCGATGAGCCGCTGGAAACGCCACAAGACATGTTGCGCCATGTGCTCGAGCGGGCCTGCCATGGGGTCTCGGTCAAGATTGCCAAGCATGGCAGCGCCGGCGCGGCCGCCACGGTCGCCCATCTGGCGCAGGCCGCGGGGCTGCAGATTTTCGCCGGCACGATGTTCGAATCCTCGGTCGGGGTGGCCAGCCATGCGCAATTCTTCGCAACCCTGCCCGAGGTCACGCTCGGCAGTCAGTTCTTCGGTCCGCTGCTCATGCACGAGGAGGTGGTGAGCAGCCCCGTCAGATACGAGAATTTCGGCCTGGTGATCCCGCAGGGACCCGGGTCGGGGATCGAGATTGATCCGGACAGGCTCAGGGAGTTCGGGACGCCTGTCCGATAGATCAGAGACGTCAAATCAGGGAGGAAAGAATGAAACACACATCCGGAATGCTCGTTGCCGCGCTCGCGCTGCTGCCGGTGGCGGTCGAGGCGCGCCAAGTGCTGAGCTATGCCAGCTCGTTGCCACCCGCGCATCCTTCAAGCGTCGGCATTCAGTATTTCGCTGATCAGGTCGCGGCCGAGACCGGTGGCGAGATCACCATCGACTTCTTCCCCTCGGGATCGGCGGCCTCGGCCAAGACGATGCTTTCTGCGGTGTCCAAGGGGCTGGTGGATGGCGGGTTCATCGCCAATATCTACTATCCGGGCGAGCTGCCGGTGACCTCTATCATCAGCGATCTGTCGTTCTCGAATGCCGGTGGCCTTGCGATGTCTGCAGCGATTACCGACACCGTCCTGAACGACTGCCCCGCCTGTCTGGCCGAATTCGAGAAGATTGGCATCCATTTCCTGTCGAGCTATGGCACGCCGCCCTACAAATCCATGTGCTCGAAGCTCGAGAGCGTGGCCGACCCCGCCGGGCGCCGGCTGCGCGTGGCGGGCGAGGAGATGGGGCACTGGGCCGAACGTATCGGCGGGATCCCGATCAACATCCCGAACAACGAGGCCTATGAGGCGATGCAGCGCGGCCAGATCGACTGCGTGATCGGCTCCACCGCCTGGATGAGCTCGCTGTCGCTGGGCGAGTTGACGGCCGGTGTCCTCGATCTGCCGATGGGGGCGTTTCAGAGAGGATCGCTGATCAATGTCAGCACCCGCTTCTGGTCGACGCTCGACGATAAGACCAAGGCGCTGCTGTCGCGTCTCGCCATCGCCAGTGTCGCGCATACCGTCTTCACCTATCAGGAGCAGGAACGGGCGGCCGATGCCTTGATGGCCGAGAAGGGCATTGCGCTGGTCGAGCCCTCGGCGGCGCTGATCGCGGCGCGCAAGGACTATCAGCAGGCGCAGATCCAGATGGCGGTCGATAGCGCCGCCGCGCGGGGCTTCGCGGACGGTCAGGCGGTGGCCGATGCGCTGCTCGCCAATCTGCAGAAATGGACTGTGCTGATTGATGGCAAGGAGCTCGACGAGACCGGATATCGCGATCTGCTGATCGCCGAGATTCTGGAGAAGTAAGATGCCCGCCCTGCAAAAGCTGACGTTCTGGGCCATCGGTCCGCTGTTGCTCGTGATGATGCTGCATGTGGTTCTGGCGGCACTGGCGCGGACTTTCCTGCATCTGCCGATGCTCGGGACGATCGAGATTGCGAGCTATGTCTACATGGTCGCGATCATCTTTCCGGGCATCTTTCTGGCTTGTGCCGGCGCCAGCCATGTGCGCGTGGATGTCGTGGGCGACATGCTGGGACCGCGCGCGCGCAGGCTGTGTGATATCGTGGCGACGGTGGTCTATGTCGGCTTCCTCGCTGTCTTCTTCCTCGCGCTCGCGCTGACCGCGATCGAGAAATGGCACAGCCGCGAGACCGTGGATGCGATCGCGTTCCACCTGCCGGTCTGGCCGATGCGGGGGCTTGCCGCGCTGGCGATCGGGGGGGCTGCGGCGGTCGCGCTGATCGCCGAGATCCGCGCGATCGTGCACGAAAGGCGGCAGTCATGACGCCGATCGCAATCGGGTTTCTGGGCCTCGTAGGTCTGCTCGTTCTGCTCGCGGGGTGCCGATCGGCGCCGCGCTCGGCACTGTTGCCGTGACCGGGATCCTCGTGCTGCGCGGGCCGCAGGCGGCCATGGTTCTGCTCAGCGAGGGCGCCTTCGACTTCGTCGCGCATTGGAGCCTGTCGGCGGTGCCGATGTTCATCCTGATGGGCAGCATCGCCTTCCACAGCGGGCTGACCTCGACGCTGTTCGCCGCCGCGCGGGTCTGGCTTGGCTTCATGCCGGGCGGGCTGGCGGTGGCGACCACCTGCGCCTCGGCGGGCTTTGCCGCCGCCTCGGGCTCGAGCGTGGCGATGGCCGGTGCGATGTCGCGCCTTGCGGTGCCCGAGATGCTCAAGGCCGGCTACGACAAGGGACTGGCCCCCGGGGTGGTCGCGGCCTCGGGTACCCTCGGCGCGCTGATCCCGCCGAGCATCCCCTTCATCCTCTACGGGGTCTTCATGGAAGCCTCGGTCAGCAAGCTCTTGATCGCGGGGATCGTCCCGGGGCTGCTTACCTTCCTGGCCTATACCGCGCTGATCGTCATCCGCGCCAAGCTGAACCCCGCGCTCGCGCCGCGCACCTCCGAGCGCTTTACCCTGCGCCAGAAGCTTGCCACACTGGTCGCCGCATGGCCCTTTCCGGTGATCGTGCTGGGGGTGATCGGCGGTCTCTATTCGGGGATGTTCACCGCGACCGAGGTCGGCGCCTTCGGAGCCTGTGTCACGCTGTTGGCCGCGCTGATCAGTGGGCGCTTCTCGGGGGCGATGCTGTCGGCGGCGCTGCGCGAGACGCTGCTCTCGACGGCGGCAATCTTTCTGATCGCGATCGGGGCGGTGCTTTTCAGCCAGTTCCTGACCCTGACCCGCATCCCCCTCGAGATCGGGCGCATCATCGACATGTTCGCGGTCAATCAGCTGGCCTTCATCCTGCTGGTCTCGCTCTTCTATCTGGTGCTGGGCATGTTCCTCGACCCGATCGGGCTCATGCTGGTGACGCTGCCGCTGCTTGGGCCCGCGATCACGGCGCTTGATGTCGATGTGATCTGGTTCGGCGTGCTGGTGGTCAAATTCGTCGAAATCGGCCTGTTGACCCCACCGATCGGGCTCAATCTCTATGTCGTGGCCGCCGCCCTGAACGGCAAGGTGAGCTTTGCCGAGGTCACCCGGGGCACGGCCTGGTTCCTCGCCGCCGAGGCGGTGGTGATGGTCATTGTAATCGCCTGTCCGGGGCTTATCCTGCTGTTGCCGAACATCATGCAATGACACCGCAGGGACGCAGCGCGATGCCGACATTACGCCAGTGCGAATATTTTCTGGCCGTCGCGGCAGAGCTCAACTTTCACCGCGCGGCCGAGCGGGCCTGTGTCGCGCAATCGGCGCTGTCGATGCAGATCAAGGCGATGGAAGACGAGATCGGGCTCCGGCTGTTCATCCGCGACAACCGCAACGTCCGGCTGTCCGAGGCCGGGCGGCTCCTGCTGCCCGAGGCGAATGCCCTTGTGCGGCAGGCCCGGCGGACGGCGGAGCTCGCGCGCAATGTCGCGCGGGGCACGATTGGCAAACTCGATATCGGCATGGTGCCCTCGACCGCCTTCACCGGGGTGATCGCCTCGACCATCCATCGCTTTCGCGCCGCCGCGCCCGATGTGAACATCGTCTGGCACGAGCTCTTGATGGATGCGCAGCTCGAGGAGCTCTTGGCCGGGCGGCTCGATCTGGGGTTTCTGCGACTGCCGTGGGAGGGGGCGGATCAGCGGTTCTGCACGCGCGTGCTGCACCGCGAGAAGATCCTGCTTGCCGTGCCCGACGACGACCCCGTCGCCGCGCGCGGGCGGGTCGCCTTGGGCGCGCTCAGCGCGCGGCGGTTCATCATGTCGCCCTTGCCCGATACCATGGGCCTGTCGGCCTCGGTGCATCTGCTCTGCCGCAAGGCGGGGTTCACGCCCGATGTCGCGATGACCTCGCGGCAGTTCCCGGTCATGCTCAATCTCGTGGGGGCAGGGATGGGGGTTGCCTTCGTGCCGGAATCGGTCGCCGCGATCCGGATCCCGGGGATCGCCTTTCTGGAGCTGGACGACCCCGAGGCCATTACCGAGATCGCGCTGATCTACCGCAGCGAAAGCGCCGCGCTGCCGGTTCGCAAATTCATCGAGTCGATCGAAGCACAGGCTCCGGGGCAATGCCCCTGATCCCCGGCGGGTCTGTCATTCGTGAACGGCTCCGGTTTTGCGAGGGTTTTGCATGCGGCAGTGATCGAAGCAGGTTGCGGTCATTTGTCCGGCCTTTGCGCGCAGTTCCCCACCGGATTTGGGCACCGGAGCGGCGCCGAGATCCGGGGGGAACCGGCTCAGAAACTGGGGGGCGTGCAGGCACTGACCACGCGGCAGGGCTCACGGCCCACGGCGCGGAAGCGATGCGGCAGGTGGCTCTCGAAGGCATAGGCATCGCCGGGCCCGAGCAGCTTGCGCGCGCCGTCCACCGTCACCTCGAGCCGGCCCGAGAGCACGAGCCCGACCTCTTCACCGGCATGGCTGAGCGGCGTGCGCCCGGTGTCGGCGCCGGGTGCATAGGTCTCGTCGATCATCTGCAACGCGCGCCCCATGCCGGTCTCGCCGATCTGGCGGTAGGAAATCCGGCCCTTGCCGATCTCCTTCAACTCGGCGGCCTCAAAAAAGAACTTGCGCGGGGCCTGCGGCTCGAACGCGAAGAACTCGGCCAGCCCGATCGGCAGCCCGTCGAGGATGCGCTTGAGCGCGCCGATCGTCGGGTTGGTCCGCCCCGATTCCACCAGCGAGATCGTGGAATTCGGCAAGCCCACCCGGCGCGCCAATTCGCGTTGTGACAGGTTGCGCGCCATGCGCAGCGCCCGCAGCCGGGGGCCGATATCGACATCCATGGTCATCCCCCGTTCAGGGCGTTCATCCATCCGCATCACTGAGTGCATCGCCTCAATGATTTCTGTGGTTTGCCCTGATCATATAAAGGATTGTTCGCAGCCCCGGAAGGGCGTCTGATAGGCTATCTCCCGTGAAAGGATTCCCGCGATGACCCTGATGTCGAACGACCTGCGCCATGCCACCGAGGCCGACCGCGCCCATGTCTGGCACCACCTGCTGCAACACAAATCGCTCGAGACGAACGATCCCCGGATCATCGTCAAGGGGGCGGGCATTCGCATCTGGGACCAGCACGGGGCCGAATTCATCGACGCCGTCTCGGGCGGGGTCTGGACCGTCAACGTCGGCTATGGCCGCGAGAGCATCGCGAATGCGATCCGCGACCAGCTGATCGAGCTGCCCTATTGGGCGGGCAGCGGCGGCACCATTCCCGGCGCGCTGTTCTCGGAACGGCTGCTGAGCAAGATGCCGGGCATGAGCCGGGTCTATTACGCCAACTCCGGCTCGGAGGCCAACGAGAAGGTCTTCAAGATGGTGCGCCAGATCTCGGCGCGGCTGCATGGCGGCAAGAAATGGAAGATCCTCTACCGCGAGCGCGACTACCACGGCGCCACGATCGGCACGCTGGCGGCCTGCGGTCAGGAAGAGCGCGCGCTGCAATACGGGCCCTATCCGGACGGGTTCGTCGCCGTGCCGCATTGCCTCGAATATCGCGCGCAATGGGATGTCGAGAATTATGGCGAGCGGGCCGCGGATGCGATCGAGGAGGTGATCCTGCGCGAGGGCCCCGATACCGTGGGTCTGCTGTGCCTCGAGCCCGTCACCGCGGGCGGCGGGGTGATCGTGCCGCCGAAGGGCTATTGGGAGCGGGTGCAGGAGATCTGCAAGAAATACGATATCTTGCTGCATATCGACGAGGTGGTCTGCGGGATGGGCCGCACCGGCACGTGGTTTGGCTATCAGAATTACGGGATCAAGCCGGATTTCGTGACCATGGCGAAGGGCGTCGCCTCGGGCTATGCGGCGATTTCGTGCTGCGTCACCACCGAGGCGGTCTTCGAGCAGTTCAAGGATGCCTCGGACCGGCTGAGCTATTTCCGCGACATCTCGACTTTCGGTGGCTGCACGGCGGGTCCGGCGGCGGCGCTGGAAAACATGCGGATCATCGAGGATGAGGGGCTGCTGGACAACACCCTCGCGATGGGCGCGCGGATCATGGCGAACCTTCAGGCGCTGAAGGACAAGCACAAGGTGATCGGCGACGTGCGCGGGGCGGGGCTGTTCGCGGGGGCCGAGCTCGTGGCCGATCGCGCCACCAAGGAGCCTGCGGCCGAGGCCGAGGTCGCCCGCGTGGTGGCCGAAGGCGCGAAACGCGGCGTGATGTTCGGGATGACGAACCGCTCGCTCACCGGGTTCAACAACACGCTGTGCTTCAGCCCGGCGCTGATCGCCACGGCCGACGACATCGACGCGATCACCGAGGCCGTCGACGGCGCGCTGACCGCGGTCTTCGGATAAGTCAGGGCCCGCACCGGACGGCCTCGGCCCGGCCGTCCGGTGCGGGCGACGTTCCGTCCGTTGCGGCGGATCATGCGGGCAGGTGCGGCGCGCCTCGTCCCGTCGCGGCGGCCCCCCGCCTCACATGGGCAAGTCACGCCCCGGGCGATGAGCGGGTGCCGTGTCCGCGGCTCCCGCGCCGCTGCTGCCGCCTTGCCGGCCGATGGTCTCGATCAGGTGGTCGATGAAGACGCGCACCTTCACCGACAGGTATTTTCGGCTGAGGTAGACGGCGTAGAGGTTGAATTCACCCATGCTCCAGCCCGGCAGGATCGGGACCAGCGCCCCGCGCGCGATGTCGCCGGCGACGATGAAATCCGGTTGCCCGATAATGCCGCCTCCGGCCAGCGCAAGCTGGCGCAACAGATCGCCGTTGGTCGCGTGGATGCGGGGACTGACGCGCACGGCCGTCTCGGTGCCTGAGGTGTCTTGCAGCACCCAGGTGTCGCCCGAGGACAGGTAAGAATAGCTCAATACCTGATGATCCGACAGCTCTTGCGGCGTTGCGGGTGTTCCATGGCTTGCCAGATAAGAGGGCGCCGCGCAGAGGATCATCTCGATCGGTGCGATCTTGCGCGCGATCAGTGTCTGACCGGGGGTGCGGGCGATGCGCAGCGCGACATCCATCCCGTCGTGCACCAGATCCACGACCCGGTCGGTCAGGTCGATATCCAACCGCAGTTTCGGATAGCGCTCGCGAAAGGCGGGCAGAAGCGGCGCGAGCGTGTGGACGCCGAAGGAGAGCGGCGCGCTGATCCGCAACACACCCGAGGGCGCGGCGGTGTGCTGGCCGACAACGGCCTCCATCTCGCCGAGATCGTCGAGGATCTGCTGCGCACGCTCGTAAAGCGCCTGCCCCGGCTCGGTAAGCGACAACCGTCGAGTGGTGCGGTGCAGAAGGCGCACCCCGAAGTGATCTTCTAGCGCCGCCACCTGCCGCGAGATCGCAGCGTTCGACGTGTCGAGCTTATCCGCCGCCGCGATGAAACTACCACCATCGACGACCGTCACAAAGGTTTGCATCGCGCGAACAAGGTCCATGATCGGCCCAGATTATTACACTTATCGTAATAGAATGGCGCGATCAGCCCCATTTTTCCAGTGATTATCTCGAGGTATCTTCATCAGGCAAACAATCGCGATCGGGCCCAAACGGGATGTTCCCGGCAAGATCGCCTCTCAAACGAAGGAAGAAGACGATGACGATTTTCAAATCCCTGCTGGCCGCCACCGCGATTGGTCTGTCGCTTGGCACCACCGCTTTTGCCGAGCAGTCGACCGCCGACAAGGCAATCCCGGCGCTGATGGAAGAGCTCGCGAAATACCAGAACGCCGAGGCCACCACGCAAAAGAACCTCGACACCTTCGATACGCTCGACTTCGACGTCTACACCCACCAGAAATGGGACCGTCTGCATGAAAGCCATGCGCAGGACATCCTCGTCCATTATCCCGATGGCAGCACGACCAAGGGCCTCGACGCGCATATCGACGCGCTCAAGCCGATGTTCGTCTTCGCGCCCGATACCCGCATCGAGACCCACCCGGTGAAGTTCGGTTCGGGCGAATGGACCGGCGTGATCGGCGTGCTGGAAGGCACGTTCTCCCAGCCGATGCCGATCGGCGACGGCAAGACGGTGGATCCGACGGGCAAGGCCTTCAAGCTGACGATGGCGACGCTCGGCCACTGGACCAAGGATGGCGTCATGGATGAGGAATATCTGTTCTGGGACAACCTCGATTTCATGAAGCAGATCGGCCTCGCCCAATAAGCGGACGCCATGCGTCATGACTGGCCCGCGCGCGCCCTTGACGCGCGCGGGCCTTGTCCTTTGGGCGATGTCCGGCGGGCGGCGCGATCCGAGATCTCGGCGCCGCTCTCGACGATCGCCCCTCAGGCCGGGGCGCCGCCGCGCCGCTCGCTCAGCAATTGCCGCAGCGCGATCGGCGCGACGAGCAACAGACCGATCACCGTCGCGATCAGGTTCGGAGCCACCAGCAGCAGCGCCGCGAAGACCAGAACGATCCGCTCGAACCAGTAGAGCGGCGCGAAGAGCCAGCTCGACACCGCCGAGGCCAGCACCCAGATCCCGAGTGCAGCCCCACTGAAGGCGAGCGCGAAGGCCTCCCAGGTGAAGCCGTCGGTTACCAGCAGGAGCGCGGGCTGGAAGGCGAAAACGAAGGGCACCAGCGCCTTGCCCATGCTCAGCCGGAAGGCGGTATTGCCCGCCTTGAATGCGTTCGCCCCCGCGATCCCCGCACCCGCATAGGCTGCCATCGCCACCGGCGGCGTCACATCCGCAAGCACCCCGTAGTAGAAGACGAAGTAATGCGCGACCATCTGCTGCACGCCCAGCATCCCGAGGATCGGGGCCGCCACCGCCACCATGATGATGTAGTTCGCCGTCGTCGGAATGCCGCAACCCATCAGGATGCAGACCACCGCCGTCAGCACCAGCGTGAAGAGCAGCGTCAGCGAGGGCACCGTCATCAGCTCGAAGGGCAGGAAGGTCAGCATGTCATGCAGCGACACGGCCCAGCCCTGTGCGATGCTGGTCACCATATAGGCGATCTTGAAGCCGACCCCGGTCAGGGTGACGACGCCGATCACCACACCCACGAGCGCCGCGGCCGCGGTGACCGAGAGCGACTGCTTGGCGCCGAGGATGAAGCCCTCGAACACGCCCTGCGCCGTCGCCCCGAGGCCCTTGGCAAGGCCCGAGCCCTGGATCTGCTGGATCGCCAGCACGACGATGCAGGCGCTGATCGACCAGAAGGCGGCGGAGAAGGGGGTGCGCCCCGAGAGCAGCACTGCCACCAGAATGGCCAGCGGCACCACCGAGAGCCAGCCGGCCTTGAGCACCTTCCAGGCGTTCGGCAGCTCGGCCGGCGAGAGCCCGCGCAGCCCCAGCCGGCGCGCCTCGAGATGGACCTGCACCAGAACGCCGAAGAAATGCATGAAGGCCGGCACCAGCGCCGCGGTCAGGATCGTGGTCAGCGGCACGCCCAGATATTCGATCATCAGGAAGGCGACGGCCCCCATGACCGGCGGCGTGATCTGCCCGCCGGTCGAGGCGGCGGCCTCGACGGCGGCGGCGAAATGGCGCGGATAGCCGATGCGGATCATCGCCGGAATGGTCAGCGCGCCGGTGGTCACCGTATTCGCGATCGACGAGCCCGAGATCGAGCCCAGAAGCGCCGAGGACAGCACCGAGACCTTGGCCGGCCCGCCCGCATAGCGCCCGGCCAGCGCCGAGGCGATGTCGATGAAGAGTTGCCCCAGACCGATCCGCGTCGCCATCACGCCAAACAGCACGAAGTGGAAGACATAGGTCGCGATGACGCCAAGCGCGGTGCCATAGATCCCCTGCGAGGTCAGATAGAGGTGGTTGACGATATTCGACCAGCTCGCGCCCGGATGCACGAGGATCCCCGGCATCGACTTGCCGAAATAGGCGTAGGCAATGAACAGGATCGCGATCACCGGCAGCGGCCAGCCCATCGAGCGGCGCACCGCCTCGAGCAGCACCACGATCAGGATCGTGCCCATGATCACGTCAATGGGCAGCGGGTTGCCGACGCGAAACGCCAGTTCGCTATAGATCCACGGCACGTAGAGCGCGCTCACCACCCCGGCGATTGCGAGGCCCCATTCCAGAAGCGGCAGGCCGAAGGGCGCGCGCCAGCTCGGGGGGATCTGCTTCTTGCCGAAGGCCGAGAAGCTCAGGAACACCAGCAGCAGCGTGACGCCCAGATGCAGGCCGCGGTGCACCGTCGCCTGCGGAATGCCGAAACCGGCGGTGTAATAGTGATAGCAGGACAGCAGGAACAGGATCAGGGCCGAGGCGATGGTCAGCGGCCAGACCAGCACGCGAAACCTCAGTTCGGGGTCGAATTCCTCTTCGATGGCCTGCAGCTCGTCGGCTGTCAGATGGCGGATGTCCTCGCCGTCGCCCGGCTTGCTGCGCTCGTCGCTCATTCACGACACTCCTGTCCCTTTGGATGACGAAGGGGGCCGCGATGGTGCGCAGCCCCCTGAACTCCGGTTTCGGCCTCGGCCGGCACCGAAACGCTTATTTCAGCAGGCCGGCTTCCTTGTAGAACTTCTCGGCGCCCGGATGCAGCGGGATCCCGATGCCGTTCAGCGCGGTTTCCTTGGTGATCATCTTGCCCTTGGCATGGCCCGCGTCGAGCTGCTTGCGGGTGTTGTCGTTCCACAGCGCCTTGGTGATCTCGTAGATCAGCTCTTCGGGCTGATCGGCGCTGGTCACCCATTGGGCGCCGACCGACAGCGTCTGGACGTCGTCGGCATTGCCCTCATAGGTGCCGCCCGGAATGACGTCGGGGGCGAAGAACTTGAAGTCTTCGCAGATCTTCGGCGCTTCCTCGCAGCTGATCGGGATCAGCTTGACCGCGTGCTGGCTGGCGAGTTCCGAAACCGCGCCCGCCGGATAGCCGCCGACGAAGAAGAACGCATCCATCGCGCCGTCGCGCATCCGGTCGGCCGCCTGATCGGGCTTGAGGAATTCCGGCTGGATGTCGGCCTCGGTCAGGCCATAGCCGCCAAGGATGATCTTGGCGTCAACGAGCGTGCCCGAGCCGGGCTCGTCCATCGAGACGCGCTTGCCCTTGAGATCGGCGACGCTCGAGATGCCCGAATCGGCGCTGGTGATCAGGTGAATGCTCTCGGGATAGAGGTTAGCGATCGCGCGCAGCTTGTCGACCGCGGGCTTGCCTTCCCAGATCCCGGTGCCGGTATAGGCCCAGCTCGCCACGTCCGATTGCGAGAAGCCCGACTCGAGCGAGCCGCCGGCGATCGCGTTGACGTTGGCGACCGAGCCGTTGGCCGAGAGCGCCGAGGCGATCAGCCCGGGCACGCCGCAGGAGCCGCCCTGATCACAGGGGCGCGAGCCGGGCGGGTTCGAGATCGCATTCGCCAGAAGCCCGCCGATCGGGTAGTAGGTGCCCGCCGTGCCCCCGGTGCCGATCCGGAAGAACGACATCTCCTGCGCGCCCGCGGCCGAAGCGGCCAGGCCGCAGGCAAGCGCGATACCGGTGAAAATCTTGGTGTGCTTCATGAGAACTCTCCGCCTCCAGAACGTTAACTGCCAATAGTTACGCCCATCCGGCGCGAGATCACAAGGCGGCTCTTTGCCAAACCGGCCGGGGAAGTGTCCCCAGCGCTTGTGGTGGCTGCGGCGGTCAACCTCCACGGGTATGGGGGCACCCGCCTGCGCCGCAGAGGCCGGGGGCCGTGCCCGGACCCGGTCGGGCGAGGGCGTCGCGGCTCAGCAATAGCGCTCGGGGCCTTGCCATTGCTCGTCGGAATAGCGGTCGCCATGGGCCCAGCCGAGGGGAAGTGCGGCCTCGATCCGGGCAAGATCCTCGGGGCTGAGGCGCAGATCCGCGCCCGCCACGCAGTCGCGCAAATGGGCGACCGAGCGTGTCCCGGGGATCGGGATCACGTGGGGCCCGCGCGCGAGCAGCCAGGCATTGGCGAGCGCCGCGGCCGTGGTGCCCATCTCGGCCGCGAGCGCGCGAAATCCCTGCATCATTCGCAGATTCTCGGACAGGTTCGGCTCCATGAAGCGCGGATTGCTGCGCAAAAAGGGCAGATCGGCGATCCGCTCGCGCGGGATCGGCGCATCGGTGAGCAAGGACCGCCCGACCGGCGAAAAGGCGACCATCGCCACACCGAGCTCGGCGCAGGCCTGCACCAGCCCGAGTTCCGGCGCGCGGGTCGAGAGCGAATATTCCGACTGCACCGCCGCCACCGGAAATTCGGTCATTGCGCGCCGCAGGGTCGCGGGCGCGATCTCGGAAAGGCCGATCGCCTTGGCCTTGCCCTTCTCGACCAGCCGCCCGAGATTGCCCGCCAGCTCCTCGGGCGGATAGCCCGGCGCGCGGCGATGCGCATAGAACAGATCGACGCAGTCGAGCCCGAGCCGCTGCAGCGACTTGTCGAGCTCGGCCTCGAGATGGGCTGCCGAATTGTCGAAGGCGCGCTTGCCCTCGGCATCGGTGGTGATCGTCGCCTTGGTTGCGATCACGAAATCCGCGCGCGCGCCCGGATCGGCCTTCAGATAGGTCCCGATCGCGGTTTCGGATTTGCCCATGCCGTAGATGTTGGCGCTGTCGATATAGGTCACGCCCAGATCGCGGCAGGCGTCGAGGATGGCATGGCTCTCGACCTCGTTCGTCGGGCCATACATGTCGGAAAACGACATCGCCCCATAGCCGATCGCGCCGATCTCCGGGCCGTTCTTTCCAAGTTTGCGTCGTTCCATCGTCGTCCCTCGATCTTGCGGCCCCGATCTCGCGGCCCTCGTGCTTCGGGTGTCAGGGTAGGGGGCGCGCCGGCATGTTCAATGACAATATGCACACCGCCGCGGATCCGCGTGACCCGAACCGGGGAGATGGGGACAAACTCGCACTTGATTGCCACCGGCGCCTCGATAAAGAGAGTATATTTCCAAGAGTGGCCGCATGACCCAACCGCTGACTGAGCTGTTTCCCCCGTCGAAATGCCAGATGCCCCTTGCGGCCGGGACGCTCGTCGAGCGTGCGGCGCTGGTGGGCAGGCTGCGCGCAGGACTGGCGCGGGCGCGGGTGGTCACGCTCTGCGCCCCGGCCGGATCGGGCAAGACATGGAGCCTCGTGCAGGCCCTGCGATACCCGCAGGGCGAGGGGCCGCAGGTGTTCTGGGTCTCGCTCGACGAGGGTGACACCTTGCAGCGGGTCATTCTGGCGCTTCTGAGCGCGACCGAGGCCGAGGATCTGCCATGGCGCCTGTCGGTCTCGGCGCTCGCGGAACTCGCCGAGGACGCGGAAACCGGGCCCTTGCGGCTTGCGGATGCGACGGCACAGGCGATGGCGGCGGCCGAGCTTGGCGCCGGGGTTCTCGCGTTCGACGATCTGCACCGGGTGCGCGATCCGGCGGTGTTTCGCTGGCTCGACCGGCTTGTCGAACACCTGCCCGTGCAATGGACACTGGTGCTCAGCAGCCGTCTCGACGTGCCGATCGCCTTGCCGAAACTGCGCGCGCGTCATGAGCTGGTCGAGTTCCGCGGCGCCGATCTGGCCTTTTCCGAGGCCGAGGTGGAGGCGCTCGTCGCGCTGCATCATGCCGGCGAGACGCACCCCGCCGCCGCCAGCGCGATCCGCGAGCGCACCAACGGATGGGCCGCCGGCTGCAGCCTCGCGGCCCGGGCCGAGCGGTTGCGCCCCGAGACGCTGGTGACGATCCGCTCGGCCTTCGAATTCCTCTCGAGCGAGGTGCTCGACGAATTGCCCGAGGGGCTACGCCTGTTCCTGTTGCGCTCGGCGATCCTGCCCGAGCTGAGCGGGCCGGTCTGCGCCGCAGTCACCGGCGATCCCGAGGCCGAAGCGCGCCTTGCCCAGATCGAGGCGCGCGAATTGTTCTGCATGTCTCTCTCGGAGAGCCCGCGGGTCCTGCGGCTGCACGATCTCCTGCGCGAGACCCTGCTCGACCGGCTGCAGCGCGAGCGGCCCGAGGAAATCCCCGTCCTGCTGCGCCGCGCCGCCGCCTGCGAGGAAAATGCCGATCGCCGGATCGACTATCTGTTGCGGGCGGGGGCGCTCGAGGAGGCCGAGGCGGAGACCGCCGCCATCGCGCCCGAGCTGATCCTGCAGGGGCTGCGCGAAGAGGTGCGGCGCCTCGCCGAGGCCTTTCCCGCGGAGTTCCGCGCCCGCTCGCCGGTCTTGGCCTATCTGCGCGGGCTCTGCGCCTCGTCGCACTCGGTCTGGATCGACGCGCGGCGCTACATGCTGGCGGCCGCCGAGGGATTCGAGGCGCGCGGGGCCTTGCCCGAGGCGAACCGCGCACGCGCGCATATCGCGGTTGCGAGCGTCGGGCTCGGCCTCGCGGACGAGGCGGCCGCGATCTGCCGCGCGCTGCAGGCCGAGACGCAGGACGCCGAGACCGAGGCGCTGGTTGCGATGGCCTCCTATTGGCTCGCGAAGGTGCGCGGCGCGGCCGAGGACGAGCTTGCGGGCTTCGACCGGATGCTTGCGGCGCTGCAACGCAGCGACGATCCCGCGCTCTGGAACCACTGCGCGTTGCATCTGCATCTGGCCGGACGTGTCGGCATGGGCGTCCGGTGCGAGCGTTATGCCTCGGCCGCGCTTGCCATTGCCGAAGAAGGTCATGTCGCGCTGCGCGACAGTGCGCTGTGCATGCGGGTCTGGAACCGGCTTTTCTCGGGCGATTGGCGCGCGGCCGAGACCCTCGTGCGCGAGCTCGAGTCCGATCACTATCTGGGCGAGAAGCCGTTCCCGGTGCGCACGACGGTGTTTGCCTTCCGCACGCTTCTGGCCGCGCTCGCGCAGGATGCGCGCGCAATCCGCCTTCACAGCGATCGCCATCTGGCCGAATTCGACGGGCGCGAGGGGGTTTCCTGGGTCTACTGGCGCGGGCTGACGCTGGCGGTCCGCGGCAAGCTTCTGCTCGCGGTCGGGCAGGAGGCGGAGGTCGCGCGGATCGTCGACGAGCTTGACGCGGCGCTGCGGCTGTTGCCCGCGCCGATCCTGCGCGTCGCGCGAGACTATCTCGCGGTGGGCCTCGCGCTTGGCGGTGTGGGAACGGCGGCGCAGGCGGATCTCGAGGGGCTCGGCGTCGGGCCGCTGCTGGGCGATGTGCCGGGCTTCGAGACGGCCTGCCGGATGATGCGCGCGCTCTGGCTGTGGCGGCAGGGTGAGGCCCCGGCCGCGCGGCAGATCCTGCGCGAGACCTACGCCGAATGCGCCGCCGCGGGGGATATCGTCTATCTGATGCTGCTCGGCCCGAAGATGCTGCGGGCCCTGATCGAGATCGCGCAGGACGATCCGCCGGTGGCCGAGGGGTTGAGCGGTTTCCTGCGGAGCCTGAGCGAGATTGCCGCGGCGGCCAAGGCGCAGGACCAGGGCGGCCGGATCGAGCTCAGCCCGCGCGAGATCGAGGTGCTGGACCGGCTCGCGCGGGGCGAGAGCAACAAGCTCATTGCGCGCGCCTTCGATCTCTCGCCGCATACGGTCAAGCGCCACGTCGCCAATATCCTCGAAAAGCTCGGTCTCTCGTCACGCGGGCAGGCGGCGGCCTGGTATCATCAGAATATCGCCGACTGAGCGCCCCGCGCTGGCCCGCGCCGTGGCGCAAGCCGGAGCCGGGGCCGGGGCCGGGGTCGAAAGCAGGTCCCGGTGGCGGCGCTCCGGACCTCGGCCGAAGGGCCATCGGGGGCGGGCCATGCGCGAGGAGCGCGAACGAATGGCCCATCCGGGCCATATCGCGGCGGGGGGGCGGATGGTAAACCCTCCCCATCGCGGGATCGGCCCAACCGGCCGCCCGTTCACCCAGCTCGAAGGCGCGTCTGCCGATGTCGAAACTCTCCGCCGTCTGAACGGTTTCCCCTGCCAACTCGGGGCCCCGCCGGCCTTTCCGGCAGCACCGGGGCACGTCTGACACCCCTCCATCCCCTCCGGGCGGAGGACCGCACCCGCGGTCCCCGATCGGCGAGGTCATGCTTGCCGGGACCGGGACGGGATCGACTTCGAACGGCTTTGCGCCTGTCACATCAACACCAAAGGACCACGACCATGAAACGCTTCACGATCCTCGCCGCCGCCGCGGCCCTCGCCCAGATGGCGGGCAGTGCCGGGGCCGTCACCGTCAACAGTACGGCCAGCTATCAGCTGCGCAATTTCACCCTCGGGACCGGGATCACCGGCAGTTGGGACCGGCCGACCCCGCTCGAGGAAACCTCGTTTGCCGGCACCGGCGTTGCCAGCACCAGCTATCAGAGCGGCGGCGTCTCGGCCTCGGCCTCGACCTCGGGGCGCAGCGGGGTGCCGATGGATTACGCCAATGCCCAGGTGATCGGCCGAGAGACCCTGACCCTGACCAACAATGGTTCCCTCGCGGCGAATTACGGCGGTGGCTTCCTGCCGAGCCTCTTCGTGTCGATCATCGGCAACAATGATGGTGAGCTCACGCCAGAGGGGCTTTTGGGCGAACTTGCGAGCGCGATCGCGTCGGTCAACATCTTCCAGACGATCTTTCGCACCGATGGCACCCAGGTCGAGAAGACCCTGATCAACGCCACCTATGATCTGGGCTTCGGCGAGACCGGCGCGCAGCAGGGCACCGGCGGTGGCTCGGGCGGTTGGGTCTTCGTCTCGGGTCTCAATCCGGGCGAGCGCGCCGAACTCGTCTTCGAGATGTCGGCGATCGCCAATGCCTGGCACGCCGATGAAGTCATCACCACGCCCGAGCTGCCGCCGGTGCCGCTCCCGGCGGGTCTCGTTCTGCTGCCGAGCGCCTTCGCGGCGATCTTCGGGCTGCGGCGCCGTCGTCGGCGCGCCTGCCTCGCCTGAACGCAGCCGATTGTCTCCCCCCCCCTCCCGGGGCGGTGTCGCGGGCCGGGCCCGGGCCGCCCCGGGCCTTTCCCCCTGATCCGGACGGAGTGTCCGGGCGGCCCCGCGTCGCCCGCCCCGTCTTTTGTTGAAACGAGGCCAACATGACCTATGAAACCCTCAAGGCGCGCATTCGCGGCGCCGTCATCACCCGGTTCGATCCGGAGTTTTCCACCGCGCGCGACGGCCTGAGCTGGAACGGGCGCAAGCCCGAGCCGCTCGCGCAAGTGATCGTGCGGGCCGCCGATGCCCGCGACGTGCAGGAGGCAGTGCGCTGCGCGGCCGAATACGGGCTGACCGTCTCGGCCCGCGGCGGCGGCCATCATTTCACCGGGATCGCGGCGCGCGCGGATATGGTCATCGACCTGAGCGCGCTCAACGGCCTGCGCATCGACGTCGCGGCGCGCATCGCCGAGGCCGGGCCCGCCGTCACCAACACGCGCCTTGCGGGCGTGCTCGATCAGAAGGGGCTCGCCTTTCCGGTCGGTCATTGCGGCAGCGTCGCGATCAGCGGCTATCTGCTCGGCGGTGGCATCGGCTGGAACTCGAACCTTTGGGGCATCGCCTGTTTTTCGGTGCTGGCGGTCGATGTGGTGATGGCGGATGGCCAGTTGCTGACCGCGACGGCGCAGGACCACCCCGATATTTTCTGGGCGGCGCGGGGCGCGGGGCCGGGCTTTTTCGGGATTGTCACGAACTACCGGCTGCAGCTCTACGAGGCGCCGCACGGCGCGAGCTCGCTGGTGCGGGTCTATCCCGCAAGCGCGGTTGCGGCGGTCGCGGACTGGGCCGAGCGGCTGGGTGGGCGGATGCCGGCTTGCGTCGAATTCACGATCAAGACCCTGCGCACGCCGGGCGGGCCGATGATGGCGGCAATCGCCAATGTCTTCGCCGCAACGCCCGCCGAGGCCATGGCGATCGGCGCGGATCTGTGGAGCGATGCCCCCGAGGGCGCGCTCGAGGTGATCGGGCCGATGCCCACGCCGATCCCCGCGCTCTACGAAATGACCGCCCCCTCGACACCGGAGGGCAGCCGGTATGGCGTCGATTGCCTCTGGTCCGATGGCGCGGTGCATGAGGCGCTGGTCGCCAATCTGCGGGCGATCGAACTGGCGCCCTCGGAACAGAGCTTCGGCCTCGTGTCGGTGCGCGGCACTGCCCCGGCACTGCCCGAGACGGCGGCCTTTTCGCAGAGCGGACGGATCTTCTCGACGCTCTACGGGGTCTGGAGCGAGACCGAGGACGACGCGGCGAACCTCGGCTGGTTGCGCCAGTCCATCGCCTTTTGCAACGAATTCGCCACCGGCAGCTATGTCGGCGAATGCGATCTTGACCGGCCGGGCGCGCTGTTCCCGACGCTCTCGCCGGCGGCGGTGTCGCGTCTCAGCGATCTGATCGCCCGGTACGATCCGGCCGGGCGTTTCGTGGCCAGTGCCCGCGTGACCGAACGGTCCGCGGCCTGATCCCGCGCGGCCGGAGCGATGGGGCCGGCCGGGCGGGCAGGGGCGGGAGCGGAAGCGACGACACCCCGCCCCTGGTCACAAAGACGGGCGCGCGACCCCAGTCGCGGGCCCGTCGCTTTGCTTGAATGTGCGCCGCATCCGGTGGCGGCGGACGTCCGGGACTGATCCCGGAACGTCAGAGCCCCGGCGCGGGCCGGCCCTGCGCGACCGCGGCGAGCAGCGCCTCGACATGCGCGGGACCGACCGGGCGGATGCCCTTGGGGTTGAGCGCCTTGATCGAATAATAGCCGCGCGTGATGTGATCCATGTTGACCGTCTCGGCCACGCCGGGCAGCGAGAGGATGCGCGCCATATAGGCCGACAGGCGCGGATAATCGGCGATCTGGCGCAGGTTCGTCTTGAAGAGCCCGTGATAGGCCGCGTCGAACCGGATCAGCGTGACGAAGGTGCGGATGTCGGTCTCGGTCAGCCGCTCGCCAAAGAGGTAATCTCCACTCAGCCGCGCCTCGAGCCGGTCGAGCATCGCGAAGACGCCCGCAACCGCCTCGTCATAGGCCTCCTGCGTGCTGGCAAAACCCGCCTTGTAGACGCCATTGTTGAGCTGATCGTAGATCTCGGCGTTAAGCGCGTCGATCTCGGCGGCATGCTCTTGCGGATAGAGCCGATAGGGGCTCGGGGCCAGCGCCTCGAAGGCGGTGTCGAACATCCGCAGGATATCGGCGCTCTCGTTGCTGACCATCACGCCTTGCACCTCGTCCCAAAGGACCGGCACGGTCGCGCGGCCGGTGAACCCGGCGTCGGCCCGGGTGTAGAGCTCGTGCAGATGGGTGGCGCCGAAAAGCGGGTCTTCATCCGCGCCGGGATAACCGCCGAAGGACCAGCCCTGCGCGCCGAGCACCGGATTGACCACCGTGACCGGGATCAGCGCCTCGAGCCCCTTGAGCTTGCGCGCGATCAGCGTGCGCGAGGCCCAGGGACAGATCAGTGCGACATAGAGCCGGTAGCGCCCGGCCTCGGCCCTGAAGCCGCCCGTGCCGGTCGGCCCCGGCGCGCCGTCGGGGGTGATCCAGTTGCGAAAGCTCGAGACCTGACGCAGGAAGCGGCCCTTGCTGTCGGCCTTCTGCACCGGTTGCCAGTCCTGCGTCCATTTTCCGTTGACGAGCATCTCTTTCCCCTCAGGCCTGATGGAACACGTAAGAGCGCATCGACACCGAACCGAGGTCGATCGCATCCGTCATGAAGGTCAGTTCGTCGCGCGCGTCCGAGGCGCCCGCGATGGTCAGCGCCGGGAGGTAGTGATCGAGCGACGGATGCGCCAGTTGCAAGAGCGAGCCCAACTTGGCGCGATCGGCGAGCGCGGCGAAATCGCGATCGGCGAGCCGGTCGGCGAAGAGCCGGTCGAATTCGAGCGCGAAGTCATGTGGCTTGCTGTTCGCGCCCCAGCGGATCGCGCGCAGGTTGTGCACGATATTGCCCGAGCCGAGGATCAGCACGCCGCGATCGCGCAGCTCGGCGAGCGTCTTGCCGATCTCGAGCTGATAGTCGAGGCCGCGGGTCATGTCGATCGAGACCTGAAAGACCGGGACATCGGCGCCGGGATAGAGGTATTTCAGCACCGTCCAGGCGCCGTGATCGAGGCCCCAGGTGTCATCCTCCTCGCCGTGGTGGCTCGCCAGCAGGCTCGCGACCTCGCGGGCCAGCTCGGGTGCGCCATGGGCGGGGTATTGCTGGCGGAAGAGTTCTTCCGGGAAGCCGTAGAAATCGTGGATCGTGCGCGGCATGGCCGAGACGTCGACGAGCGTGGTGCCCCGCGTCATCCAATGCGCCGAGACGACGAGGATCGCTTTGGGGCGCGGCAGGGTCTTGCCGAGCTTGGTCCAGGCGCGGCTATAGGCCGAGTCCTCGATCGCGTTCATCGGGCTGCCATGGCCGAGGAACACGAGCGGCATCCGGTCGCTGGGCGAGAGCCGGTCCTTGAGGGCGGTCAGGGTCTGTGCGGTGCTCATTACGTGTCTCCTTGGGCGCTGCCGGATCGGGTGAAGCGGCGCGGCGCGTCGGTGCCAATCCGGGCGATCTGCATCTTTTCTCCCCTCTCGGCCCGTTCTCGCGGGCCTGGGGTCTGAGAAGAGAATAGGGCTTGTGAACATTCTTCGAAATGGCGACTGTGTGGAATGACTTTCCGTGAAATGTTCTGAATGGGGCCGCCTTGGACATCGTCGACGAACTCAAGGCCTTTGTGGCGACGGCGCAGACCGGCTCGTTCACCGGGGCGGCCGATCAACTCGGCATCTCGAACCGGCTGACCTCGAAATATGTGGCCGAGCTCGAGGCGCGGCTCGGGGTGCGGCTGTTTCAGCGCACCACGCGCCGGGTCGGGCTGACCCCGGCGGGCGCCGATCTGCTGGCGCGGGCGCCGGCGCTGCTCGATGAGCTCGACGACCTGCTGGCCGAGGTGGCGGAGGGATCGCGCGGCTTCACCGGCCTGATCCGGGTCTCGGCGCCGGTGACCTTCGGCGAGATCTATGTCTGCGGCATGCTGGGACGCTTTGCCGAGGCCAATCCGGGGCTGAGCTTCGATCTGCGGCTCAACGACGGCTATGCCGATCTTGCGGGCGAGGGGATCGACGTCGCCTTTCGGATCGGGCGCTCGGACGTCCTGTCGATCAAGGAGCGCAAGCTCGGCGAGATCCGCTCGAGGATGATCGCGAGCGCGGCGTATATCGCCGCGCAGGGCCGGCCCGAACGCCCCGAGGATCTCGCGCAGCATGTCTGCATCGTCGACATGAACCGCCGGGCGCCACGCCGTTGGGTGCTGCACAAGGACGGGGCCGAGCAGGTGGTGAACGTGCAGGGGCGCTTCCACGTGAATTCGGCCAATGCGGCGGTGGAACTGGCGGCGATGGGGCTCGGGATCGCTTACGCCCCGCGCTTCGCGATCGGCGACGGGCTCGAGACCGGCCGGCTCGTGGCGCTGATGGAGGACTATACCGGCGAGGCGGTCACGGTGAATGCGGTCTATCTCGAGGGGCGCGCGCTGCCGCGCAAGATCCGCGCCGTCATCGATTTCGCCGCCGAGGATATCCGGACCGCGGGGATCCTCTGACGCGCCCATGACGGGCGCGGCGAGGGCGAGGGCGGGCAGGGCGATCAGGCCCCACCCGCGCAGATATCAGAAGATCTCGCCGCCCTTGCGCGCCGACACTTCCAGAAGCCCCATCACATAGCCGGCAACCGAACGGAAGCAGACGAGGCTGATTTCGTCCGGCCCCGAGCGCCAGACCGCGGCCGCGACCTGCGCCGCGCGGGTGCGGTGCATCCGGCCCGCGGGCAGTGTGGCGACATCGACGGGGGCGATCTTCATCAGCACCTCGTCGGCCTTCGGCCCCGAGATGGTGAAGCGCGCGCGGGCATCCGAGACCACGACCACCAGCGCATGTTCGCCGCTCAGTGCGGCCGAGAGGCTTTCGGCGATGCCCGGCGCCGCGCCGTAATCACAGGCCAGCAGCAGCTCGTCGGGGCTCATCCAGGCGAGCAACTTGTCGCCCGCTTGCGTGATGCCGCGGGGGCTCGGGACCGAGAGGCCGAGGCCCCCGAGCGCCGCAGCCAGCGCCGCAGAGCCCAGATCGGCGCGGATCGTGATCATGCCGGTCACGCCCGCTTCGGTGACGGTCACGAAGCCCTCGTGGCTTTCGCCCTGCAGGGCGGAGAGGATCATCTCAGACATCGGCCTTCGCCCCTTCTTTATCATAGAACACCGGATCGACGATCCGCGCCTTGATCACCGCGCCCTTGTCGCCGAGGAAGTCGATCACCTCGCCCATCCGCGCGGGGCCGTGCTTCACCAGACCCATCGCGATGCCCTTGTTCAGCATCGGCGAATAATAGGTCGAGGTGACGCGCCCTTGGGTGTTGCGCTGACCGTTGGCGTTGTGGCCCTCGGCGGGGGCATAGACGCCATCGGGCAGGACCGAGCCGTCGAGCGTTTCCAGCCCCACGAGCAGCCAGCGGTCGGGATCGACCATCGCCTTGCGTTCCTGCGCGCGCTTGCCGAGATAGTCGGCCTTCTTCTTTGAGATCGCCCAGCCGAGGCCCAGATCCTGCGGGATCACCGTGCCATCGGTCTCGTCGCCGATCATGATGAAGCCCTTCTCGGCCCGCATCACATGCAGCGCCTCGGTGCCATAGGGCATCACGCCCAGCTCTTCCCCGGCGGCGTTGAGCGCCTCCCAGAAGGCGAGCCCCATGTTCGCGGGCACGGCGATCTCGTAGGAAAGCTCGCCCG
The DNA here is from genome assembly GCA_003249215.1 of Rhodobacterales bacterium. Lineage (GTDB taxonomy): Bacteria > Pseudomonadota > Alphaproteobacteria > Rhodobacterales > Rhodobacteraceae > Rhodobacter. Next base: position 42,896 of record QKJR01000079.1, read on the forward strand.
AGAAGCTGATCCGGAAGACCCGGGCCGGGAAGCCGCCGAGCGTGCCTTCCTTGTAGGTCATGAAGGGCAGCGCCTCTTTCGAGACATCCATGCCCCCGAGGTTTTCCAAGAGCTTGCGCGCCTTCGGCCCGACCACGGCGACCTGTGCATATTGCTCGGTCAGGTTGGCGGTATAGACCTTCCAGTCCCACCATTCGCATTGCAGCCAGTCTTCCATATGGCCATGGATCCGGTCCGCGCCGCCCGAGGTGGTGTGGCAGAGCCAGCTGTCCTCGCTGAGCCGCACCACAACCCCGTCATCCATCAGGAAGCCGTTGTCACTGCACATCAGGCCGTAGCGGCATTTGCCCACCGGCAGGGTCGACATCATGTTGGTGTACATCATGTCGAGGAACTTGCCCGCGTCCGGCCCTTTGACAAGGATCTTGCCCAGCGTCGAGGCGTCCAAGAGGCCGACATTCGTGCGCGTGTTGACGATCTCGCGGTTGACCGCCTCGCGGTGGCTCTCGCCGGCCTTGGGATAGGTATAGGGCCGGCGCCAGAGGCCGACCGGCTCCCAATGCACCCCGCGGGCCTCGTGCCAGCCATGCATCGGCGTCTTGCGCAAAGGCTGGAAGATCTCGCCGCGCGCCTCGCCCGCGATCGCGCCGAAGCTGATCGGGGTGTAGGGCGGGCGGAAGGTCGTCGTGCCGGTCGCGGGGATCGGCTGACCGAGCGTTTCCGACAGGATCGCCAGACCGTTGATGTTGCTCAGTTTCCCCTGATCCGAGGCCATGCCGAGCGTGGTATAGCGCTTGGTATGCTCAACGCTCTCATAGCCCTCGCGCGCGGCGAGCTGCACGTCCGAGACCTTCACATCGTTCTGATAGTCGAGGAAGGACTTGAACTTGAGCGCGTCCGACGCGCCTGCGGGCATCGTCCAGACCGGTTCGAGCGGCGCCTCGGCCTCCACCTCGGCCGCAATCCCGGCCTCGGCCGCGATCGCGTCGAGCGTCAGGTTGCCGTTCGCCGCGCCCACGACTGCCGCCAGCGCCAGACCCTCGGGCCCGGTCGGCGGGCGGGTCGCATCGGGGCGGAACATCGCCGCCGTCTCGTCCCAGTTCAGCTTGCCGCCCGAATGGCTCCAGAGGTGCACGACCGGCGACCAGCCGCCCGACATCGCCACGCAATCGCATTCGACGGTCTGGATCGCGCCGCCTTCACCGGCCTGCGCGCAGATCTCGACGCCCTTGACCGCTTTGCGGCCCAGAACCTTGGCCACGCCGCGCCCTTCCAGAACCGCCACGCCGCGCGCCCGAACCGCCTGCACGAGCGGGCCCGAAGCCTGCACCCGCGCATCGACGATCGCGGGCACGGTCAGCCCCGCGTCGAGCACCGCGAGCGCCGTGCGATAGGCGTCGTCGTTGTTCGTGACGATCACCACGCGGTCGCCCGGGCTGACGGCCCAGTTGACGATATAGTCGCGCACGGCCGAGGCGAGCATGACGCCCGGAATGTCGTTGCCGGCAAACGCCAGCGGCCGCTCGATGGCGCCGGTGGCGACCTGCGTGATCCCGGCGCGGATCCGCCACAGGCGATGGCGCGGACGCCCGTCGCCGGGGGTGTGATCGGCCACGCGCTGATAGGCGATGGCATAGCCATGATCCAGAAGCCCCGAAACCATGGTGCGATCCATGATGCGGACATTTTCCATGCCTTCAAGGGCTTGCAGAGCGGTCTTCACCCACTCCTCGGGCGAGAGCCCCTCGATCGTGCCGCCATCGACCGGCGCGCGGCCGCCCCAGTTGGCGGTCATCTCACACAGGATCACGCGCCTGCCCTCGCGGCCCGCCTTCAGCGCGGCGGCCAGACCCGCGACCCCGCCACCCGCGACGAGGACGTCGCAATAGGCATAGGCCTGTTCATAGCGGTCGACGTCGGCCTCTTTCGGCGCCTCGCCGAGGCCCGCGGCCTGCCGCACGATCGGCTCGAAGAGGTGTTTCCACGCCCAACGCGGCTTCATGAAGGTCTTGTAGTAGAAGCCCGCGGGGAAGAATTTGTAGAGCAGGTTGTTCACCTCGCCCACGTCGAACTCGAGGCTCGGCCAGTGGTTCTGGCTGGTGGCCTCGAGGCCCGAGAAGAGCTCGGTCGTGGTCGCGCGTTGATCGGGCTCGAAACGGGCGTTGCGGCCGAGACCGACGAGGACGTTGGGCTCTTCGGCGCCGCTCGCCACAAGGCCGCGCGGGCGGTGATATTTGAAGCTGCGCCCCAGAAGCGACTTGCCGCCGCCCAAGAGCGCCGCGGCGAGCGTGTCACCCGCGAAGCCGCGCATCGGCTTGCCGTTGAAGGTGAAGGCGAGGGGTTGGCTGCGGTCGATCAGACGGCCGCCCTTGGCCAGACGGGTGCTCATTTGTAACCCTCCCAGGTCGGGCGTTTCGCCTTGATTTTCGCGACGAGATCGGCGGGCGGTTCGGTCGTTTGCGCCGGATAGGTGCCGAACACCTCCCAGGTGACGGTGTCGCGCGCGGCGAGGAACCATTTCCCGCAGCCATAGGCGTGGCGCCAGCGTTCGAAATGCACGCCCTTGGGGTTCTTGCGGTTGAACATGTAGCTTTCGAACTCGGCATCCGACGAGCCGGGGCCGAAGCGCTTGAGATGCGCCTCGCCGCCCGGGGCGAGTTCGGTTTCCTCGACGGTCGCACCGCAGAGGGGGCAGGTGAGTGTCAGCACGACGCGCTCTCCTTCATCAGAGGGCGCGTCGCGTGGGGGCGCCCGGTCTCAGTTATCGGGGTTCGGGGCAGAACCGGAGCCGGCCGGCAGGTCGGGAACCGTGATCGTGATCTCGGCGGCATTGTCACCGCCACCGGCGTTGCCGTCGTAAATGAACCAGGCAAGGGCCGCGACGAGCACGACGAGCGCGCCGATGAGGAAGCTCTTGAGGCTCGAGCCGGAGGTGTCGGTTGCGTCGGACATGGGATGATCTCCTTGTAACGGTGTGTCATCAAGGTAACGATCATCGGGCCGATCCGGTTCCCGCGCGGGGGGTTCCCTGTGGTCTTGCCAGAGGTCGCGGGTGCGGCCACACTACTGGCGCTGTGCAAGGGGTGAGTGACATGGTCGATTTCATCACGCGCTACTGGGCCGCCATCGGTATGGGCCTTGTGGCGGTTGTGGCGCTGCGCTGGGTGGTGAAGGGCTCGGATACCAAGCCCGACGGCACCAACAACAAGGCCCGAGGCGGTGGTCCCGACGTGCCTGGAAGCATGCTCTGACATCAATGCGCCACCCCGGCGGCGACGCTCTCGTCGATGAACTGGCCTTCCTTGAAGCGGTGCAGGCCGAAATCGGCAGCCAGCGGCGAATGGCCCTTGGCGACCAGTTCCGCCATCGCGAAGCCTGAGCCCGGGATCGCCTTGAACCCGCCGGTGCCCCAGCCGCAGTTCACGAAGATGCCCTCGACCGGGGTTTTCGACAGGATCGGCGAGCGGTCGCCGGTCATGTCGACGATGCCACCCCAGTGGCGCAGCATCTTGAGGCGCGACACGATCGGGAAGGTCTCGACCAGCGCGCGGGTGGTTTCCTCGATGTGGTGCCACGAGCCGCGCTGCGAGTAGTTGTTGAACCCGTCGGTGCCGCCGCCCAGCACCAGCTCGCCCTTGTCGGACTGGCTGATGTAGCCGTGCACGAGGTTGGCCATGACGACGACGTCGATCGCCGGTTTGATCGGCTCCGACACCCAGGCCTGAAGCGCCATCGATTCGATCGGCAGGCGGAAGCCCGCCATCTCGGCCAGAACGCTCGAATGCCCCGCCACCACGACGGCGAGCTTGCCGCAGTCGATCGCACCCTTGGTGGTGTCGACGCCGACCACCTTGCCGCCCTCGGTGCGCACGCCGGTCACTTCGCATTGCTGGATGATATCCATCCCCATGTTCGAGCAGCCGCGCGCATAGCCCCAGGCCACCGCGTCATGGCGCGCGGTGCCGCCGCGTTCCTGATAGAGCGCGCCCAGAACCGGATAGCGCGGCCCGTCGAGGTTGATGATCGGCACCAGCTCCTTGACCCGCTCGCGCCCGATCCATTCGGTCGAGACGCCCTGCAACTCGTTGGCATAGACCGTGCGCTTGTAGCCGCGCATCTCATGCTCGGATTGCGCCAGCATCAGAAGGCCGCGGGGGCTGAACATGACGTTGTAGTTCAGGTCCTGGCTGAGGTCTTCATAGAGCTTCAGCGCCTTGTCGAAGATCGCCGAGGACGGGTCCTGCAGGTAGTTCGAGCGGATGATCGTGGTGTTGCGCCCGGTGTTGCCGCCGCCGAGCCAGCCCTTCTCGATCACCGCGACATTGGTGATGCCATGCACCTTGCCGAGGTAATAGGCGGTGGCGAGCCCATGGCCACCGGCGCCCACGACGACGACGTCGTAGCGCTTCTTCGGCGCGGGGCTGCGCCAGGCCCGTTCCCATCCGGAGTGGTAGCGCAGCGCCTCGCGTGCGACGGCGAACATCGAATAGCGTCTCTGGGCCATGGCCACTCCTTTGGGCAGTTCCGGCGCCGGTCAGCGAATCCGGCGGTTCCTTTGTGATGGACCCGGCCGCGCCGCGAAAGCCCCCCGCAAGCGGCATTCTCGGGAAATTTGCGACATCGCGCTGCGGCGCGGCGCGGCGCTTTCGGACCAAGTCCGACGCGGGGCGGCGGCTGAGGACGCGCCGCGGGGCGTATTTGCGCCAAGAAGAAGCCAAATCTTCGCGCGCAGCCTCCGATCGGTTTCTCCTGCTGCAAATACGCGCGCCGGGGGCAAAGTCTGCCTGCGACAGGTCGCCCCCCTCACGCGCTTGGCACTTTCCCGACCGGGCGCGATCGCCTAAACGGGGGCAGGACTGAGGAGACATCATGCTGTTCTGGATCTTGACTGCCGCGCTGGTCGCGCTGATCGCGCTGCTGTTCGTTCTGGCGCTGATGCGCCGCCCCGAGGCGCCGCGCGCCGCCGCCTTCGACGTGCAGGTCTATCGCGACCAGCTCAAGGAGGTCGCGCGCGACGCCGAGCGCGGCGTGATCGCCCCCGAGGAGGCCGAGCGCACGCGCCTCGAGATCTCGCGCCGGATGCTCGAGGCCGACCGCGCCGCCAAGGCCGAAGCCGAGGCGAGCGCGAAGCGGCCGCCCCGGGCGGCGACGGCCGCTGGGCTTCTGGCGATTGCGGCGCTGATGGGCGGGGCGTTCCTGCTCTATCAACGGATCGGGGCCGCGGGCTATCCCGATCAGCCGATGGCGGGGCGGATCGACTTTGCCAACAAGCTTTACGATGAGCGCCCGAGCCAGGACGAGGCCGAGAAGGTGGCGGCGGCGAACCGCCCGGCACAGCCGGCACCCGATCCGCAATTCACCGAACTGATGGAGCGGCTGCGCGCGGCGGTGGCCGATCGCCCGAACGACGCGCAGGGCCTCGCGCTGCTGGCGCGCAACGAGGCGAACATGGGCAATTTCCGCGCCGCATGGGAGGCGCAGCGGCGGCTCGTGGCGCTCAAGGGCGATCAGGCCGCGGCCGAGGATTATGCCCAGCTTGGCGAATATATGGTCGCGGGGGCGGGCGGGCTCGTCACCTCGGAGGCGGAGACGGCTTTTGCCGGTGCGCTCGAACGCGACCCGAAGAACGGGCTTGCGCGCTATTACATCGGTTTGATGATGGCGCAGAACGCGCGCGGCGACCGGGCCTTCCGGATCTGGGACAATCTCTTGCGCGTCAGCGCCCCGGATGCCCCCTGGATCGCGCCGATCCGCGAGAATATCGAGATGCTGGCCTGGGTTGCGGGCGAGCAGAATTATACCCCGCCGATGCCCGGGGGCCGTGGCCCGAGTGCCGCGGATGTGGCGGCGGCGGCCAGCATGAGCCCCGAGGAACGCCAGCAGATGATCCGCGGCATGGTCGAGCAGCTCAACGACCGGCTCGCGGCCGAGGGCGGCACGGCCGAGGACTGGGCCAAGCTGATTTCGTCGCTGCGGATGCTGGGCGACGAAGACCGCGCCAAGGCGATCTGGAGCGAGGCACAGGGCCGGTTTGCCGATTTCCCTGACGATCTGGCGAAGATCCGTGCCGCGGCCGAGGGCGAGGTGCCAGCGATGCCCGGCGCCGGGGCTCAGGCTGCCCCGGCCCTGCCCGGACCCACCGCCGAGCAGGTGCAGGACGCCGCCCAGATGACCCCCGAAGAGCGCCAGCAGATGATCGAGGGCATGGTGAACGGCCTCGTTGAGCGGCTGACGACCGAGGGCGGTGCCGCGGCCGAATGGGCGCGCGGGATCCAGGTGCTCGGCACGCTCGGGCAGAAGGACCGCGCGGCCGATCTCTATGCCAAGGCGCAGGCGGCGCTTGCGGGCGACGATCAGGCACTGGCGATGGTGGCGGGGGCGGCCGAGGCCGCGGGGGTGGCGCAGTGATCTGCGCCACGGTCGAGGAGTTCGCCACGACCCTGCCGCGCTTCGGCGCGCTGGCGGGGCTCGATCTGGGCACCAAGACGATCGGGGTCGCGGTCTCGGACCGGATGCGCGCGGTCGCCTCGCCCCTGCGCACGATCCGGCGCGAGAAATTCACCCTCGATGCGGCGGAACTGATGAAGATCACCGCCGAGCGCGAGATCGCGGGGATCGTGCTCGGGCTGCCGATGAACATGGACGGATCGGAGGGGCCGCGCTGTCAGTCGACGCGGGCCTTTGCGCGCAATCTCGAGAAGCTGACCGATCTGCCGATCACCTTCTGGGACGAGCGCCTCTCGACGGTCGCGGCGGAACGCGCGCTCCTCGAGGCCGACATGTCGCGCAAGCGCCGCGCCGAGACCATCGACCATGTGGCGGCGGGCTTTATCCTGCAGGGCGCGCTTGACCGGCTGGCGCATCTGGGGCGCGCCGATGGCTGAGGAGCCGGACGAGATCTGGAAGCGCGACGAGATCGAGAGCCCCTGCGTGAAGCTCTGCGCGATCCATCCGACGGCCAAGATCTGCGTGGGCTGTCACCGGACGCTTGACGAGATCGCGGGCTGGTCGCGGATGGACCCGCAGGCGCGGCGAAAGGTGATGGCCGAACTGCCCGCGCGCGGGGCTGCCCTCAAGCAGCGCCGCGGTGGGCGTGCGGGGCGGCTGGCCGATTAGGGGCTCTGCCCCTCGCCCGTGCCGGGCTCACCCCGGGATATTTCGCTCAGGTTGAAGGGCAGGGCGGCTTTCCGTTCAACCTGACGAAAATATCCCGGGGGTGAATGCCGCAGGCAGAGGGGGCTGGCCCCCTTTCTTCCTGACCGCTGTCAGGCCGGGAAGACGAAGCAGCGGTCGCGCCGCAGCATCAGCCACATCGCCGTGCCCGGTTTGGGCAGGAAGACATTGGGCACCGTCGCGCGCAGGACCGAGCCGTCGTAATCCATCCGGAATTCGACGAGGCTTTCGCGGCCGATGAAGCGCGCGCGTTCGACGACGCCGCGGGCGGGCGTGCCGTCCTGCACCGTCGGATTGGGGCCGCGGCCGGCGCGGTCGAAGTCGATTTTCAGATGCTGCGGGCGGATCACGATATCGACCTCGGTGCCGTCGGCATGGCCCGGCGCGAAGAAATCGCCAAACGGGGTGGGGGTGAGCGCGCTCTGCACCCGGCCCTTGATCACGTTCACATCCGAGAAGAAAGCCGCGGCGGCGCGATCCACCGGCGCGTTGTAGAGGTTGTAGGGCGCGCCGCGCTGGACGATCCGGCCCGCGCGCATCAGAAGGATCTCGTCGGCCATCCGCATCGCTTCGTGCGGCTCGTGGGTGACCAGAAGCACCGCCGTGCCTTCCTCTTTCAGCAGGCCCAGCGTCTCGTCGCGAATGCCGTCGCGCAGCCGTTCGTCGAGGCCCGAGAAGGGCTCGTCCATCAGCAGGATCCGCGGCCGCGGCGCGAGCGCACGCGCCAGCGCCACGCGCTGTTGCTCGCCGCCCGAGAGGGCATGGGGGAAGCTGTCGATATGCTTGATCAGATGCACCCGCTCGAGCAGGTCGGCCACCCGCGCGCGTTTCTGGGATGCCGGGCCGCTGAGCCCGAAGGCCACGTTCTCGGCCACGCTCAGATGCGGGAAGAGTGCGAAATCCTGAAACATCAGCCCGATCGCGCGGCGCTCGGGCGGGATCCGGAAGACCGTGTCGCAGACCAGATTGCCATCGACGAAGATCCGCCCCTGATCTTGCATGTCGACGCCCGCGATGATCCGCAGCGTCGTCGATTTGCCGCAGCCCGAGGGGCCGAGAAGGCAGGTCACCTGCCCCGCGGGAATGCTGAAGGAGACGTCGTCGACCACCGCCTGACCGTCGAAGCGGCGCATCAGGTTCTGCACTTCGAGCCGCGGAGGCGGAGAGGGGGAAGGGCTGCTCACCGGGGGTTCCGAATTCCTGATGACCAAGAGAATTTCTCGGACATTTCGGGGATAGCAGGGCGCGCCGGAGGGTGCAAGCACCGCCCGGAGCACCCCGCACTGGGGTCAGAGCGTCTGGTTCGCGGCGCCGCCGTCGAGCAGGATGTTCTGCCCGATGATGAAGCCCGCGTGCTGCGAGCACAGGAAGGCGCACATCGCGCCGAATTCCGCGGCGGTGCCATAGCGGCCGGCGGGAATGTTCTGCTGGCGCAGCTTGCCGGCCTCGGCCAGGGTGATGCCCTTGGCCGCGGCGACCGGGCCGTCGAGGGTCACGATCCGGTCGGTTGCGTGCACGCCCGGCAGCAGGTTGTTCATCGCCACGCCCGAGCCCGCGATCTGGCGCGCGGTGCCGGCGACGAAGCCGGTGAGGCCCGCGCGCGCGGTATTCGACAGGCCCAGTTGCGCGATCGGCGCCTTGACCGCGGCCGAGGTGATGTTGACGACCCGGCCCCAGCCGCGCGCCATCATCCCCGGCACCACCGCCTGGATCATCGCCACCGGCGCGAGCAGGTTGCCTTCGAGCGCCTTGAGAAAATCGTCATGGCCCCAGTCGCTCCAGAGCCCGGGGGGCGGGCCGCCGGCATTGTTGACGAGGATATCGACCTCGCCCGCCGCGGCGAGCACCGCCGCGCGCCCCGCTTCGGTGGTGATGTCGGCGGCGACCGGCGTGACGCTCACGCCATAGCGTGCCGCAATCTCGGCCGCCGTCGCCTCGAGCACCTCGGCGCCGCGTGCGTTCAGCACGATATCGACGCCCGCCTCGGCCAGCGCCTCGGCCGAGCCGCGCCCGAGCCCCTTCGACCCCGCGCAGACGATCGCCCGTTTGCCCCTGATCCCCAGATCCATCTGTCTCTCCATTCATCGCTTGTGTCCGAACTAGCCCGGGGGCGGGGGCTCGGCAAGTCCGGGGCGTGGAAGACGGTTGCGGGACACCCGCGGGGGGAATGGAAAATTGGCCTTGCCAAGCACCTTGACCGGAGAGCGCTGCACTGGTTAACCCGGCGGCAGTATCCTGCGCGTAAACTGCGTGCGCCCCCTCCGACACGCCCCTCCGACACGAGTACCATGACCGATCCCGACCGTCCCGCGAAGACCAACCCGAGCCAGTCCGTGCAGGTGTTCGATGCGGATCTGATCTGGGTGACCTCGGGGGCCAATCAGGGCGACGGTCTGGATCTGGCGGCGCTCTGCGAGCCGGGCGATATCTATCAGCTCGAGCGCGGCGCCGAGCCGCGGCGGCTGGTGCTTGCCGGAGGGGCGGAGCAACGGATCGGCGCGGGCTCCGAGATCGGCCGCCCCGGCGAGGCGATCACGCTGGTCGCGCGGCACATGATGATGACGCCCGAGGGCGACACGGTCGATATCCTGCTGATCCGGGCCGAGAGCGGGGCGATGTTCGCCCTGCCGCTCTCGCCGATCGCGCCACGCATCGACTATACGTTGCTCGAGGCGCAGGAGGATCCGGGCGAGGTGCGGCTCGCCGATCTCGTCTGCGTGGCCTTCACCACCGGCACGATGATCACCATGGCGGGCGGCGCGCAGGCGCCGATCGAGACGCTGCGCCCGGGCGACCGGGTGCTCACCCGCGACAGCGGGCCGCAGCCGCTGCGCCTCGTGACGCGGGCGACGATGCGGGCCTTGGGCAGCTTCGCGCCGGTGGTCATTCCCGCGGGCACTCTGGGGAACGAGGGCGATCTCGTGGTCAGCCCCCATCACCGGATTTTCCTCTATCGCCGCGGCGAGAAGCGTCTGGGAGATACCTCCGAGGTGCTTGTGCAGGCCAAGCATCTGGTCGATGGCGAGCATGTCTGGCGCCGCGAGGGCGGATATGTCGATTATTACGCGCTGGTCTTCGATCGTCACGAGATCGTCTATGCCGAGGGGATCCCGGTCGAGAGCCTGCAGGTGAGCGAGGCGACGCTGAGCCTGATGCCCGAGGAGCTGACCGCCGAGATCCGCGCGCGGCTGCCCGGTCTGAGCCACAAGCCGCATTTCGGCACCGAGGCGGGGCGCGAGCTGCTGGAGCGCGTCGGCCGCGACACGCTGTTCAAGAAGAAGGACTGAGCGGCCCGTCCGCAGGGCCCGGGATGGGGCCGCGCGCAGGGGCGGCGCTGGACTGCTGCGGTTTTGGTGATCTGCCCCGGATCAGTCCCGGATCGGCGGGCCGCGGCCAGGGGCGGGGTGGCGCCTTGTCGCAGGGTTTTGACGCTTGCCCATGCGTTTTTGAAAAGTGACCTGATTTCAATGTCTTGAGATTTCCGGCGCCGGGTGGATTTCCGGTTTCGGCGGGAAAACCCCGCACCCATTCGGGTTTTCCCCAGATTGCTGCCCCGGGCCGCACGCCGCTAGGGTCCGGGCAATTATCACGACGGGATCACGAAAATGGCAACGCAGTTGACACCACGCAGCAAGAAGATCGTCATGGTTCTGGGCGCGGCCGCGGTTCTGGCGGGCGGTGTCGCGCTCTGGCTGGTGCAGCCGCCGGCGGTGACCGCCAAGGGCCCCGGCTTCGAGGGCGAGGCGAGCCCCGATCTGATCGCGCGCGGGCGCTATATTGCCGAGCTCGGCGATTGCGTGGCCTGCCACACCGCCAAGGATGGCGTGGAAATGGCCGGCGGCCTTGCGCTCGAGAGCCCGATGGGCACGATCTATTCCACCAACATCACCCCCGATCCGGAGACCGGCATCGGTGGCTGGAGCTATGGCGAGTTCGACCGCGCGATGCGGGCGGGCGTCACGGCTGACAATCACCGGCTCTATCCGGCGATGCCCTATCCCTCCTACGCCAAGATGACCGACGCGGATATGGGCGCGCTCTGGGCCTATCTGAGCCAGGGGCTCGAGCCGGTGAAACAGGCCAATCCCGAGACCGATCTCGGCTTTCCGTTCAACCAGCGCTGGGGCCTCGCGTTCTGGAACGCGGCTTTCCTGAAATCGGAACCCTTCACCCCCGAGCCGGGCAAGGATGCGGTCTGGAACCGCGGCGCCTATCTGGTGCAGAGCCTCGGGCATTGCGGCGCCTGCCACACGCCGCGCGGCCTCGGCTTTCAGGAGGTCACGATGGACGGGACCGGCCCGCGCGGCGCCGATTTCCTGGCCGGCGCCCAGGTCGAGAACTGGAACGCGGTCAACCTGCGCAACCTCTGGACCGTGTCGGACATGGTGCGCCTGCTGAAAACCGGGCAGAACCGCTTCGCCACGGTGTCGGGCAGCATGGTCGACGTGATCTCGCATTCGACGCAGCATTTCACCGATGCCGATCTGACCGCGATGGCGATCTACATGAAATCGCTGCCCGAGGACCGGCCCGACCAGATCGAGAGCCCCGAGGAGGTGATCGCCGCGGTGGTGCCCGAGACCACCTGGACCACGCCGGGCGGGCTTGGCTACATGCAGTTCTGCTCGGATTGCCACCGCCCGAACGGGCAGGGCGTGCCGGGCGTCTTCCCACCCTTCGGCGGCAACCACACGATCTCGGCCGCTGATCCCGCCACGCTGATGCATATCACGCTGACCGGGGGCACCACGGCGGTGACCGCCGAGCATCCGCGCGCCTTCGTGATGCCGGGCTTTGCGCAGCTCTCCGATCAGGAGATCGCCGAGATCCTGAGCTTCGTGCGGGCCGAATTCGGGCAGGGGGCCGCGCCGGTCTCGACCGAGATGGTCGCTGCTGCCCGCAAGGCGATCGGGCCGAGCTTCGATCACACCACCTTCGAGACGCCGCGGCTTGCCACGATGCTCGCCGAGCCGAATTCCGAGCAGCTGGTCTACGGGATGCGGCTCAATGCCGAGACGCGGGATCTGTTGCCGCAGAATGTGGGCGACGATCTGAACTGCACCTCGTGCCACCTGAATGCGGGCACGGTGGCCGATGGCTCGCCCTATATCGGCGTCACCGCCTTCTTCCCGACCTATATGCCGCGGCCCGGCAAGGTGATCGGCATGGAGGAACGCATCAACGGCTGCTTCCAGCGCTCGATGAACGGCAAGCCGATCGCCAAGGACGGCGAAGCGATGAAGGCCTTCCTTGCCTATTACGACTGGATGAAGGGTGAGACGAAACCCGAGGACAAGGTCGAGGGCCGCGGCATCGGCAAGGTCGATACCTCGCTCGTGCCCGATCCGGTGCGCGGCAAGGAGATTTACGCCGCCCAATGCGCCGCCTGCCACGGGGCGAATGGCGAGGGGCTGACCGATGCCGCGGGCCGGATCGTCTATCCGCCGCTCTGGGGCGATCGCTCGTTCAACATCGGCGCCGGGATGGCGCGCACCTACAAGGCCGCGGCCTTCGTCAAGCAGAACATGCCGATCGCGGCCCACGGGAAATTCCCGCTTGGTCAGGGGGGCCTCTCGGATCAGGATGCGGTGGATGTGTCGGAGTACTTCACCCACATGCCGCGGCCGGATTTCGCCGGCAAGGTCAAGGATTGGCCGACCGACCCGAAACCCAAGGACTCGCGGTACTGAACGCGGATCCGGACCGAAACCGGGCCGGCCCCTGCGGGGGCCGGTCTTCGCCGTCCGCAAGGCGTGGGAGCGCCGCCGGACACCATTGCCACCCCCCGGCCGCCGCGACAGTCGCGACGGCCTTTCGATCATTCAGGGAAAATAGGGAGCCCTCCAGCCATGATTCACCGCAAGATCCTCCCGGGTCTCGCCCTGCTGCTCTTGTCGAGCGCGGCAGTGGCGGAAACCGACGTCACAACTCTGGTCACCGAAGGCACCGACACGGTTCCGGCCTGTGCCACCTGCCACGGCGAGACCGGCCTCGGCAGCGCCGACATGAGCGCGCCGATGATCGCGGGGATGGACGCGGGTTTCCTCGCCGGGGCGCTGCACGGCTTTGCCGACGGCACGCGCTATGGTGACACGATGTCCTCGATCGCGCCGGAGCTGAGCGCCGACGAGATCACCGCGCTCGCGGCCTTCTTCGCCGGCCAGAAGGCCGAGAAGCAGGACTGGCCCGCGCCCGAGACCCCTGGTGATGCGGTGGCGGGCGAGGCGCTGTTCCACGGCGGCGACTGGAGCCGAGAGATCCCCTCCTGCGCAAGCTGTCACGGGCAGAACGGCGAGGGTGTGGGCGCGGTCTTCCCGCGTATCGCAGGGCAGGAGACGGCCTATGTCACGCTGCGCCTCGAGCAACTGGCCGAGCCCGAACAGCCGAGCGCCGACCCCGACAAGGCGCTGATGGCCGCGGTGGCGGGCAAGCTCACCCCCGAGGAACGCGCCAATGTGGTGGCCTATCTCGTCACGCTCGATCCGAACGCCGGGCCGGTCACCGGCTATGTGCCCGCCGATCTGGTCTGGGCCATGCCCGAGATGAAGAGCGGCGCGCTCAAGGACGAGATCAACTGGGACGCCGCGCAGACCGCCTATGAGAAGCAGCAAAAGCGCCTCGCCAATCCCGCGGTCTATACCCACACGCCGCCGAGCCTCGACAAGATCCCCGAGGGCCCCGAGGGCGATCTGATCCGCTTCGGCCGCGACATCTTCATCAACACCCAGAAGCTGCGCGGGACCTATGTCGGCAATGACATGTCCTGCACCAACTGCCACCTCGACGCGGGCGCCAAGGCCACCGCCGCGCCGATCTGGGCGACCCCGGTCGATTTCCCGCAATACCGCTCGAAGAACCTGCATGTGAACACGGTCTACGAGCGTCTGGCGGGCTGCTTCACCTATTCGATGGACGGCACGCCGCCCGCGCCGAACAGCAAGGTGATGGTCGCGCTGGAGAGCTACATGAAATGGCTCGGCACCGGCATTCCCTCGGATGCGATCGTCGAGCCGCGCGGCTATATCTATCTGCCGGTGCCCGAGGAGAAACCCGACTACACCCGCGGCGCCACGGTCTATGCCGAGCGCTGCGCGACCTGCCACGGCACCGACGGGCTCGGCCGCAAGGAGGGCGATCACGTGATCTTCCCGCCGCTCTGGGGGCCTAAATCCTTCAACTGGGGCGCGGGGATGCATGATCTCGAGAAGGCCGCGGGCTTCATCAAGCACAACATGCCGCTCGGCAATGCCGATCTGAGCGACGCCGAGGCCTGGGATGTCGCGCTCTATATCGACAGCCAGCAGCGCCCGCAGGATCCGCGCTGGCTCGGCTCGGTCGAGGACACCCGCCGCTTCTTCCAGCGCGGCTCGAACACCTATGGCCTCACATCGCCCTCGGGCGAGGTGATGGGCGATATCGGCGCGCCGCTCGCCAAACCCGCGCCGATCCCGGCCTCGGAAAGTGCCGCGCCGAAACCGACCGATCTGGCCAAGGCTCAGATGGCGAAGGGTTCCTCGAACTGAGGCGCCTTGCGCGACCCTGAGACCGAGGGGGTCCGGCACTGCCGGGCCCCTTTCCCTTGGCGGCACAGCGAAAGGCGGGGCAGGGCGCTTGCGCCTGCGCGCGGGGAGGGGCAAAGCTGGGCCATCCTTCCTAGAGACCCGTCCCGTGACCCGCCGCTTGCCCCGCCGTTTCCTCGCCTCGATCCTGCTCGCTGCGGTGCTGGTCCTCGGCGCGAGCGGCACGAGCTATCTTCTGGCGCGGCGCGCGGGCCTCAAGGCGCTCGATCTGGCGCTCGCCGACCGGCTCACCGTCACCCGCCATTCCGTCACCGCCGAGATCGAACGCTTCCGCTATCTGCCGCAGGTCGTTGGCCAAGATGCGCGGATCGTCGCGCTGCTCGCGGGCGGCCCCGAGGATAACGCGGCCCGCGTGCTGCCCGCCAATCTCTACCTCGAGCGTGTGCGCGCTCTGTCGGAGGTCGACGAACTCTATCTGCTCGATGCGCGCGGGCGCACGGTCGCCGCCTCGAACTGGAACCGCCCGGGCAGTTTCATCGGGCAGGATTACGCCTTCCGCCCCTATTTCCGCGATGCGATGGAGACCGGCGAGGGGCGCTATTACGCGGTCGGCGTGACCACCGGCAAGCCCGGCTATTTCCTCGCGGCGCGGATCGGCCCGTCCGAGGCGCCGCTCGGTGTGGCGGTCGTCAAGGTCGACATGGCGCCGCTCGAGGCCACCTGGGTGCGCGTCGACGAGGCGGTGGGTCTTGCCGACGATTTTGGCGTGGTCTTCCTCGCCGGGCGGCGCGACTGGCGCTATCGGCCGCTCGACGGGCTCGCGCAGGAGCCGCTCGCGCAACTCATGGCCGAGCAGCGCTATGCGGGGCTCGACCTCGCCGCCGCCGTGCCGCTGGTCAGCGGCGACCGGATCGTCGCGGGCGAGGACGGGCCGATGCGGCTGGCCGAGGACTGGCTCGAACCCGATGGCTGGCGGCTCCTCGCGGCCGAGCCGGTGGGGCCCGCGCTCGATCGCGCCCGGCTCATTGCGGCGCTGACCGGGCTTGGCGGCGCGCTGGCCGCGGTGCTGGCGCTGATCTGGCGGCAGCGGCGGCAGATCGTGCGGATGCGCCTCGATCAGGCCGATCTACTCGAGGCGCGCGTGGCCGAGCGGACCCGCGCGCTCGCCCATGAGGTCGAGGAGCGCCGCCGCGCCGAGGAGGAACTGCGCCGCACCCATGACAGCCTCGTCCATGCTGCGAAACTCGCCGTGCTCGGGCGGATGTCGTCGAGCATCGTGCATGAGGTGAGCCAGCCGCTTTCGGCACTCGACACCACGCTCGCCGCGGCCGAACTGCATCTGAAGGCCGCCGAGAGCGCGAAGGTCGGGCGCAGTCTGGCCTCGGCGCGGAGCCTTTTGCACCGGATGCAGGAGATGGTGCGCACGCTCAAACGCTTCGGCGCGCGGCAAAAACCGGGGCCGGCGGCGCCGGTCGATCTGGCCGCGGCGGTCGCGACCGCGGCCGAGGTGCTCGAGCCGCGGCTGCGCGAATTGCGCATCACCCTGCGCTTCGATCTGCCCGCGGACCTGCCGCCCGTTGCCGGTCAGCCCGCGCAATTGCAGCAGGTGATCACCAATCTTGCGCTCAACGCCGCCGAGGCGCAGCGCACCGCCGACCCGGAGGGCGGTGACGATCCGCCCGTCGAGATCGGCGCGCAGGCAGACGGCACACGTCTGCACGTCACCATCGCCGACCGTGGCCCAGGCATCCCCGAAGATCTGCGCGTGCAGATCTTCGAGCCCTTCTTCACCACAAGGACCTCGGGCGAGGGGCTCGGGCTCGGGCTTGCGATCACCCGCACGATCCTCGAGCATATGGGCGCGCGGGTCGGCTTTGCGCCGCGCCCGGGGGGCGGCACGCTGACGGAACTCGACCTGCCGGTCTTCGTGGGCGTCACAGAGGAGACGAGATGAGCGAGCGCGGCACGATTGCCTTCATCGACGACGAGCCGCGGCTCTGCGAGGCGGCCGCCGACTGGCTGCGCGCCTCGGGCTTCGAGGTGAACACCTTCTCCGATCCGCAGACCGCGCTCGATCAGGTCGAGACGCCTGCGCTCGATTGCGTGGTGACGGATCTGCGGATGCCGCGGATCGACGGGCGCGGGGTGCTCTCGCGGCTGCGCACGGCCGATCCGGACCTGCCCGTCATCCTGCTGTCGGGTCACGGTGACGTGCCCGTCGCGGTCGAGGTGATGCGCGAGGGCGCCTATGATTTCATCGAGAAACCCTATGTCGCCGAGCATCTGGTGGCGGTGCTCGACCGCGCGGTCGAGCTGCGCCGGATGCGGCGGCAGGTGCGGGTCGCCGATTGGCCGATCGTCGCCTCGGCCCGGCTCGACGCGCGGCTTGCGGGGATTTCGCCGGCGATCGAGGCCTTCCGCGAGGCGGTGCGGCAGTTGGCCGATCTGCCCGTCGACGTGCTCCTGCGCGGCGAGCCGGGGGTGGGCAAGGAGCATATCGCGCGCGCGCTCCATGATTTCGGGCGCCGGGCGCGGCGGCCCTTCGTGGTGATCGACTGCACGCCGCGTTCGGAACAGGCCTTCGAGGCCGAGCTCTTCGGGCATGAGCGCGGCTTCGTCGCGGGCACGACCGCCGTGCGGATCGGCAAGCTCGAACATGCCAACGGTGGCACGGTCTTCCTCGATGGTGTCGAGGGGCTGAGCCCGGCACTGCAGGCGCGTCTTTTGCGGGCGTTGCAGGAACGCTCCATCGAGCGGATCGGCTCGAATGCGCCGCGCTCGGTTGATCTGCGGGTGATCGCGGCGAGCCATGCCGATCTGCCCGCGCTGGTGGCCGAGGGCCATTTCCGCGCCGATCTCTATCACCGGCTGAGCGCGGTGGACCTTGCCGTGCCGCCCCTGCGCGCGCGGCGCGAGGATGTGGGCCTGCTCTATACCCGCTTCCTGCGCGAGGCGGCGGACCGGCTCGGGCGGCCGATGCCCGAGGTGCTCGATGCCGATCTGCGGCTGCTGGCGCTGCAGGACTGGCCCGGGAATGCCGCCGAATTGCGCGCCGCGGCCGAGCGGCATCTGCTCGGACTGCGCCTGCCGGTGGCGGCCCCTGCGGCCGAGGCGGGCAGCCTGCCCGAACGGCTCGCGCGCTTCGAGGCCGAGACGATCGACGAGGCGCTGCGACTTGCGGGCGGGCGCGTGGCCGAGGCCGCCGAGGCGCTTGGCGTGCCGCGCCGGACACTGGCCGAGAAGATTGCGAAATACGGGTTGCGCGGCGAATAGGTCTGGCGAAAAATCGCCGTGCCTCGGACGATTTGGCGATCAATCGCCCAATCGTTAACGCGCCCGATCTTTGGGGCTCTAAAAAAGGCGTGAAATGTCAATAAATTGAGCGGATCGTCCAAATTTGTCGCGCAGTTGTGAAATTTCTTTGCGCGCCCGTTTGTCTCGGTCAGGCTTGCGCCACCAAGACTTGCAATGGGAGGAAATCGCATGTTCGGGTTCAAGGCGAAGGTCTTTTCCGCCGCGCTGACGGGGGTTGCCCTGATCGCGCCGGCAGCCAATGCCGAATTCATCAATATCGCGACCGGCGGCACTTCGGGCGTCTATTACCCGCTCGGCGTCGCGCTCGCGGAAATCTATGGCGAGAAGATTGACGGCGCGCGCACTCAGGTGCAGGCGACCAAAGCCTCGGTCGAGAACCTCAACCTGCTCGGCCAGAAGAAGGCCGAACTCGTCTTCGCGCTCGGCGATGCGGTGAAATCGGGCTGGGAGGGCAATGCCGAAGCCGGCTTCCCGAAGCCGCTCGAGAACCTGCGCGCAATCGCCGCGATCTATCCGAACTACATCCAGATCGTCGCCGAGAAGGATGCGGGCATCGCCTCGATCACCGATCTGAAGGGCAAGACGATCTCGGTCGGCGCGCCGGCCTCCGGGACCGAGCTCAACGCGCGCGAGATCTTCAAGGCGGCCGGCATGAGCTATGACGACATGGCCAAGGTCGAGTATCTGCCCTATTCGGAATCGGCCGAGCTGATCAAGAACCGCCAGCTTCAGTCGACGCTGCAATCCTCGGGGCTGGGCGTGGCCTTCATCAAGGACCTGTCCTCGACCCATGACATCAATCTCGTGGCGATCCCGTCGGAGATCGTCGAGAAGATCGGCGCGCCCTACATGCCCGCCGTGATCCCGGCCAATACCTACAACGGCCAGACCGAGGACGTGCCCACCGCCGCCGTCGGCAACGTGCTGGTGACCCGCGCCGGGGTGGACGACGAGACCGCCTATCAGATGACCAAGCTGATCTTCGAGAACCTCGATCGCCTGAGCGCCGCCCATGCCGCGGCCAAGAACATCAAGCTCGAAAATGCGATCTCGGGCCTCTCGATCCCGCTGCATCCGGGCGCCGAGCGCTACTATCGCGAAGTCGGCCTGATTAAGTGATCATGGCCTGAGCGGCGCGCCCGCCGGCCCCGATCCCCCTCGGGCCTGCGGGTGCGTCGTGCCACATCCCGGCGCCGCCCCCGCGGGGCGCCGCCCTTGCCCCGGGACCGGAACCGGTCGGGGCCTTTCGTCAGATTTCGATGCCGCCGAGTGCGCGCCCGCGGGGCGCCTGCGCCGCGGCCCCACCGCATCCTCCGAGGTCGTCCATGTCCCAGACCGAGCCCACATCCGCCACTGAAACCGCCGCACCGCACGGCCAGATCCACGACACCGCCGAGCATTCCCATGCCGAGGATGGCGCGCTCGAGGGGCTGCCGCCGGGCTTCGGCGAGGGGCTCTCGGGCAAGATCGCCTTCTGGATCGCGGTCGCCTTTTCGCTCTTCCAGATCTTCGTCGCGGCCTATGGCAAGCTGCCGAGCCAGACGATCCGCGCGCTGCACGTGGGCTTTCTCGTGCTTCTGGGCTGCATTCTGGTGGCGAACCTCGTCTCGAAATCGAAGATCTCCAAGGCGTGGTATTGGGCGATCGGCATCGCGGGGATGGGGACGGGGATCTACAACTGGGTCTTCTATCACGATCTGATGCGGCGCACCGGTTTCCTCACGCAGGCCGATCTGATCGTGGGCACCGTGCTGATCGTCGTCGTCTTCATCGCCGCGCGCCGCTTGATGGGCTGGCCGCTCGCGATCATCGCGGGGCTGTTTCTGGCCTATTCCGCCTTCGGGCAATATGCGCCCGGCGTGTTCCAGACGCGGGGCTATGATTTCGCCCAGCTGATCGAGAACTTCTCCTTCGGCACCGAGGGGATCTACGGCACGCCGATCTATGTCTCGAGCTCCTATATCTTCCTCTTCGTGGTCTTCGCGGCCTTCCTCGAACGGGCGGGGATGCTCAATCTCTTCAACGATTTCGCGCTTGGCCTTGTGGGCCATCTGCGCGGCGGGCCGGCGCAGGTCGCGGTGCTGTCCTCGGCGCTGATGGGCACGATCTCGGGCTCGGGGGTCGCGAACGTCGTGGCCTCGGGGCAGTTCACCATTCCGCTGATGAAGCGCTTCGGCTTCCGCCCGGCCTTCGCCGGCGGCGTCGAGGCCACCGCCTCGATGGGCGGGCAGATCATGCCGCCGGTGATGGGCGCTGTGGCCTTCATCATGGCCGAGACGCTGAACCTGCCCTATGGCGCGATCGTCAAGGCCGCGCTCATTCCGGCGATGCTCTATTTCTGCGTCGTGTTCTGGATGGTCTATCTCGAGGCCGGGCGCGCGGGTCTCAAGGGCATTCCGAAGGCCGAACTGCCCAATCCGTGGCAGGCGGTCAAAAGCCAATGGCCGCTCGTGCTGCCGCTTGCAGCCCTCGTCTACATGCTCTTTGCCGGTTACACGCCGATCTTTGCGGGCACGATGGGCCTCGGGCTCGTGGTCGTCCTGATCCTCGGCGCGCCGCTCGCGGCCCTGATCGGGCCGAAGACCTTCCGCACCGTCTTCTGGGTCGCGCTTGGCCTCGGCTGTGCGCTCTTCTTCGAATATGGGGTGGCCGCGCTCTTCACCGTCGTGGGTCTGCTGGTCGCGGCCTGCGTCGTGACCAAGGGCGGGCGCGAGACGCTCGGGATCACCCGCGACGCGCTGGCCCAGGGCGCGCGCAACGCGCTGCCCGTGGGCATGGCCTGCGCCATCGTCGGCATCGTGATCGGGACGCTCTCGCTCACCGGCATCGCCTCGACCTTCATCGGCGCGATCATCCGCATCGGCGAGGATAACCTGTTCCTGTCGCTCGTGCTGACGATGCTGACCTGCCTCGTGCTCGGCATGGGGATCCCGACGATCCCGAACTATATCATCACCTCCTCGCTCGCCGGTCCCGCGCTTCTCGAGCTCGGTGTGCCGCTGGTCGTGAGCCACATGTTCGTCTTCTATTTCGGGATCATGGCGGACCTGACGCCGCCGGTGGCGCTCGCGTGCTTCGCAGCGGGACCCATCGCCAAGGCCTCGGGGCTCAAGATCTCTCTGCAGGCGATCCGGCTCGCCGCGGCGGGGTTCATCGTGCCCTTCATGGCGGTCTACACCCCGGCGCTGATGCTGCAGGATGGTGGCCCGGTGGCCGAGGCTGTGGGCTATCCGGTCGCGGTGGTCTATGTGGTGCTCAAGGCGGTGATCGCGATCGCGCTCTGGGGGCTTGCGGTCGTGGGCTACCTGCAATTCCCGCTGCGCTGGTATGAGCGGGTGCTGGCCTTCGCCGGCGGCGTCTCGCTGATCATGGCGCTGCCCGGCACCGACGAGATCGGCTTTGCTCTGGCCGTCGCGCTCGGCGTGCTTTTGTGGTTGCGCCGCAAGGGCGGGCAGGCCGGCATGGCCGTGGCCTGAGGGCGCGCGGGTGAGCCTCTGCGTCGCCGCCGGGGGCAAGCTCCTTGCGCTTGCCGTCGGCGGCTTCACCCTGAGCTGGAGTCATTCGGTCGAGCATGTCACCTGGTGGGAACGCTGGGAGGTGAGCGCGGCCGGTCTGCGCCCGGTCGAGGCGCGGGTGGTGGGCTCCGGCGCCGGGATGGAGGCGCCCGAGGGCGCCGAGCGGCGCGCCGACGGCTGGCATTACATCCCGAATCTGCCCGTGCAGCGCGAGGTCTTCCTTGCCGCCTCCGGCGCGACCGACGGTGGCTGGACGCTCTGCGCGGCGGGCGACTGCCATCTGATCGGGGCCGAGGCGGGCGAGGCGATCCATCTCTGGTCCGCCGACGCGTGCAGTCCCTGAGGGCTGAGTGCAGCTCAGACGAGCGCGATGCGCTCGCGGCGTTCGGGATCGGGGAAGACGCGGTAGAGGCCCACCTCGGCATGGGCGATCATGCCATGCATCAGCTCGTAATGCCGCGTGTCGCCCTCGCTGAAGCGTCCGGCGGCCCGAAAGGCGGCTTCGAGCGCGGCCATGTCTTCGACCTCGATCTCGAGCAGGAAATCGCTGTGCTGCCCCGAGGCGAGGCCGAGCTTGCGGCGCAGGAGCCGCCAGGTGCCGATCAGCCCGCGGGCCTGCAATTCGCCCATCCACTGTTCGGCCGAGGCCGCGAAGGCCAGCGCCTTGGCGTCGCTCTTGAGCTCGATCATGCAGTGATACAGGTTCATGCCATCCTCCCGGCCGCAACGCGCGGACGGGCCGAGGATGGCATGAACCCTTTGAAAAAGGCTTAATCCTTGCGGAGCGGGGGCTCAGAGCCCGGGCAGGAAGTCCTGCAACCCGCGCTTGCCGAAGGTGGTGCCCGAGCGCGTGACCGCATCGCCGCCGAAGGTCGCGCGGATGCCGAAGCCCACGAAGGTCTCGGTGTTCATCCCGTCGCCATCGTAAAGGCCAAGCTCGCCCTCGGCCTGCAGACCCGGCAGGATCTGATAGGCGCCGGTGCCGCTCAGCCGCCAGGCGTCGCCGTCATCGGCCGAGACGGTGGCGAACTTGCCCCCGAGCGCGAACTGATCGCTGAGCGCGTAATCGCCCTTGAGCGTGACCCCGAACCCGTCGCTGCCCGCCCCGTCGAGCCAGGTCAGCGCGCCCTCGGCATCGACCATCCCGAAAGTGCCGCCGGCCTCGAGGCCGTAAAAATCGACACCTTCGCCCGCGACCTTGTCATGACCGGCAAAGCCGCCCAGAGCCAGGCCCGAAGGCGCGTGATAGATGCCGTGCAGGGCATAGCTCTCGCCGCTGCCATCGGTCTCGCCATACCAGCTCTTGGCGAGATCGCCCTGCACCGAGAACGCGGGCGAGAGCGCGAATTCGAGCCCGGCACCCAGCGTCATCTTGTGAATGTCGCGCGCCCCGCCATCGGCGAGCCCGGAATAGCCGAGGCTCAGCTCGGCGCCGCTCACCTCGGCCAGCGCCGGCGTTGCGATCAGGGAAACGGCGCCGAGCGCCGCGAAAAGCGTTGTCTTCATGCTCTGCCTCATGTCGTCCCCTTTGGGGATCTCTGATTGCGGCCCGGTGGGCCATGCCCCCCGGCAGCACCGGAGGGCGGTTTCGGGACCCGGCCGATCAGCTCTCGGCGGCAGGATCCTCATCTTCATCGCCGGCTTCGGCCACACGCGCGACCGTCACCACCTCTTCGCCCGCGGCGGTGTCGAAGACCTTGACCCCGCCCGCCGAACGCGAGCGGAACGAGATCCCCGCCACCGGGCAGCGGATCGACTGGCCGGTCGAGGTCGCGAGCATGATCTGATCGCTCGGCTCGACCGGGAAGCTCGCCACCAGCGCGCCCGAACGGCCCGACATCTTGAAGGCGCCGACGCCCTGACCGCCGCGCCCGCGAACCGGGTAATCATGGCTCGACGAGGTCTTGCCAAGGCCCGAGGCCGTCACCGTCAGGATCAGATCCTGCGCGGCCAGCATCTCGGCATAGCGCTCATCCGAGAGCGTGCCCTCGGCGATCTCGCCCTCTTCCTCGGCATCCACTTCGGTCTCGTCCTCCGAGCCCATCTCGGCGCGGAAGCGCTTCAGGAAGGCCGCGCGCTCCCAGGGTTCGGCCTCGAAATGCCGGATCACCGACATCGAGACGACCTTGTCGCCGGCGGCCAGACGCACGCCGCGCACGCCGGTCGAGGAGCGGCCCTTGAAGACGCGCACCTCCGGCACCGGGAAGCGGATCGCCCGGCCCGCGGCGGTGACCAGCATGATGTCGTCATCCTCGCTGCACATCCGGGTGTCGACCAGCGTCACCCCCTCGGGCAGTTCCATCGCGCGCTTGCCGTTGCGCATGACCTTGGCGAAATCGCTGAGCGCATTGCGGCGCACATCGCCATCCGAGGTCGAGAAGAAGACCTGATAATCGTCCCATTCCTCCTCGGGCGCATCGACCGGCATCAGCGAGGCGATGGACACGCCCTGCGGGATCGGCAGGATGTTGACGATCGCCTTGCCCTTCGAGGTCCGCCCGGCCAGCGGCAGCCGCCAGCATTTCAGGCTGTAGACCATGCCATCGGTGGTGAAGAACAAAAGCTGCGTATGGGTATTGGCCACGAAGAGCGTGGTGACCACGTCATCTTCCTTGGTCGCCATGCTCGCCAGCCCCTTGCCGCCGCGGCGCTGCGCGCGGAATTCGGCCAGAGCGGTGCGCTTGATATAGCCTCCGCTCGTGATCGTCACGACCATGTCCTCGCGCTCGATCAGGTCCTCGTCGTCGAGGTCACCGGCCCAGTCGACGATCTCGGTGCGGCGCGGCACGGCATGGGCGGCGCGCACCTCGCGCAGCTCGTCCGAGATGATCGCCATGATCCGCTCGCGCGAGCCCAGAATGTCGAGATAATCGCGGATCTTGCCCGCAAGCTCGGCCAGCTCGTCGGTGACCTCCTGCACGCCCATCGCGGTCAGGCGTTGCAGGCGCAGGTCGAGAATGGCGCGGGCCTGAATCTCCGACAGGTTATAGGTGCCGTCGTCATTCATCGGATGCAGCGGATCGTCGATCAGCCGCAGATATTCGGCGATGTCATGCGCGGGCCAGCGCCGCGTCATCAGCTTTTCGCGCGCCTCGGCCGGGTCCTTCGAGCCGCGGATCGTGGCGACGACCTCATCGACGTTCGAGACCGCGACGGCCAGACCGCAGAGGATATGGCTGCGCTCGCGCGCCTTCCTGAGCTCATAGGCCGTGCGCCGCGCCACAACTTCTTCGCGGAAGGTGATGAAATGGCTGAGGAAATCGCGCAGCGTCAGTTGCTCGGGGCGGCCGCCGTTCAAGGCCAGCATGTTGCAGCCGAAGGAGGTTTGCAGGGGCGTGAAGCGGTAGAGCTGATTGAGCACCACATCGGCGGTCGCGTCGCGCTTGAGCTCGATCACCACCCGCACCCCGACCCGGTCGCTCTCATCCGCGATCGAGGAAATCCCCTCGAGCCGCTTGTCGCGCACCAGCTCCGCGATCTTTTCGATCATCGCGGCCTTGTTCACCTGATAGGGGATCTCGTCGACGACGATGGCGTAGCGGTCCTTGCGGATTTCCTCGACGCGGGTCTTGGCGCGGATGATCACCGAGCCGCGGCCCTCGAGATAGGCCTTGCGCGCGCCGCCCCGGCCCATGATCTGCGCGCCGGTCGGGAAGTCGGGGGCGGGCACGATCTCCATCAGTGCTTCGGTCGACATGTCGGGCGTGTCGATCAGCGCGAGCGTGGCGTCGATCACCTCGCCGAGGTTATGCGGCGGGATGTTCGTGGCCATGCCGACCGCGATGCCGCCGGCGCCATTGACCAGCATGTTCGGGAAACGCGCGGGCAGAACCGTCGGCTCGCGGTCCTTGCCGTCGTAGTTGTCCTGAAAATCGACGGTTTCCTTGTCGATATCGGCCAGCAGGAAGTTCGCCGGCTTGTCCATGCGCACTTCGGTATAGCGCATGGCGGCGGCGCTATCGCCATCCATCGAGCCGAAGTTGCCCTGACCATCGAGCAGCGGCAGCGACATCGAGAAGTCCTGCGCCATCCGCACCAGCGCGTCATAGATCGCGGCGTCGCCATGCGGGTGATATTTCCCCATGACATCACCCACCGGACGCGCCGATTTGCGATAGGGCTTGTCGGCGGTGTTCCCGGTCTCGTGCATCGCATAGAGGATGCGGCGGTGCACGGGCTTCAGACCGTCGCGCAGATCGGGGATCGCGCGGGACACGATCACGCTCATCGCGTAGTCGAGATAGGCGGTCTTCATCTCCTCGGCGATCGAGACCTGCGGGCCGTCATAGGTCGGGCGTTTGGGGCCGTCGTCGAGGGTTTCCGGCGTATCGGGAGTATCGGTCACGCGCGTCTTCTTCTTCTAGATATTGTTGGCGCACTTATAGCGCAGCCATAGGCATGGGTGCAATCGCTCAGGCGCGCGCGCGGGCGGTGAGTGCGGATTTTCGAGTATTTGAACCAAGAAAAAGCCAAAGCCCCGTGGCCTTTTTCTTGGTTCAAATACTCACAGCCGACGCGTGGGGCTGGCGGGACGGCGGGGGTGCCTGCGGCGGGCTTGGTTTCGCCGGGAAAAACAGTCGCTCGGTGGGTTCAGGCGCGGCGCGCCTTGAGGAACGCCGCGATCCAGAGGGCGGCGAAGAGCGCCGAGGCCAGCACGTTCATGTTCGGCATGGTCACGCCAAGCACCTGAAAGGCGATCTCGTCGCAGCGCACGAGGGGCGCGGACTGGATTTGCGCGAGCAGGTCGGTGGCGGACATCGCGCCCGGGCCGGACGAGGTGCAGCTCGTGGGGCCCTCGATCAGCTTGCGCTCGACCAGGCTGTGATAGACCGCGATGCCACCCGTCGTGGCCGCCGCCGCCGCGCCCAGAAGCGCCACGACCATCGGCAGGCGGAAGACCAGGATCGCCGCGCCGATGAGGACGGCGGCGAGATGCGGCCAGCGCTGCGCGATGCAGAGCTCGCAAGGCGCAAAACCCGCCGCCTGAAAGCCGAGGGCGGCGATCAGCACCGCAGCCGAGCCCGCCGAGGCCAGAGCCACCAGCGCGCGCGACGAGAGAGAGGTGAGGGAAGCGAGCATCACAGATACCTCAGCGCATAGAAGCCGCCGATCAGCAGCACGACGAAGGCGGTGAAGAGCGGCCCGAGCCAGCGCTCGATGAAGTCCCGGATCGGCGCGCCGAATTTCCACAAAAGCCCGGCCACGATGAAGAAGCGCAGCGCGCGCGCCGTCACCGAAACCCCGAGGAAGAGCGGCAGGCTCAGATGTGTGGCCCCCGAGAAGATGGTGATCACCTTGTAGGGGAAGGGCGTGACCCCCGCGACCAGCACCGCCCAGCCGCCGTATTGATTGAACTGGGCCGCGAGCTCGTCGAACTTGCCCGCCTTGCCGTAGAATTCGAGGATCGGCTGACCCACCGTATCCATGAAACCGTAACCGATCGCATAGCCGAGGCAGCCGCCGAGCACCGAGGCGAGCGTGGCCACCGCGGCGATCTGGAAGGCGCGGTGGCGCGCGGCCAGGATCATCGGGATCATCAGCACATCGGGCGGGATCGGAAAGACCGAGCTTTCGACAAAGGCCACGAGGGCGAGCGCCCACATCGCCCGGGGCCCCGCCGCGAGGCTCATCGTCCAGTCATACAGCCTGCGGATCATCGCAACTCCTTGGGTTTCGCAACCCTTCACCCGCGTGCGCGCGAAGGTCAAGGGCCCGGTGGCGGCGCGGGGCGGGGCCTGCGGGCGTCGGGCGGGCAGGGCGGCGCGCGGGGCCTTGCGCAACGGGGCTTTCACAGCGCCGCGGCTGCCGCTAATCTCGGGAACGTGATCCGGGTGACGAGGGGCATTGCGATGAAATGGCAGGGGCGGCGCGGCAGCAGCAATATCGAGGACCGGCGCGGGCGGGCCTCGATCGGACGTGCGGGCGGGGTGACCGGGCTCGGCGCGGTGGCGGTGCTGTTGATCGGCTATTTCCTCGGCGTCGACGTCACACCGCTGCTGGAGGGCGGCGGTTCGGGGTCGAGCTACGAGACCTCGGGCCAGCTCAGCGAACAGGACCGGGCGATGGGCGATTTCGTCTCGGTGACGCTGGCCGATACCGAGGAGGTCTGGGCCGATATCTTCGCCAGCCAGCTCGGGCGCAGCTATACGCCGGTGACGCTTGTGCTGTTCAGTCAGGTCACGCAATCGGCCTGCGGCAATGCCAGCGGCGCGACCGGGCCGTTCTATTGCCCGACCGACAAGAAGGTCTATCTCGACACCGATTTCTTCGCGACGCTGTCGCGTCAGCTGGGCGCGGGGGGCGATTTCGCGGCGGCCTATGTGGTGGCGCATGAGGTCGCCCATCACGTGCAGGACGAGCTCGGCATCCTGTCCAAGGTGAATGCGGTGCGCGCGCGGGCCTCGGAGGCCGAGAGCAATGCGCTCTCGGTGCGCATCGAGCTGCAGGCGGATTGTTTCTCGGGGATCTGGGCGCGCCATGCGGCCGAGACCTTCGGCTCGGTCGAAAAGGGCGACATCGCCGAGGCGATGAATGCCGCGGCGAAGATCGGCGACGATACCTTGCAGAAGAACGCCGGGCGGCGGCCGATGCCCGACAGCTTTACCCATGGCACGAGCGAGCAGCGTCAGCGCTGGTTTGCGACCGGCTTCGAGAGCGGCGCGGTGAAGAGCTGCGACACCTTCTCGGTGCGCAACCTCTGATCGGACCCCCAAAGCGAGCGACGCTGAGGCGTGGCAGTGGGGCGTCGAATTGGCGCGCATGTCGGGCGTCGGGGCGCTCTTCTCTCTTGTCAGCGGGCCGCGCGGGCGATATTGCGCAGGGGCTGGCCCGAGTGGCGGAATGGTAGACGCAGGGGATTCAAAATCCCCCACCGCAAGGTATGTCGGTTCGAGTCCGACCTCGGGTACCAGCTTTCCCAAAGATCACGAAGATCCGGGCCCGGAGGACCTCCTTCGACGCGGGACATGCGTCCGGTATTGTGCGGGCCATTCCGTGCTCCGTCACCTCTCCGTCATTGGATTGCTGCGGTGCAGCGCACGGCAAGTCACGAGCTTGGTTAACAAAATGTGATTCGGCGTGAGCTCAGGATGCAGGTGCAACAAACGGTGTGAATCCTGCTTTTTGCATGTGCAGGGTGAACAATCTTTCGCCAGAGATTGTGTAAAATGTGTCAGGATTTTGTCCTCGAAAGGGAAATCGAGCCGCGTGGATACCGTTTCCATTTCGTGAACGATCGCTCGCGCGGGAGTTGCGGGTCGGCGGCGAGCAGCGCGCGGAGGCTTACACAAATTATAGTAAATTAAGGGTTTACGCTTAGGTAAGGCCTGTCGCGGCCGGACCTTTGCGAAACAATTGACTCCTCAAACATGGCGGTAATCGGGCGCGATGCGGCAGGAGTGCGGCAGGATCTGGTCAAAAGGGGGCAATTTCGTGGCGAAATTCGCTTTTCCCGGCGCACCCTGACAGGGTATCTAGGGGCATGCCCGACTGGGGGGCAGAGCCATGGGGGTGGCGAGTGAAGAGTGTGCACCTGCGGGTGCGTTTATGTGATGTAAGGGAACGGCTGCTGCGCCTCGCGTGATCTGCTGCGAGAGGCAACTTCGGAATAGCTCATCCTGCCGCTGCTGGCGTTTGCAGCGTGCAACGCGCCTCGGCGCGATCACATGATCATGCTCTTTGCTTCGAGTGCAGGCGACGGGTCGTCTGTAGGTGTGTGCACGGGCGCCGCGCAAGCGCGCTGACTTGAAGAAAGGCGTGCGGGCTGTCTGGTCCGTGTGGTGGTGAAGGGGTAGGCGATGACGTATTATTATAGCTGCAACAATAATCCGGATGCGCGCGACGACTGTGTCAGCACCGAGTACAACTCGGCCGTCGTGATCAACGTCCTCGCGAATGATACCGACAAGGATTGCGACAAGCTGACCGTGGTCAGCGCCTCGGATCCGCTTGACGGTAGCGTCTCGGTCAACTCCGACGGCACCATCACCTTTACCCCGGATGCCGGCTTCTCGGGCACGACCTCCTTCACCTACAAGATTTCCGACGGTCACGGCGGCTATGACACCGCGACCGTGACCGTCACCGTCTGCGAACCCGAGAGCGACGGGATCGTCTCGGGCACTGCGGGTGCCGATCTCATCGACTACGATTACACCGGCGACCCCGATGGCGACCTGATCGACCATAACGACGCGATCCTGCCCGGCGAGACCGGCAATGATGACATCGTCAAGGCCGGCGCGGGCGACGATACCGTGCTCGCGGGCGCGGGCAATGACGAGGTCTATGGCGAAGACGGCGACGACAGCCTCGATGGCGGCACCGGCGACGATTACCTCTCGGGCGGTGCGGGCGACGACACGCTGCACGGTGGCGAAGGCAACGACACCTACGTCGGCGGCACCGGCCTCGACATGATCGACTATTCCGACAGCGATGCGGGCGTGACCGTCGATCTGGGCGCCGAGACCCTGACCGGGGGCGATGCGACCGGTGACAGCATCGGCGGTGGTATCGACGGCGTGATCGGGTCGAGCTATGCCGACAGCCTTGTCGGTTTTGATCAGTCGAGCACCGATCCCTCGGACACCTACACCAACGTGTTCTACGGCAATGGCGGCGACGACACGATCTCGGGTGCGGGCGCGGCCGACAGCCTCTATGGCGGTTCGGGCGACGACAGCATCTCGGGCGGCTGGGGCAATGACCTGATCGTCGGCGACGGCGCGGACACCAACGCGACCACGACCGAAGAGCAGACGCTCGACTGGGGCGCCTTCGGGGCGGCCGGCTGCTCGATCGCGAGTGGGTCGAGTGTGGATCTCGGCTCGGTCACCGCGACCTTCGGTTTCACCGCGCTCGATCAGGGCGCGACCGCCTCGGTCACCAACGAGGTGCAATATGTCGAGAGCGAGGACGGCCTGTCCTCGGCGACCGGGCTGAAGCTTTTTGGTCTGGGCGGCGAATGTGGCGTCAGCGGCACGAACCCCGACGACACCTCGGTCACGACGATCAGCTTCACCTCGAGCGAGGACGGCACCGTCGATGCGGTCGAGAATGTGAGCTTCCGGATCAACGACATCGACCAAGGCTATTCGGGCGATTATCACCTCGATATCGTCACGATCCACGCCTATGACGCCGAGGGCAACGAGATCCCGGTGTCGATCACCTCCGAAGGGGGCGTCTCGGTCTCGGGCAACACCGCCACCGGCACCGCGGTCGACAATGGCACCAACGGCCAGGACGCCGGTGAGTCGAGCGGTTCGATCCTTGTCGAGATCGACGGGCCGGTTGCCTCGATCGTGATCGAATATTCGAACGGCGGTGCCACCGATCAGGCGGTCTTCGTCACCGATCTGAACTTCGAGACCGTTTCGGCGGTCGAGGACGAAGAGGGCGACGATACGCTCTCGGGCGGCTATGGCGACGACACGATCTTCGGCAATGGTGGCAACGACCTGATCACTGGCGGTGCCGGGGCCGATCTGATGTCGGGCGATGACGACCGCGACACCTTCCTCGTCGGCTCGGCTGAAGAGGGCAACGGCGACAGCATCGACGGCGGCGAGGGCGGCGACGATTACGACGTGCTCGACCTGACCGGCGCGGGTCCGGTGAACATCATCTATGCCGATGACAACCCCGAGAACGGCACCGTCGAATTCCTCGACGGCGACGGCAACGTGGTCGGCACGCTCGATTTCGTGAACATCGAGAACGTCATCACCGATCAGGGCGATGGCATCGTCGAGGGCACCGAGGGCGACGACCTCATCGACTATGATTACACCGGCGATCCCGAGGGCGACATGGTCGACCACGAGGATGCGATCCTCGGCGACGATGCGCCCAACGACGACCGCATCGAAGCGGGCGCCGGCGACGACACGGTCTATGCCGGGCTCGGCGACGATACCGTCTGGGCCGGTGAGGGCGACGATCTCGTCTATGGCGAGGACGGCGACGACAGCCTGATCGGCGGCGACGGCAACGACACGCTCAAGGGCGCTTCGGGTGACGACACGCTCGACGGCGGCTCGGGCGACGACTCGCTCTCGGGCGGGACGGGCGACGATCTCGTCGTGGGTGGCGATGGCGCCGACACGATGGAAGGCGGCTCGGGCGACGACACGCTCGAAGGTGGTGCGGGCGATGATTCGATCACCGGCGGCTCGGGCAGCGACTCGGTCGATGGCGGCGATGGCAACGACTATATCAACACCTCCGACGGCACCTATGCACCCGATCGCGGCTATACGCCCTATTTCTCGGACGATGCCGATCCGAACAACGACCTCGACACGGTCTATGGCGGCGCGGGCAATGACACGATCATCACCGGCGACGACCGCGACTATATCGAGGGCGGCGAGGGCGACGACAGCATCGACGCGGGCTGCGACGACGACACCGTCCTCGGTGGCAGCGGCAACGATTACATCATCGGCGCCGAGGGGTCGGACAGCATCGACGGTGGCGAAGGAAATGACACGATCTATGCCGGCCTCAGCCCGATCTATCCCGATGCGCTCAACGTGGTCGATGCCTATGACCAGCGCCCGGACAACGGCATGGACACGGTCCATGGCGGCGACGGCAATGACGTGATCTATGGTCAGGACGATGACGACGTTCTTTATGGCGACGCTGGCGACGATTACATCGACGGCGGTATCGACGAGGACACGATCCATGGCGGCACCGGCTCGGATACGCTGATCGGCGGTCAGGGCAGCGACGTCTTCATCGTCGGCTCGACCGAGGAAGGTGTCGGCGATGTGGTCGACGGCAGCGAGGACGACGACAACAGCGATTGGGATGTGCTCGACCTGAGTGCGATCGGCAAGGATCACCTGTCGATCAACTACACCAGCGCCGACAAGGAAGACGGCATCGTCACCTTCCTCGACGACGAGGGCAATCCAGTCGGCACGCTGACCTTCTCGAACATCGAGAACGTCATCCCCTGCTTCACCCCGGGCACGCTGGTCGCGACGCCCAAGGGCGAGCGCCTGGTCGAGGAGCTGCAGGTCGGCGACAAGGTCATCACCCGCGACAACGGCATTCAGGAGCTGCGCTGGATCGGCCGGCGCGACATGAGCCTCGCCGAGCTGACCGCGGCCCCGCATCTGAAACCGGTGCTGATCAAGGCGGGCAGCCTCGGCAACGATCTGCCCGAGCGGGACATGCTGGTCTCGCCCAACCACCGGATGCTGGTCGCCAACGAACGCACCGCGCTCTACTTCGAAGAGCACGAGGTTCTGGTCGCCGCCAAGCACCTGGTCGACAACAAGGGCGTGCGCACCGCCGAAACCCTCGGCACGAGCTACCTGCACTTCATGTTCGACCGTCACGAGGTGGTGCTGGCGAACGGCGCCTGGACCGAGAGCTTCCAGCCCGGCGACCAGACGCTCGGCGGCATGGGCAATGCGCAGCGCAGCGAGATCTTCGAGCTCTTCCCCGAGCTCAAGACCCGCACCGGCATCGACGCCTATGGTTCGGCGCGCAAGACGCTCAAACGCCACGAGGCGGCGCTGCTCAAGCGCGTCTGATCTCAGTAAGTCCTTGGAAACGCCCGGCTTCGCCGGGCGTTTTCTGTTGTGCGGGGCGCCGGGGCAGGGCCGCGCAACCGGATGTTGTTTCGCCATGGAAAACGATGAGTTTATGGCGAATACGACGTTTTTGCGGCAATTAAGCTTTCTTTAGGACGTGCCGATCAGTATCGTCTCAACCGGGGGCGTTCTTGTGAGTTCCGGGCTGTTTTCCGGGTCTGAGGGCGTAATGACGATTGCGGATCAAACACTGACGGTTGCGCAAGATGTGCTTGCAGGCGCGCAGATGACCTCTGCGTGCTTCTCTGAAACCGGGGCCGATGCCCCGCGCGAGTTGCGTCTGCACTATTCCGGCTATGAGCAATCCGATGGCGTGATCGCGGCACGGGACGGCGAAGGGGTTCGCCTGTTCGCCGCAGATATGCGCCAATTCGCCGCCGCTGTGCCTTGTTTCACACTGCAGACGGATATCGCCACCGGGGCCGGTCTCTCCCCGGTGGCGGATCTCCGTGTCGGCCAGAGGGTGAGCACGCGCGACAACGGGCTTCAGACCATCCGCTGGATCGGTCGCCGCCGTTTCGGCTGGCGCGCGCTGGCGCTCAACCCGTTTCTGCGGCCGGTGCGGATCGCCGCCGGTGCGCTCGGTGCCGGCCTGCCGGAGCGCGACATGATCGTCTCGCCGAACCACCGATTCCTCATCGCATTGCCCGGAGAAGGCGAGAGCGCTGAGCGATTGGTGCCCGCGCGCGATCTCGTCGGGCTCGACGGAATTGCCGCGGATGGCGCGACCGAGGTCGAATACGTCCAGATCTTGTGTGATCGTCACGAGCTTTTGCTCGGGGATGGCTGCTGGTCGGAGAGCTTCCAACCCGCTGCCGCCGCGATTGCGGTGATGCCCGAGGCGGATCGTGCCAATCTCGTCGAGGTCCTCGGGGGGGATGCGGGCGCCTCGAAATTCAGTGACTATGATCAGGTGCGTCCCTCGCGTCAGGAAGCCACGTCCTGAGCGCCGGCCGCGGCACCATGTGAGGCCGTCTTTGCCGGGCTGTTCGCCTTAGACGCGAGCCGGTCCAATCTGTTCGCGCGGGTCCGAATTTTGCCTAAATCCGGTCGCGGTCTTTCCCTACATAGAGCCGCAATGCAGCCACACCTGCGTGAGACATCTGTCTCGCGGATCCCTTCGGGGCGTGAGTGGTTACGAGGAATGCATGGCAACGATTACGGGCTCAAACGGCAACGACACGCTGAACGGCACGAAGAATAACGACTCGATCTCCGGGCTCGACGGGAACGATACCCTCTCAGGAGGCGACGGCAACGACACGCTCTCGGGGGGCGCGGGCAACGACTCGCTGCTCGGCGGCACTGGCAACGACCTGCTGCAGGGGGGTGACGGCAACGACACCTTCGAGGGCGGGGCGGGCAAGGACACCGTCTATGGCGGGGCCGGCAATGACGTCTGGCTCGCGGGTGACAGCCAGTCGGGCTCGGACGTGGTCTACCTCGAGGAGGGCGACGATTACGCCGAGGCGGGCTATTTCACTTCGGGTCAGCCCGATGTGCTCGATGGTGGCACCGGCAACGACACGCTGTCGCTCGCGCAGATCCCGGGCGATCAGGGCATCGTCCTGAACGACGACGGCACCTCGACCACAACCAATTTCACCTCCACCGTCCTCAACTTCGAGAACGTGATCGGCAACGTGGGCGCGAACGCTCTGACAGGCAATTCGAGCGCGAACATGCTCGACGGCGGTGCGGGGAACGACACGCTGAGCGGGATGGCGGGCGACGACACGCTGATCGGCGGCACCGGCAACGATTCGCTCAGCGGTGGCACGGGGGCGGATTCGCTTTCGGGCGGGGATGGCAACGACACCGCGTCGGGCGGGGATGGCAACGACACGATCTATGGCGACGCGGGCAGCGACTCGCTCCTCGGCGATGCGGGCGACGATTACATCGACGGCGGGATCGACAACGACACGATCGACGGCGGCACCGGCAACGACACGCTGCGCGGTGGCGATGGGTCGGACCGGATCCTCGGCGATGTCGGCGCCGACCTGATCTATGGCGATGCCGGAGCCGATACGATCCTCGCGGGCGACGACAACGACACCGTTCATGGCGGCACCGGCAACGACTCGATCTCGGGCGGGAGCGGCAACGATACGATCTATGGCGAGGACGGGGCGGATTCGATCCTTGGCGATGCGGGCGACGATTACATCGACGGCGGCATAGACAATGACACGATCGACGGCGGCGACGGCAATGATACGGTGCTCGGCGGCACCGGCGACGATCTGCTGAGCGGCAGCACCGGCGACGACAGTCTCGACGGCGGCACCGGCAATGACACGCTGCAGGGGGGCACCGGGAACGACACGCTGCATGGCGGAGCCGGGGCTGACAATCTGTCCGGCGGCTCGGGCATGGACTATGTCGATTACACCGATAGCGGCGCCGCGGTGAACATCAACCTGGCGACCGGCGCGGCCTCGGGCGGGGATGCCGCGGGTGACACGCTCTCCGGGGTCGATGGCGTCTATGGCACGGCCTATGACGATACGATCGTGGGGTTCGACGACGAGATCACCTCGGGCACGGATGCCTATACCAACGTCTTCTACGGCTATGACGGCAACGATTACATGGACGGGGCCGGCGGCGCCGACAGCCTCTATGGTGGCACGGGAAACGACACTGTGCTGGGCGGTGCAGGCGATGATCTGGTCACCGGCGACGAAGGCAATGACAGCCTCGACGGCGGCACGGGCGATGACACGGTGCTGGGCGGGGACGGCGATGACACGCTGATCGGGGGCGCTGGCAACGATTATCTCGACGGCGGCGCGGGCTCGGATTCCTACGATGGCGGCACCGGCTCGGATACGATCGTGCTCGATTATGGCGATACCGGCACGATCGACGGCTCCGAGGATGCCGATGACAGCGATACCGATGTCCTGATCCTGAACGGCCGCGCGAAGGTCATCTACGACGCGGCCAACCCCGAGAACGGCACGATCCGCTGGGCCGATGGCTCGACCACCACCTTCTCGAATATCGAGAATATCCAGATCGTGCCCTGTTTCACCCCCGGCACGCTGATTTGCACGCGCGAAGGGCCGGTCCCGGTCGAGGCGCTCGGCCTCGGCGATCGGGTGCTGACCCGCGACAACGGATTTCAGCCGATCCGCTGGATCGGGCGGCGGCGCCTAGGAGCGGCCGATCTGGCCCGCGCGCCCCAGTTGCAGCCGGTGCGGATCGCGCGCGGCGCGCTCGGTCCCGATCTGCCCGAGGTCGATCTCACCGTGTCGCCGCAGCATCGGATGCTTTTGCAGGCGAGCCGGGCCGAGTTGCTCTTCGGCGAGGCCGAAGTGCTGGCCGCGGCGCTGCATCTGGTCGGGCGGCCGGGCGTCACGCGGCTCGAACGGACCGAGGTGACCTATCTGCACCTGATGTTCGACAGCCACGAGATCATTCGTGCGAACGGCTCCTGGACCGAGAGCTATCAGCCGGGCGATCTGACAATGGGCGGGCTCGATGATCCGCAGCGCACCGAACTGCTGACGATCTTCCCCGAACTGGCCGAGGCGGGGGGCGATCGACCGTGGATGGCCGCGCGCCGCGCGCTCCGGGCCTATGAGGTGCGGGCGCTGATGGCGGCCTGACCGGGCTGTCGCGCCGGACCGCCGAGATTGTATCGCTCTTTGCCCGGTGTTGCGCGGCGGACTCAGCGCGGGCCGCTGATCACCGGATCGCGGCGGCGTGAATTGACGGCGCCACACTGCGGCGCAATATCGGGTCAAAGACCAATAAAGAGCAGTCAAAATGGCACAATCGGTATTTCACAGCCCCTCTGGGGGATTCGATTTTCTAGGCCTGCGCAAGGGGCGTCGCGGCGGTGTCGAGATCGTCTATGACGACGGCGTCGCGCGGCGGATGGTCTGGCGCGTGCAGGGCGCCGTCAGCGAGAGCCAGATCGGCGAGGCGCTGTCGCGTGCCGCGCGCGAGATCCGGGTGCTGCCCGCGCTCTATGCCGAGCTCAAGAAACGCTCGATCTCGATCGAGAGCGTGTTGCACTGAACAGGGCCGTCGCGCCTGACATGCCGGGGGGCTTCGGTCGCCCGGAATTTCGGCGGAAGTTTCCGATCAGCTTGTCATGGCCGCCTTCGGGCGGCCTTTCCTGTTGAAATCATGAAAAAAAGGCCGGGCATGGCCCGGCCTCAGGAAGAGGATCCGACAGGGGACTGCGGCTCCTATTCGCGCCAGAAGGGGCGGCCCGATTCGTGGCGCGCCATGGCAGGCTCGAGACCGACGTCCGCGAGCAGATGGGCATCCAGACGGGCCAACGCCGCACGTGTCGCGCGGGTCTCGATCCATTTCGTGACCATCGCAAGCGGCCCGGGGGCCGGGCGGCGGGTGGTCGCGGAAGAGAGACGAATGTGCTGCAGGCTGGTCATGGATCACCTTTTCTGTATTGATACAATCCTTGGGTTTCTGGTAGGATGACCTTACAAAACCAATACAATGCCGGCCAGAGAAACATTGTGACTGATACAAGTTGGCGCCCCGACCTCGCCCTTCAGGCCGGACCGAAATATCTCTCGCTTGTCCGGGCCCTGCGGGACGGGGTCCGGCGCGGCGATCTTCCCCCCGGTTCGCGCCTGCCCACGGTGCGCGATCTCGCGTGGAAACTGGGGGTTACGCCGGGAACCGTGGCGCGTGCCTATCAGATCGCGACGCAGGAGGGCCTGCTCGAAGCCGCCGTCGGGCGGGGCACATTTGTATCGACACAAACGCGGCGCCTCGGGCCGACCGAGGCGATTTATCAGCAACCGGTGATGGATCCGGTCGATGACGATGGAATCGTCGATCTGCGCTCGCCGCAATTGCCCGATGTCGGCCAGACCGCGGCGCTGGCTCGCGCCATGTCCGAGGCCGCGGCCGAGATCGGGCGCAATTATCTCGAATATCCGGGCCTGCGGCGCGACCGCTATTGCCGCGAGGCTGCGCTCGAATGGTTTGCCGGCTGTTCGCTCGGGGCGGTCACCGACGCCGATGATCTGGTGCTGACCCATGGCGGGCAGAACGGGATCAACATCGTGCTGCAATGCTGTCTGCGCGGCGATCGGCCGGTGGTTCTGTGCGAGGAGCTCGCCTATCCCGGCTTTCGCCACGCCGCGCGGCTGAACCGCGCCGAGGTGGTGCCGGTCGCGCTCGATGGTGAGGGGATGGTCCCCGAGGCGCTGGATGCGGCCTGCCGCCGTTACGGCGGTCAGGTGGTCTGCATCACGCCCGATGCGCAGAACCCGACCGCGGCCCGGATGGGGCAGGCGCGGCGTGCGGCGATCGTCGAGGTCGCGCGCCGGCACGATCTGCAGATCATCGAGGACGATTGCTACACAGCGCCGGTGACCGGGCTCGAAAGCCTGCGGGTGATCGCGCCTGAACGCGCCTGGCATGTCACCTCGCTCTCGAAAACGATTTCGGCGGGGATCCGCTTCGGCATGATCGTCGCGCCCGAAGGCATGGGGGAAGCAGGGCGGCTGACCGCGCAGCACAGCTTCTTCGGGCTGCCGCGGCCGGTGACCGATATCGTGACCCATCTGTTCACGAGCGGCGAGGCGATGCGCCTGCGCCATGACGCGCAAGAGGTGATGGGGCGGCGGCTGCAGATGGTGGTTCAGGCGCTCGGCGATCAGGATATCGGGTGGCAGCCGGGGTTGAGCTTTCTCTGGCTGCGGCTCCCGCTCGGCTGGCGCGGCTCGACCTTCGCACGGGTCGCCGAGGCCGAGGGGGTGCTGCTGCGCTCAGCCGATGAATATGTGCTGCAGGATGGCCATGCGCCCAATGCCGTGCGCATCGCGATGGCGGGCGGCGTGCCCGAGGAACGCTTCCACCGCGCGATCGGGCGGCTGGTGCGGCTTTTGGAAAATCCGCCGGGCGATCTGCCGGTCTGATCTGGGAGGAGGGTAGGGGCGCTGCCCCTCTTGCCCGTTCCGGGCAATTCACCCCGGGATATTTTTGCACAGATGATGAGTGCAGTTGCGTCTATCAACTGTGCAGAAATATCCCGGGGGAGTCCGCAGGACGGGGGCAGCGCCCCCATCCGCGATGGTCGTGCAACCTCAGGCCTCGCTGCGGGTGGCGCGTTTGCGCTCATGCGGGTCGAGATAGCGTTTGCGCAGCCGCACGATCTTCGGCGTGACCTCAACGAGCTCGTCGTCGTTGATATAGGCGATCGCCTCTTCGAGCGACATCCGCACCGGCGTCGTCAGGCGCACGGCCTCATCGGTGCCCGAGGCGCGCACGTTGGTGAGCTTCTTGCCCTTGAGCGGGTTCACCTCGAGATCGTTGTCGCGCGAATGCTCGCCGATGATCATGCCGGTATAGACCTGCTCCTGCGCGCCGATGAAGAGCTTGCCGCGCTCTTCGAGGTTCCACAGCGCATAAGCCACCGAAACGCCGTTCTCCATCGAGATCAGCACACCCTGACGGCGGCCCTGGATTGCGCCCTTGTAGGGGGCCCAGCTGTGGAAGATGCGGTTCAGAACGCCGTTGCCGCGGGTGTCGGTCATGAACTCGCCCTGATAGCCGATCAGGCCGCGCGAGGGGACATGGGCGACAACGCGGGTCTTGCCGTGGCCGGCCGGGCGCATCTCGACCAGATCGCCCTTGCGGTTGCCGGTCAGCTTCTCGATCACCACGCCCGAATATTCGTCATCGACATCGACGATGACCTCTTCGATCGGCTCCAGACGCTCGCCGCCTTCCTCGCGGAAGATCACGCGCGGGCGGGAAATGCTGAGCTCGAACCCCTCGCGGCGCATGTTCTCGATCAGAACGCCCATCTGCAATTCGCCCCGGCCCGAGACGATGAAGGCGTCGCCGCCGGGCGTGTCCTCGACGCGGATCGCGACGTTTGTCTCGGCCTCGCGCATCAGGCGCTCGCGGATCACGCGGCTCTGCACCTTGGAGCCGTCACGGCCCGCCAGCGGGCTGTCGTTGATGCCGAAGGTAACGCTGATCGTCGGCGGGTCGATCGGCTGGGCCGGGATCGCGGTTTCCACATCGAGCGCGCAGAGCGTATCGGCCACGGTGGCCTTGGTCATGCCCGCGATGGTGACGATATCGCCCGCGACGGCCTCGTCGATCGGCTGCTGGCTGAGGCCGCGGAAGGCGAGGATCTTGGTGCAGCGGAACTGTTCGATCCGCTCGCCCGAGCGCGACAGCGCCTTGAGGCTCTCGCCGACCTTGAGGCGCCCGGCCTCGACACGGCCGGTCAGGATGCGGCCGATGAACGGGTCGGCGCCGAGCGTGGTGGCGAGCATCTGGAAGGGTTCGTCGGCGCGGAATTCCTGTTTCGGGGGTTCCACGTGCTTGAGGATCAGATCGAACAGCGCCGAGAGATCCTGACGCGGGCCGTCGAGCTCGAGATCGGCCCAGCCACCGATACCGGAGGCATAGACATGCGGGAAGTCGAGCTGCTCGTCATTGGCGCCGAGGTTGGCGAAGAGGTCGAAGACCTCATTGAGCGCGTTCTCCGGATCGGCCGCCGGTTTGTCGACCTTGTTCAGCACGACGATCGGTTTCAGCCCGAGCGCCAGCGCCTTCGAGGTCACGAATTTGGTCTGCGGCATCGGGCCTTCGGCGGCATCGACCAATAGGCAAACGCCATCGACCATGCTCAGGATGCGCTCCACCTCGCCGCCGAAATCGGCGTGGCCGGGGGTGTCGACGATGTTGATCCGGGTGCCTTTCCACTCGACCGAGGTCGCCTTGGCGAGGATGGTGATCCCGCGCTCGCGCTCGATGTCGTTGCTGTCCATCGCGCGTTCCGCGACGGCCTGGTTTTCCCGGAAAGCGCCCGACTGGCGCAGAAGCTGGTCGACGAGGGTCGTCTTGCCGTGGTCGACGTGTGCGATGATCGCAATATTGCGAAGGTCCATGAGATCCGCCTTTGAGGTTTGGCCGAGGCCTTAGAGGAAAACCGCCCGCTTGGCCAGCCCGAAGCGCGCCTGCCCTTGCTGCAGGTGCGAAATCAATGCTGCGCGGCGCCGGAGAAGAGGTTGATGACGACGATTCCGGCGATGATCAGCCCGATCCCGGCCAGTGCCGCTGCGTCAAGTTTCTGCCCGAAGACTAGCCAGCCCGAGGCGGTGATCAGCACGATCCCGATGCCGGACCAGAGCGCGTAGGTGATGCCGAGCGGCAGCACCTTGAGCACCAGCGTGAAGAACCAGAAGGCACCGGCAAAGCCCAGCAGAACGCCCATCGAGGGCCAGAACCGCGTGAACTGCTGGCTGGCTTGCAGGCAGGAGGAGCCGAAGGTCTCGAAGGCGACCGCGATCAGCAGGAAGAGATAGGTTTTCATGGGACCCGTCGGCTGGTGTCAGGTGACGATATACCAGTCGCGGCGATGGTTGAAGGCGATCACGAAATTCAGGATCACCGCGCCCAGAAGCGACCAGGCGACCCGGTCCCAGGGCAGAAGCCAGAGCGCGAGCGAAAAGAGCGCCAGATCGTGGATGAGCTGGGTCCAGCCGGCCTTGAAGCCGAATTTGTCCTGCAAGATCACCGCCACGATCGAGACGCCGCCCAAGGATCCGGAATGGCGAAAGAGGCCGAGCAGGCCCACACCCGCCGAGACGCCGAAGAGGACCGCCGCCGCGCCGGGATGGATCGCGCCGATCGTCAGGAGCGGCTTCAGCGCCTCGGCCATCAGCGAGACGAGGGTGACGGTCGCCAGCGATTTCACGCAAAAGACCGGCCCGCGCGCCCACCAGGCAAATCCGTAGAAGGGGATGTTGATCGCGAAGAAGACGAGCGAGAAGTTCCAGTGCATCGCATAGGAAATGATCAGTGCCGCCCCCGCCGTGCCCCCGGTCACGAGCCCCGCCGCGCGCAGCAGGTGAATGCCGAGCGCCGCCTGCGCCGAGGCGAGCAGGAGGCCCTGGATATCCTCGAAGAGGGTGTAGTGTTTTTCGGATGTAAGGTCAGAAATCATGACCTAATAATGCCGCATCGCAGAGAGTCGGACCATTGCCCTTAGCGCAGGGCAGGAATGCAGCGCGGGAATGGCTCCGGGGCGTCTCAGGTGGCAATATAGCGGTCGCGCCGGTGGTTGAGCGCGATCACCAGATTGATCACCAGCGCGCCGAGCGCCGACCAGGCGACCGTGTGCCAGTCGCGCACCAGCAGGGCGATGCCGAAGACGCAGGCGTCGAAGATCAGCTGCGTCCAGCCCGCCTTGAACCCGGTCTTGTCCTGCAGATAGAGCGCCATGATGCCGACCCCGCCGAGCGAGGCGCCATGCCGGAAGAGCGCGAGCAGCGCCGAACCCGAGACGAAGCCGAAAAGCACGGCACCAAGCGCGGGGTTCAGGCTCTCGAAACTCACGTAGCGCGGCAGCACCTGCGCAAAGACCGAAAGCGCCGCCACCGCGATGAAGGTCTTGATCACGAAGCGCAGCCCCATCCGGCGATAGCCGAACCAGTAGAAGGGCAGGTTGATCACGAAGAAGACCGCGCCGAAGCTCCAGCCGGTCATGTAGCTGATCAGCACCGCAAGCCCTGCGGTCTGGCCGGTGACGAAGCCGAGATGCGTCAGGATCACGATGCCGAAGGCCGCCATCAGGCTGCCATAGGCGAGGCCCTGGGCGTCATCGACCAGCGTGTGGCGGGCGGGATGTTCGGCGATGATCTCGGTCATGGCGTGCTTGTCTCATGGCGCGCGTGCGGCGGCAAGGGTGCGCGGGCGGCGGGGCGGACGCTCCGCGGGGCGTATCTGTGCCAAGAAGAAACGGACGTCGCTTCGGGTGAGGCTGGGCCTTTTCTTGGCCAAAATACGCCCGCCGGAGGCGTTCCGACCCTGATCCTTTGCGCAGGTGCGAGGACGACGCCTGTGCCCTTCGGGTCACGCCCCGGCAAGCAGCGGTCTTGCGGCGCAAAAAAAGCCTTGGGCGAATCGTCGCGCATCGGCAGTTTGCTCGCATCCGGCAATTTCAGACGAGGAGGGCGGATCATGACCAATCGCATCACCGCTCTCTCGACCGGCTGGCGCATCGCTGCTGCAACCGGGGCCGTTTCGGCCCGCGGCGGGGCAGGGGTGGCCTATGGCATCGGCGGCACCGGCTTCGTACGTGCCGCCGCCGCAGGGATCCGCCGACAGGGCTGATCCCGCCCGGGTCCGACCCTCGCGCCTGCAGGCTCCGACCCGATCCTTCGTCTGAACACCCACCGACCGGACTTTCCATCGCTACGCCCGCACGCGCCCGGTTTCGGCCGCGCGGTCCGGCAGACCCGCTGCGGGTCCGGTCTTTCCAAACCTCCATCGAAAGGCCGGATGCCGCGCGCACCGGAACTTGCATGACCAATACGCTGACCCGTCCGACCCCCGTGTCCGAGATCACCATCGAGGCAGCTATCGCCCGTTTC
The DNA here is from genome assembly GCA_003249215.1 of Rhodobacterales bacterium. Taxonomy (GTDB): domain Bacteria; phylum Pseudomonadota; class Alphaproteobacteria; order Rhodobacterales; family Rhodobacteraceae; genus Rhodobacter. The sequence goes on from QKJR01000079.1 coordinate 86,422, forward strand.
GGCGCGCTGCGCGTGATCGCCGTCGCGCTGCGCGAAATCGCCTGCGGCCGCGGTGCGCGCCGGGATCCCGCGCTGCCCGAGATCCTGAGCGATCATATCCGTCGCGACATCGGGCTTGCGCCGCATCAGGCCGCGCCCCCGCTCGATGTGCTCAACCGGCACATGTGGTAGCGCAGGCCCGGGCGGGTCACTTGCGCCCCGCCCGGGCGCTTTCCCCCAAAACGAAAAGGGCGCCGCGAGCGGCGCCCTTCCCTCCCTGCGCGGCGGGCTGAAATCAGCCGGCCAGCGCCTTGTTCAGATATTCGTCGACCTTTTCCAGGTAACCCATCGTGGTCAGCCATTTCTGATCGGGGCCGACGAGCAGCGCGAGGTCCTTGGTCATGAAGCCATCCTCGACGGTCTGCACGCAGACCTTCTCGAGGGTGGAGGCGAATTTCGCCAGCGCTTCATTGCCGTCGAGTTTCGCGCGGTGCTTCAGACCACCGGTCCAGGCGAAGATCGAGGCGATCGAGTTGGTCGAGGTCTCTTTGCCCGCCTGATGCTGGCGATAGTGACGGGTCACGGTGCCGTGGGCCGCTTCGGCCTCGACCACTTTCCCATCGGGCGTCATCAGGACCGAGGTCATCAGGCCCAGCGAGCCGAAGCCCTGCGCCACGGTATCCGACTGCACGTCGCCATCGTAGTTTTTGCAGGCCCAGATATAGCCGCCCGACCATTTCAGCGCCGAGGCGACCATGTCGTCGATCAGGCGGTGCTCATAGTGGATGCCCGCGGCCTTGAACTTGGCCTCGAACTCTTCCTCATAGACCTTCTGGAACAGGTCCTTGAAGCGGCCGTCATAGGCCTTGAGGATGGTGTTCTTGGTCGAGAGATAGACCGGCCAGCCCTTCAGCAGGCCATAGTTCATCGAGGACCGCGCGAAATCCATGATCGAGTCGTCGAGGTTGTACATGCCCATCGCGACGCCCGAGGAGGGCGCGTCGAACACGTCCTTCTCGATCACGGTGCCGTCTTCGCCGACGAATTTCATCGTCAGCTTGCCCTTGCCCGGGAAGCGGAAGTCGGTGGCGCGATACTGGTCGCCGAAGGCGTGACGGCCGACGACGATCGGCTGGGTCCAGCCCGGCACCAGACGCGGCACGTTCTTGCAGATGATCGGCTCGCGGAAGATCACGCCGCCGAGGATGTTGCGGATCGTGCCGTTGGGCGAGCGCCACATCTGTTTCAGGCCGAATTCCTCGACGCGGGCCTCGTCGGGGGTGATGGTCGCGCATTTCACCGCAACGCCGACCTCTTTGGTCTTCATCGCCGAGTCGATGGTGATCTGGTCGTTGGTGCGGTCGCGCTCTTCGATGCCCAGATCGTAATAGAGCAGGTCAACGTCGAGATAGGGCAGGATCAGTTTCTTCTTGATGAAATCCCAGATGATCCGGGTCATTTCATCGCCGTCCATCTCGACGATGGGATTTGCTACCTTGATCTTGGTCATGGGTGCCCTCTCGGTTTGGGTGACTCGTTGGCGGGGTTCTATCCGATTTCCGGGGGCTTGGCTAGTGCGGTATACCAAAGCATACCGAATTTCGCCGAGGTTTTGCGCAGCTCCGCCCGGGCCGCGCTTTCAACCGCGCCCGCGGGTCGCAAACCAGGGGTGAATTAGGGCGCGCACCCAGTCCCAGACGCCGGGCAGGCCGCGGGAAATCTTCGACCCCACGCGTGTCTCGAGCTGTTCCCAGGTGACGTCATAGTCGATCCACGACCCACCGCCCGATTGCAGGTTGAGCAGCACCGGCTGCACCCGGTCGAGCGATTTGGCAAAGATCGCGGTCGGGGTTTCTGCCGCCTCGAACTCGGTCCAGAGCGTGTGAAGATCGTCGCCCATATCCTTGGGAAGAAGCCCGAAAATACGGGTGGCCGCGGCGGCTTCGGCGACTTGAACGGCCTGCGACCCATGCGCCGCCCCATTCCCCGAATGGATCGGCACATCGCCCACGTCGATCTCCACGAGATCATGGATCAGGAGCATCTTGATCGCGCGCAGGGCATCGACCCCGGGGGCGGCCTGATCGGCCAGCACCAGCGCATAGAGCGCCAAGGTCCAGCTATGCTCGGCCGAATTCTCGGGCCGGCTCGCGTCGTGGATCGGGGTCGCGCGGGTGACCGATTTCAGCTTCTCGATCTCGCGCAGGAAGGCGAACTGGCGTTCGAGCCGGTCCTGAGCGGCATCGCTCATTTCGCTGCGCCCGTCTCGCCTGCGTCCAGCGCGGCGACGCGCTGATCGAAGAACTTTCGCCCGCGCTGCTCGGCCAGATGCAGCCGGCAGGCGGTCATGAAGGCTTCCTGCAGCGAAGGAGAGGAGGTGCCGATGTAATTGCCGACCTCCATATAGAGGCGCTCGGCGCTCTCGCCGTGGCGGTTCTGCACGTCCATCACATCGGCGGCGAGCTTCTCGGCCAGCTCCTCGAGCAGACCCATCAGCGCGAGCCCTCGGTCAGGCGGCGCTTCACATAGCTCTGCACATGGTCGATCATCGGCTTCATATGCGCCTCGTCGTCCTTGAAGAAGTGATCCGCGCCCTCGATTTCCTCGTGGGTGATGGTGATCCCCTTCTGCTCGCGCAGCTTGCTGACGAGGTTCGCGGTGTCCTTGGGCGGCGCCACGCGGTCCATCGTGCCGTTGATGATCAGACCCGACGAGGGGCAGGGCGCGAGGAAGCTGAAATCATACATGTTCGCGGGCGGCGCCACGCTGATGAAGCCGGTGATCTCGGGGCGGCGCATCAGAAGCTGCATCCCGATCCAGGCGCCGAAGGAGAAGCCCGCGACCCAGCAATGCTTCGAGTTCGGGTTCATCGCCTGCAGGTAATCGAGCGCCGAGGCCGCATCCGAGAGCTCGCCCAGCCCCTGATCGTATTCGCCCTGGCTGCGCCCCACGCCGCGGAAGTTGAATCGCAGCACGGTGAAGCCGATCTTGTGAAAGGCATAATGCAGATTATAGACGACCCGGTTGTTCATCGTGCCGCCGAATTGCGGATCGGGATGCAGGATGATGGCGATGGGCGCGTCGGGGGCGGGTTGCGGATGGTAACGGCCCTCGAGACGTCCTTCGGGGCCGGGGAAAATGACTTCGGGCATCGTGTCTCGCCTGTTCCAACATCTGACCCCGCCTGCGACCCTGGCTCAGCTTGACGCATGAGCGCGAAGACCCTAGGACGGGGCGAAAGCCGGCCGGTGGCCGGAATTCGGGTTCAGTTGAGTTAAGCGGAGCGGGGCGCCGCGTCAATGCTTTGCGGGGCGCTTTGCCGGTCCTGACGGGCCACGCAGGCGGGACGACGGGCCGCCGGGCAGCCGCGGACAGGGTATCGAGCGGGGGGCGGAGATGAAACTTTCGACGAAGGGACGGTACGCGATGGTGGCGCTGGTCGATCTGGCGACCGTGCCGGGCGGCCACATGACCTCGCTGGCCGAGATCTCTCGGCGGCAAGATATTTCGTTGCCCTATCTCGAGCAGCTCTTCGTGCGGCTGCGCCGTGCGGGGCTCGTGGCCTCGGTGCGGGGCCCGGGGGGCGGCTACAAGCTGGCCAAGGAGCCCGCTGACATTCGCATCTCAGAGGTCTTCGAGGCGGTCGATGAGACGGTCAGCGCGCTGCATGTCGGTGCCGGCGCCTCGGGCGGGATCTCGGGCTCGCGCGCGCAATCGCTCGCCAACCGCCTGTGGGAAAGCCTGAGCGCGCAGGTCTTCGTCTTCCTGCATCAGACGACGCTCGAGGATGTGGTCAAGAACGGGCTCAAGCCCTGCCCGGCGGTGCCCACGCTCTTCTCTGTCGTGGACGAATAATGCCTGCGGGCGGCGCATCGGACGGCTGCGGGACGCTCCGCGGGGAGTATTGTCGCCAAGAAAAAGCCCGCCAATCTTTTGGGATTTCCGTTTTTTCTTGGTGCAAATACTCCCGCCGGAGGCATCCGGTCTCTCAACCCGAAAGGCCCTCTGAATGAACCGCCTCTATCTTGACTGGAACGCGACGACGCCTCTACGCCCCGAGGCGAAGGCGGCGATGATCGCGGCGATGGAGGTGGTGGGGAACCCCTCGAGCGTCCATGCCGAGGGGCGCGCGGCCAAGGCGCTGATCGAGCGGGCGCGCGCGCAGGTGGCGGCGGCGCTTGGCGCCGAGGGGGCCGATGTCATCTTCACCTCCGGCGCGACGGAGGCGGCGGCGCTGGGGCTTGGCGGGCGCGATCTTTCTTCGGCGCCGATCGAACATGATGCGGTTTCGGCCTGGTGCCGCGACGATCTTGTCGTCGATGGCTGGGGCAGGGTGGTCGTGCCCGATCCCGCGCGCGCCACGCTGCAGCTCGCCAATTCCGAGACCGGGGTGGTGCAGTATCTGCCCGAGGGGCTCGCGCTCAGCGATCTGACCCAGGGCTTCGGCAAGCTGCCGATCGCCTTCAACTGGATGGGGATCACGGCGGGGATTGTCGCGGCGCACAAGCTTGGCGGGCCGAAGGGCGTGGGCGCGCTGATCGTGAAACGCGGCACCGATGTGGCGGCGCAGTTGCGGGGCGGCGGGCAGGAAATGGGGCGCCGCGCGGGGACCGAGAACCTGATCGGCATCGCCGGGTTCGGGGCGGCCGCCGAGGCTGCGGCGCGCGATCTGGCGGCCGGGGTCTGGGAGGAAGTTGCGGAAATTAGAAATATTCTAAAATCCGCACTGGAATACCCGACCAAAGATGTATATTTTCCCGGCTGGGAGACATCGGGAGACAGGCAGGCGGCGACGGGCGGGATGCCCGCGCTCCTCCCCAATACACTGTCGGTGATCAGCCCCGGCTGGAAGGGCGAGACGCAGGTGATGCGGATGGACCTGATGGGGTTCGCCGTATCGGCCGGCTCGGCCTGTTCCTCTGGCAAGGTCCGCGCGAGCCGGGTGCTCGCGGCGATGGGCTGGCCCGAGGATCAGGCGGGCTCTGCACTGCGGATCTCGATCGGGCCGGGGATCGGACGGGATGACGTGTTGCGCTTTGCCGAAAGCTTTCGCGCAGCACATGAGAAACACCGCGCAAGACTTTGATGCGGAAAGGAAAGTGGCGATGAACCAGGAACTGGATATCCGCGAGGGCGTGGACCGCGAAACCGTCGAGACCGTGGCCAATATGGGGTCGTACAAATACGGCTGGGACACGGAAATCGAGATGGACTATGCCCCCAAGGGCATTTCCGAGGAGATCGTGCGGCTGATCTCGGCCAAGAACGACGAGCCCGAATGGATGCTCGAATGGCGGCTCGCGGCCTATCGTCGCTGGGTGGGGATGGAACAGCCGGACTGGGCGCTGCTGAAGGTGCCGGCGATCGACTACAACGACATCTATTACTATGCCCGCCCGAAAAGCATGGAGACCAAGCCGAAGTCGCTCGACGAGGTCGATCCCAAGCTGCTGGCAACCTATGAGAAGCTCGGGATTCCGCTCAAGGAACAGCTCATCCTCGCCGGGGTCGACGGCGCCGAGCATATCGTCGAGGGCGAGCGTCAGGTGGCCGTCGATGCGGTCTTCGATTCGGTCTCGGTCGGCACGACGTTCAAGGACAAGCTCGCCGAGGCCGGCGTGATCTTCTGCTCGATCTCCGAGGCGATCAAGGAGCACCCGGAACTGGTGAAGAAATACCTCGGCTCGGTCGTGCCGCAGTCGGACAATTTCTTCGCCACGCTGAATTCGGCGGTCTTCTCGGACGGCTCCTTCGTCTACGTTCCGCCGGGCACGCGCTGCCCGATGGAGCTCAGCACCTATTTCCGGATCAACGCCGAGAACACCGGGCAGTTCGAGCGCACGCTGATCGTCTGCGATCGCGGCGCCTATGTGAGCTACCTCGAGGGCTGCACCGCGCCCAAGCGCGACACCGCGCAGCTGCATGCCGCGGTGGTGGAAATCGTCATCCTCGAAGATGCCGAGGTGAAATATTCGACCGTGCAGAACTGGTTCCCCGGCGACGAGGACGGCAAGGGCGGCATCTACAACTTCGTCACCAAGCGCGCCGATTGCCGCGAGGCCCGCGCCAAGGTGATGTGGACGCAGGTCGAGACCGGCTCGGCGATCACCTGGAAATATCCGTCCTGCGTGCTGCGCGGCGACGAGAGCCAGGGCGAATTCTATTCGATCGCCATCGCCAACAACTACCAGCAGGCCGATACCGGCACCAAGATGATCCATCTGGGCCGTGACACGCGGAGCCGGATCGTCTCCAAAGGCATCTCGGCCGGTCAGGCCCAGAACACCTATCGCGGCCTCGTCAGCATGCATCCGCGCGCGAAAAATTCGCGCAACTACACGCAGTGCGACAGCCTGCTGATCGGCGACAAATGCGGGGCGCACACGGTTCCCTATATCGAGGTCAAGAACAACTCGAGCCGCGTCGAGCATGAAGCGACCACCTCGAAGGTCGATGACGATCAGCTTTTCTACTGTCGTGCCAGAGGGATGGACGAGGAAGAGGCGGTCGCGCTTGTGGTGAACGGCTTCTGCCGCGAGGTGCTGCAGGCGCTGCCGATGGAGTTCGCGATGGAGGCCCAGAGCCTCGTCGCGATCAGCCTCGAAGGGTCGGTGGGGTGAGGCAGTCCGCCGCAGGACATGGTTTTCCCATCCCCTTGCCCCATTTCGGGCAAGATCGGGTGGTTATGTCGGCTCAGCACTTGAGAGGAGCCGGCCCCGCCCATGTCCGTTTCGACCACCAACTTCTCCGACCGGCTCGCCCGGATCGAGCAGACCCGTCTGCGTCACGCCGGGACGATCGCGCTGCATGTCGGCGATCAGGAGGTCTATGTCCGCTCGCTCGAGGCGCTCAAGCCGAGGGAAAGCGTGGGCGGCCGGATCCTGCACAACATCCTCTATCCGCTGAGCTTTGTCGTCGCCTTTGCGATCGGCGCGATCTCGCTGCCGATCTCGGTGGCGATCCGCGCGCGCATCGTGGCCTATCCCGGCGTCGAGGAGGCCGCGACGGGCGATGCGCCTTTGCTGCTCGCGCTCGCGCTCGGCATGATGACCTCCTTCGTGCTGTCGCAGGCCTTCCGGCTCAGCTCGAAGGAGCTCGCGACCGCGCAGGCGATCGGCGTCTGGGCCGCGATCTGCACGATGCACAACCTCGCCTTCTGGATGCCCGACCTCTCGGCGCTCGTTTTCACCCCGGAATGGGTGAGCCTGCAGACGCATCTCGCGACGCCCGACACCTTCATGTTCCGCGGTCTCGTCTTCCAGTTCTGAGCCCCGACGCAAGCCCTGACTGGGCGAGGGGGTGCGCATGAGCCTGCGCCCCGTCTCGCAACCCGATGCGCAGGACGCGCCCGAGCGTCCGGTTCTGACCCTGCCCGAGGCGGAGGCCGAGGCGCTGCGCGCGGCCTATCATCGGGCCAAGGTGATCCTTGAATACGGGTCCGGCGGCTCGACCGCGGTCGCCGCCGACATGCCGGGCAAGACGGTCTTCTCGGTCGAGAGCGATCGCGACTGGATGACCGGGATGGAGCGCTGGTTCGCCGCCAACCCACCCGCGGCCGAGGTGATCCTGCATCACGGCGATATTGGGCCGACCCGCGACTGGGGCCATCCGGCCTCGGAGGCGAGCTTCCGCCGCTGGCCGCTCTATCCGGTGTCGGTCTGGGACCGGGCCGATTTCCGTCATCCCGATGTCGTGCTGATCGACGGGCGCTTCCGGGCGGCCTGTTTCCTGACCACACTCTTTCGCATCACCCGACCGGTTACCGTCCTGTGGGACGATTACGCCGGCCGCCCCGCCTATCACGAGATGGAAACCTTCAGCCCCCGCACCGGCATGGTCGGGCGGATGGCGATCTTCGATCTCGAACCCGCAAGCATTCCGGCCGCCAAGCTCGGCCAGATCCTGACCACCTATTTGCGCGCGATGTAAGCGCGCCGCCGTACTGAAAGGCCCAAAGATGTTGGAAATCAAGAACCTGCACGTCAAACTTGAAGAAGAAGACAAGGTGATCCTGAAGGGGGTCGACCTGACCGTCGAGACCGGCAAGGTCCATGCGATCATGGGGCCGAACGGCTCGGGCAAGTCGACGCTGTCCTATGTCCTTTCGGGGCGCGACGGCTATGAGGTGACCGAGGGATCGGCCACGCTCGACGGCGCCGAACTGCTGGAGATGGAGCCCGAAGAGCGCGCCTCGGCGGGCCTGTTCCTCGCCTTCCAATACCCGGTCGAGATCCCGGGCGTGGGCAACATGACCTTCCTGCGCACGGCGGTGAACGCGCAGCGCAAGGCGCGCGGCGAGGAAGAACTCAGCGCGGGCGAGTTCCTCAAGGTGGTGCGCCAAAAGGCGGCAACCCTCAAGATCGACGCCGACATGCTCAAGCGTCCGGTCAACGTGGGCTTCTCAGGCGGCGAAAAAAAGCGTAACGAAATCCTGCAGATGGCGATGCTCGAGCCGAAGATGTGCATCCTCGACGAGACCGACTCCGGCCTCGACGTCGACGCGATGCGGCTCGTTGCCGATGGCGTTAACGCGCTGCGCGACGCCGGGCGCAGCTTCCTCGTGATCACCCACTATCAGCGCCTGCTCGACCATATCAAACCCGATGTCGTCCACATCATGGCAGACGGACGGATCATCAAGACCGGCGGCCCCGAGCTCGCGCTCGAGGTCGAGAAGAACGGCTATGCCGAGATCCTGGCCGAGCACGGGATCGAGGGGGTGCTCTGATGACGGCTGTCGAAAAGCAAAGCCCGATCGAGGCGCGGCTCGCCGCGCTCGACCTGCCCAAGGGCGGCGCCTTCGGGGCCGCGCGCGAGGCGGCGCTGGCGCGGTTCACCGCGATGGGCCTGCCGGGGCGGCGCGACGAATACTGGCGCTGGACCGATCCGGCGAGCCTGAACGCGCCCACGCCTGTCGTGGCAAAATCCTTTGATTCCAGTGACGAAGCGCCCGTCTTTAACACGATCGACCGGCTGAAACTGGTCTTCGTCGACGGGGTGTTTGATGCCGCGGCCTCGGATGCGCCCGAGCTCGCCGGGGTCGAGATCACCCGCCTTGCCGAGGCAGCGGATATCCATTGGGCCACCGGCCTTTACGGCAGCCTCGAGGCCGCCGGTCAGTCGCCTGTCGCGCGTCCCTTCGCGGCGCTGAACACGGCGGCGGCGACGGATGGCGTGTTGATCCGGGTCACGGGCCGAGCTGCGCGCCCGGTAAGTCTGATTTATGTCCATAAATCAGAAGCTTCCGACCCGATCTTGCACCATGTCGTGAAGCTCGAACCGGGCGCCGAACTGACCCTGCTCGAGAACGGCCCGGCCGGTGCGCGGTTCAACAAGGTGCTCGAGGTCGACGTGGCCGAGGGCGCGCGCTTCCACCATGTGCGGATGCAGGGGCGCGACCACGAACGCCGTGCGATCACCCATATCTTCGCCCGCGTCGGCGAAGGCGCGCTGTTCAAGAGCTTCACGCTGACCGCCAATGGCGTTCTGACTCGCAACGAGGTGGTGATCGACATCACCGGCGACGACGCGATGGCCCATGTCGCGGGCGCGGCCTTGGGCGATGGGGCGACCGGTGCCTTCACCCATGACGACACCGTCTTCGTCACCCATGGCGCCGAGCGCGGCGAGAGCCGTCAGGTGTTCAAGAAGGTGCTGAAACACGGCGCCGTCGGCACCTTCCAGGGCAAGATCCTGGTGAAACCGGGCGCGCAGAAGACCGATGGCTATCAGATCAGCCAGTCGCTGCTTCTGGACGACGACAGCCAGTTCCTCGCCAAGCCCGAGCTCGAGATCTATGCCGACGACGTGAAATGCTCGCATGGCTCGACCACCGGCGCCATCGACGACACGGCACTGTTTTATCTGCGCTCGCGCGGGGTGCCGATGGATGAGGCGGTGGCGCTGATGGTCATTTCCTTCCTCGCCGATGCGATCGAGGAGATTGAGGACGAGACGATCAAGGCCGAGGTTCTCGACCGTCTCGAAGCCTGGCTCGCGCGGCACCGGGGGTGAACCGCGATGGCGGCGGTCGATGACATCCTGCGCAGCTACCGCGCGCCGCGCGCGGTGGTGCGCGCCCATCTGGCGCATCCGCGCGCGGAGCCTCGGGCCTTCAGCTTTCTCGCAGCGGCGTTGATCGTGATGTTCGTCGGCCAATGGCCGCGGCTCTCGCGGGTTGCCTTCGAGAACCCCGATCAGCCGCTGCCTGCGCTCTTGCTCGGCACCGCGCTCGCGCTCGGGGCGATGGTGCCGGTCTTCTACCTGCTCGCCGCGCTTGCGCATCTGCTGGCGCGGGCCTTCGGCGGGCGGGGCGATTTCTATCGTGCGCGGGTCGCGCTCTTCTGGGCGCTGCTCGCCGCGGCGCCGCTCATGCTGTTTCAGGGCCTCGTCGCCGGGTTCATCGGCGCGGGCGCGCAACAGACGCTGGTCAGTGTCGCGGTCTTTGCTATTTTCGCGCTGATCTGGGGCGCCGGGATCCGCGTGGCGGAATTCGAGCGGCCCGAGGTCGGGGTGAAAACCGGGCAGGAGCAGGGATGATGACGCTCGAGGATCTGAAGGCGCTGGTCTGGATGACGCTGCGCCGCCCGCAGGAGGCAGCCGCGGCGCTGCTCGGGCTCGGCCTACCGATGCAGGCGCGGCTGCTGGCGCTCGGGGTGGTGGTGACGCTCTCGGCCGCACTCGGCACCGCGGGCGAGATCCTGTTCACCTTCGTCACCAAGCTCGATCTGGGTCCGACGCAATCGCCGCTGCCGCTCGCGATCATTCAGGGGGCGTTGCTGCTTTACGGGGCGGTGATGATCACCTTCATCGGCCAGCGTGCGGGCGGCCGGGGCGGATTTGCCGATGCGCTGCTGCTGCTCGTCTGGATCGAATTCGTGCTGATCCTCGGCCAGGTCGTGCAGATGCTGGTGATGGCGCTGATGTTCCCGATGGTGGCGGTGGTGCTTACCCTCGTGCTCTTCGGGCTGATGTTCTGGCTGCTGGTGAATTTCATCGCCGTGCTGCACGGGTTCAAAAATCTCTTCGCGGTCGGGGCGGGGGTGGTGGCGGGCTTCTTCGCCAGTGCGCTTCTCGCCGGGATCGTCTTCGTCACGCTCGGGATCGTGCCGGTTCCGGCGCCCTGACCGAGCCCAACTGAGGATACGTCATGTTCGATGTCGACAAGATCCGGGCCGATTTCCCGATCCTGAGCCGCGAGGTGAACGGCCGGCCGCTCGTCTATCTCGACAATGGTGCCTCGGCGCAGAAGCCGCGGGCGGTGATCGAGGCGATCACCAATGCCTACTCCCATGAATACGCCAATGTTCACAGGGGCTTGCATTACCTTTCTAATGTGGCCACCGAGAAATATGAGGGCGTGCGCGGGATCGTCGCGCGCTTCCTCCACGCCCCCTCCGAGCATGAGATCGTCTTTACCACCGGCACGACAGAGGGGATCAACCTCGTCTCTTACGGCTGGGCCGCGCCGCGGATGCAAGCGGGCGACGAGATCGTGCTGAGCGTGATGGAGCATCACGCCAATATCGTGCCCTGGCATTTCCTGCGCGAGCGGCAGGGCGTGGTGCTGAAATGGGTCGAGCCTGAGGCCGATGGCAGCCTCGATGCCGCCAAGGTGCTCGAGGCGGTTGGGCCGCGCACGAAGCTGATCGCGGTCACCCATATGTCGAACGTGCTCGGGACGCTGGTCGATGTGAAAACCGTCTGCGCGGGCGCGCGCGCCTTGGGCGTGCCGGTGCTGGTCGACGGCTCGCAGGCCTCGGTGCATATGCCCGTCGATGTCGCCGATATCGGCTGTGACTTCTACGCGATCACCGGACATAAGCTATACGGACCAAGCGGTTCCGGGGCGATCTTCATCCGGGCCGAGCGGCTGGAGGAGATGCGTCCCTTCCTCGGTGGTGGCGATATGATCCATGAGGTCCACCGCGACCGTGTGACCTATGCCAAGCCCCCGATGCGCTTCGAGGCGGGGACGCCCGGCATCGTGCAGCAAATCGGGATGGGGGTTGCGCTCGACTATCTGATGGGCATCGGCATGGCCAATGTGGCCGCCCACGAGGCCGATCTGCGCGCCTATGCCGAGGCGCGGCTCAATGGGCTCAACTGGCTCAACATTCAGGGGCAGGCGCCGCAGAAGGGGGCGATCTTCTCGCTCACCCTCGACGGCCCGGCCCATGCCCATGACATCTCGACCATCCTCGACAAGCGCGGGATCGCGGTGCGTGCGGGCACCCATTGCGCGATGCCGCTGATGGACTGGCTCGGCGTTTCGGCCACGGCGCGGGCCTCGTTCGGGATGTACAATACCCGGGCCGAGGTCGATGCGCTGGTCTCGGGGCTCGAGCTCTGCCACGAGCTTCTGGGCTGAGCGACCGGGTCTTCGGGCCCGGGCGCCTTACGACCAATGGCCAAGGGGGGCGGCATTGCTCCTCGGTCGCGCACCGCTATCCTGTCCAGCAGTCGTTTACTGTGCTCCGCTGAAGGGGATCTCATGCCCGATTTCGACCGTTCGCCCGAGGGGCTGGCCTTTTCCCCCGCGGTTCTGGCCGCACAAGAGCGGCTCGGAGGGCGCGAGCGCTATCGCACTGCCGAATGGCCGATCGACATCTCGCGCGATCTGGCGCAGTTCATCGCCACCCAGCGCAGCCTGTTTCTGGCCACCGCTAGCGCCGCGGGCCAGCCCTATGTGCAGCATCGCGGCGGCCCGCCCGGCTTTCTGCAGGTGCTCGACAGCCGCACGCTCGGCATGGCCGATCTGCCCGGCAATCAGCAATATATCACCATCGGGAACCTGTCGGAGAACGACCGGGTCGAGCTCTTTCTGATCGACTACATGCACCGCAAGCGGGTGAAGATCTGGGGCCGCGGGCGGATGGTCGAGGATGACCCGGTGCTGGTCGAGCGGCTCAAGATGCCGGGCAACCCGCCCTGGACCTCGCGGGCGCTGCTGATCACGGTCGAGGCCTGGGATGTGAACTGCCCGCAGCATATCCCGCAGCGCTTCGAGGCCGCGGATGTCGCCGCCGCCATCGAGGAGCGTGAGCGCAAGATCGCCGCACTCGAGGCGGAACTGGCCGCGCTGCGCGGGCAATAAGCGCGCAATCCCGCCGGATCGGCGCGTCGAAAAACGGGCGGGGGAGTGGCGCACCCAGCACGATTCGAACGTGCGGCCTTTGCCTTCGGAGGGCAACGCTCTATCCAGCTGAGCTATGGGTGCGTGAGGGTTTCTATAGCGAAGGGGGGGCGGCGCTGCAACGGGCAAAATCGTGGCGTCGGGCGGCGGCGGGCCGGGGCTGGGTGGCGGCGGGGCGTCAGGACAGGATCTTGCGGAACCGCGCGAGCACGAGGGCCAGTGCCGCGAGCGACATCGCACTGATCGCGGCGATCTCGTTCAGCACGAGCCCGATCCCCGCCCCGCGATAGAGCACGGCCTGCGCGAAGGCCACGAAATGCGGCGCCGGGCTGATCGTGCGCATCAGCCATTGCAGCCAGACGGGCATCGATTCGAGCGGTGTCATGCCGCCAGAGAGCAGGAACATGATCACGATGACCGGGATCACCAGCAGCCCGAACTGCCCCATGTTATGGGTGAAGCTCGCCAGCATCAGCCCGATCGAGGCCGCCGCCACCACATAGAGCGCCGCGCCGAAAACATAGAGCCCGAGCGAGCCCGCGATCGGCACGCCCATCACCCCCTCGACCATGATCACGAGGCTTGCGACCGAGGCGGCGAGGATCACCATCCCGTTCGCGAGCACCTTCGAGAGCACGATCTCATGCGGGCGCACCGGCATCACCAGCACATGTTCGATCGTGCCGCGCTCGCGTTCGCGGATCAGCGAGGCCCCGGCGAGGATCAGCATGAGCACGGTGACGTTGTTCATGAGCTGCATCACCGAGGTGAACCATTGCGCGGTCAGGTTCGGGTTGAAGCGGTTGCGAAAGACGATGTTCACGAGGTCCGAGCTCTCGCTGCCCGGGCTCAGGTAATCGGCGGCCTCGCGCGCCAGCGTCTGCGACAGGAAACTCGAGCCGTTGCCGGCGAAGGCGACGGCGGTCGCATCGGCCTGAATCATCAGATTGGCACTGCGGCCCGCGCGCAGGTCGGCCTCGAAGCCGGGCGGGATGTCGAGCACGAGCACATAATCGCCCGCGATCAGCGCCGGGCCCGCCGCATCGGCGGACAGAAGCACCGGCGCCTCGAAGAGCGGCGGGCGGATCGCGTCGGTCAGGCGCCGTGAGAGCGGGCTGTGATCCTCGTCGACCACGGCGACGGTCAGGTCGCGCACCTCGGTAGAGCCCGCCTGCGAGACGAGCCAAACCGCGGCGGTGAAGACATAGAGGATGAGCGCGATCATCACCCGGTCGCCGCGGATCGCGCGCAGCTCCTTGAGCGTCAGCCGGCCGATATTGCGCAAGGATTGCAGCATCTCAGCGCTCCTGTTTGCGCAGGGCGGTGACCGCGAGCGCGAGATAGAGAAGGCCGAAGAGCGCGAGCATGGCGAGCTTGGGCTGAATGTCTCCCAAGCCGAAGCCCTTGAGGAAGACACCTACCGAGATCGGCTGAAACCACGCGCCCGGGAAGCTCAGCCCGATGATCCGCCCCGAAGTGTCGAGCACCGAGACCGGTACGATCAGCCCCGAGAAATTGACCGTGGGGATGATCGCGATCACCGCCGTTGCGAAGACTGCCGAGACCTGGGTCGCGGTGAAGGAGGAGATGAACTGGCCAAAGCCCGTGGTGGCGATCACGTAGAGAAGGGCTGCGAGCCCGAGCGCGGGCAGGCTGCCGGTCAGGGGAATGCCGAAGACGCTGAGCCCGAGGGTCGCGAGCACCCAGAACGCGATCCAGGCGATTGCGATATAGGGCAGTTGCTTGCCCACCAGAAATTCGACGCGCCGGACCGGGGTCGAGCGGAAATTGGCGATCGTGCCGGTTTCCTTTTCGCGCACCACCGAGATCGCCGACATGATCGCCGGGATCAGCATCAGGATCAGCACGATCACCGAGGGCACCATGGCATGGGCGCTCTTGAAGGCCTGATTGAAGAGATAGCGGGTCTCGATCGTCAGGCTCGTGTCGCTGCTCGTGCCGGTCTCGGCCGCGATCTGGGTCGAGAAATCGCTCATCAGGCCCAAGGCATAGGCCCGCGCGGTCTCGGCGCGGAAGGGCATCGAGCCGTCGATCCAGAGCGAGACCTCGGGCACTTCGGTGCCCCGGTGCAGGGCCGCGCCCATGCCGTCTGGGATCTCGAGCGCGACGGCGAGATCGCCGCGCATCATCCGGTCGTCGAGGGCTGCGCGATCGGCGAAATCGGCGGTGGCGGCGAATTGCGGGATCGCGGTGAAGGCCTCGGTCAGGCGGCGGCTTTCCGGGGTGCGGTCCTGATCGTTGACCGCGAAACTGAGCCGGTCGACGTCGAAGGAAATCCCGAAGCCCATCGTCAGCAGCAAGATCACCGGCCCGAGTCCGGCGAAGAAGAGCCGGATCGGATCGCGGATCAGTTCGAGCGACTCGCGCCAGCAATAGGCCCAGAGCCGGGTGAGCGCCTGCACGAGGGGGCCGGGCGCGCGGGCGCCGCGGGGGGCAGAGGGCAGGGCGGCGGTTTCGGGCGGCGCGGTCTCGCCCTCGGGCGGGGTTTCGGATTCCAGCGCGGCGATGAAGGCGGCCTCAAGGGTTTCGGCCCCGCGCCGTTCGGTGATCTCGGCGGGCGTGCCCACATCGAGCACGCGGCCCGCGTGCATCAGCGAGATCCGGTCGCAGCGCTCGGCCTCGTTCATGAAATGGGTCGAGATGAAGATCGTCACGCCCCGGTCGCGCGAGAGCGAGACGAGCTTGCGCCAGAAGGCATCGCGCGCCAGCGGATCGACGCCCGAGGTGGGTTCGTCGAGAATCAGGATGCGGGGCTCGTGGATCGTGGCGACGGCGAGTTGCAGGCGCTGGCGGATGCCGAGGGGCAGGCTCTCGGGCATCATCTCGGCGACCTCGCCGAGTTCGAATTCCGCGAGCACCTCGGCCACGCGCGGCGCCCGGCGCTCGCGCGGCAGCGCATAGAGATCGGCATGGAGCGCGAGGTTCTGGCGCACCGTCAGCTCGGAATAGAGCGAGAAGCCCTGCGACATGTAACCGATGCGGCGCCGGGCCTCCATGTCGCCGGTGCTGAGTTCCTCGCCGAAGAGTTTCGAGCTGCCCTCGGTCGGTTCCAGAAGGCCGGTCAACATCTTCATCGTCGTCGACTTGCCGCAGCCGTTCGAGCCGAGGAAGCCGAAGATCTCGCCCTCGGGGATGGTGAAGGCGACATGGTCGACCGCGGTGAAGGCGCCGAAGCGCTTGGTCAGCCCCTCGGCCTCGATCGCGGGGGTGGCGCCGGGACGGTCGATCCGCGGGCGCAGGGTAACGCCCGCGGCGCTGTCGCCCTCGGGCAGCATCTTGATGAAGGCCTCTTCGAGCGTCGCGGTGCCGGCCTGCGCGCGGATCTCTGCGGGCGCGCCGGTCGCGATCACCG
Source organism: Rhodobacterales bacterium (assembly GCA_003249215.1). Lineage (GTDB taxonomy): Bacteria > Pseudomonadota > Alphaproteobacteria > Rhodobacterales > Rhodobacteraceae > Rhodobacter. The sequence goes on from QKJR01000079.1 coordinate 102,909, forward strand.
CGCCGTCGTTCATCGCGGCCAGCCAGTCGAAACGCTCGGCCTCTTCCATATAGGCGGTGGCCACGATCACGCTCATATCGCCGAGATTGTGGCGGATGCGGTCGATCAGATCCCAGAATTGGCGGCGCGAGAGCGGATCGACGCCGGTCGTCGGCTCGTCGAGGATCAACAGGTCAGGGTCATGGATCAGCGCCGAGCAAAGGCTGAGCTTTTGCTTCATCCCGCCCGAGAGCTTGCCCGCGGGGCGGTCGGGGAAGGGGGCGAGGCCGGTCGCCTCGAGCAGCATCGCGATGCGCTCAGTGCGTTCGGCCGCGCCTTGCCCGAAGAGGCGGCCGAAGAAATCGAGGTTCTCGCGCACCGAAAGCGTTGGGTAGAGATTGCGCCCGAGCCCCTGCGGCATATAGGCGATGCGCCCGCCGAGGGCGGCACGGATGCGCGCGGGGCGGATGTCCTGACCGAGCACCTCGACCCGGCCGGTCTGGATCTGGCGCACCCCCGAGACGAGCCCGAGCAGCGTCGATTTGCCAACCCCGTCGGGGCCGATCAGGCCGACCATCTTGCCCGCCGGAATGTCGAGCGTGACATCGCCAAGCGCCACGGTCTTGCCGTAGCGATGGCTGACGCCTTCGAGCCGGGCTGCGACGTCCATGGCCTTACCCGGGCAGTTTGACGGTCAGATGGGCGGGCCAGTCGGTATCGGGGCGCGCCCGCACGAAGCCGATGCCGCGCACGCCGGATTTGATCTGGGCCTCGAATTGCTTGAGCAGTTCGCGCGGGATCGAGAGCTTGACGCGGAACACCAGATCCTCGCGGCTGTCCTGGGTTTCGACCGATTTCGGGGTGAATTGCGACTGCGGCGAGATGAAGGTGATCCGCGCGGGCACCACGTAATCGGGCACCGGATCGAGGATCAGGCGGGCCTCGTCGCCCACGGTGAGCGTGCCGACCGCCGTCGCGGGCAGGTAGATGTTCATGTAGACATCGCCCAGATCGAGCATCGTCACGATCGGCGCGCCGGCGGCCACCACTTCGCCCGGCTCGTGCAGCCGGTAGAGGACGCGGCCGCGGATCGGGGCGGCGATGCTCAGATCATCGAGCGCGAGCTGCACCTGTTCCTGATCGGCCTCGGCGGCGGCGATCGCGGCTTCGGCATCGCTGATCTGGGCCTTTGCCATCGCGACCGTGGCCTTGGCCGAGGCCAGCGCATTGGTGGCATCATCAAGGCTCGATTGCGCGGCGGTGCCGCTGTCGCGCAGCTTGAGCGCGCGGTCGTAATTCGTCTGCGCCACGCCGAGCGCGCTCTCGGCCTGCATCAGCGTCGCCTCGGCCACCGCCTGGGCTGCGCGGGCGCGCAGCACGGCGGCCTTGGCGCCGTTCAGCTTGGCGCGGGCATCGGCGGCGTCGATCTGCGCCACCGGGTCACCGGGCGCCAGCAGGTCGCCCTCCTGCGCGGTCACGCTCTCGATGCGGCCGGCGTATTTCGTCGCCACATCGACGCTCTGGGCCTCGATCCGGCCGTTCGAGCTGAAGATCCCGTCCTCGCCGCGGGACTGGCCGAATTTGGCCAGAAGCGCCTCGAACCGGCTCTCGGCCTGGGCCTGAACCGGCGCGGCCAGAGCGCCGAGGCCAAGCGCGAGCGCGGTGAGCGCGAGAAGCGGGAGCGAACGGGGGGAGAGGCCGGTCATGAGTTCCTCTTGCAGCTTGGGGGTGCAACGCGGGCAGGATAGCCCTGCGGCGCAGCAGGCGAAAGGCTAAACCGTTCAGTGCAGATTTTCCGTCGCAGCGAAACCGTGGGACCCCTGCGGCAGGGATCAAACCTGCCCCGCGGCCCGGGCGGCGCCCGCCGGAGCGGACTGGCGCAAGAGGTCCGCAATCTCGGTCAGTTGCGGGGCGAGCGGCGAGGAACGGCGCCAGACCATGCCGATCCGGCGCGAGGGGCCCGGCGCGGGCAGGCGCGCGAGCGCGACCTCGGCCGAGCGGGTCTCGACCCCGAGCGCCATTTCCGGGATCAGCGTCACGCCGATGCCCGCGCCCACCATCTGCACCAGCGTCGAGAGCGAGCTGCCCTCCATCAGATCGCGCGGCATCGTCCCGCCGCCCGCCTTGCAAAACGACAGGGCCTGATCGCGGAAGCAATGCCCCTCCTCGAGCAAGAGGAGCCGCATCTCGCGCAGGCCCTGGGCATCGGGGACCGGTTTGTCGGCATCGGCGCGCGGCCGCAGCAGCACGAACTCCTCGTCGAAGAGCGGCTCCTCGTGCAGTGCGGGCTCGGAGACGGGCAGGGCGACGATGGCGCAGTCGAGCCGCCCCTCGATCAGATCGTCGATCAGCGTGCGGGTGATCGCCTCGCGCGGTCGCAGGTCGATGCCGGGCCAGGCCCGCCCGAGCGCGGTGATCACCTCGGGCAGCAGATAGGGTGCAATCGTCGGGATCACCCCGATCCGCAGCCGCGCGAGGCCCGGGCCCTGCGCGAGCCGCACGAGATCGCCGAGCTCGTCGACCGAGGCGAGGATCGCGCGGGCACGGGCGGCGAAATCCTCGCCGAGTGGGGTCAGCCGCAGCGCGCGCGCCCCGCGTTCGACCAGCGCCGCCCCGACGAGCGATTCGAGTTCCTTGATCTGCATCGAGAGCGCGGGCTGCGTCACAGCGCAGGCCTCGGCCGCCCGGCCGAAATGTCCGAGCCGCGCGAGCGCCTCGAAATAGCGCAGATGTTTCATGGTCAAAGCATTCATCAGGATAACTTATCGCCACGGTCAGAAAATGCAATTATTCATTATGATACATCGCTGTTAGGGTCAGAAGACAAGATCGGAACGCCCCTGGCCAAGATCTCGCCCGTCTCCGGGCGGGGGGGCCGGGGCCGAACCCTTCACCGCCACGACACCGAAGCACTGGAGGAGACCATGGACGGAAATGAAGTGAAGACGGCCGGCAAATGCCCGGTCATGCATGGCGCCAACACCGAGATGGGCAAGGGCGTGATGGCCTGGTGGCCCAATGCGCTCAACCTCGACATCCTGCATCAGCATGATCGCAAGACCAATCCGCTGGGCGCCGAGTTCAACTATCGCGAAGAGTTCAAGAAGCTCGACGTCGAGGCGCTCAAGGCCGATCTGCGCGCGCTGCTGGCCGACAGTCAGGACTGGTGGCCGGCCGACTGGGGCAATTACATGGGGATGATGGCGCGGGTGAGCTGGCACACGGCGGGCTCGTATCGCACGACCGACGGGCGCGGCGGTGGCGGCACCGGCAACCAGCGCTTCGCGCCGCTGAACTCCTGGCCGGACAACGTCAACACCGACAAGGGCCGCCGGCTGCTTTGGCCGATCAAGAAAAAATACGGCAATGCGATCAGCTGGGCCGACCTGCTGATGCTCGCGGGCACGATCGGCTATGAACAGGCGGGGCTGAAAACCTTCGGCTTCGGCTTTGGCCGCGAGGACATCTGGCACCCCGAGAAGGACATCTACTGGGGCGACGAGATGGAATGGCTCGCGCCCTCGGACACGCGGTACGGCGACGTCGAGAATGCCAAATCGCTCGAGAACCCGCTCGCTGCGGTGCAGATGGGCCTGATCTACGTGAACCCCGAAGGCGTGAACGGCAAGCCCGATCCGCTGAAGACCGCGCAGCACATGCGCGAGACCTTCGCGCGGATGGCGATGAACGACGAGGAAACCGTGGCGCTGACCGCGGGCGGCCATACGATCGGCAAATGCCACGGCAATGGCGATGTGGCCGATCTGAGCCCCGATCCCGAGGCCGCGGGCCCCGAGTTTCAGGGGCTGGGCTGGATGAACACCAAGGGCCGCGGCATCGGGCGCAACACGATGGTTTCGGGGCTCGAGGGCGCCTGGACCACGCATCCGACGACCTGGGACAACGGCTTCTTCGAGATGCTCTTCAACCATGACTGGGAACTGCGCAAATCGCCCGCGGGCGCCTGGCAATGGGAGCCGGTCAGCATCGCGGAGGCGGACAAGCCCGCCGATGTGGAGGATCCCTCGATCCGCTACAACCCGATGATGACCGATGCCGACATGGCGCTCAAGGTGGACCCGGTCTACCGCGAGATCTCGCTGCGGTTCATGAATGATTTCGAGGCCTTCAGCGACGCTTTCGCCCGGGCCTGGTTCAAGCTGACCCACCGCGACATGGGGCCTAAGACCGCCTATCTCGGCCCCGACGTTCCGGCCGAGGATCTGATCTGGCAGGATCCGGTTCCGGCGGGGGCCACGGGCTATGACGTGGCCGCGCTCAAGGCGGCGATCGCGGACTCGGGGCTGAGTGTCTCGGAGATGGTCGCCACCGCCTGGGATTCGGCGCGCACCTATCGTGGTTCGGACCGGCGCGGCGGCGCGAATGGCGCACGGCTCCGGCTCGCGCCGCAGAAGGACTGGGAGGGCAACGAGCCCGAACGTCTGGCCCGGGTTCTGGCGGTGCTCGAACCGCTGGCGGCCAAAGCGGGCGCGAGCCTTGCCGATACGATCGTGCTGGCGGGCAATCTCGGGGTGGAAATGGCCGCGAAGGCCGCGGGCTTCGACGTCGAAGTGCCGTTTGCACCGGGCCGCGGCGATGCAACCGCCGAGATGACCGATGTGGAAAGCTTCGAGGTGCTCGAGCCGATCCATGACGGCTATCGCAACTGGGTCAAGAAGGACTATGTGGTCAGCCCCGAGGAGTTGATGCTCGACCGCACCCAGCTCATGGGCCTGACGGCGCCGGAAATGACCTGCCTCGTCGGGGGGATGCGGGTGATCGGCACGAACCATGGCGGCACCGCGCATGGGGTCTTTACCCAGACGCCCGGCGCGCTCTCGACCGACTTCTTCGTCACGCTGACCGACATGGCCTATAAATGGGTGCCGAAGGGGGCGAACCTCTACGACATCGTCGAGCGCAAGACGGGCGAGACGAAATACACCGCGACGCGCGTCGATCTGGTGTTTGGCTCGAACTCGATCCTGCGTGCCTATGCCGAGGTCTATGCCCAGGACGACAACCACGAGAAATTCGTGCGCGACTTCGTGGCGGCCTGGACCAAGGTGATGAACGCCGACCGCTTCGATCTGGCGTAACGCGCGGCGCGGTTGGTCGATCCGGGCCCCCATCCCCCAGAGTGGCCCGGATCCCCTTGCCCCCGGCACCCATGTGCCGGGGGTATTTCTCATTTTTCCGGGCCGCAGCGGCGGAGCGATGCATGTGGCGCGTGTAACAAAAATGCAGGCTGACGGAGCCCGCGCCGCGGCTATGATAGTTCCGGGGGATCGCGCAGGGGGCGGGATGAACTACCGCAAGGAGATCGAGCGGCTCTATGCGCTCGAATACGGTCGGCGCGGCGAAGTCGCGCTGCGTCAGATCACGCTCTGGGCGGGGGCGACGATCCTTTACGAATATACCGGCTGGGCTGCGGCCTTCTGGTGGGTGGGCGGGATCGCGCTCGGCCATTTGATCTATTTCGCGACGCTGCGGGTCTTGCTCAAGCGCGGCGGGCGGCGCGGCTTCGTGCTGGCCGGGGTGATCTTTCTCGGGCTTGCGGCGGCCTTCATGTGGATGCCCGCGATCCTGCTCGCGCAATCCGACAAGGCGCTGATGATCAGCGGGGCCGCGCTCTTTGGCGTCGGGCTTGTCTATCTGATCTACCGCGCCGATACCGCGCTCGCGCTCGTGCAGGGCGAGATCGCGGTGGTGGTGGCAATGATCTGTCTGACGCTGTCGCAGATGATCGGTCAGGTTCACGATCCGTTGGCGCGTGGCGGCACGCTCTTCGCGGTGGCGGCGCTCTCTCTTTATTTCGCGGGCACGCTGTTCAAGGCGCGGCGCGCGCGCCTCGAGTTCGAGGCGGCGGCGGCGCGCTCGGTTCAGGCGCAGAAGATGGAGGCGATCGGCCAGCTCGCGGGAGGGGTCGCGCATGATTTCAACAACATCCTGACCGCGGTGATCGGCAATCTCGAACTTTACGAGGCGGTCCCCGATCCGGCCGAGCGGGACCGCTTCGTGGCGGAGTCGCGCGCAGCGGCGGAACGCGCGGCGCGCCTCGTGCAGCAATTGCTCGCCTATTCGCGCAAGAGCACGATGAGCATTGCCGTGCATCAGACGGCGGCGCTGATCGACGAGGTGCGGATGCTGACCCGGCGCCTGATCCCGACCTCGATCGAGGTCACGATCGCGGCCGACGACCCGTTGCCGATCGCAGTGGATCAGGCGCAGTTCATGACCGCGCTCGTCAATCTGGTGGTCAATGCGCGCGATGCGATGCCCGCGGGCGGGCGGATCGAGATCACCGCGCAGGAGGTCGTGCTCGATCTGCCGCTGGTGCAGCCCGACGGCTATCAGATCGCGCCGGGCCGTTATGTGCGCATCGAACTGGCCGATACCGGCACCGGCATCGCGCCCGAGATCCTGCGCCGCGTGACCGAGCCGTTCTTCACAACGAAGCCGGTGGGGCAGGGCTCGGGGCTCGGGCTGTCGATGGTCGAGGGCTTCGCGCGGCAGTCGCACGGCGCGCTTGCACTGAGTTCGGGCGGGCAGGGCACGCGGGCGGTGATCTATCTGCCGCTGGTCACCGATCCCGGCGCGGCGGCGGTCCAGAGCGCTGCCGATCCCGCGGTGACGCCGAGCGCGCTGCGCGGCCTGACGACGCTCTGACCCGCTCTGCGGGACCAACTGCCGCTTGACGGTGCGACCTGATGCCTCGGTGGGCGCGGGACATTGTCGCATGGTCAGCTTGTTCACATTCTCGTAAGTGAATGTGAGGGAAGAGGATCCAGCCTAAAGCCAGATTTCGGAGAGCCGATGAAACACACAGTCCTGTGGAGGAGCGCGATTTTCGTGGCGGGCTGCGCCGTGGCGGGGGCCGTGCAGGCGCAAGATGCGCCCGTGGCCACCGATGCCACGCCGGCGCCGCCCGTCGCCCAGTCGACGCCCCTGCAATCCACACCTGCCCCGACAATGCCAGTCAATCGCGCGCCTGCGCGGATGTCGGACCCGGTCATGGAACTGACCGCCGACCATTCCAAATTCGCGATCCTGAAGGGGCCCTTCGCGTCGGGCCCCGAGGTCACCGCGGCCTGCCTGTCGTGCCATACCGAGGCCGGCAATCAGGTCATGCATTCGGTCCACTGGACCTGGGATTACGAGAATCCGGCGACCGGTCAGCGGCTCGGCAAGGCGCATGAGCTCAATGCCTTTTGCGGCAACGTTGCCTCGAACGAGGTGCGCTGCACCTCGTGTCACGTGGGCTATGGCTGGGACGATGTGCGCCACCCGGCGCCCGAGGATCCGACCCGGGTCGATTGCCTCGTCTGCCATGACACCTCGGGGCAATATGCCAAGCAGGACAACCTCGCGGGCAACCCGCCGCTCGATCCGGTCAAGGAAGGCTCGAAGACGATTACCGGGGCCAAGGCCACGGCCGTCGATCTGGTGAAGGCCGCGATGTCGGTCGGCGAGCCCTCGCGCGAGAATTGCGGCAACTGCCACTTCTACGGTGGCGGCGGCGACAACGTGAAACATGGCGATCTGAGCTCGGCTCTGTTCGATCCGCCGCGGTCCGTCGATGTCCACATGTCGAAGGATGGCGCGAATTTCACCTGCGAGGCCTGTCACGTCAGCGACAAGCACGTTCTCGCCGGCTCGCGCTACAATACCGACGTGGCCGAGGCCCATGCCGAGATGATGAAGCCCGGCGCCGATCGCACCACGGCCAATTGCACCTCGTGCCATACGGATGAACCGCACAAGGGGCCCAATCCGCTGATCGCGATGAAGCTCAACGATCATACCGATCGGGTGGCCTGCCAGAGCTGTCACATCCCGGAATTCGCGCGCGGCGGCGTGGCGACCAAGACCTATTGGGACTGGTCGACGGCGGGCAAGACCAAGGACGGCAAGGCCTATTCCGAAGAGGAATTCGTGCAGTCCGACGGCAAGCATCTGCACACCTATCTGACGATCAAGGGCGATTTCAAATGGGGCGAGAATGTCGTGCCCTATTACGCCTGGTCGAACGGGGTGATGACCTACACGCTGCCCGAAGAGGTGATCGACCCGACCGAAGTCGTCGAGATCAACAAGATCGGCGGCGAACCGGGGGCGCCCGACGCGCGGATCTTCCCGTTCAAGCAGATGGTGGGCAAGCAGGCCTATGATCAGGAGCGCAACGTGCTCCTTTACAACCACGTCTATGGTCCGGGCGACGGATCGGCGCTCTGGTCCTATTACGACTGGGAGAAATCGCTCAAGGCGGGGATGGACTATGTGGGCCTGCCTTATTCGGGCAAGTTCGGCTTCGTCGACACGCACATGTACTGGCCGATCACCCATATGGTCGCGCCCAAGGAGGATGCGCTGCGCTGCGAGAGCTGCCACGCGCAGGACGGCCGTCTGGCCAATGTCGCGGGCATCTACATGCCCGGCGCCGGGATCGGGATCGGTGGCAAGCTCGGGCTCGTCGTCTTCCTGATGGCGGCGATGGGGGTTGCTGGCCACGGGCTGTTGCGGCTCGTCGGTGGCAAGAAAGGGGGCCGGCATGGCTGAGCATTACGTCAAGGTCTACACCCGCTTCAACCGGCTCTGGCACTGGTCGCAGGTGGTCTCGATCATGCTTTTGTTCTTCACCGGCGCACGGCTTCTGGGCCTGCATCAGCTCATCCCCTTCGGGCTTGCGGTGATGGTGCATACGGTGGTGGCGCTGGCGCTGCTGCTGCTCTGGGCCTTCGCCACCTTCTGGCTGTTTACCACCGGCGGTTGGCGGCAGTTCATTCCGCGGCTGCAGGGCATGGTGAAGGTCGCGCGCTATTATGCCTTCGGTGTCTTCAAGGGCGAGGAGCACCCCTATCACAAGACCTATGAGCGCCGGCACAACCCGCTGCAGGCCGCGGCCTATTTCGCGCTGAAGATGGCGCTCTTTCCGGCAATCTGGATCTCGGGGCTCGCCTATCTGAGCTACGGCTTCTGGGACGGCGCGGATGTTCAGGCGCTCTGGCTCACGCTGGTGGCCAATATCCATGTGCTCGCGGCCTTCGCGATCGCGGCCTTCGTGGTGATCCACATCTATCTGCTGACGATTGGCCACGGTTTCCGCGAGCATGTGCAGCCGATGATCACCGGCTATGACAAGGTCGAGCTGACGCCCGAGGCCGAGGCCTATCTTGGGCAGAAGGGTCTTCTCAAGGACTAACGCCCTAATTTGTGGCAGATTTTGGGCGCCTCACGTCGGGGCGCCCAATTTATTTTGGCAGAAATATGGCCGTTTCGCGCGAGTGGCGAAACAATCCCGGTACGGGTCGCCGGGATTGTTCTTGTTCTTCGACCAATTGGAAAAAGTCACCGTTTACTTGATGCGTGATTCGTGAGTTAACGAAGTTGTTAACGTGTGACGATTGGGGGATCTGATGCGCCATGTTGCTTATGCGGTTGGGGTGACCGCACTTATTTTCTGTTCGGCTCCGGCCTTCGCGACCACCACATTCGGCGGCTCGTCGTCGCATGATGGTCATGACGGATCCACCTCCTGCTCTCCGAGCGGCAGCAGCTTCGATGGATGCTGGAAGAGTGAAGATCAAGGCAGCTTCGAGGGCGAACGCAAGAAGAAGCGTTTCGGCTCGGGCTATGACGACGGCGGTGACAAACAGTGGCCCGGCGAAGGGTGTGATCCGGATGACGACGATGTTGTGGACAACAACAATCCGCCGCCCGTGCCGCTGCCGGCGGGCCTGCCGCTGCTGATCGGCGGGGTCGCCGCTCTGGCCGGTCTGCGTCGTCGCAGCAAGCGCCGCGGCGCCTGAGGGCCTTCGGCCATCGGGGTCGGACAAGATCAAGCGGACGTCCGGGAGTGTATCCCGGACGCAAGCCTTGAAAGAGACGTGATGCGAAGCATCCGTGCTTCTGTGCCGGGGGGACAGAAGCGAAAAGGACGCCGCGAAAGCGGCGTCCTTTTGCCTTTAAGCGGATCATCGATGGGGGATCCGTGATCCGCAAGAAGCTTGTCTGGAAGCAATAAAGCCTGCACCTGGGGGGTGCAAGCCAAATGCTCGCCGAATGTTTCTCGCTCAGGAGAGAAGCAGCGTGCCGCAGCCGCGCTCAGCCGTTCCAGGTGCGGATCTGACCGCAGTCCATATGCACGAAATTCGATCGCGGATAGCGGCCGACGCCACCGGCGTGGCAGGCGGTCGCGGCCTGATACATCTGGTTGACAGACCGCGACTTGAGCCGCAGGTCCGCCGCCATGCCCTTCATGTGCAGCGAGTTCTTGGCCACGCCCTTGGAGCGCGAGCGCAGCATCGCATTGGTCGCCGGCGAACGATAGCCCGACAGCATCATATAGGGTTCCGAGACATCCATCAGCCGGTGCGAGGCCGCCGCGATGTCGATCGTGCGCGCGTCGATATTCACCACCTGGTCATTGCGCCAGTCGCGCATGAAGTGGTTGATCTCTTTGAGGGCTTCCTTGATGTAGTCGCCCTCGATCCAATAGACCGTGTCGAGGCTTTCACCGGTGCGGCCGGAATACATGCGGATGCGGCGAATGTCGCCTGCGCCGCGCAGGATCCCGAAAGCGTTGCTCATCGTGGGGGCGGCCGCAACCATAGTCGTGGCAAACGCGCCCAGGAGCCCGCGCCGGGAAATATTCGTCATGCTCATCGTGTTCGCCTGTCCTGCGACGTTTCTTCGACTTTTCTTCCGCCTGGCACCCAGCGGTTGGTCCGCTTTGTTTACCTTTACCGTGCCAAACTTATGGCACGGGATGATTCTCGTTCCAAGCGGCAATTCCGTCGCAGCACCCATGTGCCACTCAAATCGGCAGAAACTTGCTCAATCCTGCAGCATGTGGCACAGCCGCCGCAGTCGCTGGCGGGGATAACGCTGGGTCAGAGTTTCGCCGGGCGAACTCTGGACTCGGGCGGGAATATTCCTAAGGCTGGCCTTGGGTGATCGCGTGAAAGGGTGAAGATGCGGCTGGGTTTGCGGAATTCGGGGGCGGCGCTGGTGTTGGCGGCGTCGGTGCTGGCGTTGAGCGTGGGCGGGATGCCCGGCGGGGCGCAGGCGCAGGGCGCGGCGCTCTCGGGCTATACCCAGGCGATCGCCGAAGGCGCGGTGACCGATGAGGCGATGGCCGGCTTCTATGCCGCGCGCAATTACGCCCCGCTCTGGACCGGGGCCGGGGATGCCGCGCGCCGTGCCGCACTTTTCCATGCGCTCGACACCGCCGCGGCGCAGGGCCTGCCGGCCGCGCGCTATGATGCCGCGGGGCTTCGGGCGCGCTTCGCCGCCGTCGAGACCGAGCGTCAGCGCGGTCTGCTCGAGGCCGAGGTCTCGCGCGTCTATCTCGACTATGCCCATGACGTGTCGAACGGCATTCTCGACCCGAAGAAGATCGACAGCGGCATCGTGCGCGAGATCCCGCGCCGCGAGAGCCGCGCGCTGCTCGACGGGCTGGTGGCGGCCGGGGACGAGCCCGCGGCCTATATCCGCAGCCTCGCGCCGCGCAATCCGCAATATGCCCAGTTGATGAAGGCCAAGCTCGACCTCGAGGCGCAGATCGCGCGCGGCGGCTGGGGTCGGACGGTCGGGGCCAAGCGACTCGGGCCGGGGGATGAGGGCGCGGCGGTGCTCGCGCTGCGCGACCGGCTGCAGGCGATGGGCTATCTCGGGCGCTCGGCCACGGCGGCCTATGACGCCGAGATGCAGAAGGCGGTGCAGCAATATCAGTTCGACCTGAACCTCGAGGCCGATGGTGTCGCGGGCGAGGGGACGCTGGCCGAGATCAACCGCGCCCCCGAGGAGCGGCTCAAGTCGATCATCGTCGCGATGGAGCGGCTGCGCTGGATGAACGGGCTCGAGCTCGGGCGGCGCCACATCTGGGTCAACATCACCGATTTCAACGCGCGCATCGTCGATGACGGCAAGACCAGCTTCGAGACGGTGACCGTGGTCGGTCAGAACCAGTCGGACCGCCGCACGCCCGAGTTTTCCGACGTGATGGAGATGATGGTGATCAACCCGAGCTGGCACGTGCCGCGCTCGATCACCGTCAAGGAATATCTGCCGATGATGCAGCGCAACCCGAATGCGGCCTCGCACATCAATCTGGTGGACAGCCGTGGCCGCACCGTGCCGCGCTCGGCGGTGAATTTCGCGGCCTATAATGCGCGCAACTTCCCGTTCTCGATGAAACAGCCGCCCTCGGATGGCAATGCGCTCGGGCTCGTGAAATTCTTGTTCCCGAACCCCTACAACATCTATCTGCACGACACCCCCTCGAAGTCGCTCTTCCAGCGCGAGACGCGGGCCTTCAGCCATGGCTGCATCCGGATCGGCAAGCCCTTCGAGTTGGCCTATGCGCTGCTCGCGCCGCAGGAGGCCGATCCCGAGGCCTATTTCCAGAAGATCCTGCGCTCGAAGGCCGAGACCACGGTCAAGCTCGAGGCGCCGGTGCCGGTGCATCTGGTCTATTTCACCGCCTGGCCGCGCGCGAGCGGGCAGATCGAGTATCGCCGCGACGTCTATGGCCGCGATGCGGCGATCTTTGGCGCGCTGGAAAAGGCCGGGGTGGAATTGCCGCTGCTTGCGCATTAAATCAACGGGAATGGCGCGGGCTTCCGCGCCCCGTTGGAAAGGGCAGGCCATGGCACAAACCGTTGAAATGATTGCCAGGGCGCTCAATGCCTCGGCGGTGGGCGATCTTTCGATCCCGATCAAGGGCGCGTCCGAACCCTCGGCCGCGGGCCCCGATCAGATCGCGCTCGCCATGGATCCGAAATACGCCGATGGCATCGCCAAGGGCCGCGCGCGCGCGGCGATCCTGTGGGAGGGCGCCGACTGGAAGAGCTTCGGGCTGGAGGCCGCGATCTTCGTCGCGCGGCCGCGTCTGGCGATGGCGGGCCTCTCGCGCGCCTTCGATCCGGGCCCCGAGATTGCGCCCGGCATCCACCCGAGCGCGGTGATCGACCCCGCGGCCGAGATCGGCGGCGGCGCGGCCATCGGGCCCTTCGTGGTGATCGGGCGGGGCGTCTCGATCGGGCCGGGCGCGCGGATCGCGGCGCAGGTCAGCATTTCCGAGAGCGCGCGGATCGGGCGCGACGCGCTGATCCTGCAGGGCGCCAAGATCGGCGCGCGGGTGGTGATCGGCGATCGCTTCATCTGTCAGCCGGGCGCGGTGATCGGCGCCGACGGGTTTTCCTTCGTCACGCCGGAAAAATCCGGCGTCGAGGAGATCCGCCAGACGCTCGGCCAGCGCGCCGAGATCCATGAGCAGAGCTGGACCCGGATCCATTCGCTCGGCACGGTCGAGATCGGCGACGATGTCGAGGTGGGCGCGAATGCCGCGATCGACCGCGGCACGGTGCGCGCGACCTCGATCGGCTCGGGCACGAAACTCGACAACCTCGTCCATGTCGCGCACAACGTGCAGGTCGGGCGCGATTGCCTTCTGTGTGGTCAGGTGGGCATCGCGGGGTCGAGCCGGATTGGCGACCGGGTCGTTCTGGCCGGGCAATGCGGGGTGTCGGACAACATCTTCGTGGGTGACGACGTGATCGCGGGCGGCGCCACAAAGATCTTCTCCAACGCACCGGCGGGGCGGGTTTTGCTCGGATATCCGGCGCTCAAGATGGAAAGCCATGTCGAGGCGTGGAAAAATATCCGCCGCCTGACGAGATTGTTTGCGCAAGTGGCCGAGCTTCGGGAAACTGTTACAAAGTTGACCCAAAAGGGGGGCGCAGAGGAACGCCAGGAATGAGGCCCGTCGTGCAAGACCAGATCATCAATATCATCGCCAAGGAAGCCATTCTCGAACCGGCGCAGGTGCGCCCCGAGATGACCCTCGAAGAGTTGGGGCTCGACAGCCTCGGCCTCGTCGAGATGATCTTCGCGATCGAGGAAGCCTTCGATATTTCCGTCCCGTTCAACGCCAACGAGCCGAGCCAGTCGGAATTCGATATCTCCTCGGTCGGCTCCATCGTGCGCGCGGTCGAGCGGATGATCCTCGGGCAGTCGGGCGCCGAGCCGGCGCTGGCCTGATCCGATGCGGCGCGTCGTCATCACCGGGGCGGGCACGGTCAACGCGCTGGCCCATGATGTGCCCGGCACGATGGCGGCGATGGCCGAGGGCCGGAGCGCGATCGGGCCGCTCGCATTTCCGGATGTCGAGCGGCTCACGATCCGGATCGGGGCGCAGGTGCGGGGCTTCGATCCGCTCGCGCATTTCGAGCCGGCGAAACTCGCGCTCTACGATCCTTTTACGCAATATGCGCTGGTCTCGGCGCGTCAGGCGATGGCGCAGGCGGGGCTTGCCGAGTTCGCCGATCCGACGCGCTGGGGGGTGATCCTCGGCACGGCGGGGGGCGGCAATTCCACGGTGAACGACGCCTTCCGCGCGGTCTTCGCCGAGGAGAAGAATCGCGTCCATCCCTTCACCGTGCCGCGGCTGATGAACAATGCCGCGACCTCGCATGTCTCGATGGAATTCGGGCTGATGGGGCCGAGCTTTTCGGTGGCGACGGCCTGCGCGAGTTCGAACCACGCGATCGGGCTCGCCTTTCAGATGATCCGCGCGGGAATGGCCGAGGGGATGCTCGCCGGCGGCTCCGAGGCGATGCTGAATTTCGGCGGGCTCAAGGCCTGGGAGGGGCTCCGCGTGATGTCGAAGGACGGCTGCCGCCCGTTCAGCGCCACCCGCAACGGCATGGTGCAGGGCGAGGGCGGCGCGGTCTTCGTGCTCGAAGACTATGACCACGCCCGCGCGCGCGGCGCCGAAATTCTGTCCGAGATCAAGGGTTTCGCGATGAGCTCGGATGCGAGCGACATCGTGACGCCGTCGGTCGAGGGCGCCGCGCGGGCGATCGCGGGCGCACTGGCCGATGCCCGGCTCGCGCCCGAGCAGGTCGGCTATATCAACGCCCATGGCACGGCGACGGCGGCCAATGACCGGACCGAATGCGCCGCGGTGCGTCGGGCCTTCGGGCCGGCGGCGGACCAGCTGATGATGTCCTCGACCAAGGCGATGCACGGCCATTGCATCGGCGGCACCGGCGCGGTCGAGCTCATCGCCTGTCTGATGGCGCTGCGCGCGGGCGTGATCGCACCCACGATCGGATATGATGCGCCCGACCCCGATTGCGATCTCGACGTGGTGCCGAACACCGCGCGCGAGGTTCGGGTCGAGTCGGTTCTGTCGAACGCCTTCGCCTTCGGCGGGCTCAATGCGGTGCTCGCGCTCGGCCGGGTCTGAGCGCCGCATCCGCAGTAAAAAGCCGCCCCGAGGGGCGGCTTTCGTGTTTCTGCATTGGCCCGGATCAGGGCTGTTTCGGCTGGGTCTTGGCCACGGCCTCATAGGCGGCGGTGAAGCCCTTGAGCGAGATCGTCAGGTTCACCGGCTTGTCGGGCGCGGCCATCGGCACGATCGTCATCGTCACCTTGTTGCCCTTCTTGAAGGCGTCGAGCTCACCCGGGGTCAGGCCCACGCGCGAGATGCAGCCGACCTGGGCGCAGAAGCTGAACGGATAGAGCCGCGGCTCCTGCGCGTCGAGCTTGAGCGCGAGATTCTGGGTCAGCAGCGTCTCCAGCGGGGTCATGATCGTCGCGCCGGCGACGGCCTTGCCACCCGCGGGCAGCGGGAAGATCGAGATGTCGGCGACCGCGGTGCCGTTGGCATCCTTGAGGAGCTGATACATCTGGCAGGGGTCGTTGCCCGCTTCCATCCGCGCGCATTGGATCGCCCAGTCGTCGAAGGTCTCGGCGATATAGGTCGAGCCGGGGCCGTCGGTTTTCTCCGGCGCGGCGGCCGTGGCGGGGGCCTCGGTCGCGGGGGGCGCGGCGGCGGGCGCCTCGGTGGCGGGGGCATCGGTTGCGGGGGCCGTCGCATCCTGAGCGAGCGCGGCTCCGGCCGAAAGGCCGAGCGCGAGGGCCAGAGCGAGCGGGGTCTTGAAATCGGTCATGTCTCTAAATCCTCTTGGGGACGGCCTCCTTTATCATGGGGTTGAGCAGGTGTCAGGGGGCAATTCCGCGCGCGCCCGGACACAAATGCGGGACCGTTGGGGGCGCTCGGAGCGTATGTCTCGGAAAAGGGAAGGGCTCGGTTGCCGGAGCGGCCGATCCACAAAAGGAAAGGGCTCCGTTGCCGGAGCCCTTCGATTTTACCCCCTGTCGGACTGGCCGACTTTGTCATTGCCGTGACGCTAGCC
Organism: Rhodobacterales bacterium; assembly: GCA_003249215.1. Taxonomy (GTDB): domain Bacteria; phylum Pseudomonadota; class Alphaproteobacteria; order Rhodobacterales; family Rhodobacteraceae; genus Rhodobacter. Next base: position 119,093 of record QKJR01000079.1, read on the forward strand.
TTTGCGCAAATTTCCGTCAACAGCCAAAATGATGGGCCGAAACCGGCAGATTGCCGCGCCCGGGCGACAAACCTGAGCGCCTGCGGGGGGCGGAGCGGGGGGCGCGGTGAAAAAAGCCGCGCCCAGAGGCGCGGCCAGTCTGACAGGGAGGAAGTGTCCCGCGGCCGGCAGGCCAACGCGGGACAGGATCACTCTGGCACTGATTGGTTAAAGGAGTATTGTCGGTGCGAACGAAATGTGACCGGCGCCGCCCAAACGCGCCGCGCGACGAGGGATCTTGACAGATATGACGGGTGTATTGACCGAAAAGGGCATTTTCGTGGGCGGCGGTGGCGAGGGCTACGGCACGCCGCAGGAGTTGCTTTTGAAATATGGCAACCGCCACGGGCTCATCGCCGGGGCGACGGGCACCGGCAAGACGGTCACGCTGCAGGTTCTGGCCGAGGCCTTTTCCACTGCGGGGGTTCCGGTCTTCATGGCCGACGTCAAGGGGGACCTGTCGGGCATCGCGATGCCGGGAACCGAGGGCAAGCTGCACGAGGCTTTTACCAAGCGCGCGGCGACGATCGGCTATGATCTGGCCTATCGCGACTTTCCCGTCACCTTCTGGGACATGTTCGGCGAGCAGGGTCACCCGGTGCGCACGACGATTTCCGAGATGGGGCCGCTGCTGCTCTCGCGGCTGATGGGGCTCAACGAGACGCAGGAGGGGGTGCTCAACATCGCCTTCCATCTGGCCGACAGCGAGGGGCTCGCGCTCCTCGATCTGGCCGATCTGCGCGCGATCCTGACCCATGTGGCCGAGCGGTCCGAGGAAATCTCGGTGCGTTACGGCAATGTCTCGTCGCAATCGGTGGGCGCGATCCAGCGCCAGCTTCTGGTGCTCGAGACCCAGGGCGGGGCGAAATTCTTCGGCGAGCCGGCGCTGGCGCTCGGTGACATGATGACGCCCGCGCCCGACGGGCGGGGACGGATCAACCTTCTGGCGGCGGACAAGCTGATGTCCTCGCCCCGGCTTTATGCGACCTTCCTTTTGTGGCTCCTGTCCGAGCTCTTCGAGGAGCTGCCCGAGGTCGGTGATCCGGACCGGCCGAAGTTCGTCTTCTTCTTCGACGAGGCGCATCTTCTGTTCGACGACGCGCCCAAGGCGCTCGTCGACAAGGTCGAGCAGGTGGCGCGGCTGATCCGCTCGAAAGGGGTGGGCATCTATTTCATCACCCAGAACCCCGCCGACGTGCCCGAGGGCATTCTCGGGCAGCTCGGCAACCGGGTGCAGCACGCGCTGCGCGCCTTCACCGGGCGCGATCAGAAGAACCTGATGCGCGCGGCCGACAATTACCGCGCCAACCCGCGTTTCGACACGGCGGATGCGATCAAGGAGGTCGGCACCGGCGAGGCAGTGACCTCGTTCCTCGAGGCCAAGGGCGTGCCCGGCATGGTCGAGCGCACCTTGGTGCGTCCGCCGCAATCGCGGCTCGGGCCGATCACGGTCGAGGAGCGCGCGGCGCTGATCGCGGCCTCGCCCTTCGGGATCCGCTACGACAAGACGGTCGATCGCACATCCGCCTATGAGATCCTGAGCGCGCGGGCCGAGGCTGCGGCCAAGGAGGCCGCCGAGGCCGAGGCGCGCGAGGCGGCCGAGAAGGCCGCCGCCAAGGAAGAGGCCGCACGCGCGCGCGAGTTCAAGCAGGCGCGCCGCTTCGAGCCGATCAAGGTTTCGAAGACGAGCACGCGGCGCGCATCCTCGCGCTCGGATTCGGTGGTCGAGACCTTCGGCAAGTCGCTCGCCCGGCAGCTCGGCACCAAGGCCGGTCAGCAGATCGTGCGCGGCGTGCTCGGCTCGCTCTTCAAGTCGCGCTGAACGCGCGGGCAGGGGGCGGCGCCTGATGCGGGCTCAGCCCTGCAACGGGCTGCGCGGCTGCGGCAACAGGCGCGCCTCGGCCATCATTGCGATCAGAAGCTCGATATGGCGGATCAGATTATAGGCGGCCTCGCCCGAGCGGCGCGAGGTCTCGGCCTCGGCTTCGGCTTCGAGCAGGCGGCGCAGTGCGGCTTCGGGCGAGGGGGCGACGGGCGTCTGGATCAGGCGGCGCAGATCGCGGTTGCGGTTGTAATCGCTCTGCCCGAAGCGGGCGGCGCGGATCAGAAGGCGCGGGCGGCGCAGGGCGGACAGCAGTTGGGTCAGGTCGCTCATCGGAAGTCTCCTCGCAAGTCGGGCCCCGAGAGTTGCACAACCTAAACGGGTGTTGCGCATGTTCCCGCTCAACCGCGCGCAGCGCTCAGTGATCTTTAGAAAATTTAAAGAATTATCGGCGTCGTTCCGTTTCTTAACGAACAGGTAACCAATGCAACCCACGGTTGATGGGCGATCCGGGACGCAGCCGCCTGCGTCCGCGCCATCTAGGGGGACCGAATGACGACGACTGCACCAGCCGTGGCGGAGCTGCCCGCCTGGCTGCCAGACTACGCCCTGCTTTACCTGCGCCATGTCGAGCAGGGCATTCCGATCCGCGAACTCGCGCGGGCCGAGGGGCTTTACCCCTCGACCGTTCTGCGCCGGGTGCGACGGATCGAGAGCCGCCGCGACGACCCTCTGGTCGACGAGGCGCTCGCCCGTCTGGGGCACGCCGTCAAATCCCGGGCCCCATCGGCCGTGCAACGAAAGGAAGACAGACCCATGTCCGCGCCGATCCGTACCAAGGATTTCACCGTCGACGAAACCCTTCTCGCCCGCGAGGGCCGCCGCATCCTGCGACGCCTCGCCGAGGCGGGGGCGGTGATGATCGTTGCCCCCGACATGGACAAGGCCGTGGTGCTGCGCGGCACGGTGCGCATTGCCGTGCTCGAACGGGCGGTGGCGCAGGCCTTTGCGCTCAAGGACTGGATCGCGGTGCGTCATGCCGGCCGCGTCACCAGCTACGAGATCGCAGCACCCGGGCGCGCGGCGCTCAAGCGGATGCTCGAGGAAGACCGCGTGGCCCGCGGCGACGCGATGGAGGAGGGCGCGGAGGAGGAGGCCAACCCGCATGGCGATCAGCACCGCGATTGGGGCGCGCGCGAGGTCGGCGAAGAGGGCGGGCGCACGCGCCGGCTGCGCGCGAACCTCGCCGAGAGCCCGCTCGGCGTGCTCGCCCGGCGGCGCGACGTGAATGGCGAGCCCTTCCTGTCGCCCGATCTGGTGGTGGCGGGCGAGCGGCTGCGCGAGGATTTCGAACTGGCGCAGATGGGGCCGCGGGTGGCGCAGAACTGGGAGCGGTTCATGACCGGCGGCGATCGCGGCCAATACCGGCCGGATCTGTCGACCGGGGCGGGCGGGTCGGAACGCGCGCGCGAGCGGGTCGCGGCGGCGCTGCGCGATCTGGGGCCGGGCCTGGGCGACATGGTGCTGCGCTGCTGCTGCTTCCTCGAGGGGCTCGAGACGGCCGAGCGGCGGCTCGGCTGGTCGGCGCGCTCGGGCAAGATCGTGTTACGCATCGCGCTGATGCGGCTCAAGCGGCATTACGAGGAAAGCTACGGCGGGCAAAGTCCGCTGATTGGGTGAGCCGTGGTCGGGGCGCGCGAAGCCGCGCGCCACGATGAAACGCTCCTGTGGAGCGTTTCAAACGGCGAACGCCCGAGCACGCTTGCGAGGGCTGGCGGTCGGACATTGACCCGAGGGCGGGGCCTCGGACCGGCCGGGCAGGGGGCTCTGCCCCCCGGCTGCGCCTCCCCCCGGGATATTTTTGTCAGGTTGAAGGGGCGGTCCGGCTTCGGATCGGCTGCGCCGCGTTTGATATGAAAATGGCCGGAAGGTTTCCCTTCCGGCCGGCTTCGCGCGTTTCCTGGGGGCGAAGCGAGGTCTGATCAGGCCGCGGCCTCGGCATTCGCCGCCACGAGCCAGTTCAGCACCGTCTCGGGCGAGGAGACGCCATAGGGGTCTTCGCCGTGGTTGTCGGCAAGGCCCGGCTCTTCGAACCAGGCCTCGACGACGCCGTCATTGACGATCGCCGCATAGCGCCACGAGCGCAGGCCGAAGCCGAGGTTGTCCTTGCGCACGAGCATCCCCACGCGGCGGGTGAATTCGCCCGAACCGTCCGGGATCACCTGAACGTTCTCGAGACCCTGCGCCTTGGCCCATTGGTTCATCACGAAGCTGTCGTTGACCGAGAGGCAATAGATCGCATCCACGCCCTGGGCGGCGAAATCGCCGAAGCCCTTCTCGAAGCCCGGAAGCTGATAGGTCGAGCAGGTGGGGGTGAAGGCGCCGGGCAGCGCGAAGAGCACGACGCGCTTGCCCGCGAAGTAATCCGCGGTGGTCTTGTCTTCCCAGCGGAACGGGTTCGGGCCGCCGACGCTCTCGTCGCGCACGCGGGTGTGGAAGGTGACTTCGGGCAGCTTCGAGCCGGGTTGCATGGAGGACTCCTGTGGATTCTGAAACTGGAATCGTTCTAGCTCGGGGTCTGGCGGGTCACAAGAACTGACCTTGCGCTTGCAGCATTGCAGGCGCGGAAAATTGTGGCGCAGGCAGGAAAGAGCGCAATTGCATCAAAAAGCGGCGCGGTTTGGTGCCGCGCCGCTCCCGGGGTGATCACATGGGGGACGGCCACCCCGGGCTCCGGTTCCGAGGAACCGGATCTCGGCTCGGGCCCATCGGTGCGGGCCTGTCCATGTGGCGCCGTCAGTCCTTGCGGGTCAGGCCCATCGCATGCGCGAGGCCCGCAAGCGCGCCACCGGCGAGGGGGGCGGCAATGAAGACCCAGAGTTGCGCGAGTGCGGTGCCGCCGACGAAGAGCGCCGGGCCGATCGAGCGGGCGGGGTTGACCGACACGCCGGTCACCCGGATGCCGACGAGGTGGATCGCGGCGAGCGTGAGGCCGATGGCGAGACCCGCAAAGCCCGCCGGCGCATCGGCGCGCGTCGCGCCGAGGATCACGGTGACGAAGAGGAAGGTCGCGACCACCTCGAAGATCAGCGCAGCCGAGAGGCTGAACTCGCCGCCATAACCCGGGCCGAAGCCGTTCTGGCCCATGCCGGCCGCGGCGTCGAAGCCCGGCGCGCCGGACGCGATCGCCCAGATGATCAATGCACCGACGATGCCGCCGGCGACCTGCGAGATGACATAGGCCACGAAATCGCCCGCGCTCATCCGGCCCGCGAGAAGAACGCCGAGCGAGACCGCCGGGTTGAGATGGGCGCCCGACATCGCGCCGAGCCCATAGGCCGCGGCCACGATCGAGAAGCCGAAGGCCATCGAGATGCCATGCAGGCCGTTGCCGGTGGTGCCGTCGCCGGTGCCGAGCACCGCGGCGCCGACGCCGAAGAAGACGAGGATCAGGGTCCCCAGGAATTCCGCCGAAATTTTCTTGCTCATGAAACTGTCCCTTTTCAGGCCGACCCGCCGGTCGCGCCTCTTTTCCCCCAGATGGCGAGAGCCTGCCCGGCTTTGCCGCATCATGTCAGGGGAAAAAATGCCCGCGCTGCCCCGCAGGCGGCTCGGGCGCGCAAATCCCACGGTGCGAGCGGTTTGCATTCGGCCCGCTTTCGTCCTATCTGGGGGCGATGCAGGATCGGAAGAGGACAGACCCGATGCGCGATCTCAAACTGCCCGGCCAGCGCCACCCGGAAAAGGCCCACCGCCCCGATCAGGCTCAGCCGAAAAAACCCGACTGGATCCGCGTCAAGGCGCCGACTTCGCAGGGCTACAAGGACACGCGCGAGATCCTGAAATCGAACAAGCTCGTGACCGTCTGCGAAGAGGCGGGGTGCCCGAACGTCGGGGAATGCTGGTCGCAGGGTCACGCCACGATGATGATCATGGGCGAGATCTGCACCCGCGGCTGCACCTTCTGCAACGTGGCGACCGGCAAGCCCGACACGCTCGATGCCTTCGAGCCCGGCCGCGTCGCCCATGCCGTGCAGACGCTGGGCCTGAAACACGTGGTCATCACCTCGGTCGACCGTGACGACCTCGCCGATGGCGGGGCCGAGCATTTCGCCCAGACGATCCGCGCCGTGCGTCACCGCGCGCCCGAGACCACGATCGAGGTGCTGACTCCCGACTTCCTGCGCTGCGATACCCGTGCGCTCGAGCTGGTCGTCGAGGCGCGTCCCGATGTGTTCAACCACAACCTCGAAACCGTGCCCGGCCTCTATCCGACCGTGCGCCCCGGCGCGCGCTATTTCCACTCGCTGCGGCTCCTGCAGCGGGTGAAAGAGCTCGATCCGACGATGTTCACCAAATCCGGCATCATGGTGGGTCTGGGCGAGGACCGTGCGACCGTGCTGCAGGTGATGGACGACATGCGCTCGGCCGATATCGACTTCCTGACCATCGGCCAATATCTGCAGCCGACGCCGAAACACCATGCCGTCGAGCGCTTCGTGACCCCGGACGAGTTCAAGGATTACGAGAAATCGGCCTATGGCAAGGGCTTCCTGATGGTTTCGGCCACGCCGCTCACGCGCTCGTCTTATCATGCGGGCGACGATTTCGCGCGGATGCGTGCGGCGCGTCTGGAAAAGCTCGGCCGCGCCTGAGCGCCGGCTCAAGCGGACCCGCGACCCGCGGTCGTCTCAAACTTTCGGTGGAGGGCGGCCTTTTCGGGGTCGTATCCGCGCGCGCGATGACGCATTCTCCTTCGCGAATATGATTTGCGACGGGGGGAGCCATGACGGTCGGAAGAGCGGTGTTGCGGGGGCTGGCGATTGCTGTGCCCGCGGCCATTGGGGTGGCGGCGATCTATTTTGCGGGATCGTTCCAGCGCCTGCCCGAATCCGGCAGTGCCGCGCGTCAGCCGACGCCGGTGCGGGTGATCGCCCTCGCCCCGATCGAGATCGTGCCGCGCGTCACCGGCTACGGCACCGTCGCGCCGGTGCGCGAATGGCGGGCGGTCGCCCGCGTCGAGGGCGAGATCGTCGCGCGGGCCGAGGGGCTCGCGCCGGGCGATCTCGTGGCGGGCGGCACCGCGCTCTTCCGGATCGACGACACCGACCTTCGGCTCGATCTCGCCGGGATCGAGGCGCAGCTTGCTGCCTCGGTGCTCAAGGATCAGACGTTGCAGGCGAGCCTCGATCTGGCGCAGGGCGATCTCGATCTCGCGCGGCAGGACCTCGCGCGGCAGGAGCAGCTGAACGCGCAGGGCGTCGTCACTCAGGCCGCGCTCGACACGAGCCGGCGGCAGGAGCTTTCGGCGCGATCGAAGGTGAGCGAGCTGCAAAGCGCGATCGCGCTCAACGCGGCCGAGCGCGAGGTGCTGGTGACGCAGAAGGCCAGCGTCGAGCGGTCGATCGGGCTGGCGCAGGTGCAGGCGCCCTATGATCTGCGGGTGACTGAGCTGTCGGCCGATCTCGGGCAATATGTCTCGCGCGGGCAGGTGATGCTCTCGGGCGAGGGGATCGAGGCGGTGGATATCGCCGCGCAATTCCCGATCGGGCGGATCGGGCCGCTCCTGCGGCAGGCGGGCGCGGGCACCGAAGTCACCGATCTCAAGGCGCGGGTGCGCCTGCCCGCCGCCGATCACGAGGTGCTCTGGCCCGCGCGCGTCGAGCGGATGGGCGAGGCGATCGACGAGCGCACCCAGAGCAGCGCGGTGATCGTGCGCGTCACCGATCCGCAGGGCCAGAGCGCGGCCGGATCGCGCCCGCCGCTGCGGCGCAACATGTTCGTCGAGGTCGAGCTCTCGGCCCCGCGCGCCGAGGCGCTCGTGCTGCCCGCCGAGGCGGTGCAGGACGGGGCCGTTCTGGTGGTGAGCCCCACGGGCACGCTCGAGAAACGCAAGGTCGAGACCGGCTTCGCGATGCAGGATCTGGTGGTCGTCATCGGGGGCCTCGCCGTGGGCGATCAGGTCGTGGTGACCGATCCGACCATCGCCGTGCCCGGGATGGAGGTGAAAGCCGTCGAGGACGAGGCCCGCAAGGCCGCGATCGCCGCGCTTGCCGCGGGCAGCGCACCGGGGGCGGGCGCGAAACCCGCGGCCGCTCCGGGATCGGGCCAGGGTTCGGGCCAGGGTGGTGGCGCGGGTAAAGCCAAAGAGGCCAGCGAATGATCCGGCTCTTCTCGGGCCATCCGACCGCGGCCAATATCCTGATGCTGGCCTTCCTCGGGCTCGGGCTTCTGGCCCTGCCGGGGCTGCAGCGCGACACCTTTCCGCTGACCCCGCCCTCCGAGGTCTCGGTGCGCATCACCTATCCCGGCGCCTCGCCCGCCGAGGTCGAGCGCGGCATCTGCACGCTTGCCGAAGTGCCGCTCCTCAAGGTCGAGAACCTCACCGATCTGACCTGCCTCGCGCGCGAGAATGCCGCCCAGATCACCGCCGAGATCGTCGAGGGCGCCGATATGACGCGCTTTTACAACGACATCAAGGATGCGGTGGACGGCATTTCGAGCTTCCCCGACAAGGCCGACGATCCGGTGACGAGCATCGTCGAGCGCGTCGCCTCGGTCTCGTCGGTGGCGGTGACCGGGCCCGAGGATCCGGCCGTGCTCTTCGCCTATGCCCAAGATTTTGCCGACCGGCTGCGCGCCGATCCCGCGATCACCCAGGTCGAGGTGACGGGCTTCTCCGATCGCGAGATCGCGGTCGAGTTCGACCGCCGCGCCCTCGAACGCTTCGGGCTCGACATGACGACCGTGGGCGCGACGCTCGCGCGCCAAAGCCTCGACATGCCCGCGGGCACGCTCGAAGGCGCGGCGGGTGACACGGCGATCCGCTTTCTGGGCGAGAAGCGCACCCCCGCGGAGCTTGCGCAGATCCCGCTCGCCATCGGTTCGGGCGGGGCCGAGATCCGGTTGGGCGACGTCGCCACGATCCGCGCGGGCTTCGACGATCCGGCGCAGGCGACTTATGTCGACGGTCATCGCGCGGCGGTGGTCGCCGTCTCCAAGACCGCCTCGCAGGATGCGCTCAAGGTCAAGGCTGCCCTCGACCGTCAGATCGCCGCGGCGCAGGCCGAGGCCCCGGGCGACATCCGCCTCTCGATCTCGCAGGACACGACCTCGAACATCCGTGACCGGCTGCGGATCATCGGTGTGAACGGGGCGCAGGGGCTTGTCCTCGTGCTCGTCTCGATGTGGCTCTTCTTCGGGCTCAGGCTCTCGTTCTGGGTGGCGATGGGGCTGCCGGTCTCGTTCCTCGGCGCGATCTTCGCGATGCATCTGCTCGGCTATACGATCAACATGATGACGATGGTGGCGCTTCTGGTTGCCACCGGCCTGCTGATGGACGATGCCATCGTGATCTCGGAAAACATCGCGCGGCGCAGGCAGGCGGGCGAGAGCGCGCGCGAGGCCGCGGTGAACGGCGTGATGCAGGTCGGGCCCGGGGTGCTCGCCTCGTTTCTGACGACCGCGATGATCATCGGGCCGCTCGGGTTCCTCACCGGCAATATCGGGGCGCTCTTGAAATATATCCCGATCGTCTTGCTCATCACGCTCTGCGTCAGCCTGATCGAGGCCTTCCTGATCCTGCCCGCGCATATGCGCCATTCGCTCGACCGCGAGCAGCGACCCGGGCGCGTGGTGCAGGCGGTCAATGGCGCCTTCGAGGCGCTGCGTGACCGCTTTATCGTGCCGCTCGCCGGGCTCGCGCTGCGCCATCGCTATCTCACGCTCGGCCTCGCCATCCTGCTCGTGGCGCTCTCGATCGCGCCCTATACCGGCGGTTTCGTGAAATATCAGAGCTTCCCCACGCTCGAGAGCGACACGGTCGAGGCGCGGCTCCTGCTGGCCGAGGGCGCGCCGCTCGAGCGCACCGAGGCGCGGGTGGCCAAGGTCGTGAAGGCGCTCGAGCAGATGAATGCCGAATGGTCGCCCGAGCAGCCGGACGGCCAGTCGCTCGTGCAGAGTTATACCGTCACCTTCAGCCAGAACGCCGATGCGCCGAATACCGGCGCGAACATGGCCACGGTCAGCGCGGCGCTGTTGCCTGCGGGCCTGCGCACGACCGCGGTGACGGACATCGTCGACCGCTGGAAGAAGCTCACCGGGCCGATGCCCGACATGGCCGCGATGCGCTTCACAGACAAGGAACGCGGGGCGGGCGGCAAGCCGATCGACCTGCGGCTGATCGGCGACGATCTCGACGAGCTGTCCACCACCGCGCGCGAGCTGCGCAAGTTCTTCCGCGGCTTCGACGGCGTGCGCGATGTGACCTTCGATCTGCAGCCGGGCAAGCCCGAGATCGTGGTGCGGATCCGTCCGGGGGCCGCGGCTCTGCTCGGCGTCACGCCGCAGGCGCTCGGGGCCGAGCTGCGCGCGGCCTTCCGTGGCGATGCGGCGGTCTCCTTCCCCGATGCCTTTGGCGAGATCGACGTGGTCGCGCGTCTGGGCGCGGCCGACCGGCGCAGCCTCGGCGATGTGCTCGCGCTGCGGGTGCCGGGCGCGAATGGCGTTCTGGTGCCGCTCTCGGCGGTGGCCGATGTGACCCAGACGCGCGGCTTTGCCACGATCACCCATGTGAACGGATCGCGGGCGGTTTCGGTGCAGGGCTCGATCAACCCCGCGCTCGCCAATGCGCGCGAGCTGATGGCGGCGATGCGCGCCGATTACCTGCCGGGGCTCGCGGCCAAACGCCCCGGCGTGCAGGTGCTGGTGCTGGGCGAGGCCGAGGATACCGCCACCACCGGCAGCTCGCTTTTGCGCAACATGGCGGCGGGGATCGTGGGGGTCTATCTGCTTCTGGCCTTCTCGATGGGCAGTTTCATCCGCCCGGTCGCGATCCTCGCTGCGGTGCCGCTCAGCCTCGTCGGCGTCGTCTGGGGGCATATGGCGCTCGGGCTGCAGATCTCGCTGCCGAGCCTCGTGGGCCTTGCCACGCTCGCGGGGGTGGTGGTCAACAACTCGATCCTGCTCGACGCCTTCATCGGCGAGCGCCGCGCGGCCGGGGCCGATATCGTCACCGCCGGGCAGGAGGCGGTGCGCGACCGCTTCCGCGCGATCTTCCTGACCTCGCTGACCACGGTGGCGGGGCTCGGGCCGCTCCTCTTCGAGCCCAGCACCCAGGCGCAATTCCTGCGCCCGATCGTGGCGAGCCTCGCCTTCGGGCTCACTGCGGCGACGCTGCTCGCGCTCTTCGTGACGCCGGCGCTGCTTGCGGTGCTCGACGATCTCGGGCTACGGCTCGGGCCGCGGGTGCCCGCGCCCGCGCCGCAGGGGGCAGCGCCCGCGGCGGAGACGCCCTGACCCCCTGCGCGTGCCCCCTCCGGGCTCCGTTTCGTTCAAAGCCGGGGCCCGGATCGTTCAAGACCCGGGGCCCCCGGCAGGCCTAGCCTTGATCGACGTCCCGCTCAGGGAGGAGCGGGTCGGAACGTGCGTCATCGCACGCGATCAAGGGAGGATCAGACGTGACACAGAAAATCGACGCGCTCGTCATCGGGGCGGGTGTGGCCGGGCTCTATCAGCTTTACCAACTGCGCCGCGAGGGGCTCTCGGTGCATGGGGTCGAGGCCGGTTCGGATGTCGGCGGCACCTGGTACTGGAACCGCTATCCGGGGGCGAAATTCGACTCCGAAAGCTATATCTATCAATATCTCTTCGACGAGGATCTCTACAAGGACTGGACCTGGAGCGAGCGCTTCCCGGCGCAGCCCGAGATCGAGCGCTGGATGCATTACATCGCCGACCGGCTCGACCTGCGGCGCGATTTCAGCTTCTCGACCCGCGTGACCAAGGCCGATTTCGACGGCACGACCGGGCGCTGGCTGGTCGAGACCGACACCGGCGAACGCTATGACACGCAATTCCTGATCGGCTGCACCGGGATGCTCTCGGCGCCGCTCGAGAACCGCTTCCCGGGGCAGGCGAGCTTTAAGGGCAAGATCCTGCACACCGCGCGCTATCCCAAGGGCGGGCTCGATCTGGCGGGCAAGCGGGTCGGCGTGATCGGCATCGGCGCGACCGGCATTCAGGTGATCCAGACGATCGCCGCCGAGGTCGGGCATCTGACGGTCTTCGTGCGCACGCCGCAATATGTGTTGCCGATGAAGAACCCGAAATACGGCCCCGACGAGGTGCGCGCCTACAAGGCCCGCTTCGAGGAGCTCAAGGGCAATCTGCCCAACACCTTCACCGGCTTCGAATATGATTTCGAGAACAGCTGGGCCGATCTGACGCCCGCCCAGCGCCGCGCCGTGCTCGAGAAGATCCATGCCGATGGCTCGCTCAAGCTGTGGCTGGCCTCCTTCGCCGAGATGTTCTTCGACGAGGCGGTGAGCGAGGAGATCTCGGCCTTCGTGCGCGAGAAGATGGTCGAGCGGCTCAAGGATCCGAAACTGATCGACATCCTCGTGCCCAAGCAGGGCGATTACGGCTTCGGCACCCATCGCGTGCCGCTCGAGATGAACTACCTCGAGGTCTATCTGCGCGACAATGTCGAGGCGGTCAGCGTGCGCGACAATCCGATCGCCGAGATCGTGCCCGAAGGGGTCAAGCTCGCCGATGGCACGGTCTATCCGCTCGATGTGATCATCATGGCGGTGGGCTTCGATGCGGGCTCGGGGGCACTTTCGCGGATCGACATCACTGGGCGCGACGGGATGAAGCTCGCCGAGGAATGGGGCAAGGAAATCCGCACCACGCTCGGGATGCAGAAATACGGCTTCCCGAACCTGTTCATGACCGGCGCGCCACTCGCGCCTTCGGCGGCGCTGTGCAACATGACCACCTGCCTGCAGCAGCAGACCGAATGGATCACCGATTGCATCACGGCGTTGCGCGGCTCGAACAAGACGGTGATTGAGCCCACCGCCGAGGGCGAAGAGGCCTGGGTGCGCCATCATGACGAGACCGCCTCCGAGAACCTGATCTCGCGCACCAATTCCTGGTACACGGGCTCGAACGTGCCGGGCAAGCCGCGCCGGGTGCTGTCCTATACCGGCGGCGTCGGCACCTACCGGCAGAAATGCCAGCAGGCCGCCGATGCGGGCTATGCGGGCTTCGCGATGAGCTGATCTTCGGCCCGGATCCCCGAAAAACCGGCCCCCCGAGAAACCGGACCTCCGGGTCACTGTGGCACCCCCGGCGGTTCAGGACGCCTGTCGTCGAAAGACGGCAGGCGTCATTTTGCGCGCCGCCGAGAAGACGCGCGTCAGATGCGCCTGATCGGCAAAGCCGCAATCGGCCGCCACCGCCTTGATCGGCAGCTCGGTCGTGGCCAGAAGCCGCTCGGCCCGCGCCAGCCTGCGCGCGGTGACATAGGCATAGGGCGGGGTGCCGAAGCTGCGGCGGAACTGCTTGGCGAACAGGCAGGGCGTGAGCCCGAGCACCGCCGCCATCCCCGCCAGATCCAGCGCCTCGGCCAGATGGCCCTCGATGAAGTCGGTGATCTTGCGCTGCTGGCCGGGGCTGAGCGTGCCGCCACAGCGCCGCGGCGGCAGCCGGACCGAGGCGTAGCGGCGCAACAGATGCACGATCAGCCCGCGCGCCAGCGCATCGACATAGAGCGCACCGCCGAGCCCCTGCAGCCGCGCCTCCTCGGCGATCGCGGCAAGGGCCGCGCTCATCACCGGATCCTCGGCGCGCAGCACATCGGCGAGCGAGACCTCGCTCACCGCGCAATCCATCACCTCGCTGGCCACATCGGCCACCAGATCGGCATCGAGATAGACATGGGTCACCTCGATCGGCGCGTCCCAGGTCCAATGTGCCCGCTGCGCGCGGGTCAGCAGCGAGGCCGCGCCCGGCCCCAGCGTGTCGCTGCGCCAGCGGCCCTCGAAGCGGCGGCTCATCGGTGTGGTGCCGGTGCGATAGCCCACCAGCATGAAATCGCGCATCGCCGGCACGATCACATCCTGGCCCTGATATTCATAGGCGCGCAGCGCGACGCGGCCCCAGCCGAGCCCGTCGCTCGCCAGCAGCCTGCGCCCCGGCACCCAGTCCGGCAGTTCCTCATAGGGGATCAGCCCGTTCATGCCCTCCTCCCAAACGGCGAACGGACGAGGAGCGGTCCCGCTCCTCGTAATTTTTCAGCCAGTCTTCCCGGCCGTCTGTCCGGCCGTCTGTCCGGCGCCTCAGGCGGCCTTCATCGCCGCCATCGCGCGATAGGCCGCGCCCTCGAACGCGAGATAGCCCGGGAACGAGACCGGATCGCCGAAGGGCAGGATCTGCGTCGCCCAATAGCCGCCGATCCCGGTCTTGCGGTCGATCCAGTAATAGCTGTTGGCGAGCCCCGCCCAGCCGATCGAGCCCGCCGGGCGCCCGGTCGGGGCCTCTTCCTCGTTGGTCATGAAGGTATAGGACCAGCCCTTCTTCAGCCCCGGGAAGAATTCGGCATCATTAGAGAGCGCGGGGATCACCCCCGGCAGCATCCCCACCTTCTGATGCGCCTGCAGCCCGTTTTGCACCGCCCAGGCGACGGTCTCGGGTTTGAGCACGCGGCCCCGCGGCCCGGCCCCGTCGTTGAGCCACATCCGGATGAATTTCATGTATTCCGGCACCGTCGCATAGAGCCCGTGGCCGCCCATCTCGACCTCGGGATTGTCGGGCAGGAAGAAATCGTCCATCGGGGTCAGGCCGCCGTCCGCGCCGCGGGCATGGATGATCGCGGTGCGGGTCTTCATCGCATCGCTGCGGGTGAAGGCGATCTCGTCCATCCCGAGCGGGTCGAAGATGCGCGACCGCATCACCGCGCCGAGGCTTTGGCCGCGGATCCCCTCGACCACCTGACCGACCCAGTCGATATTGGTGCCATATTCCCAGCGCGTGCCCGGATCGAACAAGAGCGGCGTCTCGATGCAGGCGCGGCTTGCGGTGACCACCGAGGGTTGGCCGTGCTCTTCGGCGAGGCGCTTGTAGGTCTCGGAAAAGAAGTCATAGCCGAAACCGCCGGTATGCAAGAGCAACTGCCGCGTGGTGACCTGGCTCTTGGGCGCGCGCAGCCGCGGCGTGCCGTCGGCCTCGAAGCCCTCGATCACCTGCAGCTTGCCGATCGCGGGCGCGTACTCGGCCGCTGGCGCGTCGAGATCGAGGAGCCCCTCCTCGACGCATTGCAGCGCGGTCGTGCCCGCGATCGCCTTGGTGGTCGAGAAGATCGCGAAGACCGTGTCCTCGGTCATCGGCGCCCCACCCAGACGCCGCTCCCCCGCGGCGCCCGAGTAGATATCGCCCTCGCGATCGGTGAGCATGGCGACGACCCCGGGCACCCGGGGATTGCCGGCGCATACGCCTTTCAGAACGGCGTCGCACGCCGCTTTCAAATTGGTCATGATGTCCTCCCTTAGCTTTCGCTGGGATCAGCCTGCCACGGCGCGGCCGCGCGGTCTGTCCCGCTTCGGAAGGGGCTGTCCGGTTTCGGAAAGAAAAACCGGGGCGGGGCAGAGCGCACGGGGTGGGCGGGGGGTCAACGGCGCGCCCGCGCCCGGGTCTGCGAGGGCAGCTCGCCGAAGCGGCGCCGATACTGCCCGGCCAGCGCCCCGAAATTCGCAAAGCCCCAGCCGCTCGCAATCTCGGCGATGGCGCGTTCGGGGGGCGCGCTCTGCAGCTCGGCGCGCAGCCCCTCGAGCCGGCGCGCGGCCAGAAAATCGCGCGGGCTGATCCCGCGGAAACGCCGAAACCCCTCGGAGAGCGTGCGCGCCGACACCCCGAGACGCTCGGCGACCGCGCCGATGGCGGGGGCCTCGCGCGCCTCGGCGGCAAGGATCTCCTCGGCGCGCCGCACATAGCCCGGGGCCGCCGCCCGCGCCCCATCCTCGAGGCGCAACCCGGCCTGCGCGGCCCATTCGCGCAGCAGCTCGACGCAGATCACCTCTTCGAGGTGATGCCCGAGCGCGGCCCCCATGGCGCCCTCGGCCCCGACCGTGCGCGCGGCATAATCTAGCAGCCGGAGCCAGGCCGATTGCGGCCCGCCGATCTTCACCCGCTGCGTCCAGAAACTGTCATCGGGGACGAAGCCGAACCAGCGCGCGGCGGTCTCCTCCATCGCCTGATGCGGCAGGGTCAGGTTCAACTGCATGTGGTCGGGATCGCCGTCGAGCCAATAATCGGCGCGCGAGCAATCGACGACGAAGCTTTCGCCCGCGCCGGTGGTGGCGGGTTCGGCCCCGGTCTGATGGCGCAGCGCGCCGCGCAGGGTGTTGAGCACGAGGATATTGCCCGCCTCGGGGTCGAACCGGTCGAGGTGAATCCCCGTGCCATAGGAAAATCGCGTCATCGTGATCCGCCCGATCCGCGCCGAGATCATCGTCGCATCGGGCCGCGACAGCCGCTCGAGCGGCCGCACCCGATAGGGCATGTAGACCGTCTTGCAAAACTCCTGAACCTCGTCCCAATCGGCCGAACGGGTCCGTCCGGGATGGCGGATCGGCGCCCCTGTGGCGTCGATCAGCAAGGCCTCCTCCAACATGTTGCGCTCCCCTCGCAAGTCCGTCGAAGGGCCATGCTAGCACGCGCGCGGGTCTTGGGGGAGGTGTTTGGGGTCGTAGTCCGGGGGGCCTGCGTCACGCGGGGCGGGCGGCGGCGCCCGGCCGACGGGGCTGGGGCAGGGAGGGCCGGGGCTTGCCCCGCGGCGGCGGTGCAGACAGAATAGGGGCCACCGGAGGCCCGGGCGGCGTTGCGCTGCCCGCGGAGGGGGCCTTCTCGATCGCGGGACTGGGAGGATCTGGCGATGTTGGAAACGGCGCTTCTGGAGGATGGCGGCGGGGCGCAACTCTTGTGCGGCAAGCGCAACGAGACCCGCGACTGGGCGGTGGTCAACGACTTCTGCGCGCGCACCTACATGCCGCTCTCGACCCGGCCGCTGACCCGGGGCATGGACCCGAATGCGACGATCCGGATGCTGCGGATCGGGGCGATCACCTTCAGCCGGTTCTGCTTCGGCACGCCCACGCGCGCCGAGGATTTCGATCCGAGTTCAGGCAACATCATCGTGGTCAACACCCTGCGGGGCAGCGTGCGCCATCCGCTCGGGGGCCGCGAGGCCATCGATACCCACCCGGGCGACAGCTATGTCGTCGATTGTTCGCGCACCGACTATTGGAATCTCGCCGATGGCAGCGATCTGCAGCTCAACCTGACCATCCCCCATGCGCTGATGGAGGAGACGGCGGCGCGCTGGTATGGCTTCGTGCCGGGCGACGAGCTGTGGAAGAGCCGTCTGGTGTTCGGCGCGGGGCAATCGGCCTGGCTCGCGCTGCTCGATTACGCCACGCGCTCGCTCGACGCGCGCCATGACGGGATCGGCAATGCGCTGCTCGCGCGACGCATCGAGGAGACGATCTGTCTCGATCTGCTGCGCAACTGGGCGGGCTCGGCCGGTCTCAACCTCGAGACCGGCGCGCGGGTCGCGGCGCCGCATTACGTGCGCGAGGCCGAGCGGATGATGACCGAGCGCGCGGCCGAGGCGCCGAGCATCACCGCGATCGCGGCCGAGCTCGGGGTGAGTGCGCGCAGCCTGTCCGAGGGGTTCCGGCGCTTTCGCGGGATCACGCCGCATGAGTTCCTGACCGCGCAGCGGCTCGACGGGTTGCGCCGGGCGCTGCAACAGGCGCGCCCGGGCGAGACGGTGACCGCGATCGCGGGCGCGCGCAGCTATGTCAATCTCGGCGCGATGAGTGCGGCCTATCGGCGCCGCTTCGGCGAGAGCCCGGCGCAGACCCTGCGCGGGGCGCGGCGCTGAGGCGCTGGGGCGCGTTATAATATAACTTTTATCCCCTGCGGCCAGCCCAGACCCGCGGCTCTTGCCGCGCTGCGGCGTGTTTTGCTTCCGGTTTCGAACAGGAATTTCCGGATCCGATCCGGCGGCGGTATGCCGTCGTCTACCATTCCCCTCGGGCGCGGCTACCGTCTGGCACGGCCGGGGGCGTTCAGGGGTCTGGCTCCGCCCCGGCCGGTGAGAGCGAGCCGGACCGACAGGAGGAGAAAAGACATGAAAGCGCTGGTATATCAGGGCCCGGGCAAGAAGGACTGGGTCGAGAAGGACAAGCCCGAGATCCAGAAGCCGACCGATGTGATCGTCAAGCTGACCAAGACCACGATCTGCGGCACCGATCTGCACATTCTCAAGGGCGACGTGCCCGCGGTGACGCCCGGGCGCACGCTCGGCCACGAAGGCGTGGGCGTCGTCGAGGCGGTGGGCTCGGCGGTGCAGAACTTCAAGCCGGGCGATGCGGTGCTCATCTCCTGCGTCACCTCTTGCGGAAAATGCGCGAACTGCAAGCGTCAGCTTTACGCGCATTGCTCGGATGGCGGCTGGATCCTCGGCCATCTGATCGACGGGACGCAGGCCGAATATGTCCGCATTCCGCATGGCGACAACTCGCTCTATCCGATCCCGGAAGGCGCCGATGAAGAGGCGCTGGTGATGCTCTCGGACATCATGCCGACCGGGCTCGAGATCGGCGTGCAATATGGCAATGTCAAACCCGGCGATACGGTCGCGATCATCGGCGCGGGGCCGGTGGGGATGTCGGTACTGCTCACCGCGCAATTCTATTCGCCCGGCCGCATCGTGATGATCGACATGGACCCGGCGCGGCTGGAACTCGCCATGCAATTCGGGGCGACCGACACGATTCAGGTCGGTGCCGATGATCCGGTGGCGAAGATCATGGAGATGACCGGCGGGCTTGGCGTCGATGTGGCGATCGAGGCGGTGGGCGTGCCCGCGACCTTCGATATCTGTCAGAAGATCGTCTCGGCGGGCGGCAATATCGCCAATGTGGGCGTCCATGGCAAATCGGTCGAGCTGCATATCGAGGAGCTCTGGATCAAGAACATCAACATCTCGATGGGTCTGGTGAGCACCAACACCACGCCGATGCTGCTCAAGACTTTGGCCAACAGCAAGGTGAACCCGGCGCGGCTGGTGACGCATCGCTTCAAGCTTGACGAGATCCTCGACGCCTACGAGGTCTTCGGCAATGCCGCGCGCGAAAAGGCGATGAAAGTGATCCTGAACGCCTGATCCGGCGGCGTCCGGCACCCGGTGTGACGCGATGCGGGCGGGGCTTTCCCGCCCGCTTTCCTGTCTGCCCGGGGCCGGCCCGATCCGTGGCCTTGCGCGATCCATGGTTGCGTCACGGCGCCCGGCCCGCATAATCGACCGGGCGAAACCGGGGGGCGCGCGGATGGCAAAGACAGGGAACGGACAGGGGCCGGGGCGGGGCACCGCACCGGGGGAGCCGCCGCTCTCCGATCAGCGGCTCGTGTTCGAGCCCCAGCCCGAGCAATTCGACGGCGCCGGCGAGATCGACGTCGAGACCGATCTCGACATCATCGCCAATACCTTCCGCGCGGTGATCGACCAGCACGCCTTCGAGGCGATGATCGCGAGCTGGAACCGCAAGCTCGACAAATCCGAGGATGACGGGGCGGCGGCGCGCGGGCTCTCGGCCCCGCTGATGCGGCAGCTCGCCTTGGCGCGGCAGGCGATGGACCATCTCGACATGCCCGCCGACAACGACCCGCTCAACCGCGCGGTGCAGGAGGTCGGCGGCGCGGCGGTGGTGCTTGCGCCCGACGGGCGGATCGCGGCGACGAACGAGCTGGGCGAGGCGGCCTTCGGCGGGCGTCAGGGGGTGTTTCTCGACCGGGGCGTGATCGACCCGCGATCCGAGCACGATTTCGACGCGCTCTGCCGGGCGGCCAATGCGCGCGGCAATCGCTCGCAGGCGATCTTGCGGATCATGCCCGCGGGCGGGCGGCCCCCGGCCTTCCTCGCCGAGGCCTATCTGCTCGAGGCGCCGGGGCAGGACAAGAGCTTCGTCGTGATCCGCTCGATCGAGATCGACTGGAGCGCGGAGGCGAGCGCGCGGCTCGCCACGGCCTTCGGGCTGAGCGAGGCCGAGACCGAGGTCGCGCGGCTCTTCTACGAGACCCGCTCGATCGAGCGGGTGGCGGCGGCGCGCGGGGTGACCGTGCTGACGGTGCGCGGCCAGATCAAGACGGTGATGGCCAAGACCGAGGCCGGATCGCAGGCCGATCTGATCCGGCTGCTCGCGATGGTGGCGAGCCGGGCGCTGATCGGGCGTCACGGGGTCACCGCGGCCTGGCGCGATCCGCTCGGGCGCGAGCAACAGGTGCGGCTCGAGGACGGGCGCATCGTGGCCTGGACCTGGATGGGGGCCGAGGACGGGCGCCCCGCAGTTCTCTCGCGCGGCTTTCCGATGGGGTATCTGTTGCCGGCCGAGGCCGAGGCGCGGCTGCGCGCGGCGGGGGTCAAGCTCTATGCGCTCTCGCGCCCGGGCTACGGCAATTCGACGCTCGATCCCGCGCTCGACGTGCTGGCGGACAATCTCGCCGCGCTGCGCGCCTTTCTCGCGGCGCGCGACGAGGGGCCGGTGGTCGGCGTCGGCACCTCGAACGGGATCGTGCCGCTTCTGGCCGATGCCGCGGCGCGGCCCGAACGCTATCGCGCGCTGATCGCGATCGGCTACACGGGCGTCTTCGACCGCAGCGGGGTGCAGCGTCTGCCGCTCATTCAGCGCACGATGATGCGGATGGTGGCGGTCGCGCCCTGGCTCGTCGAGATGATGGCGAAATCGGGCCATCGGATGATGCAGCAGCATGGCGTCGACTGGTATCTCGAACGCGCCTACCGCACCCGGCCGCGCGACATGGCGACCTATGGCGATCCGAACATGGCGCCGCTCCTGCGCAACGCCTGCGCGCATCTGCTGACCCAGGGCCATACCGCCTTCACCCGCGATCTGATGCTGGCGCGTGCGCCGGTCGATGCCGATCTCGACCGGCTCGCGGTTCCGCTTCTGTGGCTCGCCCCGACCGAGGACGGGGTGTTCGACGCCGCGCGCTATGCTCGGATCGCGCGGCGCAACTCGCGCGTCGCGATGGAGCCGCTCGAAGGCGCGGCCGAGCTCGCGCTCTATCAGCGCACCGACCGGATCATCGCGGCGATCATCGCGGCCACGCGCGGCGGATGAGCCCGGCGCAGGGGGGCGGCCGTGACGGGGCCATCCGGGGCGCCGTCACGGCGCCGCCTTGGGGCCACTTGGGGAACTTCCCCGCGCCCGGCGCGTTTCTTCGCGAACCGGAGGGACGACATGACACGAACCGCGCAGGGCAGATGGGCCGTCATCATCCTGGCAATCCTGGCCACCATCACCGCCCTCGAACGGGCCCAGACCCTGCTCGCGCCGCTCGTGCTGGCCTTCGTCTGCGCGGTCGTGCTCTCGCCGATCTCGACCTTCTGGATGCGGCGCGGCCTGTCGCCGGTGCTGGCGGCGCTGCTGAGCCTGACCTGCGTCCTGACACTGCTCGGCGCGCTGATGCTCTTTGCCGAGCCGGTGGCCGAGCGCGCCTATGCGCAGATCCCGGCACTCAAGCTCGAGCTGCGCGAACAGCTTTACGAGCTGCGCCACATCCTGCGCGGCCTCAAGGATGTCGCTCAGGACGTGCAGGAAACGATCTCGCCGGCCAGCTCGGGCGCGGACGGTCAGGGCGGCGATGCCATGGCGCTGCCGTCGCTGGGCGACGCGCTCTTTGCCGTGCCGGCGCTGGCGGGGCAGATCCTGCTCTTTGCCGGCTCGCTCTATTTCATCCTGCTGTCGCGCGACGAGGTCTATGAGGGCCTCGCACGATTGCATCCCGACGGGCCGTCGGTCGCCTGCCTGCGCGGGGCCGACATCCGCGTGTCGAAGTATTTCCTGACGATCAGCCTGATCAACATCTGCTTCGGGGCGCTGGTCGCGGGCGCGCTCTGGGCGATCGGGATGCCGGGGGCGGTGATCTGGGGCTTCGTCGCGGCGCTGATGAATTTCATGCCCTATGTCGGGCCGGCGCTGGTGGCGCTCGTGCTGGTGGTCGCGGGGGCTATGGCCTTCGACGGGCTGGCGGCTCTCGGACCCGCGGCGGTGTTTCTCGGGCTGAATACGCTCGAGGGGCAGTTCGTCACGCCGACGCTGGTGGGCCGGCACATGCAGGTGAGCCCGCTGCTGATCTTCCTGTCGCTGTGCTTCTGGCTCTGGCTCTGGGGGCCGGTGGGCGGCTTCGTCGCGATCCCGATCCTGGTCTGGGGGCTGGCGGTCTTCGACGGGCTGGGGCCCGATCCGGCGCTCGAGGCGGCCGAGGCGCTGCAGGAGACGCAGCCCTCGTGATCCGCACACCGCCCCCGGCTCGGAGAGGACCGGAGGACGGGGCGCAGGGCCGGGAGCCGGGAAGAAGGGCCGGGGGGCGGGGCGAGGCTCAGTCCTCTTCGGCGAGCGTCGCGTCGGTCTGCGCCTCGTCGAAGGCCGCGATCGGGAAGTCGACCACGACGCTGTAACGCGTCTCACCGTCCTCGACCGCGAGCTTGCCGCCCAGTTGCTGGGCGAAGGCCTTGATCAGATTGGTTCCGAGCCCGGTGCCGCTCACCTGTTCGGGCGGCAGCAGCGAAATGCCCTTGCTGTTGGCCACGACGAGCCGTGCGGTTCCGGGTTCGCACGAGGTCAGACGCACCTCGATATCCGGCGGACCGTCTGCCGGGCGGCCGATGTATTTCAGCGCATTGGTCGTGGCCTCGGAGGCCAGAAGCGAGAGCGGCACCGCCTGATCGGGGTAAAGCACGATCGGATCGTAATCCTCGACGCTTTTCAGATGCGCCTCATGGGCAACGCTTGCGCTGATCAGTTTGCCGATCGTGCCGCGCATCAGCTCGTCGGCGCGCACCCGGCCCTCGGTCGAGGTCTCGTAGAGGCTGCGATGCACCGTCGCGATGCTCATCACGCGGCCCTGCACCTCCTTGAGCGCAAAGCGCGCCTCGGGCGTCTTGGCCTTGCGCACCTTCATGTTCACGATCGAGGCAATGAGCTGGAGGTTGTTCTTGACCCGGTGATGCACCTCCTTGAGCAGGACGGATTTGTCATGGATCGTATCCTCGAGCTCGGCCTCGTCGCGGATCACGGTTTCCGCCAGATCGTGCCAGGCCCGGTCGATCTCGCGCAGCTCGCGCGGCATCCCCGGATCCCGCGCGGGCCGGTCGTGGCGCCGGGTGGCGGCAAAGCTGCGCATGTCGCGGCTGAGCGACCTGATATGCTTGATCGCCAGACGGTGCACGGCGAAATAGGCCACCCCGAGGCTGGTGAGCCACATCGCGATCGGAAAGACCATCGGCGTCGCCATCGCGAGCCCCGGCGCAAGCGAGAGGCGTTCGCGCGGCCAGCTGCCGATCGCATAGACCTGCTTGGCGAGGATCGGCACCACGGCAAAGACCCGTTCCTCGCCGTCGTTGGTCGTGCCGACAAAGGTGAAGCGATAGTCCCCGGCGAGATCCACGAGGCGGCGCCCGACAGGCAATTCCCCGGCCACGCCCTTCAACCCGCCGGCTGCGCTCAGAATATCGCCGTCATTGTTGAAGGTGATCAGATCGACGGGCCGGTCGGGCGTCTGGGCCTCCAGCGTCATCCCGGTCTGATTGTGGGGCAGCGAAACCGAGACATAGCCGTCATAGACGCCATCGCGCATGACCGGAGCCGAGAGCACGATCACCGGCGTGTTGCTGATCGGGGCGTCGTAGATCAGGTCGCTGCTCGGAGCCCGGGCCTTGTCCATGCCCTGAAAGACCTGCCGCGTGCTGAAATCGAAGCCGACCGAGCGCGACCCGCATTTCAGGATGCCATCCTTGCCGATATAACCGGCAAAGGAGAAGACCGGGTTCGCGGCAACGAAATCGACGAAGATCCGGCTGCAGGCGGGCGTGTCGAGTGCGATCGAGGGGATCGCCGCCGACAGGGCACTGGTTGCGCCGAAGCCCGAGCGGATCAGCGCCTCTTCACCCGCCGCCGCCTGCACCGTCAGCGCAAGCAGGTTGCTGCGCGTGCGTTCGTCCGCGGCCTCCGAGAATTGATGCGTGACCGAGACGGCGATGAGGCCGATCGGAAAAAGCGCGACCGACAGCAGCGCCGCGATCCGCAGCCCGAGCCCGTCTATGCGCGGCCGCCAGGAAACGCTCGTCACGCGGCGGACCACCGGCTGGGGATCGAGGACGAGATCACGGCGAGGGTTTCCTGATCGGTCGTCTCGATGCTTTCCCCGGCGTCGAGCTCCATCAACTCGGCCAGCCGCAGCCGCGCGCGATTGACCCGGCTCTTGATCGTGCCCACTGCCACATTGCAGGTCTCGGCGGCCTCCTCGTAGGAAAAGCCCATCGCGCCAACGAGCATCAGCGCCTCGCGCTGTTCAGGCCCGAGCTGCACGAAAGCCGCCTCGAAATCGGCCATCGCGAGGCGTCCGTCATGTTCGGGCTTCTCGGCGAGCGTCGCGGCAAAGGCGCCGTCGCTGTCCTGAACCTCGCGTTTGCGCTTGCGGCGGTCCGAATAGAAGGTGTTGCGCAGGATCGTGAAGAGCCAGGCGCGCATGTTGGTGCCGACCTGAAACGAACCGAGGTTCTTCCATGCCTTGATCACCGCGTCCTGCACCAGATCGTCGGCCTGCGAGGGATTGCGGGTCAGGCTGAGCGCGAAGGCGCGCATCGCG
This sequence comes from Rhodobacterales bacterium, assembly GCA_003249215.1. Classification (GTDB taxonomy): domain Bacteria; phylum Pseudomonadota; class Alphaproteobacteria; order Rhodobacterales; family Rhodobacteraceae; genus Rhodobacter. The sequence continues at coordinate 143,469 of QKJR01000079.1, forward strand.
GGCAGGTGGGTCACGATCTCGTCCCGCGGATCGAGGGTCGGCTCGGGCGTGCTCGGGCTGTCCTCACTGCTCATCGCGGGCATCCTGTTGCTTGAGTTGCTCAAGCAGGTCCCGGAACCGATCCGGGATCTCTTCCTCGAGGGTCTTTTGATAGACCCTCTTCAGATTTGCCTCGATTTGCTCGTCGAGCTCGTGTCTTGATTTATGCTGCGCCATCGTCTTTCCCGTCTCGATCTTCGCGGGCCATCCTGCAGATGTCATCCCGAAAATTTTCACCTCTCTCGGGAACCAAACGCGGATGATCCGCATTGGGTTCCCGAGAAAATCGAAAAAAGGACGAAATTCATGTCGCCAGCTCAGACGGAGAAGAAACTGTCCCTGATCGTGGCCAGCCTTCTGCCCTATCTGCGCCGCTATGCGCGCGCCCTGACCGGGGATCAGCAGACCGGGGACAAATATGCCGCCACCACGCTCGAGGCGCTCCTGACCGACCGCACCGTCTTCGATCAGATCGAGAGCCCGAAGGTGGCGCTCTTCCATGCGTTCCACCTGATCTGGTCGAGTGCCGGCGCGCCCACGGGCGAGGATGAGACCGGTCTTGCCAAGCGCGCTCAGGCGCACCTCCGCCGCCTGACGCCGAACACGCGCGAGGCGCTGTTGCTGCATACGATCGAGGATTTCAGCCTCGATGAGGTCGCGCAGATCATGGATGTGGCGGTCGCCGAGGTCGAATATCTGCTCGGCGTCGCGGAAACCGAGATGGCACAGAGCATTCAGGGCCGGGTGATGGTGATCGAGGACGAGGCGATCATCGCGCTCGACCTGCAGGGGATCATCGCCGATATGGGTCATCAGATCACCGGTGTGGCCAGCATCGCCAGCGAGGCGGTGAAACTGGCGGCGGAAACCCATCCCGATCTGATCCTCTCGGATATCCAGCTCGCCGACGGCTCCTCGGGGATCGACGCGGTCAACGAGATCCTGCGTGGCGCGGCCGAGGTGCCGGTGATCTTCATCACCGCCTTCCCCGAGCGGCTGCTGACCGGCGAGCGCCCCGAACCCGCCTTCGTCATCACCAAGCCCTACAGCGAGGAGCAGGTGCGCTCGGCGATCTCGCAGGCGATGTTCTTCGCGAGCACCGAAACGCTGGTTTCGTGATCCGCGCCGAGAGGGTCCTGTCCCACGAAAAACGCCCCGCCGGTTTTGGCGGGGCGTTTCGTTTCGGGCCGAGGACGGCTCAGGCCTTCGCCGTCGCCCTGAGCATCCAGGCGGCCTTTTCATGGAAGGCCGCGCGCGCGGTCGCAAGATCGGCGGTCACATCGTCGTCGTGTTCGGTCGCGAGCTTGATCAGCTTGCGCATCTGCGCGGCCAGCGCCTCGTGATCGGCGGCGAGATCGCCGAGCATGTCCTGCGCCGAGGGCGATTTCGGCACCTCCTTGAGCTTGGAGCCGCCCAGCACATCCTGCACCGACATCGGCGCAAGCTGCCCCAGCGCGCGGATCCGCTCGGCCAGCACGTCGGTGGCCTCGAAAAGCGCGCGATACTGCTCTTCGGTCAGGGTGTGGATCGGGTAGAAGAGCGGCCCCTCCACGTTCCAGTGATAGATATGGGTCTTCAGCAGAAGGGTATAGGTGTCGGCCAAAGCCTGCGCGAGCCCTTCGGCCACGGCCTTGGGCGAGGTGACGCCGGTTTTGACCGGGTTGGCCTTGGGAATGGTTTCAAGACTGTCTGCCATGATCTGTTCCTTTCGGGATGAGCGTCAGGGGGCGGAGTGCCGCCGGATCAAACCGGCGGCTTGCCCCGCAGGGCGCGCGCCACCATCGCGAGCACGAACAGCACGATGAAGATGAAGAACAGCAGTTGCGCGATCCCGGCGGATGCGCTGGCGATACCGCTGAAGCCGAAAACCCCGGCGATGATCGCGACGATCAGAAAAGTAAGTGCCCAGCCAAGCATGGGAGCCTCCTTTGTTTGCGGTTGAGATAAGCGCCTCGCGGCGCGGATTGCAGGGTCAACGTCGCGGTTCCCGATTTGGTTCCGAGCCGGGGGACGGAACTTTTCGGGGGGGGGCGGGGTTGGTCCTGCGACATGCAAACATCAAGGAGAACGATCATGGCACAGATGCGCACCAACGGCAGCGTCGATGAAACCTCGGCCGATCTCGCGGCGCAGATCGCCACGCTGAAGGCGGATGTGGCGGCGTTGACCGCGACGCTCGCCGATTACGGCCGCGCCCGCACCGCGCAGCTCGAGACGAGCGCGGAAGAGAGCTTCGCGATGGCCAAGAAGATGGGCGCCGAGACCGCCGCGCAAGCCCGCCAGCAGGCACGTGACGTCTATGCCGGGGCCGAAAAGACCGTGCGCGCCAACCCGGCGGCTTCGGTCGGGGTCGCGGCGGGGCTCGGCTTTCTCGCCGGTCTCCTGACCGCCCGTCGCTGAGGTCGGTCATGCGGAGCGGCGTTCAAGCGCATCTCGCCCGGGGCGCCCGGCGCGCGGCCTGGGCCACAGCGGGGGCGCTCCTGCTCGGGGTCGGGCTGGCCTTCCTCACCGGGGCGGCCTGGCTCGTGCTCGAGGCTTTGCGGGGGCCTGCCTTCGCGGCGCTGGTGATCGGCCTCGTCTACGCGGGGGCCGGTCTTCTGGCGCTTGGCCTTGGCGCCCGCCGCGCGCGCTGCGATTTGCCGCCGCAGGCCGAAGGGCAGGGCGCGCGCGTTTTCGAGCAGATGGCGGTCGCCTTCGGTGAGGGGTTTCTTGCCGGCAAGGCGATGCGCCGCTGATCGGCCCGGCGGTCGTGTTCGACGCGGCGACGCTCGCGCAGCGTTTCGCGGCGTCGCCCACGCCGGTGCGCGAGGCGATCCGTCAGCTCGAGGCGATCGGCTATGTCGGGGCCAGTCCACATCGCGGCGCGGTCGTGCCGCTCTTCACCCCCGAGCGTCTGTCGGAAATGGTCATGGTGAGGGCCGGGACCATGGCCGAAACCCGGCATGCCGCGCGGGTCGCCGCGCGCAGGTCTCGTCCTCGGGGCGGATCCACCGCTCGATCGCCGAACATGCGGCGATCGTCGAGGCGATCCGGGCGCGCGAGATGCCGAGGCCGCCGCGCGGCTGGGGCGCGACCATAACCAGGTCGTGCGCCAGTCCGTCGGATCGGTGGCGCCGGCGCTCAGCAGGCGCGTTTGCTCAGGCCGCGTCAGGCCGCGGGTGTCGTCCGCGCCGCGATCCAGGCGCGCCAGCCGCCAAAGGCGGTGATATCCTCGGCGCCGCGGGTCGCGATTTCCTCGACCAGAAACCCCTTGGCCTCGGTGCCGTCCGACAGAAGCAGCGTGCCGATGCCGAGCGGCCCCGGGATCGCCGCGACGAAGCGGCCGAAGGCGGCGGGGCTGAGTGCCCAGAGCTCGATCTCGACCGAACCGCCGGTCTCGGGTCCGACGCGCAGCAACCCGGGCTTGCGCGGCACCGTGCCCGGCAGTTCGAAGAGCCGGTAGAGGGGCGCCGTCGGCACGGCCCGGATCAGCGTGGCGCCGAGCGCCTGCAGTTCGGGGTTGAGCGGCATGCCCGAAAGGTGGGCGCCGACGACGGCGAGCGTGATCGGGTCTTCCGTCCCCGGGGGCGGGGCGGGGGCATCATCTGTCATGGTCTTCCCTGTGGTCTGATGGCGGAGACCCGCGCCAGATCCGGGCGCGGGCCGGGCAGTGCGCGACTTACTTGGGCAGCTCGAGGCCGTCCCAAGCCTTCAGCACGATCTCGTCGCTCAGCAGGGCGCCGAGATCGACCGGACCGGCGAGCGCCTTCTGCTCGCCCTCTCCGAGTTGCAGATAGGACATGTAGGTTTCCCAGCCGGCGGGCAGGAAGGTGCCGTGCGCGGTCACGCTGTCGGGCGCAGTGTAATAGGTCTGCACCAGGTCCCAGAACGGACCCGCGACCGGGTTGTCGCCAAGGCTGGCCGCGGCATATTTGGTCTTCAGCAGCTCGAAGGTCTTGTCCGGATTGGCCATGCCCCAGGCCCAGCCCTTGATCGTGGCGCGCGTGAACTTGACCAGCAGATCGGGATCGGCCTCGAAGGTCTCGGCGCGCACCGAGAGCGCATCCCCGGGGAAGCTCGCGATCACATCGGGCGTGATCGAGCGGGTCTCGATGCCCTGCGCCGGGATCAGCAGCAGGTCGCGCTTGGCCCCGGCATAGGCCTGGATGCGGTCCGCCTCGAAGGAACGGATCGTGGTGGGATCGCCTTCGCCCGCGATCACCAGCTTGACGTCCGAGCCCTCTTTCAGGCCGCTCTCGACGATCGAGGCGCGCACCATCGGCACTTCGCCGCCCGCGAGATCCGAAACGCCGATCGTCTTGCCCTTCATGTCGGCCATGCTCTGCACCGGGCTGTCCTTGGGCACGACGATGTCAAAGGTGTCGGGGTAATAGATCTGCATGATCGCCTTGAGCGGGAAGCCGCGCTGCACCGCCTGCATCGTGGCCGCCGCCGAGAAGATGCCCCAGTCGACATTGCCCGCGGCGAGCTGACGCGCCGCATCCGAGGAGCCCTTGGAATAGTTCAGCGTCACATCGAGGCCTTCCTCGGTGTAATAGCCCATCTCCTGCGCGACAAAGATCGGGAACATCTGCGCGGTCGGGCCGCCCTGGGCGGTGACGCCGTCGAATTTCACCAGGTCCGCAGCCGAGGCCGCGCCCAGGCTCAGCGCAGCCGCAGCCAGCCCGCCGAAGACGGATTTCATCAAGGTCATCTCATTCTCCACTGTTGGTTGTTGGGGTCTTAGGGACCCGGGGCCGTCGTTGGGCCCCGGGGACGTCCGGTTGGCTCAGAGCGAATTCCAGAAGATCACGCGCCCCTCGAGCCATTCGATCACCTGGTAGACGATCAGCGTGAAGACCGAGAGCAGGATGATCAGGAAGAACACCGCCGGGATGTCGAGCTGGAAGTTCATCGCATAGATCAGATAGCCGATCCCCGCCGAGGCGCCGACGAATTCGCCCACGATCACCCCCAGCACCGCCAGCGTCCAGCACAGCTTCACCCCCGCCATCATGATCGGCGCGGCATTGGGCAAGAGCAGGTGGCGGAAGGTCTGCCAGCGGCTGGCGGTCAGCGAGCGCATCAGCTTGATCGCATTGGGATCGACCGCCGAGAGGCCGGTGAGCGTGTTGAGGAACATCGGGAAGAAGCACATCACCACCGAGATCGCGATCTTCGATTCCATGTCGAAGCCGAACCAGGTGACGAAGATCGGCGCCAGAACGATCTTGGGCGGGGCCTGCAGCGCGACCAGATAGGGATAGAGCGTGGCGCGCACCGGGGCGAACATCGCCACGAGGATGCCGAAGAAGGCACCCGCCGCCATGCCGATCACGAAGCCCCAGAAGATCTCCTGCAGGGTGACCCAGACATTGGGCCAGAAGTAATCGGCCGCACTGACCCGCCCCGCGGCCTCGAGCGTGGCCAGCGGCGTCGGGATGATCAGCTTGTGTACGAAGCCGCCATGGGTGGCGATCGCCCAGAGCGCCAGCACGAAGAGGCCAAAGCCGAGCGCCAGAAGGCGGTTGGTCCAGAGTTCGCGCCGCGTCCGGCGGCGTTCGCTCTCCATGAAGCGGGCGATCGCATCGCCCTGACGGTCGGAAGGGGGGGCGTGGATCGGGGCGGTATCGGTCATCGTCATCTCCTCGAACTCCCCGGCTCAGTGATCGACGCCGAGCATGCGGCGGATCTGGAACACGAGTTCGCCGTAGCGCGCCTCGCGCATGATCTCGGGGGTGCGCGGGCGCGGCAGGTCGATCTCGACGATCCCCTCGAGGCGCCCGGGCCGTGGTGTCATCACGAAGACGCGGTCGGACAGGAACACCGCCTCGCCGATGTTGTGGGTGACGAAGATCACCGTCTTGCGCATCGCCTCCCAGATCCGCAGCAATTCGATGTTCATCGTCTCGCGGGTGAATTCGTCGAGCGCGCCGAAGGGTTCGTCCATCATCAGCACCTTGGGATCATGCGCCAGGAGCCGCGCGAGCCCGACGCGCTGGCGCATGCCGCCCGAAAGTTCGCCCGGATAGCGGTCGCCGAAGCCCGAGAGGCCGACCATCTCGAGCAGCTCCTCGGTCCGGGCCTTCTGCTCGGTCTTGTTCAGCCTCAGGATCTCGCCGGGCAGGCGCACGTTCTCGCGGATCGTGCGCCAGGGGAACAGCACCGGGGTCTGGAACATCATGCCGACATCGGCACGCGGCCGGTCGATTTCGCGCCCGTCGATCTCGAGCCGGCCGAGGCTTTTGTCCTCGAGCCCGCCGAGGATCGACAGCAGGGTCGACTTGCCGCAGCCCGAGGGGCCGACGAGCGAGATGAATTCCCCCTCGCGGATCCCGAAGCTGACGTCGTCGAGCGCGACCAGCGGCCCCGTCGCGGTCGCATAGACCTTGGAAACGCCGCTTCCGGTGATGATGTCTTGTGTCATGGCGACTCCCCGTCAACTTGCATGCACGTTTGCATGCAAGTTGATGGAGGCAAAGCGTCGCGCCTGCGTTTCGCTGACTTCCGGGCCGATCTTGCAGTTCTGCCCGGTAATTACGCTGAATATGCGGGGCCGTGACGCTGTGCAGGCACCTGCGGGACCCGGATCAGCCCTTCAGCCGCTCGCCCAGCAGCCGGACGATGACGTCGAGCATGATGAACATCGCCACCCGCTCGTTCGAAAGCAGTTGCGGCGTCTTCTTCTGGCGATAGGCATTGACCGCCACGGTGACATCGGCAAGCCGCGCGATGGGCGAGCCCGAGGGCGCCAGCGCGATCACCCTCGCCCCGGCACTGCGGGCGGTCTCGAGATTTGGCATGAGATGCGTCGTCACCCCCGAGAAGGAGAGCGCGAGCACGCAGTCGCGCGGCCCGAGCGAGACCGAGGAAAACATCTGCAGCGCCGGATCGGAATAGGCGGCGCTGGCAAGCCCGAGATAGGCGAAGCGGTTCTGCGCCTCGCCCGCCATGAAGCCCGAGGCGCCATGGCCATAGACGTCGATCCGCCGCGCCTGACGCAGGATCTCGACCGCCGCGGCGACCGCCTCGGGCTCGACATCCGCCATCACGTCATTGACCGTGGCGATGGTCTGGGCGCAGCTTTCCTGCACCGCGGCGCGGATCGGATCGCCCTCGGGCGGGTGCTGCGGATCGGGTTTCTCCATCAGCGCCACGGCCTGGGCAAAGCCGATGCGGAAATCCGAATAGCCGTCGAAGCCGAGCCGGCGGCAGAAGCGCAGCACCGAGGGCTCGCTCACCTGCGACATGGCGGCGGCATCGGCCAGCGACCAGCCGATCGTCGCCTGCGGATTGGCCAGAAAGGTCTCGCCCGCGCGCCGTTCGGCCGGGGTCATCGTGCTCAGTGAGGCCCTGATCCGTGCCAGCATGCCGCCGTCCCCTGCAATCCGACTGTGCTCGCCGAACATTAGACGGCAATCCCGGGAATGGTAAGTCCCCGACCGAGGACGGCCGAACCGGCGACGTCATAGCCGGGCGTGGCCACGATCAGGCGGCCGATCGCGTCGAGCGCGCGCAGCGGATCGCTCAGCAGAACCGGCGGTTCCGCAGCGCTCCAGCAGAAGATCTGCCCGCCGGAGGCGGCGACGAGCTGCAGCCCCGCCGCGATGTCCCAGCTGTTGCAGCCCTCGTCGGCATTGATCGCGGCGCGGCCGACGGCGACATAGGCCAGCTGCAGCGCCGCCGAGCCGAGCCGCCGCACCGCCCGGAACCGCGCGAGCAATTCGCCCAGATGCGCCATCTCCTCGGCCGAGGGCACGCGGCCCTCCCGTGGCAGGTTGGTGAGCAGTTCCGCCGCGCTGTCGTGGTGCGCCCGGGCGGCCGGGGTGACGCGCGCGCCGTTCAGGTGCAAGAGGCCCTCGCAGGCGGTGAACATCTCGTCGCGCATCGGGTCGTAGACCACCCCGGCGAGGGCGCTGCCGTCCGGGCCGAAGGCGCCGATCGAGACGCAGAAGACCGGCAGACCCGAGGCGAAATTGCTGGTGCCGTCGATCGGATCGACGTGCCAGATCACCTCGGGGGCGTCATGCCCCCGCAGCCCGCCTTCTTCGCCGATCAGCGCCGAGCGCGGCACGGCCTCGAACAGGATGGTGCCGATCGCCGCTTCCGCCTCGCGGTCGATCAGGGTGACGATATCGGCATGGCCGTGCTTTTCCTCGACCGGCAGGGCGGTGCCTGCCGCGGCCGCGACGAAGGCCTCGCGGATCAGCAGGCCCGCCGCCCGGGCGGCCGTCTCGGCGACCCGGCAAATCTCCTGAGCGCAGATCATGTCAGTCCGTCGCCCCCGGCAGGATCCAGGCCGCGGCCGATCCGATGTCGATGCCGATCTCGTCGCCGGGGCGATGGCCGGGGTGCAGATGGTGGCGGTGATCGGTGATCGTCCAGAGCGCCGCGCCCGCCTTGAGCTGATATTCGGTGAACCCGCCCTGAAAGATCACCCGCTCGATCCGGGCGCGGATCGGGCCGCTCGTCGAGAGGGCGATCTGTTCGGGGCGCAGCACGACGCGGATCGCGTCGCCCGGCGCGAGCTCGGACCCGGGGCGGGGCAGGGTGACGGGCACCCCGCCGAGCTCGGCACGCAGGCTCTCGCCCTCGGTTGCGAGCACCCGCGCGGGCAGGATATTGGCGCGCCCCATGAAGCCCGCGACGAAGGCGGTGCGCGGATGGGCATAGACCTCGGCGGGTGGGCCATCCTGCTCGACGCGGCCGTCGCGCATCACGATCACCCGGTCCGAAATCGCCATCGCCTCGCTCTGGTCATGGGTGACATAGAGGCTGGTGATGCCGAGGCGCTGCTGCACGAGGCGCAGCTCGTCGCGCATCCGCTCGCGCAGTTGCGCATCGAGGTTCGAGAGCGGCTCGTCGAACAGAAGCACATCGGGTTCGGTCACCACGGTGCGCGCCAGCGCCACGCGCTGTTGCTGGCCGCCCGAGAGCTGCGCGGGCGCGCGACCGGCAAGCGCAGAGAGATCCATCAGTTCGAGCACCTCACCGACGCGCCGGGTGATCTCGGCGCGCGTGAGGTCGAGCACCTCGAGCCCGAAAGCCACGTTCTCGGCCACGGTCATGTGCGGAAAGAGCGCGTAACTCTGAAACACCATGCCGATGCCGCGCTGATTGACCGGGACATGGGTGATGTCGCGCCCGTCGATCAGGATCTGGCCGCTGGTGGGCGTCTCGAACCCCGCGAGCATGCGCAGCGAGGTGGTCTTGCCGCAGCCCGAGGGGCCCAGAAGCGTGACGAGGGTGCCGTCCTCGAGCGTGATGTCGAGGTCGCGCACCGCATGCGCCCCGGGGTGGCCGTCGCGGCCGGGGAAGATCTTGTTGATACCCTTGAGGGTGACGCGGGTCATGAGATTACCTTTGCTTGGCCCCCCGCCCGAGCGCGACCTGCAGCAAGGCGAGCGCGCTCAGAACGATGACGATGAGGATGACGCTATAGGCCGCGGCAAGGCCCATGCGCAGGGTTTCGACCTGATTGAGGATGGTGACGGTGATCAGCGTCCAGTTGGCCGAGACGAGGAAGATGATCGCGCTGAGCGTGGTCAGGCCGCGGGTGAAGGAATAGGCCATCGCGGTGAAGATCGCCGGGCGCAGCAGCGGCGCCGTCACCCGGCGAAAGATCCGCCCGTTCGAGGCGCCGAGGATCATCGCCGCCTCCTCGATCGCCGGGTCGATCTGGCGCAGCTGGTTGGTGCCCGCCTCGATGCCGACCTGCACGGTTTTCACGACGATCGCGGCGATGATGATGGTGATCGTGCCGGTGAGCAGGAGCGGCGCGGTATTGAACACCGAGACATAGCCGATGCCGATGATCGTGCCGGGCGCGGCGAAGGACAAGAGCGTGCCGAGCCGCAAGAGCGCCGCGCCGGGAAAGCGGCGCCGGGTCTGGATATAGGCGATCACGAGGCCCGCGAGCGTGGCCACCGGTGCGGCGATCAGCGCGATGGTCAGCGAATTGCCGAGCGGCGCCAGCCCGTCGGTGAAGGCGCGGACATAATGCTCGGTGCTGAAGCTCCAGTCGATGCCGGGGATCTTCGTCAGGCTGACCCAGACCACCGTGCCATAGAGCAGCACGACGAGGCCGACATAGAGATAGCAGAAGGCGGCAAGCGGCCAGACCACGCGCCGCGCGGTCAGGCGGATCTCCTGCGCGGTGGGCTTGCCGGTCACGGTGACATAGCTGCGCTTGGCCAGCCAGTGGCGATGGATCATAAAGGCCAGTAGCGAGGGCACGAGCAAGAGGCTCGCCAGAAGCGCGCCCATCGGCACGTTGAAATAGCCGATCAGCTGCGAATAGGCCTCGACCGCGAGGGTGTTGAAGCTGCCCCCGATCACCAGAGGATTGCCGAAATCCTCGATCGACTTGACGAAGACCAGCAGCGCCGAGCTGAAGATCCCCGGCAGGGCAAGCGGCAGGGTGACGCGGCGAAATACCGTCCATTGCGAGGCGCGCAGCGTCGCCGCCGCATCCTCGAGCGCGCTGTCCATCGATTGCAGCATGCCGCGGATGTTGAGATAGGCCAGCGGCGTGAAGGCCAGCGACTGAATGAAGACGAGGCTGTGGAAGCCATAGACATTGGCGCCGCGGATCCCCAGCAGCTCGCGCGTGATCAGCCCCGAACGGCCAAAGAGCAGGATCATCGCCAGCGCGATCACGAAGGGCGGCGAGATCACCGGCAGGAGCGCGATCATATGCACCGTGCGCTTGCCCCGCATCGGCGTGCGCGTCATCGCGAAGGCGAGGAGGAAGCCCGTCAGCGTCGAGATCAGCGCCGAGCTCGCCCCGAGCAGCAGCGTATTGCCGAAGGCGCGCCAGATCAGCGGCGCGCTCAGCCGCTCGATCAGAATGCCAAGGCCCGAACCGGTCTCCGTCGGCGTCGCCCGCAAGGCCTGCACGAGGACGCTCGCGATCGGCAGGATGGCGAAGATCACCGTGAGCAGGCTCAGCACCATGAAGATGCCGAACAGCCAGGGATCAGCGGCGATGCGGCGAAGCCCGGTGGAGAACGGGCGCGGGATCGGGGCGGTTGTCATGCGGATCTCGTGCTGAGGGCGAAACAGGGGGCGGTTCCTGCCTCGCCGATGCCGGTTACTTGGCGTCCGCGCCGTTGCGAACGTCGCTCTCGTAGCGCTGCAGCAGACGGGCGCGGTTCTCGCCCGCCCATTTCGCATCATATTCGATCAGTTTCACATCGGCGGTCGAGATCTTCAGATCCGGGTTCACGAAGCCCTCGATCACCGACTCGCGGTGGGTCTTGCCGAGCGCCTTCTGCCCGGCATCGGTCAGCACCCAGTCGAGGAAAGCCTTGGCCGCCTCGGTCTGATCGGCCGGCGCATTGGCGATCACCGCGGCCGAGTTCAGCTCGTAGCCCGTGCCCTCGACCGGGAAGGAGACCCCGATCGGGAAACCGCGCTCGATCGCCACTTCGAGCCCATGGGTGAAGGACATCGACAGCGCGACCTCCTTGGTCGCCACCATCTGCGCCAGCGCCCCGGCCGAGCGCGAATATTGCAGCACGTTGGCGTCGATCTTTTTCAGGAGGTCGAAGGCCTTGTCCTCGCCATAGATCTGCACCAGCGTCGCCAGCACCACCGAGGCGGTGCCCGACGAGGCCGGGTGGGTCAGCACGATCGCATCCTTGTAGGCCGGATCGGCGTAATCCTCCCAGCTTTGCGGCGGCGCCTTGCCGAGTTCCTCGAGATATTCGGGGCTGTAGAAGAAGGCGATCGGCGAGATCGCGATCGGGGTCCAGGTGGTGTCGGGGCTTTTCAGCCCGGGCTTGATCCGGTCCGCGCCGCTCGAGGCATGGGGGGCCAGAAGCCCCTCGCTCGCGCCCTGAATGAAGAGATCGGCCGTGCCCGCGAGCCAAAGGCCGGCCTGCGGATTGTCCTTCTCGGCGCGCACCCGGGCGAGCACCTCACCCGCCCCCATCCGCACGAAGGCCGAGCTGGTGCCGGTGTCGGCCTCGAAGGCCTTGAGCACCGAAGAGCAGTCATCTTCGGACATCGGGCAATAGACGTTGAGCCCCTGCGCCTGCGCCATCGGCGCGGCAAGGGGGCTGGCCAGAAATGCGCTGAAGATCATGGCATGCGATTTGTTCATTTCATCCTCGCTGTCGGCAGGCCGTTCTTTGGCCGGTTGTGAATTAAAACTACAATTACAAAAATAATTGTAGTGTCACTACCGAATCGCGAAAAATCGGAGCGCGACCGGCTTGCGGCCTGCAAGTGATCAAAATTCGGGCAAGAGGGGCGAGTTGGCGCGCCGGCACGAAGGGCGTGACGCGACAATCGGACGGCAAAGGTGCGAGGATTCGGGCGGGCGCTGTCGCGCGATGATCCGAATTCAGGAGGAGCGGACGCGCGCTCCCGGTCGCCTTTTCAGGCGGAACTGCGGATGAAGCGGCGCCGGGGGCGTCTTCTCGGCGCCGAGGTGGGATGCGCGCGCCCCGTGCTGAGCGAGACGGGGCGCGCGCTCATGAACGGCGCGAGGGGCCGGGTGCGACACCGTTCCGGCCGGTGCGAGGTGTCGGCCGGCGCGTGGCGGTCACGCCGTCAGCGGTTCTGAAACCGGGGCGCGCGCTTCTCGGCAAAGGCGGTCATCCCTTCGCGCCGATCCTCGAGGGCGAAGGTTGCATAAAGCAGGCGCCGCTCGACATAGATCCCCTCGTTCAGATGGGTCTCGTGGGCCTGGTTCACCGCCTCCTTGGCCAGTTGCAGCACCGGGCGCGAGCGCGCGGCGAGCGCCTGGCCAAGCTCGAGCGCGGCGGCGACCTCGGTGCCGGCGGCGACCACGCGGCTGACGAGGCCGCGCGCCAGCGCCTCCTCGGCCTTCATCGTGCGCCCGCTCAGGATCATGTCCATCGCCACCGCCTTGCCGACGATCCGGGTCAGCCGCTGCGTGCCGCCGGCGCCCGGGATGACGCCGATCGCGGTTTCGGGCAGGGCGAAGCGCGCGGTATCGGCGGCGATGATGATGTCGCACATCAGCGCCAGCTCGCAGCCGCCGCCGATCGCATGGCCCGCGACGGCGGCAATGACCGGCTTGCGCACCCGCGCGATCCCTTCCCAGGTGGCGGTGATGAGCTGCTGCTCATAGACCTCGGCGAAGCTCTTGTCCTTGAGTTCCTTGATATCGGCGCCCGCAGCAAAGGCGCGCTCGGACCCGGTGATCACCAGCGCGCCGATTGCAGGATCGGCGTCGAAGGCGGCGGCGGCGGCCGAGATTTCGGCAGTGATCGCGCTGTTGAGCGCATTGAGCGCCTCGGGGCGGTTGAGACGGATCAGGCCGACTTGGCCTTCGGTCGAGACAAGGATGTTTTCATAGCTCATGGCGGCCTCAGGCGATGCGGATCAGGATCTTGCCCATGCGGGCGGGGTCTTCGAGGTGCTCGAAGGCGGCGGGCACCTCCTCGAGCGGAAAGGCGCGGTCGATCAGCGGCGTGAAACCGCCCGCCTCCCAGGCGCGCACGAGGCGGCGGAACTCCTCGACCGAGCCCATGGTCGAGCCGTGGATCGAGAGTTGCCGCACGAAGAGGCGCTGGATATCGGCCGAGGGATGCGCGCCGGTGGTGGCGCCGCAGGTCACGAGATGTCCGCCGCGGGCGAGCGCGCGCAGGCTCGCGCCCCAGGTCTTCTCGCCCACGTTGTCGACCACCAGATCGGCGCCTTCGCCGCCGGTCAGGCGCATCACGCTCTTGGCGACATCCTCGGCGCGGTAGTCGATCGCCTCGATCCCAAGCGCCCGGAAATGTGCGAGCTTCTCGGCGCCCGAGGTGGTGACGATTACCCGCGCGCCGGCCATGCGGGCCAGCTGCATCGCGGCATAGGACACGCCGCCGCCCGCGCCCTGGATCAGCACGACCGAGCCGGGCCCCGCGGGCGCCTTGCCGAAGACCATGCGCCAGGCGGTGAGATAGGCGACGCCGAGCACCGCGGCCTGATCCATGTCGGCCTCGGGTGCGAGGCGCAGCAGTGACCGGGCGGGCAGGGCGAGCTCTTCGGCAAAGGTGCCGTGGCGATGCTCGCCGAGGATCTTGGCCGAATGGCAGAGCGGCTGATCGCCGGCAAGGCAGGGCCGGCAGGCGCCGCAGAATTCGTAAGGGTAGAGGATGACCTTGTCACCCGGTGCGAGCCCCGCGCCCTCGGGGGCCTCGATCACCTCGCCCACGCCGTCGACCCCCATGATCAGGGGCAGCTCGTGGGTGATCCCCGCGCCGCTGTCGCGCATATAAAGATCGACGCGGTTGACCGAGGCGGCGCGCATCCGCACGCGCGCCCAACCGGGCGGCAGATCGGGGCGGGGCATCTCGCACAGGCTCACGCCGGCGCGGCCCCGCTGCTGCAGAGTGATGGCTTTCATGAAACGTCCTCCCTGCATTAAACGTAAATATATTGTCGTAATCTGGCAAGCTTTCTGTGCGCCGCGTCGCTGTAGCTTTGGTCACGGCTTGGCAACAACCCTGTTGCGCGGCGTGCGCAGGTTGATTATACGTAAATATATTGCCATAAATTTGGGAGGATGTGATGGCGCTGGATTCCGATACGCTCGCTCAGCTTTGCGCAACTCTGCGCCGCTTCGTCGATGAGCAGTTGATCCCCGCTGAGGCCGAAGTGTCCGAGACCGATGCGATCCCCGAGCGAATCGTGGCGCAGATGCGCGAGCTCGGCCTTTTCGGCCTGACCGCGCCCGAGGATTTCGGCGGGCTCGGCCTGACCATGGAAGAGGAGGTGATGGCGATCTTCGAGCTCGGCCGCGCGGCGCCGGCCTTCCGTTCGATGTTCGCCACCAATGTCGGCATCGGGATGCAGGGGATCGCGATCGACGGCACGCCCGAGCAGAAGGAGGAATACCTGCCGCGGCTCGCCTCGGGGGAGTTGATCGGCTCCTTCGCGCTGACCGAGCCCGATGTCGGCTCGGATGCCGGTTCGGTCAAGACGACGGCCCGGCGCGAGGGCGGCGACTATGTGATCAACGGCACCAAGCGCTTCATCACCAATGCGCCCCATGCCGGCCTCTTCACCGTGATGGCGCGCACCGATCCCGAGAAGAAGGGCGCCTCGGGCGTCTCGGCCTTCGCGGTCGAGCGCGGCACGCCCGGTCTCAGCCTCGGCAAGCCGGAAAAGAAGCTCGGCCAGCAGGGCGCGCATGTCTGCGACGTGATCTTCGAGGAGTGCCGGGTGCCGGCCTCGGCGCTGATCGGGGGTGTCGAGGGGCAGGGGTTCAAGACCGCGATGAAGGTGCTCGACAAGGGCCGGCTGCATATCGCGGCGGCCTGCGTGGGCCTGTCGGAACGGATCATTGACGACATGCTCGACTATGCTGTGCAGCGCAAGCAATTCGGCAAGGCATTGTCGGATTTTCAGCTCTTGCAGGGGATGTTCGCCGACAGCAAGGCCGATGCCTATGCCGCGCGCTGCATGGTTCTCGATGCGGCGCGCAAGCGCGATGCGGGGCAGGATGTGAGCGTCGAGGCCTCTTGTGCGAAGATGTTCGCCTCCGAGGCGGTGGGTCGGATCGCCGACCGCAACGTGCAGGTGCATGGCGGCAACGGCTATATCCGCGAGTATCGCGCTGAGCAGCTCTTCCGCGATGCTCGGCTGTTCCGGATCTATGAGGGCACGACCCAGATTCAGCAGATCATCATCGCCAAGGCGCTTGTGGCCGAGGCTCGGGGCCGTGCGGGGCTCTGATCCGGATGCCCGGAAACCGAAAGCGGCGGATCACTCCGCCGCTTTTTTGTCTGCGTGAGCTTCGGGGTCCAGGTCTTTGAAGTTGCGCAACATCTTGTCGAGGTAATGGATCATGTGGATCCGATCCTCGGTCGAAAACCCGCGCAGCGCCGCGTCGTAGTAATCCGAGATCACCGGGCGCATGTTCTCGTCCCAGAGGCTGCGGCCCTTGGTCGTCAGCCGGATCAATCGAGAGCGGTTGTCGTTCTCGGCCACCGCGCGCTCGATATAATCCATCGCCTCGAGGCGGGTCAGCACCCCGGTCAGGTTCTGCCGGCTCACGAGCAGGAAGGCCGCGAGATCGCCCACCGCCACACCGCCCTCGAAGGCGGGCCGGGTGAGGGCGCCCAGAACCGCCCATTGTTGCGTGGTGATGTGATGATCGTCGAGCGCCCGGGTGCCTGTTTTGTGCAACATGTTGGTGCATTGATAGAGCCGAAAGAAGAGCCGGTTCGCCAATCGCGGCGCCAAATCCCTGCTCTTTTCAATCTTTTCGCTCATGGCGGCAGTGTGGCCTCAGTCGGTGTCCGGGTCAAGCGATGCTGCGCCTGCGAACAAACGTAAATATATTGACATAAATAACCGAGTCTTGCAGGATGCTGTCAGGGAGGCCGTCCAGAGCATGGATAAGGCGATTCGACGCGAAAATTGGGTTGAGGCCCATTTTCGCGACCGGATCCCTGCGGCCTGAAGCGATGGAAGGAGAGCATCTTGCGTGGGCTTAATGGGAAAGTAGTTGTCGTAACTGGCGGAGGCGGCGGGATCGGTTCCGCGACCTGCCTGCGGTTTGCGGAGGAGGGCGCGCGAGTCATCGTCGCCGATATCAGCGCCGAGGCCGCGGCCAAGGTCGTCGAGGCGATCACCGGGCAGGGTGGTTCGGCCACGGCCATGATCGTCGATCTGACCGATTACGACGCGACCGCGGCCGCCGTGGCCAAGGTCGAGGCCGAATTCGGGCCGATCGACATTTTGGTCAACAATGCGGGCTGGGACCTCTTCGTGCCCTTCCTGAAATCCGAGCCCGACTATTGGGCCAAGATCATCGACATCAACCTGCGCGCGGTGCTCAACATCACCAAACCCGTGCTCGCCTCGATGGTGGCGCGCGGCACCGGCGGGCGCGTCGTCTCGATCGGGTCGGACGCGGGCCGCGGCGGCTCCTCGGGCGAGAGCGTCTATTCGGCCTGCAAGGCGGGCGTCATCGCCTTCATGAAGACGCTGGCGCGCGAGCATTCGCGCCACGGCATCACCTTCAACACGGTCTGCCCCGGCGTGACCGAGACCGGGATGCTCGAGAACTTCATGGAAGCCGCGGGCGACAAGGAGAAGCTGCGCGTGGCCTTTGCCAAGGCGGTGCCGATGGGGCGGCTGGGCCAGCCCGACGATCTGCCCGGCGCGATCCTCTTTCTGGCGAGCGACGACGCCGCCTTCATCACCGGCCAGACCATCTCGGTCTCGGGCGGTCTGACCATGCACGGCTGAGGAAAGACAATGACTTACGAAGACATCCTCTATGAGATCCGCGGCGGCGCGGCTTGGATCACGATCAACCGCCCCGACAAGTACAACGCTTTCCGCGGCCAGACCGTGGACGAGCTGATCCATGCCTTCCAGAAGGCCGGCTGGGATCGCAAGATTGGCGTGATCGTTCTGACCGGCGCGGGCGACAAGGCCTTCTGCACCGGGGGCGACCAGTCGGCGCATGACGGGCAATATGACGGGCGCGGCGTGATCGGCCTGCCGATCGACGAGCTGCAATCGCTCATCCGCGACGTGCCGAAACCGGTGATCGCCCGGGTGAACGGCTTTGCCGTCGGCGGCGGCAACGTGCTCGCGACGATCTGCGATCTGACGATCGCGTCGGAAAAGGCGCAGTTCGGTCAGGTCGGGCCCAAGGTCGGCTCGGTCGATCCCGGCTTCGGCACCGCCTATCTGGCGCGCGTCGTGGGCGAGAAGCGCGCCCGCGAGATCTGGTATCTCAACAAGCGCTATACCGCGGCCGAGGCTCTGGCCTGGGGGCTCGCCAATGCCGTGGTGCCGCATGAGGAACTCGACGCCGAGGTCGACCGCTGGGTCGCGGAACTGATGGATCGCTCGCCGACCGCGCTGGCGCTCGCCAAGGTCAGCTTCAACGCCGACAGCGAGAATATCCGGGGCATTTCCGCCCTCGGGATGCGCGCGCTCAGCCTCTACTACGACACCGACGAGAGCAAGGAAGGCGGCGTCGCCTTCCGCGAGAAGCGCAAGCCGGATTTCCGCAAATTCGGCAAGTGACGCGCTGACACCATCAAGCAAAACTGGGGAGGGTTACATGCTTGAGACGAAACTCCGCCGCACTGCGGCACTTATGACAGCAACCTGGGCGCTGGCCGTTGGGGGACAGTCCTTCGCCCAGGAAGGCCCGGTCAAGGTCGGCTTTGCCGCCGATCTGACCGGCGCCTGCGCGGCGCTGGCCGAGGATGGCTTGAATGGCGCCAAACTCGCCGCGGCCGAGATCAATGCCGCGGGCGGCATCCTTGGCCGGCCCGTGGAATTGATCGTGCGCGATACGATGACCAAGCCCGACGAGGGTGCCAAGGTCGCCCGCGCGCTGATCACCGACGAGAAGATCGACGTGCTGACCGGCGTCTGTTCCTCGGCGGTGATGCTTGCCGAAAGCGCGGTCTCGGGCGAGTTGAAGGTGCCGTTCTATGCGGCCATCGGCTCGACCCAACGCGCCAATATCGAGCTTTATCAGCCCTATTTCTGGCAGGTTCAGGCGAATGCGACGATGGAGGCCTATGCCGCCGCCGAATATGTCGCGAAGAAGCCCGAGTGGAAGAATATCTCGGCCTTGGGGTCGGATTACGAATGGGGACACACCTCGGTTGCGGCGTTCACCGAGCGGCTGAAAACCCTGCGGCCGGATATCGAATTCGCCGAGCCGATCTATGCCAAGGTCGGCGAGACCGCGATGGCGCCCTATATCACCGCCACGCTTGCGCAATCGCCCGATGCGGTCTTCGCACCGCTCTTCGGACCCTCGCTTGGCGCGGTGCTGAAACAGGGGCCGGGCTTTGGCTTCTTTCAGCGCACCAATCTGGTGACGCTGATGACCGTCGACACGCTGCAATCGCAGGGCGCGGCGATGCCGAAAGACAATGTCTACGGCATCTCGCGCGCACCGTTCTTCGCGCTTGAGCAGACGCCTGCGGTTACCGGCTTCGTCGATGCCTATCGCACCGAGTTCAAGGAATATCCGACCGACTGGGCGATCAGCGCCTATGACGGGTTGAAGTTCTACGCCGCGGCGGCGGACAAGGCGGGCTCGGTCGACCCCGAGGCGATCATGACCGCGGTGGGCGAGGTAACCTATGACGGGCTGCGCGAGGCGGGGCTCAAGGTGCGCGCGCTCGACGGGCAGATGAACGCGCCGGTCTATGTCGGCAAGGCCACCAAGGTCGAGGGCTATGATTTTCCGATCCTGACCGAGGTCGAGAAATTCGAGGGCGCGCCGCTGATGCCTTCGGAAGACTTCATCCTCGAGGCGCGCAAAGCCGCCAAGTGATCCGACAGGCCCCGGCGCAAGCCGTGCCGGGGCCGCGTTTCCTGGGAGAATTCGGATGTTCTGGATCCAGCTCGTCAACGGGCTCATGGAAGGCATGACGCTGTTCCTGATCGCCTCGGGCCTGACGCTGATCTTCGGCGTGACCCGCATCATCAACTTCGCGCATGGCTCGCTCTACATGCTGGGCGCGTTCATGACCTACGAACTGGTACCGCTGATCGCGCCGGGCACTCTGGGCGGGTTCTTCGCCGCGGTGCTGATCGCGGGGCTCGCCGTCTCGGTGCTTGGCGTCGTCTTCGAGATGCTGGCGCTGCGCCGGATCTATGGCGCGGACGGGCTGATGCAGCTCATCGTCACGGTGGCCCTCGTGCTGATCCTGCGCGATGCGGTGCGGATGATCTGGGGGCCGAACAGCCTCAGCGTACCGATGCCCGACCCGCTGATGGGCGCGCTGCAGATCGGCCAGAGCTATTTCCCGCTGTTCCCGATCGCGGTGTTCGCCGCGGGTCTCGTGGTCGTGGGGGCGATGATCTGGACGATCTATTTCACCCGCGCCGGGATCCTGCTGCGCGCGGGCACCGATGACCGGGGCATGGTCGCACTGTGCGGCGTGAATGAAAAACTGATCTTCACCGCGGTCTTTGCGGCGGGCGCCTTTCTGGCGGGCCTCGCCGGCGGTCTCGCCGCGCCCTATGGCGAGGTCAATCACCTCTTGGACACCACCGTCATCGTTTCGGCCTTCATCGTCTGCGTGATCGGCGGTTTGGGCAACCTGTACGGAGCCCTTGCCGGGGCGCTGGTCGTCGGGATCACCAAGGCGATCGGCGTGATGTATTTTCCCCGGCTCTCGATGGTGCTGATCTTCCTGATCATGGCGCTCGTCCTCATCGCCCGCTCGATGGGCCGCCAGGGGGGGAGCGCGCGATGACCGATCCCCGCATCCTTTGGGCGCAGGTCGCCCGCGCCGCGGTGAACTGGAAGCTGATCGCGCCGCTCCTGATCGCGGTCGAGGCGCTGAACTGGCTCGCGCCCGCCTCGACCTCGACGATGCTGACCGAGATCGCGATCCTCGCGCTTTTCGCCGCCTCGCTGAACCTGCTGATGAGCTTCGGCCATATGGTGAGCTTCGGCCATGCCGCCTATTTCGGGCTCGGCGCCTATGGCTTTACGCTGGCCGTGGTCCGCGCGGGCCTGCCGCCCGAGGCGGCGCTCCTCGCGGGGCCCATGGTCGCGGCACTTGGCGGGCTGATCTTCGGCGCGCTCTGCGTGCGCCTGACCGAGATCTATTTCGCGATGCTCACGCTCGCCTGCGCGCAGATCACCTATACGGTTCTGTTCCAATGGTATGATTTCACCGGCGGCGACACCGGCATCACCGGCTTCATGACCCCGCGTCTGGGCCTCTCCGAGGCGGGCTATGCGAGCTTCGCGCTTTGGACTGTCGTTCTCGCTGTGCTCGCGCTCTGGGTGATCGTGAAATCGCCTCTGGGCCTCATGATCCGCGCCGTCGGCCAGGATCGCGCCCGGGCCGAGGCGCTGGGGCTTGGCGCGCGCAAGGTGCAGCTCACCGCCTTCGTCATCGCGGCCTTCTTCGCGGGCATCGCCGGCACGCTTTATGCGGTGCTGCACGGCTCGGCCTTCCCCGATTACGCGGGGCTCAGCCTGACGCTCGACGGGCTGATCATGGTGGTGCTGGGGGGGCTGAACAGCTTTGCGGGCGGGATCTGGGGCGCGGTGATCTATCAGCTGCTGTCCACCTTCGTGCCCAAGGTCATTCACGAATGGGAGCTGGTGCTGGGCTTTGTCCTGCTCGGGATTTGCCTTGCCATGCCGCATGGCTTCGTGGGGCTTCTCAAACGCCTCGGCCTTGGCCGGAAAGGGGGCAAGTGATGGATCCGATCCTCTCGGCCCGCCACATCCGCAAAAGCTATGGCGCCTTCGTCGCGCTGCGCGACATCTCGCTCGATATCCCGCGCGGCGAACGCCACGCGCTGATCGGCCCGAATGGCGCGGGGAAATCCACCTTCATCGCCTGCGTCGCGGGGCAGCTTTCGGGCGTCGAGGGGCAGATGCTGTTCAAGGACGAGAACGTCACCGCCCTGCAGCCCGCGGCGCTGGCCCGCCGCGGCATCGGCCGGACGTTCCAGATCAGCCGGGCGTTTCTGCAAATGTCGGTGCTGGAGAACATGATGGCCGCGCATGTCATCGCGTCGGGCCGCTGGGCGAGCCTGTCGCGGGCGATCTATGCCGAGCGGGCCGAACGTGCCTGCGCGATGCTCGACACCGTGGGCCTTGCCGATCGCGCCCGCGACCGGGTGGCCGACCTCAGCCTCGGCGACCGCAAGCGGCTCGAATTCGGCATGGCGCTGGTGGGCGAGCCCGACCTTCTGCTGCTCGATGAGCCCACCGCCGGCATGTCGATCAAGGAGCGGCACGCGCTGATGGAAATGGTTGCGGCCCGCGTCGATGCCGAGGGGCGCACGCTGATCTTCGTCGAGCATGACATCGACGTGGTGATGAAGATCGCCCAGCGGGTGACGGTGATGGTGCGCGGGGCGGTTCTGGCCGCGGGCACGCCCGCCGAGATCAAGGCCAATGACGAGGTTCAGGCCGTCTATCTGGGAGGGGGGCACTGATGCTTGAGATCCGCAACCTGCATGCCGCCTATGGCAAGG
This sequence comes from Rhodobacterales bacterium, assembly GCA_003249215.1. Classification (GTDB taxonomy): domain Bacteria; phylum Pseudomonadota; class Alphaproteobacteria; order Rhodobacterales; family Rhodobacteraceae; genus Rhodobacter. Next base: position 165,444 of record QKJR01000079.1, read on the forward strand.
CCGAGGTGCTGCGCGGCGTCGAGATCGCCGTCGAGCCGGGCGAGGTCGTCTGCCTGATCGGGCGCAATGGCGTGGGCAAGAGCTCGACGATGAAATCCATCGTGCGCGATCAGATCGCGGTCACCGGCGGCGAGATCCTGTTCGAAGGTGCCTCGCTCGCCGGGCTGCGTCCGCATGAGGTGATCCGCCGCGGCGTGGGCTATGTGCCCGAGGACCGGCGCGTCTTCGCCTCGCTCTCCGTGCTCGAAAACCTGCGCGTGCCGCGCCATGTCGCCGCGCAGGACCGCCGCCGCTGGACGGTCGAGGAGGTGTTTCAACTCTTCCCGCAGCTCCACGATTACCGTCACCGCAAGGCGGGCGTCATGAGCGGGGGCGAGCAACAGATGCTCTCGATCGCGCGTGCGCTGCTGACCTGCCCCAAGCTCCTGCTGCTCGACGAGCCGCACGAGGGCCTTGCCCCCAAGATCGCCGAGGAGGTGGTCGATGCGATCCTCGAACTCAAGCGCGAGGGCGTGTCGATGATCATCTCCGAACAGGCGCTCGGCACGATCCGCCGCTGCGCCGACCGGGTCTACGTGATCGACCGCGGCGCCACCGTCTGGAACGGCACCGTCGAGGGCTTCTACGCCGACCCGGAAATCACCCGCAAATATCTGATGGTTCAATAGGCAGACATCCCATGTATCCCACGATCTTCGACACTGACGAGCTGACCGAACTGCGCGACATGACGCGCAAATTTGCCACCGACCGGATCGCGCCGGGCTATCTCGCGCGCGAAAAGGCGGGCAAGATGGATATGGATCTGGTGCGCGAGATGGGCGCGCTTGGCCTGATCGCGCCCGAACTGCCCGAGGAATTCGGCGGCATGGGCGCGGGCTATCTCTATGCCGGCACGATCATCGAAGAAATCGCGCGGGCCGATTTCACCTTTGGCTATATCCCGCTGCTGGCCTCGCTGAATGGCCAGATCCTCGCAAAATTCGCGCGCCCCGACATCGCACGCGAGTGGCTGACCAAGCTGACCGCGGGCGAGATCGTTCTGTCGATCGGCCTGACCGAGCCCAAGGGCGGATCGGATGCCGCGAACCTCGGTCTGCGGATGGAGCGCGACGGCGATCATTACATCCTGAACGGCGAGAAGACCTCGATCTCGGCCAACCAGATTTCCGCAGGCACGGTTCTCTTCGCCCGCTCCGGCCGCCCCGAGGATCGCGCGCGCGGGGTCTCGGCGCTGCTGGTGCCGATGGATCTGCCCGGGATCACTACTTCGAAATTCTCGAACATGGGGCAGAACTCGATTGGCCACGGCTCGATCTGGTTCGACAATGTGCGGGTGCCCGCCGAATACCTGCTCGGCGAAGAGGGGCAGGGCTTCGTTCAGGTGATGCAGGGCTTCGATTTCTCGCGCTCGCTCATCGGGTTGCAATGCCTCGGCACCGCGCGCCAGTCGCTCGACGAAACCTGGGCCTATGCGGGTGAGCGCCGCGCCTTCGGCAAGCCGCTCGCCGCGTTTCAGGGCGTCAGCCACCAGCTCGCCGATTTCGACACCAAGGTCGAGGCCGCGCGGCTGATGAGCCTCAACGCGCTCTGGCTCAAGGACCGCGGATTGCCGCACACGGCCGAGGCCGCGATGACCAAATGGTGGCCGCCGCTTCTGTCCTATGAGGCGATCCATGCGTGCCTCTTGATCCACGGGCATGCGGGCTATGCCGACGGGCTGCCGTTCCAGCAGCGCCTGCGCGACGTGCTCGGCCTGCAGATCGGCGACGGCACCGCGCACATCATGAAGAACATTATCGCCCGCGAACGGGCCGGCCGCGCCGCCGTGGCGGGCTGAGACAGGACAGAGGGAGGAGAGACCATGCAATTCGATGCCGTTCTGATCGAACCGCGCCGCAAGGCGATGGAAGAGGCGGGCTATTGGCCCGGCAAGACCCTGCTCGACTATTTCGAGGAATGCCTCGCCGGGCAGCCCGAGGCCCGCGCGCTCACCTCGATCACCGTGACCGAGGGCGGGCGCCACGATTTCACCTGGGGTGAGCTCGACGCGCTCTCGTGGCGGGCGGCGGCGGGGCTGCACAAGCTCGGCCTCGTCAAGGATGACGTGCTCGCCTGTCAGCTTTCGAATTCGTGGGAATTCATCGTCCTCTACATCGCCTGCCGCAAGCTTGGCATCGTCTTCAACCCGGTGATGCCGATCTTCCGCGAACATGAATTGCTCTTCATGCTCAAACATGGCGAGGCCAAGGCCTTCGTCGTGCCCAAGGTCTTCCACCGCTTCGACCATGAGGCGATGGCCGAGGGGATGCGCGCCGATCTGCCCGATCTTGCGCATGTGATCGTCGCGGGCGGGCAGGGCGCGAACAGCTTCGACGCGCTGCTGCTCGATCCCGCGCTTGAGGCCGATGACGCGCTCCGCGCGCTCTCGCTGCGGGTCAAGGGCGATGCCAATGACGTCTGTCAGCTGATCTATACCTCGGGCACGACGGGCGAGCCCAAGGGGGTGATGCATACCGCGAACACGATGTATTCGAACCTCGTGGCCTATGCCGCGCGGCTGGGGCTGAGTGCCTCGGACCGCATCCTCATGGCCTCGCCGATGGCCCACCAGACCGGCTTCATGTATGGCTTCCTGCTGCCCGTGATGCTCGGCGCACGGATGATCCTGATGGATAGCTGGAACAAGGAGCTGGCCGCGAAGCTGATCGCCTCCGAGGGCGCGACCTTCACCATGGCCTCGACCCCGTTCCTGATGGACCTCTCGACCGCGGTCGAAGAGGGCGGGGCGGATATGTCGAGCCTGCGGATCTTCCTTTGTGCCGGCACGGCGATCCCGGGGCCGCTGGTCGAGCGCGCGCATGCGATCCTCGGCGCCAAGGTGATCTCGGCCTGGGGCATGACCGAAAACGGCGCGGTCACCGTGGTCGCGCCGTCGGACCCCGACGAACGCTCGGTCCATACCGATGGCTTCGTGCTGCCCGGGATGGAATTGCAGATCCGCGGCGAGGGCGGCCAGCCGGTGCCCCCGGGCCATGAGGGCGAGCTCTACGTCCGCGGCTGTTCGAACTTCGGCGGCTATCTCAAGCGCCCGCAATGGAACAACACCGACGCGGACGGCTGGTTCGACACCGGCGATATCGCGCGGATGGATGCGGCGGGCTACATCCGCATCTGCGGCCGCTCGAAGGATGTGATCATCCGCGGCGCCGAGAATATCCCCGTGGTCGAGGTCGAGGCGCTGCTCTACAAGCACCCCGCCGTGCAGCAGGTCGCCATCGTCGCCTATCCTGACGAGCGTCTGGGCGAGCGGGCCTGCGCCTTCATAGTGCCGAAACCGGGGCAAAGCGTCGATTTCGCCTCGATGATCGGCTTCCTCGAGGGGCAGCATCTGGCCAAGCAATATTTCCCGGAACGCCTTGAAGTGCGGGAGAAACTGCCCTCGACCGCCTCGGGCAAGATCCAGAAATTCGCCCTGAGGAACGAGCTCAAGGCCGAATACGAGGCCGCGCGGGCATGAGTCAGCAACTGCTCCTCGCGCCGCGGGTGGCGGTAACCGGCGCGGGCGGGCCGATGGGCCTTGCCATCGCGCGCAGGCTCGCCCGGGCGGGCGCGCGGGGCCTCGCGCTCAGCGATATCTCGGGCACCCGGCTCGATGCGAATGCCGCGGCTCTGCGCGCGGAATTCCCCGGGCTCGATCTGGTGTCGCTGCGCGGCGACTTGACCCGTGGTGACGAGGCCCGAGGTTTCGCCACCGCGGCGCTCGCGGCGATGGGCGGGATCGATGTGCTGGTGAATACGGTGGGCGGGCTGCGCTCGGCACAGCTTTACACGCCGCTCCTTGAGATGACCGAGGAGCAATGGCGCGCGACCTTCGATCTGAACCTGATGGGGGGCTTTCACCTGATCCGCGCCTTCGCGCCGGGGATGCTCGACCGCGGGGCCGGGCGGATCGTGAATTTCGCGACTATCGTCTTCGGCGGCGAGAAGGGGCAGACCGATTACGCCGCGGCCAAGGCGGCGGTCGCCTCGATGACCCGCTCGCTGGCGGCCGAGTTCGCCCCCGCGATCACCGTCAACGCCGTGGCACCGGGGCTGACCCGCACCTCGGTCACCCGGAACATGCCCCCCGAAGAGGCCGCGCGCCTGACCGGCGGGGCGTTCAATCCCCGCATGGCCGAGCCCGAGGAGATCGCCGAGGCGGTCGCCTTCCTCGCCTCGGAACCGGCGCGCTTCGTGACCGGCGAGATCATCGCCGTCTCGGGCGGCCTCCATCCGCATCTCTAGAGGTTTCCATGTCCGATCCGGTTCGTTTTTCTCTCGACGGGGCCACCGCGCTGATCACGATCGACAACCCGCCGGTCAATGTGACCTCGCAGGCGGTGCGTGCGGGGCTGATGGCGGCGCTCGATGCGGCCGAGGGCTCGGGGGCTGCGCGCGTCGTGCTGACCGGCGCGGGCCGGGCCTTCGTGGCCGGCGCCGATGCCAAGGAATTCGACGCCGCCCCCGTGGCCCCGCATCTGCCCGATGTGGTGGCGCGGATCGAGGGATTTGCCATCCCGGTCGTGGCCGCGATCAACGGCGCGGCCTTGGGCGGCGGGCTCGAACTGGCGCTGGCCTGCGCCGCGCGGGTGGCAGCACCCGGCGCGACGCTCGGTCTGCCCGAGGTGACGCTGGGCGTGGTGCCGGGCGCGGGCGGCACGCAAAGGCTGCCCCGGCTGATCGGGCTTGGGCCCGCGCTTTCGCTCATCTCTGAGGGGCGTGTGATCGGCGCGGCCGAGGCCGCAAAACTCGGGCTTGTCGATGCGCTGGCCGAAGACCCGGTGGCGGCTGCCCGCGATCTGGCCTTGCCCGAGCGCCCGGCGACCGGCGCGATGCCGGCGCCCGCCGCCGATCCGGCCGCACTCGAGGCCGCCCGCGCCCAGGCCGCGCGCCGTGCCAAGGGGCAGGAGGCGCCGCGCCTCGCCATCGACCTCGTGGCCGCGACGACCTCGCTGTCGATGGCCGAGGGGCTCGCCTGCGAGCGCGAGACCTTCCTCACGCTCAAGATCTCCGATCAGGCCGCCGCCCTGCGTCATGTGTTCTTCGCCGAACGCGCCGCGATGGCGCGCGGGCGCAAGGGCGGGGCCGAGATCACGACGGCCATCGTCGTCGGCGGCGGCACGATGGGGGCGGCGATTGCCTATGCGCTGGCGGGCGTGGGCATTTCGGTCGCCCTCGTGGAAACCGATCAGGCCGGGGCAGAGCGGGCGCGGGCCAATGTCGCCAAGCTCTATGCCGAGGCCGTGGCGCGCGGCAAATCCTCCCCGGAGGCGGCCGCGGCCGCCCAGTCCGCGCGCCACACCTATCACGCGGGCTACGCCGATCTGCCGCCCGCAGAGATCGCCATCGAGGCGGTCTTCGAGGATCTCGCGGTCAAGAAGGCGGTCTTTGCCGCCCTCGATGCGGCGCTGCCCGAGACGGCGATCCTCGCCACCAACACCTCTTATCTGAACCCCGATCTGATCGCCGAGAGGCTGCGCAACCCGGGCCGCTTCCTCGGGCTGCATTTCTTCAGTCCGGCACATGTGATGAAGCTCGTCGAGGTGATCCGCGCGGCCACGACCTCGGCCGAGACGCTCGAAACCGTGCTGCGGCTGACCGCGCGGCTCAAGAAGATCGCCGTGCCTGCGGGGGTTTGCGACGGGTTCATCGGCAACCGGATCCTGACGCGGTATCGGCAAATCTGCGACGTGATGTTGATCGAGGGGGCGCTGCCCGCACAGATCGACGCGGCCCTGCGCGGCTTCGGCATGGCGATGGGGCCTTATGAGGTGCAGGACCTTTCGGGCCTCGACATCGCCTATGCCAATCGCAAGCGGATGGGTTGGGCCACGCTGCCGGGGTTCCGCTACATCCCGATCGCCGACCGGATCGTGGACGAGACCGGGCGGCTCGGGCGCAAGACCGGTGCGGGCTGGTATGATTACGAGGGGGGCAAGGCGAGCCCCTCGGCGCTGATCAATCAGATCGTCGTTTCAGAGAGCTCGCGCGCGGGGATCGCACGGCGCAGCTTCACCGACGACGAGATCGTCTCGCGCGCCATCACCGCGATGATCGAAGAGGGCGCGCGCATCCTCGAAGAGGGGATCGCCGCGAGCCCCGCCGATATCGACCTCGTGCTGGTGCATGGCTACGGCTTCCCGCGCTGGCGCGGCGGGCCGATGCATTATGCCGAGCGCACGGGCCTGCCCGAAATCTGCGCCCGGATCGAGGGTTTCGCCGCCGCCGACCCGCTTTCCTGGGCCTTGCCCGAGATCCTGCGCCGCGCGGCCGACACCGGCCGCCCCCTGACCGACCTGACGAGGACATCATGACCGACGCTTTCATCTGCGACTATATCCGCACGCCGATCGGCCGCTACGCCGGGGCGCTCGCCGCGGTGCGCACCGACGATCTGGCGGCGATCCCGCTCATTGAACTTCTCGCGCGCAATCCGGGGCTCGATCCCGCCGCGGTCGAGGAAGTGTGGATGGGCTGCGCCAATCAGGCGGGCGAGGACAACCGCAATGTGGCGCGGATGGCGCTTCTGCTGGCGGGTCTGCCCGAGACGGTGCCCGGCGTAACGGTCAACCGGCTCTGCGGCTCGGGGCTCGAGGCGGTGGCGGCGGCCGCGCGCGCGGTGCAGGCGGGCGATATCGAGCTTGCGATCGCCGCGGGCGTCGAGAGCATGACCCGCGCGCCCTTCGTGATGCCGAAGGCGGCCTCGGCCTGGGGGCGCGCCAACGAAGTGCATGACACGACGATCGGCTGGCGCTTCGTCAATCCGAAGATGAAGGCGGCCTACGGCACCGACTCGATGCCCGAGACCGCGCAGAACCTCGCCGATGAATATGGCATCAGCCGGGCCGATCAGGATGCTTTCGCGCTGCGCTCGCAGGCGCTTGCGGCCGCGGCGCAGGCCAATGGCCGGCTTGGGGCAGAGATCGTCCCAGTCACGGTTGCGCTCGGCCGCGGCAAGACGGCCGAGGTCACGCAGGACGAACATCCCCGCGCCACCACGCTCGAGGATCTCGGGCGGCTGAAGCCGATCACCCGGCCCGATGGCTCGGTGACCGCGGGCAATGCGTCGGGCGTGAACGACGGGGCGGCGGCGCTGATCGTGGCCTCCGCCGCGGCGGCGAAGCGTCACGGGCTGACCCCGATCGCGCGGATCGTCGGCGCCGCCGCGGCCGGTGTCGCGCCGCGGGTGATGGGCTATGGCCCGGTGCCTGCCGTGCGCAAGCTGCTGTCGAGGGCCGGGATCGGCCTCGACGCGCTCGACGTGATCGAGCTGAACGAGGCCTTCGCGGCGCAGGCGCTCGCCGTCACCCGGGGCCTTGGCCTTGCCGACGACGACCCGCGCGTGAACCCGAACGGCGGTGCCATCGCGCTCGGCCATCCGCTTGGCATGTCGGGGACGCGGATCGCGGGCTCGGCGGCGCTGGAGCTTGCGCGCACCGGGGGCCGCTATGGGCTCGCCACGATGTGCGTGGGCGTGGGGCAGGGTGCCGCGCTGCTGATCGAGCGGGCGTGAGCCGGGCCGGGGGCTTGCCCCCGGACCCCCAGAGTATTTGGCCAGGAAAAGGGGTAAGGGCCCCGGGGAAGGAGCCGAGAGATGAGCGCGATTGACCGCGAGTCGATGGAATATGATGTGGTGATCGTGGGGGCGGGTCCTGCGGGTCTGTCCGCGGCGATCCGTCTCAAGCAGATCGACCCCGAATTGAACGTCGTCGTTCTGGAGAAGGGCTCGGAGGTGGGCGCGCATATCCTCTCGGGCGCGGTGCTCGATCCGGTCGGGCTCGACACGCTCCTGCCCGACTGGCGCAACATGGGCGCGCCGATCGAGGTCGAGGTCAAGCACGACAACTTCTATGTGCTCGGGCCGGCGGGTCAGATCCGGATCCCGAACTGGCCGATGCCGCCCCTGATGTCGAACCACGGCAAATACATCGTCTCGATGGGCAATGTCTGCCGCTGGATGGCCGAGCAGGCCGAAGCCTTGGGCGTCGAGATCTTCCCGGGCATGGCGGCAAGTGCCATCGTCTGGGAGGGCGAGCGGGTGGCCGGTGTGGTGGCGGGCGAGATGGGCCTTGAGGCCGATGGCACGCCGGGCCCGAACTACGAGCCGGGGATGGAGCTGCGCGGGAAATATGTGCTCTTGGGCGAGGGGGTGCGCGGCTCGCTCTCGAAAGAGGTGATGGCGAAGTTCGATCTCTCGAAGGGCCATTGCCCGCAGAAATTCGGCCTCGGCATGAAGGAAATCTGGGAGATCGACCCGAAGAAGCACAAGCTCGGCACCGTCAGCCACACGATGGGCTGGCCGCTGGGTGGCAATGCGGGCGGCGGGTCCTTCATCTATCACCTTGAGAACAATCAGGTTTACATCGGCTTCGTGGTGCACCTGAACTATGAGAACCCCTATCTTTACCCCTACATGGAGTTCCAGCGCTTTAAGCATCACCCGATGGTGGCCGAGCTTCTGGAGGGCGGTAAACGCGTGGCTTACGGCGCGCGCGCGATCTCCGAGGGCGGCTGGCAGTCGATCCCGAAACTGACCTTCCCGGGCGGCGCGCTTCTGGGCTGTTCGGCGGGGCTCGTGAACGTGCCGCGGATCAAGGGCAACCACAATGCGATGCTGTCTGGCATCGCGGCGGCGGAAGCGGCGGCGG
>QKJR01000025.1 GCA_003249215.1 Rhodobacterales bacterium
GACTTGCATGGATCTGTCTCCTTACTTCACGGCGTAGGGCAGCAGGGCGAGGAAGCGGGCGCGTTTGATCGCACGGGCGAGTTCACGCTGCTTCTTGGCCGAGACGGCGGTGATGCGGGCGGGCACGATCTTGCCGCGCTCGGAGATGTAGCGCTGCAGGAGACGCACATCTTTGTAGTCGATTTTCGGCGCGTTCTCACCCGAGAAGGGGCAGACTTTGCGACGACGGAAAAACGGTTTGTTCGCCATGGGTTAGCTCCTTGTCTCGATCAACGGCGCTCGCGGCGCGGGCCGCGGTCATCGCGCGAGCCGCGGTCATCGCGGTCGTCACGCTTCTGCATCTGCACCGAGGGACCTTCCTCGTGGGCGTCGACCTTGATGGTCAGCACGCGCATGACGTCGTCATGCAGACGGGCCAGACGCTCCATTTCCGTGACGGCGGCCGAGGGGGCATCCGTTTTCAGGAAGGCGTAGTGGCCTTTGCGGTTCTTGTTGATCTTGTAGGCCATGGTCTTCACGCCCCAGTATTCGGATTCGACGACCTTGCCGCCGTTGTCCGAAAGGACCGTGGAGAAATGTTCGACAAGGCCTTCGGCCTGCGCGTTGGACAGGTCCTGACGCGCGATGAGGACATGCTCGTAAAGCGGCATGTGTGCTCCTGTTCTCTGGGCGGCTTCATAGGCGGGTCTGGATCTTCCGCGCCCCGCCACGAGAGGCTCCGCCGGTTCAACGAATTGCGGAAGTCCGCGCGTTATAGGCCAAGGCGCGCGCGATGCAAGGGAAATCGGGGACGGTTGGCGCCCCTCATTCCCGCTCAGGCGGCGGGCGCCGCCATGCCGATCTCGCGCATCACCTCCGCCCCGATCTCGAAGCTGCGTTTGCGCGCCTCATGGTCGAAGATGTGGCCGGTCAGGATCACCTCATCGGGCTGGTGGCGCGCGATCAGCACGGCAAGCTGCGCGCGCACCTCGGCGGGATCGCCCACTGCGGTGATCCGCAACTGCCGCTCGGCCATGGCGATTTCGGCCGGGCTGCCCACGCTCGACAGATCCGCGACCGGCGGCGGCAGCGGCCCGGTATCGCCGCGCCGCATGCCGATGAACCGCGCGAGCATCGAGGAGCGCAAGAGATGCGCCTCGGCCGAGGTCTCGGCGGCAAAGAGATTGACCGCGAGCATGAACCGCGGTGCGGGCGTCACGCCCGGACGGAAGCGACTGCGATAGATCTCGCGCGCCTCCTCGAGCGCATCGGGGGCGAAATGGCTGGCAAAGGCATAGGGCAGCCCGAGATAGGCCGCGAGCTGCGCGCCAAAGAGCGAGGAGCCGAGCATCCAGACCGGCACATGCGTGCCCTGCCCCGGCACCGCGCGCACCCGCTGGCCCGGCTGTTCGTCGCCGAGAAACCCCATCAGCTCGACCACATCCTCGGGGAAGCGATCGGAATTCAGAACGCCCCGGCGCAGCGCCTGCGCGGTCTCGCCATCGGTGCCGGGCGCACGCCCGACGCCAAGGTCGATCCGCCCGGGGTAGAGCGTGGCCAGTGTGCCGAAGGCCTCGGCCACCTGCAAAGGCGCGTGATTGGGCAGCATGATCCCCCCGGCGCCGACCCGAATGGTCGAGGTCTGCCCCGCGACATGGCCGATCAGCACAGCCGTGGCGGCCGAGGCGATGCCGGTCGCATTGTGATGTTCCGCGAGCCAGTAGCGGTGATATCCGAGCGCCTCGGCATGGCGGGCGAGCGAGACGGTATTGGCCAGCGCCCGGGCCACGGTGGCCCCTTGCGGCACGGGCGAGAGATCGAGCAGGGAATAGGGGATCATCGGGGTTCCTTTCGCGCCTCATCTAGGGCGGTTGCGAGCCCCGTCAGCCCCCGCCACGCACTCGGCGCGGACTTTCGCATCACTGGCCGTCTCAGGCCGCCTTGCGGGCGAGCACGATGCCGGCGAGGATCAGGGCAAAGCCCACCGCATGATAGAGATGCAGCGCCTCGCCGAGGAAGATCATCGACAGGATCGCGCCATAGACCGGCAAGAGGTGGATGAACTGCCCGACCCGCGCGGGGCCGGCGAGCGACACCCCCTTCATGTAAAGCAGCGTCGCCAGCACCGAGGGGACAATGCCGACATAGGCCATCGCGGCGATCGCCCCGGGCGAGAAGCTCGGGACCCGGCCCGAGGCGATCTCCCACGCGAGGAAGGGCAAAAGCAGCACGAGCGTGATCGCCGAATGCACGGTCAGCAGGCCGAGCCGGTTGATCGCGGGCGGGATCATGGTCAGCCCGAGCGTATAGATCGCCCAGCAGATCATCGCGACGAAGATGATCAGATCGCCGCGCGAGAACTCGAGCCGCAGGAGCCGCCCGGGCTCACCATGCAGGATGACGGTGGCCACACCCAGCGTCGAGATCGCGAGCCCGATCCCCTGCAAGAGCGTGATCTTGCGCCCCCAGAAGAGCGCGCCGAGGATCAGGATCAGCACCGGGATCGTGGAATTGAGCAGCATCCCGTTGGTGGCGGTCGTATATTGCAGCCCGAGATAGACGAGCGTGTTGAAGCCGGTCACGCCCGGGATCCCGACCCAGAGCACCTTGACCCAATGCGCGCGATACCACGGCATGTCACGGCGCAGCGCGGCCATTGCGAAGGGCAGCAGGCACAGGAAAGCGATGCCCCAGCGCGCGAAGGCGAGCGCGAAGGGCGGCACCTCGCCGCGCGCCGCGCGCGCCACGATGAAATTGCCGGCCCAGAACAGCGTCGGCAGCAGCAGCGCCGCCCAGAGCGTCCAGTCGATCCCGCGCTTCGCGCTCGTCGCGTTTCCGTCCTGCATCGTCCCCTCCGCTTTCGGCCCGGTGTGGGGGAAATCCCGGCCGGGGGCAAGGGGACTTTGCCCCGAGGGGCGCGCGGACACCGGCGCAGGAGGGGGGCTCTGCCCCCCGCTTCGCTCCCCCCGGGATATTTGGATCAGGTTGAAGGGCAGATCGCGTGCGCCCGAGCCTCAACCGACGAGGCGCTGCACGAGCCGTGCGAGCCGGGCCTTGGCGCCGCTATAGGGCGGCATCAGGAGGCCAAGCGCCGAGAAGCGGTCCTCGAGCACCGGCTTTTCATGCGAGAAGGCGCGAAAGCCCCAGAGCCCATGCGCGGCCCCGAGCCCCGAAGTGCCGATCCCGCCGAAGGGCAGCCCGAGGTGCAGGTAATGGGCGAGCGTGACGTTGATGCCGACCGCGCCCGAGCGGGTCTCGCGGGTGATCCGCTCGATCAGGGCGCGGTCGCGCTCGAAGACATAGAGCGCGAGCGGTTTTTCCCCCGCGCCGATCCGGTCGAGCACCTCGGAAAGGTCGTCATAGGCGATCACCGGCAGGACCGGGCCGAAGATCTCCTCGCGCTCGACGCCCATCTCGGGGGCGGTGCGGGTGAGAACGGTGGGCGCGATGAAGCGCGTCTCCTCCTCCATCGCGCCGCCCGCGGCGAGGGTGGCACCGCCCGCGAGCGCACCGTTGATCAGGCCCTTCAGCCGCGCGAAATGGCGGGCGTTCACGATCCGCGCGAAGCTGCGGCTGGCTTCGGGGCGCGCGCCATACATCGCCGCGATCTGGCCGCGCAGCTCGGCCAGGAAGCGTTCCTCCCAGGCGCGCGGCACGAAGACATGATCGGGGGCGATGCAGGTCTGGCCGGCATTGGCGAACTTGCCCCAGGCGATCATGCGGGCCGCGCGTTTCATATCGGCTCCGGGGCCGATGATGACGGGGGATTTTCCGCCCAATTCCAGAGTGACGGAGGCCAGCGTCTTGGCCGCCGCCGCCATGACGATGCGGCCGACCTCGGGCGAGCCGGTGAAGAAGATATGATCGAAGGGCAGCGCCAGCAGTTCGGTCGAGGTTTCGACCCCGCCCTCGGCCACCGACACGAGATCGGCGGGCAAGGCGGAGGCCACGATCCGGGCAATCAGCGCCGAGGTTGCGGGCGCGAGTTCCGAGGGTTTGATCACCGCCCCGCAGCCCGCCGCCAGCGCCGAGACGAGCGGGCCGAGCGCGAGCGACAGCGGGTAGTTCCAGGGCGCGATGATCAGCGCCGTGCCCTTCGGCTCGGGGCGGATTGCGGCCCGCGTGCCGAGCATCGCAAGCGTCGGGCGCACCCGGCGGACCCGCATCCAGCCCCGCAAGTGGCGGCGCGCATGGCGGATCTCGGCCAGCACCGGCAGGATCTCGGTCAGGCGCGTCTCGACCGCGGGCTTGCCGAGATCGGCGGCGAGGGCGGCAAGGATCGCCGGCTCCTCGGCGCGGATCGCACGGGCAAGGGCCACAAGGGCGGCCTCGCGCGCGGCACGGTCGGGGCCGGCCGGGCGCCCCGCCTCGCCCGCCTTGACCCGCTCGAAGGCCGCCGCCGCGCTCATGCCTGGGTAACCGTCTGGCGCTGTTCGCCCAGGCCCTCGATCCCGAGCGTCATCACGTCACCGGGCACGAGGAACCGGGGCGGTTTCATCCCCATGCCGACGCCCGGGGGCGTGCCGGTGGTGATCACATCGCCCGGCTCGAGCGTCATGAAGCGGCTCAGGTAGCTGACGAGAAAGGCCACGCCATAGACCATCGTCGCCGTCGTGCCGCGCTGCATCGCCGCGCCGTTCACATCGAGCCAGAGGCCGAGCGCCTGCGGATCGGCGACCTCCTCTCGCGTCACGAGCCAGGGCCCGAGCGGCGCGAAAGTGTCATGGCTCTTGCCCTTGACCCACTGCCCCGCGCGCTCGGCCTGAAAGGCGCGTTCGGAGACATCGTTACAGATCATGTAGCCCGCGACATGACCGAGCGCCGCCGCCTCGGGCACATATTTCGCCCGCGTGCCGATGACGAAGGCAAGCTCGACCTCCCAGTCGAGCTTCTCGCTCTCGTGCGGGCGCTCGACCGCATCGTTCGGGCCGCAGATCGAGGAGGTCGCCTTCATAAAGATCACGGGTTCCGGCGGCACCTGCATCCCGGCCTCGGCGGCGTGATCGGCATAGTTGAGACCGACCGCGATCAGCTTGCCGACGCGCGCGACCGGGGCCCCGAGGCGCGTGGCCGGGTCCACCACCGGCAGGGCCGCGGTCTCGACCCGGCCGAGCTGAAACAGCCCCTCGTCCGAGAGCGCGGCCCCGTCGATATCACCCACCACCCCCGACAGATCGCGGATCGTGCCATCCTCGGCCAGAAGCCCGGGCTTCTCGGCGCCGGCCTCGCCCCAACGCAAAAGTTTCATCGCTGTCCTCCCTCATGCGCGGCCTCCCCGGCCGCAAGATCCACCTCGCGCGCAAGCGCACGTTCCGCCGCCGCGCCACCCTGCCCGAGCAAATCCCCGAGCGCCGCGATCCGCGCGGGGCCAAGCCGCGCGAGATCGGGCACCGGGATCTCGAGCAGGTCCCGCGGCTCGAGCTTTTGCAGGCCCCGCGCATGCCGCCGCATCCGCGCCCCGATAAGCGCCTGCACCGGCGCCGCATTCAGGCAGGCGGCGAGCGCTGCGCCATGCGTCGCCTCCTGCGGGAAGATGCCGTGGAAGGCGGTCAATTGCCAGACCCCGGCGGTGTTGAGAAGGAACCGCATCGGCCCCCGCCCGAAGGTCGCGGCCCAGAGCGGCGCGCGCCAGAGCCGTTCGGGCGCATACCAGGGCGTGCGGTTGCGCGTCAGATAGCGCCGGTCGAACCCCTGCGCGGCGCCCTCGGCAACATAGGCGGCCTCGGCGCGCGAGAGCGGCCCCTTGGGGGCAAAGAGAACCGTGGGCCGGTCGCTCGCGCTCAGCCGGGCGTAGTCCTCGGCGGTGAAAATCAGCCCGCGCACATCCGAGGCATTGGCCACGCAGGGCAGAAGATTGCCGGGCGAGAGACCGAGAGCCCGGGCGCGCCCGAGGCTCAGGTGAAAGAAGGCATTGGCGCCGGTCGCGATGCCCCGGCGGCTGGTCGCGAGAGAGGCGAGCGGCACGAAGCCGGGCGGCAGCGCCTCGGCCTCGCCGCGCAGAAAGGGCTCCCATTTGCGGGCGCGGACGAGGTCGGCGACCGGCAGACGGCCCCGGATCGCCGCCGCGGGCCAGTCCTGACCGGGCGCGGGCAGCGGGCAATCGGCGGGCAGAAAGACGGTTTCGACGGTTTCGGGCGGCAAGGTGCCGGGCAGCGGGCGTTCGAGAAGCACGAGGCAGGCGGTCGAGAGCGTGCCCTCGAACACCAGCCGCTCGGCGCAGATCTGCACGATCCGGCGCAAGAGCCCCCGCTCGAGCAGCCAGTCGCGCAAGGGCCCCGCGCTGTTGGCGTTGACCCAGTCGCCCGGCAGCAGGAAGGCCGCGCGCCCGCCGGGGATCAGCCGCGCCGCGGCCTCGAGCGTGAAGGCCACATAGGCATTGGCGAGCCCCGAGAGCGTGACGCCATGGCGCGCGCCGATTTCGGGCAGTTGCGCGCGCAGCCGCGAGCCCGCGGCGGGGCGCAGATAGGGCGGATTGGCGATGATGCCGGCAACCGGCTCGGGCGTGGTTGCGAGGAAATCGCCCTGCTGCAGAGCGCAGGCCCCGCCCTGCCCCGCCCGCAGGATCGCAAGTGCGGCCGGGTCGATCTCGACCCCGATCCGGGGCCGATCCGGGTCGCGCGCGGCCATCGCCCGCAACAGCACCCCGGTGCCCGCCGCCGGGTCAAGCACCGGCCCGGGCACCGCCCCCGCCACCCAATCGGCCATGAGTGCGGCACACTCAGGCGGCGTGAAGACCTGCCCCAGCTGGCGGCGATGCGCGGCGGGCGTCGCCGCGCAATAGGCCGCCTCGGGGCTCGGCGCCGTCATGCTCAGCCCTTCGCGGCGGCGAGGCCCACCAGCCGCAACGCAACCCGCGTCGCGACCGCCATATCCTGCACCGAGATCCATTCGAGCGGCCCGTGAATGTCCTGCATCCCGGTAAAGAGGTTCGGACAGGGCACGCCCATCTCGGTCAGCCGCGAGCCATCGGTGCCGCCGCGGATCGGTACCGAGACCGGCTCGATCCCCTCGGCACGGGCGGCCGCGCGGGCGAGCTCGACCGGCGTCATGTCGTTTTCCAGCCAATAGCGCATGTTGCGGTATTGCGGCTTGATCGTGCAGGTGATCGACGCGCGCGGCTCGGTTGCGGCGACCGCGGCGCAGACCTGCTCGAGCAGCACGCCACGCGCGGCCAGGCCCTCGCGCTCGAAGTCGCGCAGGATGATCGTCAGCTCGCACTCCGCCGCCGTGCCATTGAGGTTGGTGATATGCCAGAACCCCTCGCGCCCCTCGACCACTTCGGGCGTCTGGGTCGCCTGCGGCAGCATCTCGATCACTTTAGCTGCGAGGTGCAAGGCATTGACCATCTTGCCTTTTGCGGTGCCGGGATGGGTGCTGACACCGGCGATGCGCACCTTGGCACCATCGGCCGAGAAGCTCTCATATTCGATCTCGCCCACCGCGCCGCCGTCGAGCGTATAGGCGAAATCGACGCCGAGATCGGCGGGCAGACGGGCGTCGACGCCGCGGCCGATCTCCTCATCGGGGGTGAAGGCGATGCGCAGATCGCCGCGCGGCAGATCGGGATTGGCGATCAGATGCTCGGCCAAAGTCATCAGAACCGCCACCCCCGCCTTGTCATCGGCGCCCAGAAGCGTGGTCCCCGAGGCGGTGATCAGGTCATGGCCCACCTTCTCGGCCAGATAGGGATTGTGCGCGGGGCTGAGCACGAGCGGCGCATCGGGAAAGGTGATTTCGCCGCCATTGTAGCCGCGGATCACGCGGGGCTTCACGCCGGTCGCATTATAGGCGGGCGCGGTGTCCATATGCGCGAGCATCCCGATCTTCGGCGCGCCGGGCGTATTGCCGGGCACCGTGGCCAGAACCGCGCCATAGTCGGTGATCTGCACATCGGCCGCCCCGATCGCGGTGAGCTCTTCGGCGAGGATCTTCGCCAGATCGAGCTGGATCGCGGTCGAGGGGCTCGCGGGGCTCTCTGCGTCGCTCTGGGTGTCCACCGCCGCATAACGGCAAAGCCGCGCTTCGAGCGCCGAGTCGAATTTGGTCATGTCTGCCTCCGGGTTGGGGCGATCAGGCCGCCCCGGGGCGGAACTGTCAAGCGATGCCGCCGCCGCCCTTGCGGCAAGGAAAAGGGCGCCGGCCCGAACGGACCGGCGCCCTGCCCCGTTCCGGGGATCGGATCAGGCTTCGGCGGGCGCCTCGGCCCAATGCCCCTCGGCCTTGACCCGCTCATAGGCCTCGTCGAGCGATTTGCGGGCCCGGGTGATCAGCTCGTCGACCTCGGCATGGGTGATCGACAGGGGCGGCGAGATGATCATCCGGTCGCCCACGTGGCGCATCACCAGATTGTTGGCAAAGCAGCGCTCGCGGGTGATCAGGCCCACGGTGCCCTCCTTGGCGGCGAATTTCGCGCGTTTCGCCTTGTTGGGCGTCAGCGCGATCGAGCCCATCAGACCCACGATCTTGGCCTCGCCCACCATCGGGTGATCGACCAGCGCCTCCCATTTCGCCTTGAGATACGGCCCGATATCCTCGCGCACCCGGGTCACGAGGCCCTCGTCCTCGAGGATGCGCAGGTTTTCGAGCGCCACGGCCGCAGCCACCGGATGGCCCGAATAGGTATAGCCATGGGCAAACTCGTCGCCGCCGTTGATC
The DNA here is from genome assembly GCA_003249215.1 of Rhodobacterales bacterium. Taxonomy (GTDB): domain Bacteria; phylum Pseudomonadota; class Alphaproteobacteria; order Rhodobacterales; family Rhodobacteraceae; genus Rhodobacter. The sequence continues at coordinate 8,635 of QKJR01000025.1, forward strand.
ACCGCCGCCACCTTGTCCGAGACGATCGAAGCGCCCATCGGAATATAGCCCGAGGTCAGGCCCTTCGCGACGGTCATGATGTCGGGGCGGATCCCCATCGTGGTCGAGCCGAACCAGTTGCCGGTGCGGCCAAAGCCACAGATCACCTCGTCGGCGATCAGCAGGATACCGTATTTGTCGACGATGCGCTGGATCTCGGGCCAATAGGTCGCGGGCGGCACGATCACCCCGCCAGCGCCCTGGATCGGCTCGCCGATGAAGGCCGCGACCCGCTCGGGCCCGATCTCGAGGATCTTCGCCTCGAGTTCCTGCGCGCGCATCAGGCCGAACTCTTCGGGCGACATGTCGCCGCCCTCGCTCCACCAGTCGGGCTGGTCGATATGCACGATGCCCGGGATCGGCAGGCCGCCCTGCTTGTGCATCCCCTTCATCCCGCCAAGGCTGGCCGCGCCCATGGTCGAGCCGTGATAGCCGTTCCAGCGCGCGATGATCACGTCGCGCTCGGGCTGGTCCTGCACCTGCCAGTAGCGGCGCACCATGCGGATATTGGTGTCGTTCGAATCCGAGCCCGAACCGTTGAAGAAGACGTGGTTCATGCCCTCTGGGGCGAGCTCGGCGAGTTTCTTCGCAAGCTCGATCGCCGGGATATGCGAGGTCTGGAAGAATGTGTTGTAGAAGGCGAGCTGCTTCATCTGGCGCGCGGCGGCCTCGGCCAGCTCGTCGCGGCCATAGCCCACGTTGACGCACCAGAGCCCGGCCATGCCGTCGAGGATCTCGTTGCCCTCGCTGTCGGTCAGCCAGACACCCGCCGCCCGGGTGATGATCCGCGCGCCCTTGGCGTTCAGCGCGTCGCCATCGGTGAAGGGATGCATGTGATGGGCGGCGTCCAGCGCCTGCAATTCGGCGGTCGGCAGATGATTCTCGATCATGGCATCTCTCTCGGGCTGTCGTTCGGATGGGTATCGCGGGTTTGCGGCGGCGAGTCCCGCCGCCCCCCGGAACCGGCCGCGCCGGACCCGGGTGATGGGTTCACAATATGATCAAATTTTAGGCCGTCAACAGCAGACCCCGCCTTCGACACAAAATTTGATCAAATTTCGGAATCGACCCTCAGTCGCCGCGCAGAACAGCCCGCACGTTGTCGAGCCCCTGCACAATATCGAGGCGGATCGCCTCGGCGACGCCCTCGGGATCGGCAGCGCGCAAAGCGGCCAAGGCCTCGGCATGCATGTCGGGCAGGTTCGAGGTTCCGAAGCGGCCGCACATCACCCGCAGCGACGGCGCCGAGCGCAGCCAGAGCGCCTGAACCAAGGGCGCGATCACCCCCGACCCTGCCGCCGCGTAAAGTGTGACGTGAAAGCGATGGTTGTGCAGCATATAGGCCTGAACGTCGCCGCGCGAAATCGCAGAATTCAACGCTTCGTCAATGTCTTGCAGCTCTGATATCAGCTCGGAGCGGATCTTGCGGGCCGCCCGGCGCGCCAGTTCCGGCTCGAGCGCGAGGCGCGCGAATTCGATCTCGTCGATCTCCGCCTCGCTCAGTTCCGGCACCGAAACCCGGCGATTTCCCTGAAACACCAGCGCCCCTTCCGAGGTCAGCCGCCGGATCGCCTCGCGCACCGGGGTCATGCCCGCGCCCAGAAGCTCGACGAGCCCCTGAATCGTCACCGCCTGCCCCGGCGCGAAATCGCCGCCGAGGATCATCGTGCGCAGCGCGCGATAGACGCTTTCATGGGCAGGCAGGTTCTCGACCGGGGCGTTCATCACCGCTTTCCTCCTTGACGGACCGCCGCGAATGGCCTTGGCTTGGTTCCGAGGCGACCCTCTCACGCGGGGTCGTTGACCCCCCATCGCGATTTGATCAAATATGACAATAGCGAACAGAAACGAAAACAACAGGGATAAAAGCGCCATGAAAACCGTCTGGCTCTCGCTCGCTGCTCTTTCGCTCGCCGGCACTGCCGCCGTGGCCGAGCAAGTCCGGGTCTACAACTGGTCCGACTATATCGACGAATCGCTTCTGCAGAAATTCGAGGACGAGACAGGCATCGACCTGATCTATGACGTGTTCGATTCGAATGAACTGCTCGAAACCAAGCTGCTGGCCGGCGGTTCGGGCTATGACGTGGTCGTGCCCACCGGCACCTTCCTGCAGCGCCAGATCACCGCGGGCGTGTTCCAGAAGCTCGACTATGCGAAGATGCCCAACGCCGTGAACCTTTGGGACGCGATCAAGGAGCGCACCGCGCAATACGACCCCGGCAACGCCTATTCGATCAACTACATGTGGGGCACCACGGGGATCGGCGTCAACGTTGGCAAGGTCAAGGAAGTGCTGGGCGAGGATGCGCCGGTCAATTCGCTCGATCTGGTCTTCAAGCCCGAGAACATGGAAAAGCTCGCTGCCTGCGGCGTGATGTTCCTCGACGCGCCGACCGAGATCATCCCGGCCGCGCTCAAATACATCGGCGAGGATCCGGCCTCGGTCGATCCCGAGGTGATCGCCAAGGTCGAGCCCCTGCTGATGTCGGTGCGCCCCTATGTGTCGAAATTCAACAGCTCGGAATATATCAACGCGCTGGCGAACGGCGATATCTGCGTGGCTTTCGGCTGGTCGGGTGACATCCTGCAGGCGCGCGACCGCGCCGCCGAGGCCGACAATGGCGTCGAGATCGAATACAACGCGCCGAAAGAGGGCGCGCTGATGTGGTTCGACCAGATGGCGATCCCGGCGGATGCACCGAACCCGGATGGGGCGATGAAGTTCCTGAACTTCATCATGGACGCGCAGAACATGGCTGCGGCCTCGAACTACGTCTATTACGCCAACGGCAACAAGGCGTCGCAGGAATTCCTCAACGAGGACGTGATCGGCGATCCGGCGATCTACCCGGACGAAGACACGATGAAGAACCTCTACACGGTCGTGCCCTACGATCCCAAGGTCCAGCGCACGGTGACGCGCCTCTGGACCAAGGTGAAATCCGGCACCTGATCCCCGAAACGAGCGCCCGAGGGTCACCCCCTCGGGCGCCTTTCGTTTGACCAGATTCGTTGCGCGTCCGACCCCGGGCGCGACCCGTTCCGACCGATCAAAGAGTGAGGGGTGCGATGGCCGAGCCCGCCCAACAGAAAGTCTTTGCGCCCTGGGAAGACCCCAGCGAAAAGCCGATCATCCGTTTCGAAGGCGTCACCAAACGCTTCGGCGATTTCACCGCGGTCGACAAGCTCGACCTCAAGATCTATCGCGGCGAGTTCTTCGCGCTTCTGGGCCCCTCGGGCTGCGGCAAGACCACGCTGATGCGGATGCTCGCGGGCTTCGAGACGCCGACCGAGGGCCATATCATCCTCGACGGTCAGGACGTGGCCCCGATCCCGCCGAACAAGCGCCCCGTGAACATGATGTTCCAGAGCTACGCGCTCTTCCCGCATCTGACGGTCTGGGAAAACATCGCCTTCGGCCTGAAACGCGAGGGGATGGAGAAAGACAAGATCGAGGCCCGCGTTTCGGAAATGCTGCGCCTCACCCGGCTCGAGCAATTCGCCAAGCGCAAGCCGCATCAGATCTCGGGCGGTCAGCGCCAGCGGGTCGCGCTCGCGCGTTCGCTCGCCAAGGCGCCGAAGCTTCTGTTGCTCGACGAACCGCTCGGCGCGCTCGACAAGAAGCTGCGTCAGGAGACGCAATTCGAGCTGATGGACATTCAGGAAAAGACCGGCACCACCTTCGTGATCGTGACCCACGATCAGGAAGAGGCGATGACGGTGGCGAGCCGCGTGGCGGTGATGGATCACGGCAAGCTCGTGCAGGTGGCGACGCCCGCGGGCATCTATGAGACCCCGAATTCGGTCTATGTCGCGGATTTCATTGGTGATGTGAACATCATCGAAGGCGCGGCCACGCCCAATGGCGATCAGGTCGAGATCGCCTGGGCCGAGGGGCTCGCACCGATCGTCGCGAAATCTTCCGAGCCGATCGCACCCGGTGCAAAGGTGCATTTCGCGATCCGCCCCGAGAAGATCTATGTCTCGCGCGAGCCCGACATGGAGCGCGCCAACCGCGTGCAGGGCAAGGTGATCGACATCGCCTATCTCGGCAATATCTCGACCTATCGGGTGCGACTGGCCAACGGCCAGATGATCTCGGCCTCGATGACCAACGCCCGCCGCCTGTCGCGGCGCGATTTCACCTGGGAGGACGAGGTCTGGCTGAACTGGACCGACACTGCCGGTCTCGTGCTGACGAGGTGAGCGGATGAACCTGCGTCGCCTCTTCCTCATCGCCGTGCCCTATGCCTGGCTGGGGCTCTTCTTCCTCGTGCCCTTCCTGATCGTGTTCAAGATCGCACTCTCGGATTCCGCGCTCTCGATCCCGCCCTATACGCCGACGCTCGACCTCTCGGGCGGCTGGACCAGCATCAAGGAATTCTTCCAGGGCCTCGATTTCGAGAATTTCGTCTTCCTGACCGAGGACAGCCTCTATTGGAAAAGCTATCTCGGCTCGCTCAAGATCGCCTCGATCTCGACGGTGCTGACCCTCGCGGTGGGCTATCCGATCGCCTATGCGATGGCGCAATCGGCCGATGAATGGCGCCCGACCCTGATGATGCTGGTGATCCTGCCGTTCTGGACCTCATTCCTGATCCGCGTCTATTCCTGGGTCGGGATCATCTCGAACGAGGGGCTGCTCAATCAGTTGCTCCTCGGGATGGGCGTCATCGACACGCCGCTGCAGATCATGAACACGCCCACGGCGGTCTATATCGGCATCGTCTATACCTACCTGCCCTTCATGATCCTGCCGATCTATTCGGCGCTCGAGAAGATGGACGGCTCGCTGATCGAGGCGGGCGTCGATCTCGGCTGCTCGAAACTGCAGGCCTTCTGGCTCGTCACCCTGCCGCTCTCGCGTCCGGGGATGATCGCGGGGTGCTTCCTCGTCTTCATTCCGGCGCTCGGCGAATTCGTCATCCCGTCGCTTCTGGGCGGCTCGAAGACGCTGATGATCGGCAAGGTGCTCTGGGAAGAGTTCTTCTCCAACCGCGACTGGCCGGTGGCTTCGGCGGTGGCGGTGGTGCTGCTCCTGATCCTCGTGATCCCGATCGTGCTCTTCCAGAAGAACCAGGAAAAAGCCGAGGAGGCCGGCCGATGAACAGAAAACTGAGCTGGTTCAACGTCACCTCGCTGACGCTTGGCTTTGCCTTCCTCTACCTGCCGATGCTGATCCTGATCATCTACAGCTTCAACGCCTCAAAACTGGTGACGGTCTGGGCCGGGTTCTCGACGCGCTGGTATGGCGAGCTGCTGCACGATCAGCAGTTTCTCGATGCCGCCTGGGTGACGCTGCGCGTGGGGGTGATCTCCTCGACCTTCGCCACCATCCTCGGCACGGCGGCGGCCTATGTTCTGGTGCGCGGCGGCAAGTTCTTCGGGCGGACGCTCTTTTCGGGCATGATCTATGCGCCTCTGGTGATGCCCGAGGTGATCACCGGCCTGTCGCTCCTGCTCCTCTTCATCTCGATCGGGCTTGATCGCGGCATCGTCACCATCGTTCTGGCGCATACGACCTTTACGATGTGCTATGTCTCGGTGGTGGTTTCGTCGCGCCTGATGACCTTCGATCAGTCGCTCGAAGAGGCGGCCCTCGATCTCGGCGCCTCCGCCTGGGACAGCTTCCGCCTCGTGACCCTGCCGATCATCTTCCCGGCGGTGATCTCGGGCTGGCTTCTGGCCTTCACCCTCTCGCTCGACGATCTGGTGATCGCGTCCTTCACCTCGGGGCCGTCCTCGACCACGCTGCCGATCAAGATCTTCTCGGCCGTGCGTCTGGGTGTCAGCCCCGAGATCAACGCGCTCTCGACCCTGATGATCGCGATCGTTGCGATCGGTGTGATCACCGCCTCGCTGGTGTCGAAAGGTGCGATCAAGCGGCAGCGCGAAGAGGAACTGGCAGGCAACCGGACATGAGCCCGCTGAAACGGATCTATGAGCCCGCCGCCTATGCGGCGGGGTCTCTCGACGGCTGCTGGTGGCCCGAGACCACGGCCGAAGCCCCCGACCATCCCGCCCTCGAGGGCGAGGTGACGACCGAATTCGCGGTGATCGGTGCAGGCTATGCCGGGCTTAACGCAGCGCTTGCGCTTGCCGAGGCCGGGGCGCGCACCGTGGTGATCGACGAGCAGGCCCCGGGCTGGGGCGCCTCGGGGCGCAACGGCGGGTTTTGCTGTCTGGGCGGTGCCAAGGCCGGCGGCGAGACGATCGCGCGCCGCCACGGAACGCTCGAGCTGTCGCGCCACCGCGCGACCGAGAAGGCCGCGATCGCCCATGTCGAGGCGCTGACCCGACGCTTCGGGATCGACATCGACCGGCATTCCCGCGGCGAGCTGCAGATCGCCCATTCCGCGCGTGCTTTCAAGGGGATGCAAGGTGATCTTCAGACGTTGCGGGCGGCCTATGGGGTCGAGGTCGAGCTGATCGGTGCGGAGGAGATGGCCGGCCGCGGACTGCAGCTTTCGGGCCTTTCCGGGCCGATGCATGGCGCGCTCTGGGTCGACCTCGGTTTCGCGTTGAACCCACGCAAATATGCGCTCGGTCTGGCCCGCGCCGCCACCGCGGCCGGGGTCCGGATCCATGCCGGAACGCCCGCGCTCTCGATCACGCCCGAGGGTCAGGATTATCGCATCACCACTCCGAAGGGCACATTAAGAACGCGCCATATCCTTCTGACAACAAACGGATACTCATCGGAAAACCTGCCGCGTTGGATGGCCAGCCGCTATCTGCCGATGCAAAGCTCGGTGATCGTGACGCGTCCCCTGACCGAGGCCGAGATCGCCGCGCAGGGCTGGTCCTCGGATCTGATGGCCTACGACTCGCGCCACCTGCTGCATTATTTCCGTCTGATGCCCGACCGCCGGATGCTCTTTGGCATGCGCGGCGCGCTGCGCTGGACACCCGAAGGCCACGCCGCGATCCGCGCTGGCCTGCGGGCGCATTTTGACGCAATGTTTCCGGCCTGGCGCGGCGTCGAGACGCCCCATTTCTGGTCCGGTCTCGTGGCGATGTCGCGCAACCTGACGCCCTATGTCGGCCCGCTCGGCGACTGGCCGCGCGCCCATGCCGCCTTCGCCTGGCACGGCAACGGGGTCGCGATGGGCAGCTATGCCGGGGCGCAACTGGCCGCGCGCGCGCTCGGGCGGCCGACCACGCTGCCGCATTTCTATGCCATGCCACCGCGGCGCTTCGAGCTCGGCCCCGCGCGGCGGGCGATGCTTGCCGCCGCGCTCGTCGGCTATCGGCTGGCGGATGCGCTATAGGGCGGCGAAATAAACCGAATCTTACATGTTTTGCGCGAGGCTGCGGACGAATCTGGAAGGACGTCCCATGCTCAAAGACAAGCTCTACGGTATCTCCGCGCGCATCTACGCCATCGTGGCCGTGGCGGCCCTCGCCATCTTTCTGCTGTCCGAAAGCTTGCAATATTTCGCGGTCGATAACGCCTATGCGATGCGCGAGCAGCATCTGAGCGACGTGGTCGATACCGCCATCTCGACGCTCGAGGTCCTTCAGGAAGAGGTGTCGGCAGGCCGGCTGACACTCGAGCAGGCGCAGGCAGAGGGACGTGCCTCCCTCACGCGGCTGCATTTCGACGACTCCGGGTATTTCTTCGTGCTCGATCACGACCTGGTCGTCGAGGTGCACCCGACGATGCCGCAATGGGTGGGCACACGCCAGGCCGATTACGCCGATTTCTACGGCACGCGCGTCTTCGCGGAAATGCAGGCCATTGCCGAACGCGATGGCTCGGGCGCGCTGCGCTACTACTTCAAGAAACCCGATGCCGAAACGCCCGAGGAGAAGATCGGCTTCGTGCGTGACTTCCCCGCCTGGGGCTGGATCGTCGGAACCGGTTCTTATGTCTCGGACATCCAGGCGGAGCTGGCCCGGATGCACTGGCTGGGTCTGGCCGCGAGCGGGGCTAGTCTGCTCGTCCTGCTGATGGCGTCGACCCTGCTCGCGCGCTCGGTCACCCGACCGATGGCGGCGATCAACGCGCGCATGCAGAGCATGGCCGAGGGCGACAGCGAGACGCCGGTGCCCTACACCGGCGCCAAGGCCGAACTCGGCGCGATGTCGCGGGCGCTCGAGGTTTTCCGTCAGGCGCTCGTCGAACGCGGCGAGCTCGAGCAGGCCCGGATCGCGCGCGAGGCCGATCTCGCCCGTGCCCGCGAAGAGGCTGCCCAACGAGAGATCGAGGTGCAGCGTCGCGAGGCCGAAGCGGCCGAGCAGAAACGTATCGACGAGGCGAAGGCCGCCGCCGATCGCGAGGCCACACGCGCCGCGAGCGAGGCCGAGCGCGAGGCCTATCTCGCGCAACAGGCCAAGGTGATGGACCGGATCGCCGGCAGTCTGGCCGCGATGTCCGAGGGTGACCTGACCCAAAGCATCGACGAGACGTTCCCGCCCGCCTATGAGAAACTGCGCAACGACTTCAACGCGGCGATTGCGCGCTTCTCCGAACTGGCCGGCTCCATCGTCGAGAGCGCCGAGATGATCGAGGTGGAATCGGGCAGCCTGACGAGCGCCTCGCTCGAGCTTGGGCGTCGCACCGAGACCCAGGCCGCCTCGCTCGAGGAAACCGCCGCGGCGATGAACCAGCTTTCGGCCTCGGTCGACAGCTCGGCCCAAGGCGCGCGCGATGCCGCTCAGGCGGTCGAGCGCACTCGCGCGACCACTGGTTCGGGCCGTGCCGTCGTCGATCGCACGATCGAGGCGATGAACGACATCGCCCGCAGCTCGGAGATGATCTCGCGGATCACCGGCGTGATCGACGATATCGCCTTCCAGACCAATCTGCTCGCGCTCAACGCCGGGGTCGAGGCGGCCCGGGCCGGCGAGAGCGGCCGCGGTTTCGCCGTCGTCGCGTCCGAAGTGCGCGCCCTCGCCCAGCGTTCCTCCGAAGCGGCACAGGAAATCGCCGGGCTGATCGGTACCTCGGAGAAACAAGTCAAATCCGGCGTGGTGCTTGCAACTCAATCAGGCGAATCCCTCGCGGAGATCGAACATCTGGTCGGCGAACTCGACGATCTGTTGCGCACCATCGCTGCCTCCTCCGCCGAGCAAGCGATGGGCATCAACGAAGTCACCACCGCGGTGACGCAGCTCGATCAGGTAACTCAGCAGAACGCCGCGATGTTCGAAGAGAGTTCGGCCGCGGTACAGGTGTTGCGCAACCAGGCGCTGAGCCTGAAGGAACTGAGTGCGGTCTTCCGGCTCACCCGAGACGCCGATCAGATGCGGCTGGCCTCGTGAGTCTGCCCGCGTGAATCGGCGGAGTGCCCAATTTCGATCTGGGGCGCTCCGCGTTCTGCTGCGCCTGTGCGAAGGAGCATCCTCACGATCTTGAGCGGAGTCGAAAAGCCTTCGGACAGCCCCGAACCGAGACAGCGACCCGAGCAGAGCGGGTTGATGCGCGCCTCCGTTGCTCAGAAACCGCAGGAACGGAATCCCGACCCGGTCGGCGCCGCGCTTTGGGCTCTCGGTCTGGGCAGCCGCACATCCCGAGCACGGCGAAACACGATCGCCATGCTCTGCATCACGGCGGGCATCACGTTACGGGCGTCACGTTACGGGTGACGCGGCTCCGGGCGATGCGGCGCGCCGATGCCGCCTGTCGGCATCCCTCCTGCCCTCGGACGGAGATCCCGGTCCGGCTCAGACGCCGCCGGAATGGACGATCTCGTAATAAATCTTCTCGAGCTCGGCCTTGTGCTTGGTTTCCTCGTTCGCCAGGAACATGAACGCGTCCTTGAGCGGCCCGGGTGGGGTGCTCTCGGCCAGTTCGGTATATTGGTCCATGGCCGCGCTTTCGCGCATCAGCGCATATTGCAGCACCGCCTGATCGTCGGGGTCGATCCCCAGATCAGGGGTGTGGACGCAATCCGAAAACCGCCCATCCGCAACCGGTCGCGCGATCTCGGCCGACATCACCGCCTCAACCCCCGGATCTTGGGAAAGCTTGGTGAACAGCTCGACATGTTCGAGTTCTTCCTCGGCCAGTTCCTCGACCAGCCAGCGAATGTTCTTCGACACATTCGGAATCAGCGCGGAATAAAAGGCATGGGCAACACGCTCGAACTCCGTCGCCGTCTCGAAGATCTCTCGAACGCTCGCCTTGTTCGACAGTTTCGCCTTGTTCGCTTCGCTCATGATATGCCCTCCTGCAGGCTCACCCGTTCCATCACCGATTGCGCGACACGATGGCCATCGGCCACCGCATTGATCACATCGGGGCCCTTGACCGCATCACCCACGGCAAACAACCAGGGCTCCGAGGTTCTGAAGCCCGCGTCGATCGCGATCCGACCGCGGTTCCAATCGAGTGCCTCGGTCAGCTCGGCCCCGAGGAGCGAGACATCCGCCATCTGCCCGATCGCCTCGATCACCATCGCGCCTTCATGCACCCGCTCATCGGCCTGGTCATAGGCCGGCGCAAAGCGGCCCTGATCGTCGAAGATCGACGTCACGGCCCAGCTCCGCAACCCCGTCACCGCACCCGAAGCATCGCGCATCACCTCCTGCGGCCCGCGCTTGTCGATGATCTCGACGCCCTCTTCGGCACCTTCGATCAGCTCCTCGGCATCGGCGAGGAAATGCGCGCGATCCTCGAGCGCAGTGAGCGTCACGCCGACCGTGCCATGGGTCGCCTTCTGCAACCGCGCCATCGAGCGGGCGATATCGAAGGCCACGTTGCCGCCGCCGATCACCACGACGCGCTCGGGCACCGGCACGTCTTCGCCCGCCGTGATCCGGCGCAGCAGGTCCACGGCCTTCTCGACGCCCGGCCCTTCCGAGCCCGGGATCCGCGTGCCCCGCCCCATCTGTAACCCGATGGCGAGGATCACCGCATCATGATCGCGTTTCAGGTCGTCCAGCGCGATATCCCGGCCCACCCGCATGTTGCAGCGGATCTCAACCCCCATCGCCTGAATGACGGCGACGTCGCGGTCGAGCGCATCATAGGGCAGCCGATATTCGGGGATGCCATAGCGCATCATGCCCCCGGGCGCGGCCAGCGCCTCGAAAACGGTGACGGCGCAGCCCTCGCGCGCCAGATCATAGGCGGCGGTCAGACCGCCGGGCCCCGCGCCGACGATCGCGACACGGTGACCATTGGCGGGCTTTGCCCCGCCCACCAGCTCCAGCCGCCGCTCCATCGGCACGTTGTCGATGATGTGGCGCTTGAGCCAGCGGATCGCGATCGGATCGCCCTCGTGCAGAGCCGCGCAGGAGGTTTCGCATTTATGGGTGCAGATCCGGCCGCAGACCTCGGAGAACGGGTTGGTTTCATAGAGGAGCTGCAAGCCGCGGTCGTAATCCTGATCGCGCACCGCGGCGATGTAATCGGGGATCGACATATGCGCGGGGCATGTGGCCACGCAGAGCCCGCATTCGACGCAGCGGTCGGCCTCGAGGATCGCCTCTTCGCGGGTGAAACCGGCGCAGATCTCGCTGAAATTGTCGCCCCTCAGTGCCGGCGCCAGCTCGCCCATATGCGACCGTTTCGTGCCCGAGAGCTCGCGCCCGCCCTCGCGCCGGTAACCGGCCTCTTTGTCTTTCCACGGCTCCTCGAGCCCCGGGATGAAGCGGAAGGCGTCCGGATCAGTGTCGACCCAAGTGTATTCGTTCGACATGGTAAGCGAGCCGGTCATGCAGACATCGACGCAGAGCGCGCACCAGCAGCAGCGCCCGTAATCGATCATCGGGCGCAGACCCGAATCGCCCTTTTCGGTCACCTGCCCCTCGACCGGCACCATGTCGATCGCGCCATTCTGGCAGATCGCCTCGCAGGTGCCGCAGCCGATGCAGGTCTCCATGTCGTTCTGATGGAAACCGCGATAGCGCTCGGCCGCCTCGCGCCCGATCGGGTCGGGGATCGTGACCGGCGCGTCGAGGACGTGTTTCCAGGCGGTGAAGGGGGTCAGAACCTCGCGCAGGGACATGACTTACCTCTCGATCTCGGGCGGATAGGTGTGCAGCGACACCATCAGCGCCGCCACGTCGGAAATGTTGGTGCCGGGGATCAGATGCTCGAGGAGCGCCATCGCATGGGTGTAGCTCGGGCCGCGCACATTGATCCGGCGCGGATAGCCCGAGCCGTCGGTGACCATGTAATAGCCATACTCCCCGCGCGAGCATTCGCCCTTGATATAGGTCTCGCCGCGCGGAATTTTCCAATGCAGGACGTTCGGAAGGCGCGCCATTACGGGGCCGGATTTCGGCATCTTTTCAAGGATCTGCCGGATCAGGCCGATGGAGTTGTCGATGTCAGCGCGGCGCACCTTCACGCGGGTGAAGATGTCGCTGTCCTTCCCGCTCGCGGGGATGAAGTCGAGTTGATCGTAGACGAGATAGGGGCTGTCCTTGCGCACGTCCTTGACGACGCCACCGGCGCGCGCATTCGGCCCGGTCACACCAAAACGTTCAAACAGCGCGGGGTCGATCACGCCCACGCCCTCGGTGCGCAGCCGGAAGACGGAATTGGAGAACATCACCCGGTCCACATCGGCCAGATATTTCTCGGCCGTTTGCAGAACCTCTTCCATCCGGGCGGCGAAGCCCTCCGGCAGGTGGCCGCGCACGCCGCCGGGCAGGATGAACATGTGATAGATGCGCGCGCCGGTCAGCTCCTCGAACCGGTCGAGCATCAGGTCGCGCACATAGGTCATCCATTGCCCGACAAGCCCGAGCCCGAGCGAGCCGGAGATGCCGCCTAGAAACATCATGTAGCTGTTGAAGCGGCCCATTTCCAAAATCAGCGTGCGCATCCATGTGGCCATCTCGGGCACTTCGATGCCCGCCAGCTCCTCGACGGCGGCGGCATAGCAATATTCGTTGAAATCGGGCTCGGGCACGCAGACGCGGCAGACGATCGGAAAGACCTGAATGAAGGTCCGCCGCTCCATCAGCTTTTCAAAGCCGCGGTGCAGGTAGCCGACATGGGTTTTCCCCTCGACCACCTCATCGCCGCAGACGGTCAGCTCGACCGACATGTTGCCGGTGATGCCGGGGTGGTTCGGGCCCTGCCAGAGCTTGAGGTATTTCCCGGTTTCGAGATCGACCTCGAGCCGCCCATCCGGGCCCGGCTGGGGGTATTGGCTGCGGTCGGGTTGGAAGCTCAGCATCTCAGCCCTCCGGATAGAGTTTGGATTTCATATGGGCGCGCGGGTCGTGGGTCACACGGCCGGGGCGCTCGGCATAGGTCTGCTGCGAATAGGCGAGGCTGTCGAAATCGCGCCGATAGGGCGGCAGATCGGTCCAGCCTTCGAGGATGAATTCCTCATCGACCCGGGGCGAACCCGGGAAGTCGATGCCGAACATCTCCTTCAATTCGCGCTGATAGGTCGCCGCCGTCGGCCAGAGGTCGTGCATATCCTCGCCCACCGCCTCGTCACGGTTCAGCATCACGCGCACGCCCAAAGTGCGGTCGCCCGCGCGGTCGTTCATCAGGTAAGTGAGCTGAAAAAGCCCGTCTTCCATCCAGTCGACGGCGGTCAGCAGCACCAAGTGCGTAAACCCGTGGACATCGCGCAGCTCGGTCAACAGACCGCGCAGACGTTCCGCCGGGACGGTGACGAAGCCGAGATTGGCGCGGCGCGGCTCGAAGGGGCCGAGCGCGTGGCGGGTTTTCAAGTTGGCATGAAGGTCGCGCATCGTCCTCACCAGTTGTAATCCGGCATGTCCCAGTCCTTGATCACGGACTTCTGGGCGGCCTTGTAGGTGGCGAAATTCTCGGCGTATTTGTTCGCGCCCTCGGCCTTGCCGGCGCGAATGAGCTTTTTCAGCTCCATGAAACCGGCAAGCAAAGCCTCGGGCCGCGGCATGCAGCCCGCGATATAAAGGTCCACGGGCAGATAGGCGTCGAGACGCTTGATCGTGTTGTAGCTGTCCCAATACATCCCGCCATTGATCGTGCAGGAGCCGAGCCCGATCACGTATTTCGGGCCCTGCATCTGCTCATAGGCGCGGATCGCGCGTTTGAGCGTTTTCACCGAGAGATAGCCCGAGATGATCAAGAGGTTCGCCTGCCGCGGGGTCGGGCGCCACTGCACGCCATAGCGATAGGCGTCGAAGCGCGGCGTCATCAGCGGGCGCATCTCGATCGCGCCGCAGCCGGTGCCAAAGCCTAGGATCCACAGGCTGTTCGCCCGCGCCCAGTTGTAGAAGTTTTCCACGATCTGGAAATAGGCCTTGGGGTGAACCTTGGGCGCGGCCTCGCAGAAGTAATCCTTCAGGGGCTCGATCAGGATTTCTTGCCCGTCCGGCGTGGTGACGGTGCGCGGCCGCAGCTCTTCGCGCAGCGGCACGGTGCGGTCGCGGTTCTTCTGGAAGCGTTCGTCGATATCTTTCATGGCCTACACCACCAGGATCGCGAGGACGCCGACCGGCAGCCCCCATTTGAGGAAGAAGCGGATCGATTGCTCGACGCGGAAGCGGGGATGAACGACGCCGATGATCGCGGGGATCAGGTAAAGCGCGAAGACCTTGAGCGCGAACTCAAGCCAGTTCGAGGCGCCACCGAAGAAGAGGTTCATGTAGACCACCGTCTTCGCCACCGGGAAGATCGCGCGGTTGGTCTGCATCAGCGCCATATAGGCCGAGTGGTATTCGGTCGGCGGCCCGATCGGGATTTCCTGCGGCGCGAGCACCACGTCAAAGGGCGCGCGCATCATCGTGCCGACATAGGCGAACATCGCGGCAATCGTGGCGAGCGGGTTGGTGATCAGCGTCCAATGGGCGATGCCACCCTGTTGCGCCGCGACGATCTGGGGAATGTTGAGCGTGTGATATTGCACCGCGATCGCATAGACGGCGAGGGCAAGGGGCAGCTCGGCCGCGGTCGTCTGGCTGAGCCCGCGCGACACGCCGATCGCCGAATGCGGATGGCCGCTTTCCCCCGCGCCCAAGGCCATGCCGAGCGTGCCGAAGAAGACGAAGTAGAGTGCCAGGATCAGATCACCCGCGAAGGAGAAGTTCTGCGCCCAGGGGAGCCCGTAGATCGTCGGCACGAAGAGGAGAAGCCCGATGCCCCCCGAGAGCCGGAAGATCGGCCCCATGTAATACATCACCCCGTGGCTGATCTGCGAGCGCAGCGCGAAGTTCTTCACGAGGTCCACGTAGTTCTGCCAGATCGGGATGCCGTGGCGGCCAGAGACGCGCGCGGCGATCTTCTGCACCAACGCCGTCATCAGGAGCCCGTAGTTCAGCACCACGAAGAGCGTGGCCAGCGCATAGAGGATCTGGATCCACTGAAAGCCGGGTTGCGGGGTCATGACTGCCCTCCGAAGATGATGGCCCAGGCGACGAGCACGAAGAGGACGACCTGCGTCGCATAGAGCTGCCCGTTGCCGGTATAGAGGCGGCGCGTGAGCTCGGCGCCAGCGGTCAGAGCGTCACCGATCCCGCCCCAGAAGCGCGTCGCCACCGGCGCCTCGAGGAAGCCCACCGCGCGGCGATAGGGCGCGAAGAAGTTCCATGCGAAATGGGTGGTTTCGGGGCGATAGGGCCGCTCGGCCGAGAAGACGATGTTGAACTGCTTGACCTTTTGCGCGCCGTGCACCTTGGCGAGCAGGATCGCACCGACCGAGACGAAGATGCCGATGATCACCAGCATGATCCCGACCGGGTTCCAGTGCCCGAACTCAGAGCTCACCGCGCGGCCGGTCCAGATCAGGGGATGATCGCCGAAGACCGTGCCGAGATAGGTATCGACGCGGCGCAGGATCATGCCGGGCAGCACGGCAAAGCCGATCAGCAGCGCGACATAGATCATCTGCGGCACCAGCATCCAGAACGGCGCCTCCTTGATCTGGCGATGCGGGTCCTTGAGCTGGCCGAGGAAGATCGTGTGAATGAGCCGGAAGAGATAGAGGAAGCCCACCGGCCCCGCGAGGAAGATCATCACCAGCGGCAGCCGCAGATCGGTCCCGAGGATGGCATTGTAGAAGATCCAGCGCCCGCCGAAGCCCGAGAGCGGCGGCACCCCCGACATGGCCACGATCCCGATCAACACCGAGAAGAAGCTGAAGGGCATCAGCGTGATCAGCCCGCCCATCTGATACATGAGCTTGGTATGCGTGCGCCGATAGACCCCGCCCACCGCAAGGAAGAGCATGGATTTATAGAGATAGTGGTTGATCACGAACATCAGCGCGAGGAGCCAGCCAAGATGGCTGAAGAGCGCGAGGCCGAAGAGCGCATAGCCCATCTGGCTGATCGAGCTATAGGCGAGCAGGCGTTTGGCATCCTCCTGAAAGACCGCCAGCACCGCGCCGATGAAGGCCGAGAGCGCGCCGATCCAGGCGAGCATGTTGACCAGATCGACGCCCATCAGGCGTTGCCGCCCAAGTTCCGACAGAAGGATGACGATGCCATAGAGCCCGGCCTTGAGCAGCACGCCCGAGACCATGGGCGAGACGTCGGTCTCGGCCTCGGCATGCGCCCCGGGCAGCCAGATGTGCAGGCCCATCGCGGCGGTCTTGGTCATGAAGCCGAGCGCGAGGAGGACGAAGACCCAGGGCGCGATCGTCACGGGGATGTCCGAGAGCGCATCGAGCCGCAGGTCGAGCGCCCCCTGCCCCGCGAGCGCGAAGCCCGCGAGCAAAGCGAAGGCGCCGCCGAGCGAGAACAGGATATAGCTCTGGGCATGGGGCTCGGAGCGCTGACCGCGCAGGATCAGGAAATAGCTGCCGAGCGTCAGGAGCTCCCAGGCCGCGAAGAACTGGAAGGTGGTGACGGCATCGAGCAGGAGCGCCATCCCCGCATACATCAGCATCGCGGGCGGATAGAAGCCGAGGCGACGGCCGCCCTCGGTGAAGGAGGCGAGCAAGATCACCGCGCCGCCCGGAAGCATGACGATCGCGAAGATCAGCCGCAGCGGATCATAATCCGGCAGGCGCAGCACGAACCAGCCGACGAGCCCCAGAATGGCGATCACGTTCTTGATGCGCGCCGGCAAGGGTTCCAGCGCGACGAAGGCGAGCGCAAACAGCACCGGGATCGTGGTGAGCACGTTCGAGAGGCCAGACAGAGCCCCCCAGAGCGCGCCGAGCCCCCAGCCCGCGGCAAGCGCGGCGAGAACGATCGCCGTGTCGATCGGGTTTGCGGAGGGCACCTCCGCGCTCTCGGCCTTCATCGCGCGGCCGAACCAGCGGAAGAGGAAAGCGGCCTCGAGGAGCGATCCGAAGAGCACCGAGCCGAGAACCGGCATGCGGCCATGGGCGACCAGCGCCTGCGCAAGCTCCCATTTCGCATAGAAGCCCGGGAACGGCGGCAGGCCGATCAGCATGGCGATGAAGCTCGCGAAGGCCAGAACGAGGATCGGACGGCGGCGCAGCGCGGCCCAGTCGCCGAGCCCGCGGCCCGGTACGAGGGCCGAAAGCCAGAAGAGCCCCGCCTTGGCCGCGGCATGCGCGAGAAGGATGCCGCCTGCGATAAATGCGGTCGCCTCGCCCAGCACATCGCCCTGCCCGATCACGGCGAGCACAAGGCCGAGCTGACCGACCGAGGAATAACCGAGCAACCGGCGGTCATTCGTCTGGCGCAGCGCCAGAAGCCCCGCGCCGAGGAAGCTCAGAAGGCCCAGCCCCGTGAGCAGCGGCGCCCAGGCCGGGCCCGCCACCGCGGCGACCTTGGCCAGCGCAAAGACCGCCGCCGTGCCGGAGCCCGCCGAGAAGAGCGCGGAGAAGCCGGGATGGGCGCTCTCGTAGATGTCGAGCGCCCAGCCGTTCGCCGGGAAGGGTTTCAGCTCGACCACCAGGGCGATCAAGAGCAGGAACATCGCGAGCCCCGCCCCCGCGACGCCGGGCGCCGTGGCCGCGATATGGTCGAGCCCGAGCGCGCCATTCGCGTGATAGGTGAAGACGATGCCGATCAGCAGCAGGATCGAGACGATCTGGCCGATCACCAGATATTTGAACCCGGCGGCGAGCGCGCGCGGATCGGGCGAGAGGAGCACGAGGCCCGCGGTCGCGATCGAGATCAGCTCGAAGAAGACGAAGAGGTTGAAGATATCGCGCGTGAGGATGAGGCCCGAAAGCGCCATCATCAGCACGAGCAGAACCGCCATCGCCCCGCGCCCGAGCCGCAGGAGGGCCCCGCGCAGCGCGAGCGCCCCGAGCGCCCCGGCGATGAGCACGGTGGTGACCAGAACCGCCTCGGGCAGGCCGATGTGCAGCGAGATCGCGAAGGGCGCGGGCGCCGCGGCGGTGGTGATGAGCACCGGTGCCGCACCGCCCGCCATGACGGCGAGCCAGCCGAGCGCCACGAGAAGCATGGCGCCAAGCGCGCCGAGCATGAGAGCGAAGGCCAGATCCCCCCGCCCACGCGGGACGAGACCGAGGCCGAAGGCGCCGCCGAGACCGAGCGCCAATATCCAGAGCGCGCTTACCATTTCAGCTCCGTGAAGTCAGAGATATCGAGGCTGCCGCGGGCGCGGAACAGCCGCCAGGCATAGGCCAGCATGAGCGCGGTGACCCCGAGGCCGATGACGATTGCGGTGAGGACGAGGGCCTGCGGCACCGGATCGATGACCCGCGCGGCGGCCTCGGCCACCGGCACGGCTGCATCGAGGATCGGCGCCGTGCGTCCGGGCAGATAGCCCACGGCGACAAGGACGACATTGACGCCGGTATCGGCGATGGTGAAGGCCACGATCATCCGGATCAGGTCACGATTGGTCAGCGCGCCATAGAGCCCGAGCAGGATCAGCGCGAAACCGGTGAAGAGCGCGAGCGCGATCATGCGGCGTCCTCCTCTTGGGCGGCATCCTCGCCCTCTTCGAGGGACTGCAGGATGGTGGCGAATTCGGCGCCCACCTTGAGGCCGATCAGCACCGAGATAAGCGGGATCGCCCCCGCCGACAGGAGCGCGCCGAAGCGCCCAAGCGGCAGGAAGGCGGTGTCGAGGAAGCCCGAGGCGAAGGCAAGCCCGGCGAGCCCCACGAGGATATAGCCAAGGCCCGAAACACTCTCGACGCGCGCGAGCAGGGCGTGGCCGATCCGCATCCGGGGTTGGGCGAGGAGCGCGAGCAGCACGCCCGAGGCGAGCACCGCGCCGCCCTGAAAGCCGCCGCCGGGGCTCAGGTGCCCGTTGGCGATGACATAGGCGCCGAAGAGCGCGATCAGCGGCAGCAGCATCCGCGTGCCGGTCGCCAAGAGTTCCCCCGCGGGCAGGAAACCGGGGCCCGCCGCCCCCGCGGGTGCCTTGGATTGCGCCAGCACCAGCGCGACGATGGCCGAGGTGAGGAACAGCACCGTGACCTCGCCCAAGGTATCGAGCCCGCGCCAGGTGATGATGATGCCGGTCACAAGGTTCGGCGCGCCGGTCTGATCGGCGGCATGGGCCGCGTAATAGGCGGCCGTCGGGTTCAGGGCGGCATCGGGCAGATAGTCCGCAGCGAGGTGCCAGAAGGCGAGCCCCAGAAGGCCCAGCAGCCCGGCGATAAGGATATGTCGCGTGCTCATTTGCCCCCCTCGCGCCGGATCCGGCCCATGACGAAGAAGAAAAGGAAGGTGGTGAGGCCCGAGCCGATCGCGGCCTCGGTCATCGCCACATCGGGCGCGGCGAGGATCACGAAGAGGACCGAAGCGAAGAGGCTGACGAGGCCCGCGCCCAGAACGGCGGTGGCGCGCGAGGCCGTGGCGAGCGCCACGCCGGCCGCGATCAGCGCTCCGGCGCAGACCAGAAGCGCCAGAAGGAACGAGAGCGGGATCATTGCGCGCCCTCCCCTTCGGCCTCGGCCAGCGCATCGGCCACCGTCTGCGGCGCCTGCGGCACACGCGCCCGGTGCGCGGCGCGCGCCAGAACCTGCGAGCTCAGCGGGTTGGTGAACATCAGGAAAAGCACGATCAGCGCGAGTTTCAGCGCCCAGCCGGGCTCGAGCACCCCGGCGCCCGCCATGCTCAGCAGCGTGCCGAGCGTCGTCGCCTTGGTGCCCGCCTGAATGCGCGTGTAGGTGTCGGGCATCCGCCAGAGCCCGAGCCCGCCAAGCGCGAGAAAGACCGCGCCGAGCGTCAGGATCGCAAGACCGAGAGCCGTCATCATTCGCCCCCTTCGAGATAGCGCCCCGCGACGATCACGCCGAGGAACGACAAAAGCGCATAGACGAGCGCCACATCGAGATAGATCCCCCGCCCGGTCGCCAGCGCGACAAGCACCAGCGCCGAGATCGAGATCACGGTCAGCCCGTCGAAGGCCACGACCCGGTCGAGCACATGCGGCCCGCGCAGGAAGCGCAGCGCGGCGAGCACGAGCCCGAGGCCGAGCGCGACGGCCGGAACGAGAAGCGCCTCAGCCATAGATCACCTCCAGATAATTTTCGAAGCCCGCGACGATGGCGCGCGTGGCCTCCTGCGGGTCGGTGGTCTCGGCCACGACCCAATGGACGTAGAGCCAGCGCCCCGAGAGCTCGACCGAGAGCGTGCCGGGCGTCAGCGTGATCGCATTGGCGAGCAGGAGCCGCGCGACCGGATCGGTCAGGCGCGTCTCGACCCGCACGATGGCGGGGCGCACCGGCAGCGCGGGATTCAGCACGAGCCCGGCCATGCGCAGGTTCGCCACCACCAGTTCGCGCAGGAAAAATCCGGTGAAGCCGAGCGCCGCGCCCACGCCGCGCAGGCTGAGCCGCGCGCCGCACAGGACCGAGAGCCCGCCGGGCAGAAGGAAGGCGATCGCGGCCGAGATCGCGAGGCCCGCGAGGAAAACATCGGGCGCGAGCGAGCCGTTCAAGATCATCCAGAACAGCAGCAGCGTGGCGAAGAGCTTGAGGGGCCTTTGCGCGTCGCTCATGGGACACCTTTCAGGGTGAAGCCCGCCCGGCAAACACTCTCACTGCCCTGAAACCCGGGGGTTCAGGGGGTAAAGGCGCCTTTCGGGGAGGCAAATCCAGTCTCGCCCCCGAATAAGCACATATTCGATTTTGGTGATTTGACCTCGGACAAACCGGACGCGGTTTTGCGCGAATTATTCCGCACTGCAGCGGGGGCGGACAGGAAAAGGCCGGAGCGTGCGGCCCCGGCCCTTTCCTGTGCCTGACATGCCTTCGGCCCCGGCGCTCAGTCGCCGAGCACCAGAAGATCGGCGGCATTGAGCCCGAGGGCGACCTCTTCGCCGACCCGCGGCGGCGCGACCGAGCTCGAGTTGAACGTGTCGAAGGCGATCCGCTCGGTCCCGAGATCGGCGCGCAGCCGGATCACCGAGCCGAGGAAATCGACCTCGGCGATGCGGCCCGAGAGCGTGACCTCGCCCGGGCCGAGGCGCACCATCTCGGGGCGCAGGCCAAGCGTGACATGACCCGGGGCCACCTCGCGGCCGAGCGTGAATTCCGTGCCACCCGCGCGCAGATGGCCGGTCGCGGGGTCCAGCACCTCGGCCTCGATCGTGTTGAGCGTGCCCACGAAATTCGCGACGAACCGGGTGGTGGGGCGGTTGTAGATCTCGAAGGGCGAGCCCACCTGATCAGCGATGCCCTGATGCATGACCACGACGCGGTCGGACATCGAGAGCGCCTCTTCCTGATCATGCGTCACGAAGATCGTGGTGATACCAAGGTCCTTCTGGATCGCGCGGATTTCATTCCTGAGGCTCACCCGCACCTTGGCATCGAGCGCCGAGAGCGGCTCGTCGAGGAGCAGCACCTGCGGGCTCGGCGCCAGCGCGCGGGCGAGTGCGACGCGCTGTTGTTGCCCGCCCGAGAGCTGATAGGGATAGCGATCCCCGAGGCTCGGCAGGCCGATCAGCTCGAGCATCTCGGCCACCCGCGGCGCGATAGAGGCCCGCGGCGCCCCCGCGACCTTGAGCCCGAAGCCCACGTTCTGCGCCACCGTCAGGTTGGGGAAGAGCGCATAGCTCTGGAACACCATGCCGATATTGCGCCGGTTGGGTTTGAGGCGCAGCACATCGGCGCCGTCGATGGTGATCAGGCCGGAGGTCGGCGTCTCGAACCCGGCGACCATGCGCAGCACCGTGGTCTTGCCGCAGCCCGAGGGGCCGAGGAGCGAGATGAACTCACCCTTCTCGACCTCGAGGTTGAAATCCTTGACGACCCGGTTCGGGCCGAAGCTCTTTTCCAGATGCGAGATAGTGAGGAAGGTCATCTGGCCCCCTGATGTTTGGAGAAGCGGGTGACGAGCTGCATCAGCCCCATGCAGGCCCAGGTGATCAGGAAGGCGATCGTGGCGAGCGCGAAGGGTTCATAGGCGCGGTTGGCGCCCATCAGCTGCAGATAGGGCCCGAAGGCCGGACGGTTGAGGAGCGCCGCCATGGTGAACTCGCCCATGACGATGGCGAAGGTGACGAAGGCGCCCGAAAGGACCGCCACGAGGACGTTGGGCAGGATCACGCGGGCAAGGATGGTGACCCATCCGGCACCGAGCGACTGCGCCGCCTCGGTCAGCGTCGGCACGTCGATCGCACGCAGCCCGGTATCGACCGCGCGATACATGTAGGGCAGCGAGAGCGTGGCATAGCCGAACATCAAAAGCAGGTTAGTGCCGAAGATCGAGCCCGTCATCGGCAGCCAGCTACTGGTGTTGTAAAGCCGGATATAGCCGAAGACGGTGACGATGGCCGGAATGACCAGCGGCAGCAGCGTGACGAATTCGACATAGGGCCGTAGCCCCGGCATCTTGAGCCGCACCCAAAAGGCGGTCGGCACGACAAGCACGATGCCAAAGGCGATCGTGAGCAGCGCCATGACCACCGAATAGGTGAAGGTCTCGCGGAAGCGCGGATCGGCGAAGACGACGCGGTAGGCCTCGAAACTATAGACCCCGCGCTTCATCGAGAGCGAGAACTCGACCATGCCAATGAGCGGCAGGACGAAATAGGCGATGCCGAGGAAGAGGACGGCCCAGGCGGCGGCGCGCTTCATTTCAGCCACCTCTCGGAGCGCATCCGCAGCACGATATAGAGCACGTTGGCGAGGCCGGTGATCAGGATCATCCCGAAGGCCATCGCATAGCCCAGATGCGGATTGCCAAGCACGTCGCCGCGGATCTGCGCAAACAGCATGATCGGCACGATATTGAGCGAGGAGCCGGTCAGCGCGATGGCGGTGGCCACGGCCCCGAAGGCATTGGCGAAGAGAAGCGCGAAAGTGCCGAGGATCGTCGGGAACAGGATCGGCAGCGCGACCATGCGCCAGTATTGGGTGGCGCTCGCGCCAAGGCAGTCGGCGGCCTCGCGCCATTCGCGCTTGAGCCCGTCGAGCGCGGGCGTGACGATCAGGATCATCAGCGGGATCTGGAAGAAGAGATAGGTGATCGTCAGGCCCCAGAAGCTCAGGATATTGAAGCCGAGCATCCGCAGGTTGATGCCAAGCTCGGTTTTCAGGAAGACGGTCACGAGACCGAGCGGCCCGAGGGTGGCAAGGAAGGCGAAGGCCAGCGGCACGCCCGCGAAGTTCGAGGCCACGCCCGAGAAGGTCATGAGCGGCGCGCGGATCGCGCGCGGCAGACCGCCGAGCACCATGGCGGCCGCCATCAGAAAGCCGATCAGCGCCCCGAAGAAGGACGAGGCGAGCGAGATCTTGATCGAGATCCAGTAGCTCGACAGGATCGAGGGGGTGAAGAGCCCCGCGATATTTTCGAAGGTGAAGCTGCCATCGGCCCGCTGGAAGGCGCCCAGCACGATCTTCATCGTCGGCGCGATCAGGAACAGCGTCACGAAGAGCGCGAAGGGCACGATGCCGAGCCAGTTCAGGTTCAGCCGCGCGCGGACGGGCACGGCGGAGGGCCCGGTTGCGGGCGGGGTCTGGTGCGCGGAATGCACAGGGTCGGTCGTGTCGCTCACGCGGTCTCCGGCTCGGAAAGGGACGCAAAGGCGGCGCCCGGAAAGGTGTCCCCCGAAAGGGATACGTCCGGGCCGCGCGTCTCACGCGCCCCGGACGACGAAAGGCGGGGCCGCGCCGATCACAGCGATCGCGCAGCCCCGGCCCCGATCACTGGACGTTGGCGCCCACGACCGCGTCCCAGCCGCCGGTCACGGCCTCTTTGTTGGCGCCCTGCTCCTCGATCGAGGGGAAATAGGCCTTGGCATAGCCCTCGGCCGGCGGCAGCGCGTCGATCAGCTCCTGCGGGATCTTGCCGGCCTCGGCCATCGCGTTGAAGCGCGCCGGGTGGCAGTAGCCCTTGAGCCAGAGGTTCTGACCCTCGTCCGAATAGAGGTATTCCATCCAGAGTTTCGCGGCGTTCGGATGCGGCGCATGGGCCGAGATCGCCTGAACATAGACACCGGCGAGAACGCCCGAGGACGGCACCACAACCTCGACCGGCGGGTTGCCGGCAAGCGTGTCGCGCGCGGCCAGCGCGTTATAGTCCCACATCACGACGATCGGGGTCGCGCCCTGGGCCAGCGTACCGGCCTTGCCGATCACCGGAACGAAGTTGCCGCTCGCGTTCAGTTCCTTGAAGTAGCCAAGACCCGCCTCGCCCGAAGCCTTGCCCGCTTCGGCGCCGGTCGACATGCCCGCGGCCAGCACGGCGAGGATCGCCTGGTTCGAGGCGCGCGGATCGCCGGCAAGCGCCACCTGACCCGAATATTCGGGCTTCATCAGGTCGGCCCAATCGGTCGGCGTGGTGTCGACGAGGTCCTTGTTCACCATGAACGACATCACGCCATAGTAATCGCCATACCAGTAGCCATCGGCATCCTTGACCGCATCCGGGATCTCGTCCCAGGTCGAAACCTTGTAGGGCTGGATCAGGCCTTCTTCCTTGGCCTGCGGCCCGAAGGACAGCCCCACGTCGATCACGTCGGGCGCCTGCGGCCCGGTGTTGCCCTTGTTGGCGCGGATCGCTTCGAGCTCGTCGGCCGAACCCGCATCGGGGTTCAGTTCATTGACGGAGATCTCGGGGTATTTCGCCTTGAAGCCGTCGATCACGGCGCCATAGCCGCACCAGTCATGCGGCAGCGCGATCGTGGTCAGCATCCCTTCGGCCTTGGCGGCAGCTTCGAGCGCGGCCATGTCCTGCGCCGAGACGAGCGCGGTCGAGGCCATCAGCGCCGCGGCGCCGAGGGTCCAGCATTTGATATTGGTCAGCATGGGTCACTCCCTGTGGGTTGGTGGTGCCGATATCGGTCCACTCTGTATCGGCTTCGTGACAGGAAGCGTGAAGTTGACCGGTTAATCAACAATTCTTTGCACCCGGATCGCAGGAACTTGCCTGCCGCAAGGTCACCCTGCCCGCCCCCGGCCGCACGGGCGCCTGCTGCGCCCAGCGCGCAGGCTTATTGCGTCCGCGCCTTCTGCTGCGCGCGAAAGACCGAAGGCGAGAGGCCGAAGGCCTCCTTGAACTGGCGCGAGAACTGCGCCTGATCCGAGAAGCAGAAGCGATAGGCGATCTCGGCGAGCGTCAACTCGCCCGGCATCGCCACCGCCTCGCGCGCGGCGCGCAGCCGCTGATCGCGGATCTCGCGCGCGACGGACCGGCCATCCTCGGCAAAGATTTCATGCAGATAGCGTTTCGAGATGCCACAAGACCGCGCCACCCGGTCCGGCCCGAGCGAGGGGTTCAGCAGATCGCGCCGGATCACCTCGTCGGCACGGCGCAGATGGGCAGCGCGCACCGCGCTCAGGCCCTCGGTCTCGGCCCGCTCCGAAAGCGAGAGCGCCAGAAGCTCCACCAGCTGCCGCCCGACCAGATCGGCCGCAGGCTCGGTCACCTCCTCATCGAGCGCGGCCCGCGCCATCGTGGCGAAAAGTGCCCCGACGCCCGCCTTGGCATCGAATTGCTGAGCACAGAAGCGGTCGGGCTGACGGATGCGTTCCGCCAGAAGCGCGCGAGAGACCTTGAGCACGCCGAGCACATTCGCCGCGCCATAGGAAAACCGGTAGGGCTCATTCCCGCGCTCGACCAGAAAGGCGCCGGGCGCACAACTCACCTCGCGGCCAAGCTGGGTGAATTCGACCGGGGCGAGGCGCGGAATGGTGATCAGGAAATCCTCGCCCCCCCGATGCGCGATCTGGCCCGCGCCGCGTTCATAGGCGAGCGCGTCGGTCTCCAGCCGCGAGAGCGAGACATCGCCCACATTGCGCATCTTCAGCCGCCCGCGAAACCGCGCCTCGTCGCGGAAACTCAGCCGCAGCGGAAAATAAGCCTCGGCAATGACCCGGTTCCAATAGCCCGCGCGCTCGGGGGCGGGCACGGGATCGGTGGCATGGCTGACGAGGGTCGCGGTCATGGGCGTCGAAAAACCGGCAAGGATGAAAGGATGATGACGAAGGCTAGGCGAGGTTCTTGTCGGCTGGCAAGCCCCGAATGCCCCCGACGCCGCCCCCGCACCCCCAGTGACAAAAAACTGTGCATCGAGGCGCAAGACGCCCGCGCCCCCCCGCCGCACCCTGAGACCATCACCAAAAGCGGCGCCAAGCCGCCTCAACAGGGAGACACACATGTCCGGTCGCAAGGTCGATCCGATCACTCTTTCCGTCGTGCGCGGGGTTCTGGAAACCACCCAGCGCGAGATGACGCTGACACTCGAGCAGACCGCGCGGTCCTCGGTGTTCAACCTCGCCCATGACTATTCCACGGCGCTCTTCAACCACGCGCCCGAGATGATCCTGCAGGGGCAGGACATTCCGATCCATCTGGGCTCGCTGATCCCGGCGATGAAATCGGTCGCGCGCTTCTTCGAGGGCGATATCCACGAGGGCGACATCATCCTGCACAACGACCCCTCCTATGGCGGCTCGCACATCATCGACACCTGCATGTATTATCCGGTGTTCTACGAAGGCGAGCTGGTGTTCTGGACCGTCTGCAAGGGTCACCTGACCGATATCGGCGGCCCGGTGCCCGCGGGCTACAACCCCAATGCCACCGAGATCTTCGCCGAAGGTCTGCGCATTCCGCCGGTCAAGCTCTGGGACCGCGGCACCCCGCGCAACGATGTGATCAACCTCCTGCTGACCAACATGCGCGCCCGCCGCGACCAGGAGGGCGACTTCAACGCGCTGATCGGCGCCTGTCAGGTCGGCGCGCGCGCGCTCAAGGGGCTGATGGACAAATACGGCAAGGAGGTGGTGCAGGACTGCATCGCGGAACTGCTCGACATGGCCGAGGCGCATATGCGCCACCTGATCGCCGAGGTCCCCGACGGCACCTATAGCGGCACGGCGATCCTCGAGGATGCGGGCCACGGCTTTGGCGATTTCGAGATCACCGCCACCGTCACGATCAAGGACGACACCTGCCATATCGCGATCCAGTCGCCCCCGCAGATCCCCTATTTCATCAACTCCTACGAGGGGAACAGCCATTCGGGCGTCTATCTCGGGCTGATGATGTTCGCGCAACTGCCGCCGCCCTATAACGAGGGGCTCTATCGCTGCGTCACCACCGACATGGGTCCCAAGGGGACGCTGTGCAACGCGCAGAGCCCCGCGCCCCACATGAACTGCACCACAACACCGATGGAGACGCTGACCGATGCGGTGCGGCTCGCCTTCGAGCAGGCCGCGCCAGACAAGGTCTCGGCCAGCTGGGGCCACGCGAACGGCTGTAACATCGCCGGCTGGGACAAGCGTCACGAAGAGGAATATGTGACCATGGTGCTCGCCTCGATCATCTCGGGCGCCGGCGCCACGGCGAGCCAGGACGGCTGGCACGCCTGCGGGCCGGAATGCTGCTTCGGCGCGCTCACCTCTGGCGATATCGAGATGCTGGAACATTCCTATCCGATCATCATCCACCGCTATTCGCTGATGGAAGACAGTGGCGGCGCGGGCCGTAACCGCGGCGGCTCGGGCACCTGCTGGGAGGTCGAACCCCTCGACAGCCCGATGACGCTGATCACCTTCGGCGAGGGGCGGCGCATTCCCGCGATGGGCGCGGCCGGTGCCGCCTCCGACATGGTGTCGAAAAAGGTCGGGCGGCTCGAGATCACCCGGGGCGGCACGACCGAGGTCATCACCGACAACGTGATCGAGACGATCCAGCCCGGCGAACGCGCGGCCAACTTCAACCCCGGCGGCGGCGGCTTCGGCCCGGCCTTCGCGCGCGAAGTGGCCCGCGTGGTCGACGACGTCAAGAACGGCCTCGTCAGCCTCGAGGGCGCGCGCCGCGACTATGGCGTGGTGATCACCGATCCGGTCACCCTCGCCGTCGACGAGGCAGCGACCGCCGCACTCCGCTCCGCCTGATCCGCTTTTTCTTGGTCCCAATACTCCCGGGGGGCCGATGCACAGCATCGGCGGGGGCAGGCAGCCCCCCCTCCGACCCCGCCATCCGCAAGGACACCTATCATGCAAACCCAATATCGCCTTGGCATCGACGCCGGCGGCACCTTCACCGACTTCATCCTCGCCGACCGCGAGGGCAATGTCCGGATCTTCAAGACCCTCTCGACCCCGCAGGACCCGACGCTGGCCATCGTCAACGGGCTCAAACTGATCGAGGAGGAAACCGGCATCGGCGCCACGGAAATCGTCTCGAATGCGGACCTGTGCATCAACGGCACCACCGTGGGCCTGAACGCGCTGATCACCCATCGCGGCGCGAAAACCGGCCTCATTGCCACCGCGGGCCATGAGGACAGCATCGAGATCCGGCTCGGCCACAAGGAAGACGGCTATCGCTACGACCCGGAATATCCGCCCGCGACGATGCTCGTGCCGCGCTACCTGCGCCGCGGCGTGCGGGAACGTGTGATCTCGACCGGCGCGGTCCATACCCCCCTCAACGAGGACGACGTCCGCGCCGCCTGCCGCCATTTCCTCGCCGAGGGCGTGCAATCGGTGGCGATCTCCTTCGTCTGGTCGGTGCTGCATCCCGAGCACGAGGCCCGCGCGGCCGAGATCGTGCGCGAGATGATGCCGGGCGTGATGCTGACCACGGGCTCGGTGCTCTACCCGCAGGTGCGCGAATACACCCGCACCTCGACCGCCATCGTCAACGCCTATCTGGGGCCGATCCTCGCGAAATATGTCGAGGCGGTGGATCGACAGTTCCGCGCGATGGGCGCCAAGAACCCGGTGCGCTATTTCCAGTCGAACGGCGGGCTCGCCACCGGCGAGGTGGTGGCCAATCAGGCGGTCTATGCGATCAACTCGGGGCCGGCGTCGGCGCCGCAGGCCGCGCTTTACCTCGGCGCGCCCTATGGCGAGGAGAACGTGATCACCGTCGACATGGGCGGCACCTCGTTCGACATCACGCTCACCTGGCAGGGCGCGGCCAACGTGTCGAAGAACATCGACTTCCTGCGCTACCGGATCGGGATTCCGATGATCCAGGTGGAGACGCTCGGCGCGGGCGGCGGCTCGATCGGCTGGATCGACCCGATGGGCCTTCTGCAGATGGGGCCGCAATCGGCGGGTTCGGAACCCGGCCCCGCCTGCTACGGCCGCGGCGGCACGATGCCGACGACGACCGATGCGAACCTCGTGCTGGGCTATCTCAACCCCGAAGGCCTCGTCGGCGGGCGCCTGCCCTTGGACGTGGAAAAGGCGCGCGACGCGATCCGCGTGGCGCTGGCCGAGCCGCTGGGCCTCAGCGTCGAACGCGCGGCCTATGGCATGTTCACCATCGTCAACACGAACATGGTCAACGGCATCCGTCGCGTCTCGGTCGAGCGCGGTTATGACCCGCGCGACTTCGTGCTGAACTGTGCAGGCGGCGCGACCGGCGCGCATATCACCGCACTCGCGCGTGAAATCGGCATCCGCAAGGTGATGATCTCGAAACTCGCCTCGGGGCTCTGCGCCTATGGGCAGATCCTGTCGGACGTGAAATACAACCACATGGCCCCTGCCCCGCTGCGGCTCGAGGGCGCCGAGACGGCCGCCACGCTCGATGGGCTCTTCA
The DNA here is from genome assembly GCA_003249215.1 of Rhodobacterales bacterium. GTDB lineage: Bacteria > Pseudomonadota > Alphaproteobacteria > Rhodobacterales > Rhodobacteraceae > Rhodobacter. Next base: position 38,493 of record QKJR01000025.1, read on the forward strand.
ACGGGCTCGAGGCCCGGGGGCGCGAGGATCTGGGCCGCGACGGGTTCGGCGAGGACCGGATCGCGATCCGCCGCAGCCTCGACATGCGCTATGTCGGTCAGGTGCACGAATGCACCGTGAGCGTCGATCCGTTCGAGATCACCGAGGAGAGCCTCGAACGCCTCAAGGCCGCCTTCCACGCCCGCCACGAAGAGCTCTACACCTATTCCGAACCCAACAGCGCCGTCGAGGTGGTGAACGTCGAAAGCGCGATCTCGGGGCGTGTCGAGCGGCCGAACCGGATGGTCATCGCCAAGGGCGCGGGCGCCGAGACCGCGGTCAAGGGGATGCGGCCGATGATCTTCGCGCCCGATGGCGTGGCGCAGGAAACGCCCGTGTTCGAGGGCGCGAAACTGGGTGCCGGTGACACGGTGCGCGGCCCCGCGGTGATCGAGGAGGTCACGACCACGCTGGTGATCGAGCCCGGTTGGACCGCGGTCCTCGACGAGAACGGCACCTATGTGGTCAGTGCGGACTGATCCTGCCTCAGCCCCCGGGCGGGGCACCTGCGGTCATCGCGGGCGCCCCGTCCATCACATCGGCCGAGAGCGCCGCGAGCGCCGCCACCCCGTCGCGGCGCAAGAGCGCGCGCAGGATCTCGTCGTGATACTCCGCCGTGCGCAGCATGTTCTCGCGGTCGGGCGTCTGTTCGCGCACCAAGGGGCCGAGCCGCATCCAGAGCGGATCGAGCAGCGCCTCGAGGAAATGGATCCGCGCCGCCGCCGCAAGCCCGCGGTGAAAGCGCAGGTTCGCGGCCAGAAAGGCAGCCGTGTCGCCGCGCTCGGCCGCCCCCCGCATCGCGGCGTTCTGATCCGAGAGATCGGCGAGATCCGCCTCGCTGCGCCGTTCGGCGGCGGCCTCGACCACCTCGGTTTCCAGAAGCATCCGCAGCCGGATCAGATCGGCGCGCTCGGCCGGGCAGAGCCGCGGCACCATCATCGTGCGCCCGGGCGTCACCACCAGCGCGCCGAGGCTTTCAAGCCGCTGCACCGCATCGCGCACCGGCATCAGGCTCGTCCCCATCTCGGCGGCAAGCGCGCGCAGCGGCAGCTTCTGCCCGGCCGCGAACCGCCCCGCCATCAGACCGGCGCTGAGCCGGCGGAACACCTGTTCATGCAGCGGCCCTTGCGGGGCGGTCTCGGAACGGGCGTCGGGGGCGGCGTCAGGCTCTGGCATCGGCTCTCGGTGCAAAAATTTGTTATAACAGATGACGCGACTCCTTGCGGAATTCAAGCTCTCCTGAAAAACTGCCGCAAAGCGTTATAACAAATCCCCCGAGGTCCCATGTCCGTCACCCCGCTCTCGAACTCGCTCGCCGCCGCCGACATCGCCTCGGTGCTGCACCCCAATACCAACGCGCGCGCGCATGAAAAAAACGGCCCCGTGATCATCGAACGCGGTGACGGGATCCGGGTCTGGGACACCAACGGCAAGGATTACATCGAGGGGCTGGCGGGGCTCTGGTCGGTCGCGGTCGGCTTTTCCGAAAAGCGTCTGGCCGATGCCGCCTATCAGCAGATGCTGAAGCTGCCCTATTACCACACGTTTTCCTCGAAATCGCACGAGCCCTCGATCCGGCTCGCCGAAAAGCTGATCGAGATGACCCCCGAGGGGCTCGACCGGGTCTTCTTCACCAATTCGGGCTCGGAAGCGAACGACACGATCGTCAAGCTCGTCTGGTATTACAACAACGCCCGCGGCCTGCCGCAGAAGAAGAAATTCCTCGCGCGCACCAAGGGTTACCACGGCATCACCGTCGCCGCGGGCAGCCTGACCGGCCTGCCCGTCAACCACAAGGATTTCGACCTTCCCGCCATCCCCGTGCGGCACCTCACGTGCCCGCACCACTACCGCTTCGGCCTTCCCGGCGAGAGCGAGGCCGCCTTTGCCGCGCGCCTCGTCGCGGAGGCCGAGGCGGTCATTTTGGAGGAAGGCCCGGAAACCATCGCCGCCTTCATCGGCGAGCCCCTGATGGCCGCCGGTGGCGTGATGGCGCCTCCGCAAGGCTACTGGCCGGGGATCGAGGCGCTCTGCCGCAAATACGATATCTTGCTGGTGTCCGACGAGGTGATCTGCGGCTTTGGCCGGCTCGGCACGCCGTTTGGCTGCCAGAAATACAGGTTCAAACCCGACATCATGACCGTCTCGAAACAGATCGTCTCGTCCTACATGCCGCTCGCCGCGGTGATCTTCTCGGATGCGATCTATCAGGTGGTGGCCGACAACACGAACAAGCTCAACAGCTTCGGCCACGGCTTCACCGCCTCGGGGCACCCGGTGGCGACGGCGGTGGCGCTGGAAAACCTCGCGATCATGGAAGAGCAGGACCTGATGGGCAATGCCGCCCGGCTCGAGGCCACCTTCCAGGCGGGGCTGCATGCATTGGGCGATCATCCGCTGGTGGGCGAGGCGCGCGGCGCAGGCCTGATCGGGGCGCTCGAACTCGTGGCCGACAAGGCGACGAAACGGCCCTTCGATCCGATCGGCCGCGTGGGCGCGATTGCCGCCGAGGAAGGCCATGCCGCGGGGCTCATTTTCCGCGCGATCGGCGATCAGCTCGCGCTCTGCCCGCCCCTGATCGTGACCGAGGCCGATATCGCCGATATCTTCGCGCGGATGCGGACCGCGCTCGATCGCACCGCGGCACGGATCGCCGCCGACGGGATCGCATGACGCCCGCCCAGCGCGCGCTCGACGCGCGGGACCTCTCGCTCAAGGCCGCGCGGCACAAGACGCTCGCGGCCTTCGCCACGGCCTGGAACGGGCGCGATCTTGCGGGGCTGATGGCCTGCATGGCCGAGGACTGCGCCTTTCACGCGGCGGCAGGGCCGGACCCTGACGGGACCCGTCACACCGGGCGCGCGGCGGTCGAGGCGGCCTATGCTGCGATCTTCGCGGCCTTCCCGCGGGCGCACTGGGCCCCGCGCGAGACGCTGTTGCTCGGCGACCGGGCGCTGATGAGCTGGCGCTTCAGCGGCACGCGGGCGGATGGCTCCGAGATCGAGGTCGACGGTTGCGACATCCTCGTCTTCGAGGGCGACCGCATCGCGCTCAAGGACAGCTATCGCAAGGCGGGGTGATCGCGTCCCTCTGCCCCAGTAAAGGAACGCCCGGGCCGACCGCCCGGGCGTTTTGATTGTGCCGGGTGCCATTGCCTCGACGGCGGATGCCTCCGGCGGGAGTATTTAAGCCAGGAAAACACCTTCAGCTTTTTCTTGGTCCAAATACTCGCCTTGTCACCGCAGATCGCACGCGCGACACGGGGCAGGCAGGCGGGGGCCGCGCCGCTTGGGCACGGCCCCGTTTGGCTTATTTCAGCAGCGCATCCATCGGCACCGGCTCCGAGATCGTCCATTCATCGACGATGCCCGGCTTGCCGTCCTTGACCTCGGCGATCAGGTAGCGCGCCTTGTTCTGATGGTGCAGCTCGGGGGTGAAGGTGCGCGGGCCAAAGAGCGTGGGCTCGCCGTCCATCTTCTCGAGTTCGCCCACCACCGCATCGGCGTCAATCGACCCGGCGCGCTCGACGGCCTTTGCCCAGACGTCGATCATCACGTAACCCGGATAGGTGTATTGCGTCGCCGGGTCGCCGCCGGTCTTTTCCTTGTAGAGCGCGTTGAACGCGATCACATCGGGGTTCGGATCGTCACCATAGACCGAGCCCTGCACCGGCACGTAGAAGTTCGACAGATCCGGCACCGCCGAGAGCCAGTAGCTGCCATCCACCGACGAGCCATTCAAGATCATCGAATTGATCCCCGCCGCGCGGATCTGCTTGATCGCCGACACCGCGCCCGGCATCATCGTGCAGAGCATGATCGCATCGGGCTCTTTCGGCAGCGCCTTGATGCGGCTGATCTGGGCCGCGATCGAGGCGTCGTCGTTCTTGAACACGTCCTCACCGGCGAGTTTCGCATCGGCGAGCGTCGGCAGCATCCAGTCGAACCCGTCGCAGACGCCCTTGTTGTAGACGTAGGAGGTATCCAGCAGGCGATAGAAGTCGCGCGCCTCTTTCTTCTCATAGGCCCATTGCGCCATCGTCGCGCCCTGCACCGCGGCCAGAACCGAGGCCGAGAAGCTGTGCGGGCCGACGCCCTGCACGCCCGCCTTGATCGATTCCGCGCAAAGGAAGAACGACACCTTCCCCGAGCTTTCCGCGGTCAGCGCGGCCGGCGCGCCGAAGTCATAATCGCAGGACACGACAACCATGTCGGCGCCGGCGTCCAGAACGCTCAGCCCCGCCTTGGCGCCCTCGGCGCGGTCGGTCTTGGTGTCGGCGTTGACCACCTTGATTTGTTTTCCGAGCAGACCGCCCGCGGCGTTGATCTCGTCGATGCGGATCATCGCGGCGTCCTGCGCGGGCTTGTCATAGGCTTCCATGAAGCCGGTCTCGGCGGTGGCGAAGCCCACGACGATATTGCCGTCGGCATCCTCGGCCATCGCGCCGGTCATCGGCGTGAGGGTGAGCGCGAGTGCGCTCAGGCCGGTCAAAAGTCGGGTGCGGATCATGGTGTTCTCCTGTTGGTCTGTTCTGGTTGGTTTTGGTTTGTCACGCGTCCCCGGCGGGGACGTTTCGGGGTGCGGCGGAGGATTTCCCCCGCCCGGCGCCAAGCCACGCGGGCAAGGCGAATTCGCGGGCAAAGAGGCCCGAGGGACGGCGCGCGAGGATGACGATCATCACCACGCCGAGCAGGATTTCCTGCAAGCCACCCGGGAGCGCGAAGGTGCTCTCGCCCACCGGCACGCCACGCTCGAGCCAGCGCAGGCCCTGAATGAGCAGCGAGAGCAGCACCACCCCCATCACCGCGCCCGTGAGCGTGCCGATGCCACCGACGACGAGCATCGAAAGCGTGATGAAGGTCAGGCCCAGATAGAAGGTGTCGGGCGTCACGACCCCGATCGAATGCGCCATCAGCGCCCCACCAAGCCCCATCACCGCGCCCGAGAGCGTGAAGGCCACGAGCCGCACCTTGGGAATGTCGATCCCCGAGGCCAAGGCCGCCGTGGGCTCGTCACGCGCCGCGCGCAGCGCGAGGCCATGGCGCGAGATCGCATGGGCCCAGGCGATGAACACGGCCGCGATGGCGCCGATCAGATAGGGCCAGATCGTGCGCACGATCGGGATCCCCACCACCGAATTGGTGGCCGAGGTGACGCTTTCCCAGTTCGCATAGATCGTGTTGATCATTGCGAGCATGGCGAAGGTCGCGATACTCGCCGCGATGCCCGACAGCCGCATCAGGATCCGCCCGAAGATCAGCGCGAAGACGCCCGCGAAGATCCCCGCCAGCACCGCACCCGGCCCATAGGGCAGTTGCAGCGCCTTCAGCCAGGCGGGCAGGCCGGGGAACGAGAGCTCCTTCATCATCGGCGGCATCGTCAGCCAAGCCGCGGCATAGGCGCCAAGGCAGGTGAAACCGATATGGCCGAAGCTGAGCACGCCCGAATTGCCGACGAAGATATAGAGCCCGGTGACGAGAATGACGCGGACGAAAATGTCGATCATCGTCTGGTTGAAGGGCCGCGAGCCATAGGCGACCGTGATCAGCGCCAGCACCACGAGCACGGCAGACAGGATCAGGGGCGTCGAAATGGTGCGCAGAGCCACGGATTTCACTTTGGGGAGGTTGGTCATGGCTCAGACCCTTTCCTTGGTGCCGCGCGCCGAGATCAGGCCTTGCGGACGGAAGAGAAGCACGAGGATCACCGCCCCGTAGACGAAGGCATCGCGGAAGGGCCGCGCCTCGGGCGGCAGCACCGTCTGCATGACGACCGAGGCCGCACCGAGCAGGAAGCCCGCGAGCACCGCCCCTTCGAGCGAGCCGAGGCCGCCGATCACGGTGGCGATGAAGGCCATCAGCATCACCGCGCCGCCCATCTGGATGTCGGCGGTGCCGGTCTGCGCGCCCAGAATGATCGAGATCGCCCCGGCCAAGGCGCCCGAGAGCGCGAAGGCCCCCATGATCACCCGGTTCGCCCGCACGCCCAGCATCCGCGCCATGGTGAAATTCTCGGCCGCGGCGCGCATCTCGAGCCCAAAGCGGGTTTTGCGCACGAAGACCGAGAGGGCAAAGAGCATGACGATGGTCGCGAGGATGGTGATGAGCTGCAAGAGCGGCATCCGCGCGCCGAGGATCTCGACCGGCTGGCTGAGCGCGGGCAAGAGCGAGATCGACTTCGGCCGGCTCGAGAACAGCATCAGCAGGAAATAGCGGATGACGAAGCCCAGCGCGAAGGAGGCGATCATCATCGTCGCAGGGCTTGCGTGACGGAAGCGGCGGAAGACGACGATTTCCGAGAGCACCGAGAGCCCGGCCCCCACGGCGAGGATGAAGGGGATCAGCAGGAACCACGGCATCTGGCCCGCGAAGACGATGGCCACCGCATCGGTCGAGGGCCACAGCAGCGCGAAGACCGAAAAGGCGATGACGTCGCCATGGGCGAAGTTCACCAGCCGCATCACCCCGAAGATCAGCGCGATCCCCAGCGCGCCGAGCGCGTAGAGCGAGCCGAGGCTGAGCGCGTCGAACAATACCTGCAGCATCAGTGCTCTCCATATCCGAAATAGGCGGCCTGAAGGGCCTCGCTCTGGCCCATCGCGCCTGCGTCGCCATCGAGCAGGACCTGCCCGCCGCGCATCAGGATCATCCGGCCGCCGACCATCACCGCGCGGGTCGAGCTTTGTTCCACGATCAAGAGCGTCAGCTTGCGATGGGCGCGCAGCGCGATCAGCCGCTCATAGACCTGATCGGTGATATTGGGCGCGAGGCCGAGCGAGGGCTCGTCGATCGCGATCAGCCGCGGGTTGGTCATCAGCGCGCGGCCGATCACCAGCATCTGTTGCTGTCCGCCGGAGAGGAGCCCCGCCTGACCGTGGCGACGCTCCTTGAGGATCGGGAAGGTGTCATAGACCTCTTCGAGCGCACTCGCCGCGCGCGCCTTCCAGCCGCGTTCGCGCGAATGCATGCCGGTGCCGAGCATCAGGTTTTCCTCGATCGAGAGCGAGCCGAAGACGTCGCGCCCCTCGGGCACCATCGAGAGGCCCATCCGCGCGATCTCTTCGGGCGCGCGGCCGGTGATCTCGGTGCCGCCGAAGTCGATGCGGCCCCCGGCGGGCGGCGTCACCCCCGCAATCGCCCGCATCAGCGAGGATTTCCCCGCGCCGTTCGGGCCGGTGATGAACAGGATCTCGCCCTCGGCGAGGGTAAAGGCCACCTCGCGCACCGCGGTCAGGCGGCCATAGCGGATGGTGACGTCGGAAACGGCCAGAAGGCTCATTGCATCACCTCCAGAACCGGCAGGGTGCTGTCGGCGGCGGTGCCCATATAGGCGTGGCGCACGGTTTCGGAGGCGCGGATCTGTTCGGGCGGGCCGTCCTCGATCACGGCGCCCGAATCCAGCACGACGATATGGTCGCAGGTCTCGAGGACGAGGCCCACGTTGTGCTCGATCAGCAGCACGCCACAGTTCAGCTCACTCGCGATGCGGCGGATGAGGGCTGCGAGTTCCGCGGCCTCGGGGGCGCTCATGCCCGCGGCAGGCTCGTCGAGGAGGATGTAGCCCGGCCGCCCCATCAGCGCGCGGCCGATGGCGACGCGGCGTTCGTCGGTGTAGGGCAGCGTGCCCGCGATGCGGTCGGCCAAGGGCGCGATGCCCACCCAGTCGAGCATCGCCTGCGCCTCGGCAATCGCCGCGCGGCGCGAGAGGCCAAGGCCCACGCCCGTCACCTCGAGATTGTCGATCACCGGCAGTTCGCGAAAGAGCCGCCCGCCCTGAAAGGTGCGCGCAATGCCCCGGCGGCGGACCTGATGCGGGGCAAGGCCCACGAGGCTTTCGCCATCGAGTTTCACCGCGCCCTCGGTCGGCGCCTGAAAGCCCGTGAGCACGTTGACCAAAGTCGTCTTGCCCGCACCGTTCGGGCCTATCAGCCCGGTGACATGGCCCGGCGTCACGCTCAGACGCACCTCGGAGAGCGCCTTGAGCCCGGCAAAGGCCACGGAAATGTTGTCAGCTTCGAGTTGGCTCATGCCGCCTTTCCATCCGTTCTCATGGCAAGGGGCGGCCGGTCCCGAAAGCGGCGGCTTTCGGGTGGGGCTCGTCCCTCCCTGTGGTTCGGCGGCCTCTTTTCGGGCCGTCCGGGGGTTCAGAGTCGCGCGCGGGGCCGGGGCTGTCTTGTCTGCGACCGCGCCGGAACTTGACGCTCGGTGCGCCCCGGCCCCGGGGCGCGCGAGGCGCCCGGGCCGGGGCGGATGGGCTCAGGGCGCCAGATGCGCCCGCGCGGCGGCGAAAAGCGCGCCATTGTCGGCCCGCGCGGCCAGCGCCTGATCGAGCGTGACCGGCACGAACTGCGCGGGGCGATGCGGCTGAAGCTGGGCGATCAGGTCCATATCGGCCGAGATCACCGCGCCGAGCATCATGTAGCCGCCGCCCGAGACCGCATCGCGGTGCAGCACGATCGGTTCGGTCCCCGAGGGCACCTGAATCGAGCCATAGGGATAACAGGCATCGACGATGTTCGAGGGGTCCGAGCCCGCGCCGAAGGGCTGCTCGCGCTCAACGAACTCGAGCGGCTGGCCGCCGCGGAAGCGGTAACCGATCCGGTCGGCCTCGGGCGCAACCTTCCAGACATCCTCGAAGAAGCGCGCACCCGCAGCCTCGGTGATCCGGTGCCAGTAGAGACCGGGCAGCATCCGGATCTCGATATCGGCGGGCTCCTGACGGCGCAAACCGGGCGGCAGCGTGCGGCCGGGCGTGCCGCTCCCCTGCCCCAGCGAATCTTGGCCCACCGGCAACTCGTCGCCCGCCTTGATCGCGCGGCCTTCGAAGCCGCCCAAAGCGCCTAGAACATAGGTCGAGCGCGAGCCGAGCACGAGGGGCACGTCGATCCCGCCCGAGACCGCGATATAGGCCCGCGCGCCGCCCTTGAGGAAGCCAAAGCTCAGCCGGTCGCCCGCCTTGACCGGGAAACTCTCCCAGGTCGGCTGCTCGACGCCGTTCAGCTTCGGCGGCAGCTCGCCCCCGGTGACAGCGACGACCGCCGGGGCCGTGAATTCGAGTTCCGGCCCCATGAAGGTCGCCTCGAGGAGCGCCGCGCCCTCGGGGTTGCCCACGAGAAGGTTCGCCACCATCGTGGCAAACCGGTCCATGCCGCCGCCTTCGGGAAAGCCGAGGTGATAATAGCCCGGACGGCCGAGGTCCTGCACGGTGGTCGAGAGCCCGGGGGTGATGACCTTAATTGCCATTGAGGGCCTCCATCAGACGGGCATTGGTGCCGGCCATGTCGCGGTTGAACTCGGTCAGGCTGAAGGAGCACGAACGGATCGCGGGCTCCCATTCGTTGGCCTCGATCGCCTCGAGCGTGGCATCGTATTCGTCGCGCGTCTGGGGGCGGAACTTGACGATGTCGCCGGGTTTGAAGAGGCACATCTCCTCGGTCAGATAGCGCACCTTCTGGCTCGGGTCGTAGATCGGGGCGGGCGTCACGCCATACATCTGATAGCCCCCCGCGCCGCGCACCGAATAGATCGCGGCGAAGCAACCGCCGTGGCCGACGGTCAATTTCGGCGTGTCGGTCCGGGGGCGCAGGTATTTCGGCGCCTGGATCTGCTTCTTCTGCTCGACGAGCTGATAGAGGAACGGCAGCCCCGCAACGAAGCCCACCATCGACACGAACCAGGGCTGACCGGCATGGGCCGCGATGAACTCCTCGATCGTGGCATAGCCGTTCACGCGGGCCGAATATTCCAGATCGGTGGAGTTCGGGTCCTGATGGCGCTCGCGGAAGCGCATCTCGGTCTCATGGGTCCAGGGATCCTGGTAGTAGACCGGCAGTTCGATGATCCGCGTGGCCAGCGTCTGATCGGCGGTTGCGGCCTGCTCCTCGAAGCTTTTCAGCTCCTTGAGCATGTCGGTCGGGCTGATCTTGTCGGGGTCGAACTTGACCTGAAAGCTCGCGTTCGCGGGGCAGGTCTCGATCACGCCGGGGATCTGCGCCGCGCGCACCGCGTTGATCATCGAGAGGCCCGTGAAGAACGACTCGAGCGACATGGACTCGGAAACCTCACCGAAGATGTGCTCGTCGCCGCCATGAGAGAAACGTATCGCCATCCCTGATCCTTTCAGCCTTGCGCACCGCCGAGGCGGCTCGCGTTTTCGGTTAGCCAGCCCTCGAGCCAGCGGGTATGCACCGCGCCCGCGCGCACCGTCTCGTCGGCGGCCAGCGCAAGGAAGAGCGGCTTCGTGGTCTTCATCCCCTCGATCGAGAGTTCGCTCAGCGCGCGCGTCAGCCGCGTGATCGCCGCCTCGCGGGTCTCGGCGTGGACGATGAGCTTGGCGAGAAGCGAGTCATAGAAGGGCGGCACCTGATAGCCCGGGTAGAGCATGGAATCGAAGCGCACGCCGGGCCCGCCGGGCAGACGCAGATCGCCGACCTTGCCCGGGAAGGGTGCGAAGTCGCGCGCGGGGTCCTCGGCGTTGATCCGCACCTCGATCGCATGGCCGCGCGGGGTGATGTCGCGCTGTTTCAGGCGCAGAGGCTCGCCGCCCGCGATCCGCAGCCCCTCGGCCACGAGGTCGACCCCGGTGATCATCTCTGTCACCGGATGCTCGACCTGAATGCGGGTGTTCATCTCGATGAAATAGAACTGGTCGGCTTCGTCGTCGTAGAGATATTCGACCGTGCCCGCGCCGGAATAGCCGACGGCCCGCGCCAGCGCCACGGCCGAGGCACAGAGCCGGTCGCGCAAGGATTCGGAAAGCGCCGCCGAGGGCGCCTCTTCCCAGACCTTCTGGCGGCGGCGCTGCAGTGAGCATTCGCGCTCGCACAGGTGAATGGCGTCGCTGCCGTCGCCCAGCACCTGCACCTCGATATGGCGCGCGCGGCCGACGACCTTCTCCATATAGAGCCCGCCGTCGCCGAAGGCCGCGAGCGCCTCGGCCTCGGCCTGCGGGAAGGCCTGTTCGAACTCGGTCAGGTTGGTGGCGATGCGGATGCCCCGCCCGCCACCACCGGCCGCGGCCTTGATCATCACCGGGAAGCCCGTGTCGATCAGGATGTGGCGCGCCTCTTCGATACCGGCCACACGACCGGCCGAACCCGGCACCACCGGCACCCCGGCGGCATGGGCCGCGGAGCGCGCCGAGACCTTGTCGCCCATCAGCCGGATCGCATCGCCCGAGGGGCCGACGAAGATCAGACCCGCGGCCGCGACCGCATCGGCAAACTCGGCATTCTCGGCAAGGAAGCCATAGCCCGGATGGATCGCATCCGCCCCGGTCGCCTCGGCCGCAGCGAGAATGGCCGCCATGTTCAGATAGGATTTCTTCGCGGCCGGCGGGCCGATATTGACCGCCTCATCGGCGATCTGGACGTGAAGAGAGTCCGCATCGGCGGCCGAATGCACCGCCACCGTCGCAATCCCGAGGTCGCGGGCCGCGCGGATGATCCGCACGGCAATCTCGCCCCGGTTTGCGACCAGAAGTTTCTTGAGCATCAGTCGAGGTCCGCCAGAGGGGCGCCGGCCATCACCGGCTCTTCGTTGTCGACACTGAAGCGGATGTTGGTGCCCGCGACCTCCGAGGTGACCTCGTGGAAGGATTTCATCACCTCGATCAGGCCGATCACGTCGCCCACGGCGACGGCATCGCCATCAGCCTTGTAGGGCGGCTTGTCGGGCGACGGCGCGCGGTAGAAGGTTCCGGGCAGCGGCGAGAGGATCTGGGCCATGGTCGGTTTCCTTTCAGATCGGTCAGACGGTTTCGGGGGCGATCGCGGCGCGCACGGCCTCGGCGATCTCGATGGCGTTGGGCGTGTCGGAATGCACGCAGATGGTCTCGACGCGGGTCGGGAAATGGGTGCCGTCGATCGCGGTGCCCACCCCCTCGCGCACCGCGCGCAGGCAACGCTCGGCCATCAGGCGCGCGTCCTTGGCGTCATGCTCGCGCGTCACGATCAGCCCGCCGCCCGGCGTATAGTCGAGGTCACAGTAATATTCCGGCACGAATTTGTGCCCGCGCTCGGTATAGATGCGCTCGTGCAGGGAGCCGGTCATGCCGAACAGCGGCACCTGATAGATGTCGGCCACGTCGCAGACCGCATGCGCGATATCCTCGATCCGCGCCGCCATGCCGTAAAGGCTGCCATGCGGCTTGATGTGATTGAGCTCCATCCCCTCGGCGCGCAGGAAACCGGCCAGCGCACCGACCTGATAGAGGATGCAATTGGCCATTTCCTCGCGACCCATCTTCATCTCGCGCCGCCCGAAGCCCTGCAGATCGGGCAGCGAGGGATGCGCGCCGACGCGCACCCCGTGGGCCTTGGCCAGCCGCACGGTATTGCGCATGTGATCGGGGTCGGACCCATGAAAACCACAGGCGACATTGGCCACGTCGATGAGCGGCATCATGCCCTCGTCATCGCCCATCCGATAGAGGCCGAAGCCCTCGCCCATGTCGCAATTCAAGCTCACTTGCATCCGTCACTCTCCGCAATTCCCTGAGGCCGAGGCTGCTCCGGCGCGTTAAGACTTGTGAAATTCTAAATTTTACGTAATGGTATCGGAAAATCAGATAAGCATGAAGAACGCCGCGCATGTCACTGACATTAAAGCAAATTCGGTATTTCATCGCCGCTGCTGAAACCGGACAGGTCAGCCATGCTGCCATGGAAATGAACATTTCTCAGTCATCTGTGACCGCTGCAGTGCAAAGTTTGGAAAGCCAGCTCGGGGTGCGGCTGTTCGACCGGCTGCATGGCGGGGTGCGGCTCACGATCGAGGGGGCGCGATTCCTCAACCATGCGCGGACCATCGTCGCCGCGGTCGAGGATGCGGTGCGCAGCCCCTTGGGCACCGAGCGCAAGGAGAGCGGCCATCTGCGGCTCGCCACCACCTATACGGTCGCGGGCTATTTCATGCCGCGTCACTACGCGCGGTTCCGCCGCGCCTATCCGCGGATCACGCTCGAGATGCACGAGGTGCCGCGCGACCGGCTCGAACCGGGGCTCGTGGCGGGGGATTACGATCTCGCGGTGATGCTGGTGTCGAACCTCGGCAACCGCGAGGAGCTGGCGCATGAGGTGCTCGTGCGCTCGCAGCGCCGGCTCTGGATGCCGTCAGATCACCCGTTTTGCGACGCCGAGCGGGTCGGGCTGCACGACATCGCGCGCGAGCCCTATGTGATGCTGACCGTCGACGAAGCGAGCGAGACCGCAGGCCGCTACTGGGAACGCGCCGGGGTGCGGCCGAACGCGATCTTCACCACGAGTTCGGTCGAGGCGGTGCGCTCGATGGTGGCGGGCGGGATGGGGGTGACGATCCTGTCGGACATGGTCTACCGGCCGTGGTCGCTCGAGGGCCAGCGGCTCGAGGCGCGCACGGTCTTCGACGAGGTGCCGAGCATGGATGTGGGTCTGGCCTGGGCGCGCGCGCGCCCGCTCAGCCCTGCGGCCGAGGTGTTCCGGCGCTTCATGTCGGTGGCGATCGGCGGTGGCGGCGGGGAATAGCCGCCCTCACCCCGGATCCCAGACCGCCGCGGCGGCAGCCTCGGGGCCGACGCCAGGGGCGATCTCCGGCGCGGCACAGGCCGGATCGGCGGCCATCTCGCCCGCACCGGTTCCGTTGCCTAAGGGCGCTGCGCTCTGGAAAGTCCCTCACCGCAGTCGCGTCGCGGAAAACGACGCACTCGGTCCGAGGCCCCGACGCGGGGCGCTCACGCTCCGGCGGGTCCGACAACGGTTGGGCCGTGCGGGGACACAACCGCACGGCCCGCGTCGAGATCAGAACCCGTTGCGCCCCGGGATCCAGCCGGTGCCCGCCAGAGGCACCCCCGCCATCGCAGCGGCTTCCAGCGTCAGCGCACAAAGATCCTCCGGTTCGAGGTTGTGGACATGGCTCTTGCCGCAGGCCCGCGCGATCGTCTGCGCCTCGAGCGTCATCACCGACAGGTAATTGGCCAGCCGCCGACCCGCCGCGACCGGATCGAGCCGCGCGGACAGCGCCGGATCCTGCGTGGTGATACCGGCCGGGTCGAGCCCCTCGTGCCAGTCGTCATAGGCCCCCGCGGTCGCGCCGAGCGCCTGATACTCGGCCTCCCATTTCGGATCGTTGTCGCCGAGCGCCACCATCGCCGCCGTGCCGATCGAGACCGCGTCGGCACCGAGCGCCAGCGCCTTGGCCACATCGGCGCCGTTGCGGATGCCCCCCGAGACGATCAGCTGCACCTTGCGATGCATGCCCAGATCCTGCAGCGCCTGCACCGCCGGGCGGATCGCCGAGAGGATCGGAATACCCACATGCTCGATGAACACATCCTGCGTCGCGGCCGTGCCGCCCTGCATGCCGTCGAGCACGATCACATCCGCCCCGGTCTTCACCGCGAGCGCCGTGTCGTAATAGGGCCGGCTCGCCCCGATCTTGAGATAGATCGGCTTTTCCCAATCGGTGATCTCGCGCAACTCGAGGATCTTCAGCTCGAGATCGTCCGCCCCGGTCCAGTCGGGGTGGCGGCAGGCCGAGCGCTGGTCGATCCCCTTGGGCAGCGAGCGCATCTCGGCCACCCGGTCGGAAATCTTCTGCCCGAGCAGCATCCCGCCGCCGCCGGGCTTGGCGCCCTGCCCCACGACGATCTCGATCGCATCGGCCTTCTTCAGATCGCGCAGGTTCATCCCGTAGCGGCTCGGCAGGTATTGATAGACGAGCGTCTGCGACTGGCCGCGCTCCTCGGGCGTCATGCCGCCATCGCCCGTGGTGGTCGAGGTGCCCGCAATCGAGGCGCCCCGGCCCAGCGCCTCCTTGGCCTGCGCCGACAGCGCGCCAAAGGACATGCCGGCGATGGTGATCGGGATCCTGAGCTCGATCGGCTTCTTCGCGAACCGCGTGCCAAGCACGACCTCGGTGCCGCATCGCTCGCGATAGCCCTCGAGCGGATAGCGGCTCATCGAGGCGCCGAGGAACAGCAGGTCGTCGAAATGCGGCACCTTGCGCTTGGTGCCGCCACCGCGGATGTCATAGATCCCGGTCGCCGCGGCCCGTCTGATCTCGGACAGGGTGTAATCGTCGAAGGTCGCCGACTTGCGCGGCAGCGTCTGGAAGGCGGAGGAATGTTCGGTCATCAGTAGGCTCCGGCGTTGTCGACATGGAAATTGTAGAGCGTGCGGGCCGAGCCGTAGCGGGTGAAGTCCCCCACATCGATCTTGCCCGCCTCGCCCGCGGCCTTGAGCAGGTCGTAGAGCTCGGCGCGATGCTCGTCGCGCATCTCCTTGGCGATGCAATCGGCGCCGAGGCTGGTGACGGGGCCGCGGACGTAGAGCCGCGCCTCGTAGAGGCTGTCGCCCAGGCTTTCGCCCGCCTCGCCGAAGACGACCATCCGCCCGGTCTGCGCCATGAAGCCCGACAGGTGCCCGATATCGCCCTTCACGACGATGTCGACGCCCTTCATCGAGATCCCGCAGCGCGCCGAGGCATTGCCCTCGATCAGCAGCAAGCCCCCGCGCCCGGTGGCGCCCGCCGATTGGCTGGCATCGCCCTTCACATGGATCAGGCCCGATTCCATGTTTTCGCCCACGCCCTGCCCCGCGTTGCCCTCGATGGTGATCCGTGCCTGCCGGCACATGCCGCCACAGAAATACCCGACCGGCCCGTCGATCGTGATCTCGACATCGGCATCGACGCCGACCGCGATCGAATGTTCGCCATTCGGATTGAGCACGCGAAACGCCTGATTGCTGCCCGCGAGCGGCAATTTGTGCAGCGCGGCATTCAGTGCGCGCAGGTCCTGGGTTTCAAGATCGAAGGTGGTCATCAGGCATGCTCCCAGAAATAGGATTGGGCGGGTTTGGGCTCCCAGACGCGGGCGGTCTTGATCCCGGGCAGTCCCGTCAGGCTTTTGTATTCCGAGGCGAAGGCGACATATTGGTCGGTCTCGGCCATCACTGCGGGCTTGCAGGCGATCGGATCGCGCAGCACGCCAAAGCCGTCCTCGGTGCCGATCACGAAGGTGAAGAAGCCGTCGAGATCGCACAGGCTGTCCTCGAGCGCCTGACCGAGCGATTTGCCCGCGCGCAATTCGCGGCTGATGTAGCCCGCGGCCACTTCGCTGTCGTTCTGGGTGCGGATGCGGATGCCGTCGGCCAGAAGTTCGCGCCGGAGCGAGGCGTGGTTCGAGAGCGAGCCGTTGTGCACCAGACACTGATCCGCCCCGGTCGAGAACGGATGCGCGCCATCCGTCGTCACCGCACTTTCCGTCGCCATCCGGGTATGGGCGATGCCATGCGTGCCCGCCATCGCCGGGATGCCGAAGTTCGCGGCGACATCATCGGGATAGCCGACCTCCTTGAAGATCTCGAGCCGCGCGCCCTTGGACACCAGCGCAATATCGCTGCGGGCGTCGATCCAGCTCTCCGCGATCTCGGTCTTCTCGCGCGGCACGGCCAGAACGGCATGGGTCCAGTGCTGTGCAAACGGCACCTCGGCGCCGATCGCCTGACCGAGCGCCGCGGCCAGCGCGGCAAAATCGGTGGTGCCCGTGCCCTGCACGGTGATCTTGATCGCGCCGGGGCGCTCGGCGCCATAGATCGCAAAGCCCGCCGAATCCGGGCCACGCCCGCACAGGGTCGAGGTCATCCGGGCCAGCAGCGCGCCAAGCTGCGGCTCCAGCGCCTTGTCCTTAATGAACAGTCCTGCAATTCCACACATGGGAAATCCTTTCAGAAGAAGCTGAGATAGCGGTTCACTTCCCAGTCCGAGACATGGCGGTGGTAGGCATCCCACTCGGCCTGCTTGATCTGGGTGAATTCGGAGATCAGCGCCGCCCCGAGGGTCTCGGCGAACAGGCTGTCTTCGCGCAACGCGCGCAGCGCCGCGGCGAGAGATTGCGGCAGGATGTCGATGCCCATCGCCGCGACCTCGGCCGGGCTCAGCTCATAGAAATTGACATTCTGCGGCGCCCCCGGATCGAGCTTGCGCTCGATCCCGTCGAGCCCCGCCGCGATCAGCGCAGCGGTGGCCAGATAGGGGTTCATCGCGCTGTCGCCCACCCGCAGCTCGAGCCGCCCGCCCGGCACGCGCACCATCGCGGTGCGGTTGTTGTCGCCATAGGTGGTGAAGACGGGTGCCCAGTTCGTGCCCGAGGCGTCGTTGCCGATCACCAGCCGCTTGTAGCTGTTGACCGTGGGGCACAGGAGCGCCGTCAGCGCCGGGGCATGGGCCAGCACGCCGCCGAGGAAGTGATAGGCCATCTCGCTCAGATCGAGGCCCGAGGGGTCCGCCTTGTCCTCGAAGAGGTTGCGCCCGCTCTCGTCGGCGATCGAGAAATGGATATGCATGCCGTTGCCGGTCGCCCGCGCGAAGGGTTTGGGCATGAAGGAACAGATCGCCCCATGCTGATGCGCGATCTCGCTCGCCGCCATCTTGAAGAAGGTGACCTGATCGGCGGTGGTCAGCGCATCGGCGTAGCGGAAATTGATCTCGTACTGGCCGTTCGCATCCTCGTGGTCGATCTGATAGACGTCGATCCCCACCGCCTCGAGGCTCTCGACGAGCGCGTTGAGAACCTCGCGGGCGCGCATCAGCCCCCGATAGTCATAGGCCGCCTTTTCCAGCCCGTCGGTTGCGTCGAACGGACGGATCCGCCCCTCGTCATCGCGCCGCAGCAACATGAATTCGGGTTCGAGCCCGGTGTTCAGCACCAGCCCCCTCTCGGCGAGCCGGGCGACCTGGGTCGCAAGCACGTTGCGCGTGTCGAAGACATGTTCCGCGTCATCCACGAGCCCGGTGCCAAAGAGCGAGGCATAGCCCGCGATCCACGGCGTCAGGCGCAGCGTCGAGAGGTCGGCGCGCATCATGTATTCCGAGTGGTGCGGCTTCATCCCCGAGCCCCAGAAGCCCGCACCGGCAAAGCCCGCGCCATCTTCGAGCACATCCTTCAGATGGCCGACAGGCACCGCCTTGGCCTTGGCTACACCGTGAATATCGACGAACTGGGCCAGCACCTGGCGCACGCCCTGATCCTTCAACCAGGCCTCGGCCGAGACGGGGGTCAGCCCCTTCGGCGTGGCCAGGGCACCGGGCGCATGCGCCGGCATCTTTTCGGCGATTGCCGCCATGATTCTCTCCTTGCTGATCTGTGTATTTCTTGGCGCCGCGGTGCAGCGCATGGCGGGAAGGCATAAATCACTATTGCGCTTAATGCAATAAATTTGTATTTAACGCAAATCATCAGGCGCGACATCAGGGTCGCCACAGTCCGATTTCCGATGGAGCACAGACCATGCCCGAACCCTTGAGCGCCCTTCCCCGGCCGACCATCGCCGAGCTCGCCGCGGGGCGGGTGCGCTCCGGCGTGGCGATGAAACCCTGGTGGTGGGAGGTGTTCGCGGATGCGGCGCCAGCGTCACTGCCTGCGCATCCGGTCGATGTCGCAATCGTCGGCTCGGGGTTCACCGGGCTTGTCGCAGCCCTCACGCTCGCGCGGGCCGGGCGCTCGGTCGCGGTCCTCGAGGCCGGGCGGTCGGGGTTCGGCGCCTCGACGCGCAATGGCGGGCAGATCGGCTCGGGCAATCAGAAATTCCGGGTCAAGACCCTGATCGCGATGAAGGGGCAAGCCAAGGCCGAGGCCCTGCTGCGCGAAGGCGTGGCGATGCTCGAGCATATCGAGGCGCTGATCCGGGACGAGGGCATCGCATGCCACTTTACCCGTTCGGGCCGGTTTCGCGGCGCGATGCGCCCAGCCCATTACGAGGCGATGGCGCGGGACATGGAGGATTTGTACCACCACGCCGGGGTCACCTCGTTCATGGTGCCGCGCGCCGAGCAGCATCGCGAGATCGCCTCGGACCGGTTCTGTGGCGGCTCGGTCCTGCCCGACGACGCCAGCCTGCACCCCGGCCTCTATCATCGCGGGCTGCTCGAGCGGGTGCGCGCCGCGGGCGGGATCGTCCTCGACGAGGCCGAAGTCGTGGCGATCAACGACGAAAATCCCGGCTTCTCGCTGGTGACCCCGCGCGGCAAGCTCGCCGCGCGCGAGGTGATCGTGGCGACGAACGGCTATACCCGGCATTTCGAGCGCTACACGCACCGGCGCATCGTGCCTGTCGGCTCGGCCCTGATCGCAACCGGCGCGATGGCGCCCGAGCGGATCACGGCGCTGATGCCGGGCGGGCGGATGTATGGCAACACGGCGCGCGTGTTTTCCTATTTCCGCGCCGCGCCCGATGCGCCGCGGCTGATCTGGGGCGGGCGCATGGGGCATAACGCCCCGCAGACCGATCCGCGCGCCTATGCGCATCTCGCGCGCGACCTGCTCGAAACCTTCCCGCAGATGGCCGACGCGCCCGTGAGCCATGCCTGGTCGGGCCGGATCGGCTATACGTTCGACGAATTCCCGCATCTCGGGCGCACGCCCGCCGGCATCCATTATGCGATGGGATATTGCGGCACCGGCGTCTCGCGCGCCACGTGGTTCGGCCGCAAGATCGCGCTGCAGGTGATGGGTGATCCAGAGGGTGCCTCGGAATTCACCGAGATGCGCTTCCCCAGCCATCCCTTCGCGGCCGTCGCGCCGATGACCGTGCCCGCCTTCGAAGCGTGGTATCGGCTACGCGACCGCTTCGATTTCTGATCCATCCAAAGGAGTTCCGGATGACCAAAACCACCGACCGCCAGCTGATCTCCTCGGGCGGCGCCTTCGAGGCCGTCTATGGCTATTCCCGCGCCGTGGCGCAGGGCGACTGGGTCCATGTCTCGGGCACTTGCGCCCCGGCGGCCCATGAGAAAAGCGACTGCTACACCCAGGCGCGCGCCGCGCTCGAGATCATTGGCCGCGCCCTGGCCGAGGCCGGCAGCAGTTTCGACGAAACTGTGCGCACCACCGTGTTCCTGCGCGACATCAACGACGCCGAAGAGGTCGCCCGCGCCCATGTCGAGACCTTCGGCGCGGTGCGCCCTGCCTCGACCCTGATCCAGGTGACGTCGATGATGCGGCCCTGGCAGAAGGTCGAGATCGAGCTGACCGCGCAGCGCCGGGGCTGAGCCCTATTCGGCGTAGATGATCATCGAAATGAACTTCACCTTCTCGCTGCGCAACTCGGCCGGGCCATGCTCGACCTCGCCCGAGAAGGTGAAGGCATCGCCCGGTGTCAGCGTGAAGCGCCGCTCGCCGAACTGGTAATCCATTTCGCCCTCCAGCATGTAGATGAATTCCGTGCCGGGGTGCGAGAACCGCGGATAGCTTTCGCTGTCCTTGTCCATCTCGATCAGGAAGGGCTCGAAGATCTTCTGCGGCCCGCGGTGATAGGACAGCAGCCGATAGGTATGACCATGCTTGGTGCCGGTGCGCACCACCTCGAGCTGATCCTCGGCAAGGATGAGCTGTGCCTCGCCCTTCTTGCTTTCGACCTCGGAGAAGAGCGCCGCGATCGACTGGCCGAGCGCGCCACAGAGCCGCTCGAGCACATCGAGGCTGGCACTCGCCTGCCCGTTCTCGATCCGGCTGAGCATCGCGGCCGACATTTCCGCCCCCGATGCGAGATCGGCAAGCGTCAGGCGCAGCGCCAGCCGCTTGCGCCGGATCGCCGCACCGATGCGCTGATCGATCGGCATATGTGCCAGTTCGGTCAGACGCTCGGGCGTGGGGTCTGCGGCGCCTGCGCGCGGCTTGACGACTTTGGCCATCGGAAAATCCTGTCAGTTCGAACGGCATCACTTTGACGGCTGCCTGCAGGAATGGAAACACCCTGAATATCGTGGGTGCCGCGGGCGGGGGTGCCGCCCGCGGCGTTTGGCCTTAGTGCTTGCCGTCTTTGGCGGCGTCGTAGGCGTGTTTTTCGTGGCGCCAGCCGAGGATCACGGCGGCGAGCACGCAGAGGTAGCACAGGATGATCCAGAAGATCTCGGCCGAGCCGAAGCCTGCGTAGATCGCGCCGGTGATGCCATCCCAGCTGGTCGCGTCAAAAGGAGCTTCCATTTTGATTTCCTTTCAGGGTCAGTGGCTTGTCTGGCGGCTTATTCAGCCGGGGTGACGGTGGGATGCAGCGCTTCGGGATAGGCCGAGGCGGGAACCTTGGCCTTGTCGAGACCCATGATCTCGGCCTCGGCGGGCACGCGCAGCTGACCGGTGACCTTGAGGATCCACGAGATCACATAGCCCGGCACGAAGCCC
>QKJR01000102.1 GCA_003249215.1 Rhodobacterales bacterium
CGCGCGTGCGCCTTGAAACCTGTGCCCCCTTTCGGGGACGGCGAAAATGGTGGGCGGTACTGGGATCGAACCAGTGGCCACTACGATGTCAACGTAGTGCTCTACCGCTGAGCTAACCGCCCACGCCCGGGTGATTCTGCGCCAAGTCCCTTCCGGTAAAAGAAAGGACGCGGGCAAACCGCGTCGGTCTGCGGGTCTATAAAAGGAGTCGGGGCGGCTTTCAAGAGGCTTTTGGCAGGAAAAGAAATCGGTGTATCCTTCGGGAAATGCAAGGAGAGACGATGCGAGAGACGCCCCCCTTCCGGCTGCGCCTGCCCCACGAGCAGACCAGTGCGGTGGTCTTCGCCTCGCCGCATTCGGGGCGCGACTATCCCCCCGATCTGGTGCGGGACAGTCTGCTCGATCCCGTGCGTCTGCGCTCGTCCGAGGATGCCTATGTCGATCGGTTGCTGATGTCCGCGCAGAAGGTGGGGGCGGCGCTTCTGGCGGCGCGTCTGCCGCGGGCCTGGGTCGATCTGAACCGCGCCGAGGACGAACTCGATCCGACGCTGATCGAGGGTCTGCGCAATCATCGGCCGAGCCCGCGGGTTGCGGCGGGGCTTGGGGTGATTCCCCGCGTGGTTTCGGGCGGGCGGGCGATCTATTCGGGCAAGATCGGGCGCGACGAGGCCGAGGCGCGCCTTGCCCGCGTTTGGCGGCCCTATCACGAGGCGCTTGCCCGGTTGCTCTCCACGACGCGGGCACGGTTTGGTCGGGTGATCCTGATCGACGTGCATTCGATGCCCTCCGAGGCGTTGCAGGGGCTTGGCCCGATGCGGCCCGATGTGGTGCTGGGCGATCGCTTCGGCGGGTCGGCGAGTGCGGGTGTGGTCGCGGGGATCACGGGTGTGCTCGAGGCCGAGGGCCTCAAGGTGGCGCGCAACGCGCCCTTCGCCGGCGCCTATATCACCGAGCGCTATGGCAGGCCGCTGCAGAATTGCCATGTCGTGCAGCTCGAGATCGACCGCGCGCTCTACCTCGACGAGGCGCGGGTGCGCCCGAGTGCCGATTTCGCCGATTTCTGCGCGCGGATGGAGCGGGTGGTGGCGGGGCTCGCCGATCTCGGGCGCGACGCGGGCGAGCGCGTTGCGGCCGAATAGGCCGCCCCCATGTCAGTCATTCATCCCTTGCCCGGCAGGCCCCGACCGGTGCCGATGGCTTGCGCACCGAATCGCGCCCGGATCGCATCCACCGCCCGTTCGGCGCCGGCACGGCGGCCCGCCTGCGGGTCGAGCAGGTCGCCCACCGGGTCGCGCCCGTCGGCGGGCGAAAGGTCGGTGTAGCCGATCCCGATCAACCGATAGGCCGCCCCTACGGGCAGGGCGGCGAGCATCCTCTGGCCTTCGCGAAAGAGCGTGTCGGCGAGCTGGCTCGGCTCCTCGAGCCGGTGCTGGCGCGAAAGCGCCGAGAAATCCGCGCGGCGCAGCTTCAGAACCACGGTGCGCCCCATAAGCCCCTTGGCCTTCATCCGCGCGGCCGATTTCTCGGCCATCGCCCAGAGCCAACGCTCGAGCGCCTCGGTGTCGGTGATATCCTCGGCGAAGGTGGTCTCGTTGCTCACCGATTTCATCGGTGCGTTCGGGGTGACGCGGCGCGCATCCTCGCCATGCGCCAGATGCCAGAGCCGCGCGCCCGAGGGGCCGAAGCGGCGCAGCATCTCGTCGCGCGCGAGCCGCCGGATATCGGCGAGCCTGCGCAGCCCGGCGCGACCAAGCTCCGCCCGCGTCGCCGCCCCCACGCCCCAGAGGATCGAGACCGGCTTGTCGGCCAGAAACGCCGCCGTCTCCGCCCGGCCGATCACCGAAAATCCGCGCGGCTTGTCGAGGTCCGAAGCGATCTTGGCGAGGAACTTGTTGTGTGAGAGGCCGACCGAAACGGTGACGCCGACCTGCGTTTCGATCTCGCGCGCGAGGCGCACCATCTGAACCGCGGGCGGTGCGTGATGCAGCCGCGCGGTGCCGGTCAGGTCGAGGAAGGCCTCGTCGAGGCTGAGCGGTTCCACGAGCGGGGTGAGCGCCTCCATTCGCGCCCGGATCTCGCGCGAGACGGCGGCGTAATGGTCCATCCGGGGGCGGATCACCACCGCCTCGGGGCAGAGTTTGAGCGCCTGAAACATCGGCATGGCCGAGCGCACGCCCGAGATGCGGGCAATATAGCAGCAGGTGGAGACGACCCCCCGCGTGCCACCGCCCACGATCACCGGACGCGAGGCGAGGGTGGGGTCATCGCGCTTCTCGACCGAGGCGTAGAAGCTGTCGCAATCGAGATGCGCGATCGAGAGATCGAAGAGCTCGGGATGCGCCAGAATGCGCGGGCGCCCGCAGCGTGGGCAGCGCGGCGGGGCATGGTCGAAACACTCAAGGCAATCGCGACAGAGGGCTGGCATGGCGCCAGACTATCGCGCCGCGCATCGCTCGGCGAGGGGGCTCAGTCCTCGGCGGGCACATGCGCATCGACGGGCCGCGGCTTGCCGTTCTCGTCGACCGCGATCATCGTGAAGCGCGCCTCGGTGACCTTGTCGCGCACCGCCGAATAGCAGCGCCGCGCCCAGACCTCGATGCGGATCACCATCGAGGTGCGGCCGACCTGATCGACGGCGGTGTAGACGCAAAGCGTGTCGCCCACCTTCACCGGCTGCTTGAAGACGATCTCGTTGGCGGCGATCGTCACCGTGCGGCCGTTGCAGCGCTCATTGGCGCGGATCGCGGCGGCAAGGTCCATCTGCGACATCACCCAGCCGCCGAAGATATCGCCCGCGGCATTGGTATCGGCGGGCATGGCGAGCGTGCGCAGCGTCAGCTCCATCCCGTCGGGGGCATTGAGATCGCTCATCATCGGTCCTTTCTGTCGGTTTCCCGGCCTCGCATGGGGCGGCCGGGCGCGCAACCGCCCATGGCCGAAAGGCCGGGTTGCGCAAATGGAAAGGGGCGGGTCGCCCCGCCCCTTCCTGATCTGTTCCGGCCTTATTGCAGGACCGTTTCGGCGGGTTTGGTCTTGGCCGAAGCCTGCAACTTGCCCCCGACGATGAGCCCATCGGGCCCCGCGGTCACCTTGACCGTGGCCCCGTCGAGCACCTGACCCGAGAGGATCAGCTCGGCCAGCGGATCCTGCAGCGCGCGCTGGATCACCCGCTTCAGCGGACGCGCACCGAAGACCGGATCGTAGCCCTCGTCGGCAAGCCACATCTGCGCCGCCGCATCCAGATCGAGCGCGATCTTGCGCGCGGCGAGGCGTTTTTCGAGACGACGCAGTTGCACCGCGACGATGCCGTCCATGTTGGCCCGGGTCAGCCGGTCGAAGATCACCATCTCATCCAGACGGTTCAGGAATTCGGGGCGGAAGTGATGCCGCACCGCCTCCATCACCTCGGCCTTGGCCATCTCGCTCGACGCGCCTTCGGGCAGCTGGCTCAGCGCCTGGCTCCCGAGGTTCGAGGTCAGCACGATCAGCGTCTGCTTGAAGTCGACGGTGCGGCCCTGACCATCGGTCAGAACGCCATCGTCGAGCACCTGCAGGAGCACGTTGAACACGTCCGGATGCGCCTTCTCGACCTCGTCGAAGAGCACGACCTGATAGGGCCGGCGCCGAACGGCCTCGGTCAGAACGCCACCCTCGTCATAGCCGACATAGCCGGGCGGGGCGCCGATCAGCCGGGCGACCGAATGTTTCTCCATGAATTCGGACATGTCGATGCGCACCATCGCCGTGTCGTCGTCAAAGAGATATTCGGCCACCGCCTTCGTGAGCTCGGTTTTCCCCACGCCGGTCGGCCCGAGGAAGAGGAACGAGCCCAGCGGCCGGTTCTCGTCGTTCAGCCCCGCACGGGCACGCCGCACGGCATTCGCCACCGCCGTGATCGCCGCATCCTGACCGATGACGCGCTTGTGCAGCTCGTCCTCCATCTTCAGCAGCTTCTCACGCTCGCCCTCGAGCATCTTCGAGGTCGGGATCCCGGTCCAGCGCTCGACCACCTCGGCGATCTGCTCGGGGCGGACGGCCTCTTCGACCATCTGCGCCTCGCCCGATTCCTCGGCCTCGCCCAGCTTCTTCTCAAGCTCGGGGATACGCCCATATTGCAGCTCACCGGCCTTGGCGAAGTTGCCCTCGCGTTTGGCCTGATCGAGTTGCGCGCGCGCCTGATCGAGTTGCTCTTTCAGATTGCGGCTCTGATCGAGCTTGTCGCGTTCGGCCTGCCATTTGGCAGTCATGCCCGCGGCTTTCTCCTGCAACTCGGCCAGATCCTTCTCGAGCTTCTCAAGCCGGTCTTTTGACGCTGCATCATCCTCGCGTTTGAGGGCCTCGGCCTCGATCTGCATCTGCAGGATCTGCCGGTCGATCGCGTCGAGCTCTTCGGGCTTGCTGTCCACCTCCATCCGCAGACGGCTGGCCGCCTCGTCCACGAGGTCGATCGCCTTGTCGGGCAGGAAGCGGTCGGTGATATAGCGGTGCGAGAGCTGCGCGGCCGCAACCAGCGCCGAGTCGGAGATGCGAACCCCGTGGTGCAGCTCGTATTTCTCCTTGATCCCGCGCAGGATCGAGATCGTATCCTCGACCGTCGGCTCCTCGACCATCACCGGCTGGAAGCGCCGGGCAAGGGCCGCGTCCTTCTCGACATATTTGCGGTATTCGTCGAGCGTGGTGGCGCCGACGCAATGCAGCTCACCCCGCGCAAGCGCCGGTTTGATCAGGTTCGCCGCATCCATCGCCCCGTCGGATTTGCCCGCGCCCACGAGCGTGTGCATCTCGTCGATGAAGAGGATGATTTCCCCCGCGGCCGCCTCGATTTCCTTCAGGATCGCTTTCAGACGCTCCTCGAACTCACCGCGGTATTTGGCGCCTGCGATCAGCGCGCCCATGTCGAGCGCCAAGAGCTTCTTGTTGCGCAAGGACTCCGGCACGTCACCATCGACAATACGCAGCGCCAGACCCTCGGCGATCGCGGTTTTCCCGACGCCCGGCTCGCCGATCAGCACCGGGTTGTTCTTGGTGCGCCGGCTCAGCACCTGCATGGTGCGCCGGATCTCGTCATCGCGCCCGATGATCGGGTCGATCTTGCCCTCTTCGGCCGCAGCCGTCAGGTCGCGGGCATATTTCTTGAGCGCGTCATAGCCTTCCTCGGCTGAGGCCGAATCCGCCGTGCGCCCCTTGCGCAGA
>QKJR01000069.1 GCA_003249215.1 Rhodobacterales bacterium
TATGAGGTCGCCGTGCATTACGCGCGCTCCGCCGCAGGTGCCGCCGCCACCGTCGCCGCCTGCGAAGCCGCCGGAGGGCGGGCCGTGGCGCTCGCCGCCGATCTGCTCGAACAGGATCAGACCGAGGCGCTGGTCGGCCGCGCCGCCGAGGCGCTCGGCGGCCCGCTCGATCTGCTGATCAACAACGCCTCGATCTTCGAACACGACCGGATCGGCACCGTGACCCCCGAGAGCTGGGAGCGCCATCTCGGCTCGAACCTGCGCGCACCGCTGTTTCTGACCCAGGCCTTCGCCGATCAGGCCCCGGCCGCCGGCGACATCGCGGGCGAGCCGGTGGCCAGCGCTCTGGTCGTCAACATGATCGACCAGCGGGTCTGGAAACCGACGCCGGAATTCATGACCTATTCGCTGGCCAAGGCCGGGCTCTGGGCGCTCACCCGCAGCGCCGCCCAGGCGCTCGCCCCGCGCATCCGGGTCAATGCCATCGGCCCCGGCCCGACGCTTCAGGGCGCCCGCCAGAGCGCCGATCATTTCGCCCGCCAGCGCGCCAACACGATCCTCGAACGGGGTTCCGACCCGGCCGACATCACCGCCGCACTGGGCTATCTGATCGACGCCAAGGCCGTCACCGGCCAGATGATCGCGGTCGACGGCGGCCAGCATCTGGGCTGGCAGACGCCGGATATTCTCGGCGTCGAATAGGCGATCCTGCGACAACTTGTGCACGCGGCGCCGATCTTGCCGAATTCCAACCATTTTCTCTCAATGATTTCATGAGTTTACAAAACCTTAATAATTAAATCCTTTGTTTTCAAAGACCTGCAAACCCGCCATTTTTTTGGGCAAGTCGATGAACCCCGCCGGAAACAAGGAAAAATCCGCGATGCCTCTGCGCTGTCCACTGACTTATCCACAGATTCTGTGGGCATGTTTCAGCTTGTCTCGGCACGGGCAAAGTTGCAGCCATGGCGGAGAATCGGCAGGCTGGTGAGATGATCGACGAGACCCCAGAGACGCGACATTCGAACGGGCTGCGCGGCCATGCGCTGATCGCCGAATATGTCAAACAGCTCGACCACAGCCCGGGCGTCTATCGGATGCTCGACGAGGTCGGCCGGGTGCTCTACGTCGGCAAGGCCAAGAGCCTGAAGAAGCGGGTGGCGAATTACGCCAAGCCCTCGGGGCATTCGGCGCGCATCGCGCGGATGATCAGCCAGACCGCGAGCATGATGTTCCTCACCACGCGGACCGAGACCGAGGCGCTGCTGCTCGAACAGAACCTGATCAAGCAGCTCAAGCCGCATTTCAACGTGCTGCTGCGCGACGACAAATCCTTCCCCGGCATCTTCATCTCGGATCATGCCTATCCGCGGATCTCCAAGCATCGCGGCGCCCGGCGCGAGAAGGGCCATTACTTTGGCCCCTTCGCCTCGGGCGAGGCGGTCAACCGGACGCTGAACCAGCTGCAGAAGGTGTTCTTGCTGCGCAATTGCTCGGACCCGATGTTCGAGAGCCGCACCCGGCCCTGTCTGCTGCATCAGATCAAGCGTTGCGCCGGCCCCTGCGACGGGCGGATCAGCCCTGCCGATTACGCCGTGCTGGTGAATGACGCGACGCGCTTTCTGTCGGGGCGCTCGACCAAGGTGCAGGAAGATCTGGCGACCGAGATGCAGCGCGCCTCGGACGCGCTCGAATTCGAACGCGCCGCCGCGCTGCGCGACCGGATCGCCGCGCTGACGCAGGTGCAGGCGATCCAGGGGGTGAACCCGGCCGGCGTGCCGGAGGCCGACGTCATCGCGCTCCATATGGAGGGCGGTCAGGCCTGCGTGCAGGTCTTCTTCATCCGCGCCCATCAGAACTGGGGCAACCGCGATTTCTATCCGCGCACCGGCGCCGGCGCCGGCGAGGCCGAGGTGCTTCAGGCCTTCGTCGGCCAGTTCTACGACGCCCATGAGCCGCCGCGTCTGATCCTGCTCAGCCATGACATCGAGGATCGCGAGCTGATGGAAGAGGCGCTGGCCTCCAAGATCGGCCGCAAGGTCGAGATCGCCATGCCGCAGCGGGGCGAAAAGGCCGATCTGGTGGCCGGCGCCCTGCGCAACGCCCGCCAGAGCCTCGGCCGGCGGATGAGCGAGACCGCGACCCAGGCGCGGCTGCTCGACGGGCTGGCCGAGGCCTTCGGGCTGGACGGGCCGCCCAAGCGCATCGAGGTCTATGACAACTCGCATATCATGGGCACCAACGCGGTCGGCGGCATGATCGTCGCCGGGCCCGAGGGCTTCATGAAAAGCCAATACCGCAAGTTCAACATCAAGGGCGAAGAGATCACCCCGGGCGATGACTTCG
The DNA here is from genome assembly GCA_003249215.1 of Rhodobacterales bacterium. Classification (GTDB taxonomy): domain Bacteria; phylum Pseudomonadota; class Alphaproteobacteria; order Rhodobacterales; family Rhodobacteraceae; genus Rhodobacter. The sequence goes on from QKJR01000069.1 coordinate 2,347, forward strand.
GCATGATGAAGGAAGTGCTGACCCGGCGCTTCAAGCGGCTCCTGAAGGAAGACCCCGACCGCCAGACCGAGGCCTGGCCCGACCTCCTCTTGATCGACGGCGGCGCCGGGCAGGTGAGTGCGGTGCACGAGGTCATGGAAGATCTCGGCGTCGAGGATGTGCCGATGGTCGGCGTGGCCAAGGGCGTGGACCGCGACGCCGGCAAGGAAGAATTCCACCGCGTCGGCGCCCGCCCCTTCGCGCTCAAGCGCAACGACCCGGTGCTCTATTTCATCCAGCGCCTGCGCGACGAGGCGCACCGCTTTGCGATCGGCACCCATCGGGCCAAGCGGGCCAAGGCGATGGGGGCGAACCCGCTCGACGACATCCCCGGCGTCGGCGCCACCCGCAAGCGGGCGCTCCTGCAACATTTCGGCTCGGCCAAGGCGGTCAGCACGGCGGGGCTTGACGACCTCAAGGCGGTTCCCGGAATCTCGGAAGCATTGGCAGAGACGATTCATTCGCATTTCAATGACCGAGGCTGATTTTGAGCTTTTTCGCTTTGATGCTGCGCGAGGGCACGCCCGACGCGGAGAATTCCCATGAACAACGCTGGCGCGAGATGGCGCAGGGCGCGCCGGGCATCCTGTCGCCCGACCTGATCCTGCCCGAGGGCATCGCCCCGCCGCCGGTCTTTTCCGCCGCCGGGCCGGCGATGGTGCTGGGCGAACGGCTGGTGCAGGCGATGCTGGCGGCGGGGGCCGATCTGATCACCGCCCGCGCCAAGCTCAACGGCCGCCCGGGCTGGCGGCTGGTGCAGCCGCGCGAGCGCATCTATGGCGTGCTCGAGGCCGGCCAGCTCGCCGATCCCGACTGGGAGCCGCCGGTGCCGGTCTTCGCGCTCGGCGGCTCGCCGGAGCTCTGGGTGATCTGGGTCTCTGCCGCGATGGCCGAGGCGCTGATCGCCGCCGAACCCGCCGTCGCCGCGCATCTCTTCACCGCCGCGCAGGCGCTGGAACGTGCCGGCACGGTGGTGCCGATGCGCTTTGGCGATGCGCCACCGACCCCGGCGGCACCCGACATCGTTACCGCCCGTTCGGACGCCGAGGCCCGCACCGCGATCCTCGCCGCCGCCAGGCAGCATGGCCCGATCGGCCTGACCGGCAACCGCGAAAGCTGGTCGCAGCTGGTCTGGCAAGGGGGCGATTGGTGGCTCCATTTCGGCGATCACGGTGGCGCGCCGATGCAGAGCCGGCTGAGCGAGGATCAGGCGCTGGCCCGGCTGCGCGAGCGCTATGCGCCGGGCGCCGGCCTGATCGCGCTCTGGGACGCGATGCAGGCGCTGCGGTTTTGACGACGGAAAGCGCCGGCGCGGACGTATCATTCCCAACCAAGGGAGAAAGCCGATGATCCGTGCCGTCCTTCTCGTCCTCGCTCTGGGGGTCGCCTGGGCCACCGCCCCGACCGGGGATTATCAGAGCCCCAACCTGCCCGAACCGATCCCGGTCTCGGCGCCGGCCAGCCTCGATACCGCCCCCGCCGCGCCGGCAAGCCTCAGCGCGTGATGCGCAAATCTGTGGCGCCCTGCCCCGCAAGCGGGTAGGAAGGCGGCATGAAATGGACCATTCCCAATATCCTCACCGTCGCGCGGCTGATCGCCGTGCCGCTCCTGCCGCTTGCCTATCTGATCTTCGATCGCCCGACGGCCGATTGGCTGGCGGTGGTGATCTTCGTCGTGGCCTCGCTCACCGATTACCTCGACGGCTATCTCGCCCGCGCGCTGAAGCTTGAAAGCCTGTTCGGCGCGGCGATGGACCCGATCGCGGACAAGGCTCTGGTGCTGATCGCGCTGCTGCTGCTCACCGGCTACGGCGGTCTGACCGCCTGGATCATCCTGCCCGCCGCCGCCATCGTCTATCGCGAGGTCTTCGTGTCCGGCCTGCGCGAGACCCTCGGCGACAAGGCGCGCGCGCTCAAGGTCACCAAGCTCGCCAAGTGGAAGACCGCGAGCCAGATGGTCGCGATCACCCTGCTCTTTGCCAAGGGCGTGCTGGAATACGGCGGCAAATCGGGCGATGTCTGGGTCGCGGGCCTCGGTGTGCTGCTGCTTTGGGTCGCGGGCGTTCTGACCGTGATCACCGGCTGGGATTACTTCCAGAAGGCGCTGCCCTTCCTGCGCGAGGACCCCGATGCTTGACCTGCTCTATTTCGCCTGGGTGCGCGAACGGATCGGCGAGCCGCGCGAGCGGGTCGAGACCGGCGCCACCACGGTGGCCGAGCTGGTCGAGGAACTGAAAGCCCGCGAGCTGCGCTATGAGCTCGCCTTCGCCGATCTCGCCGCCCTGCGCGTGGCGCTGGATCAGGAGCTCGCCGATTTCGACAGCCCGCTCGCCGGGGTGCGCGAAGTCGCGTTCTTCCCGCCGATGACCGGGGGCTGAGATGCGCGTCCGCGTCCAGTCCGAGCCCTTCGATCTGGCTCGCGAGATGGCGGATTTCGGCGGCGGCGAGACCGGCGCCGTGGTGACCTTCACCGGCATCGTGCGCGGCACCGGCGGGCTCACCCGGATGGAGATCGAGCATTATCCCGGCATGACGCAAAAGGCGATCGCCGCCATCGTCGACGAGGCCGTGACGCGCTGGAGCCTCGAGGATGCTCTGGTGATCCACCGCTATGGCAGCCTCGCCCCGGGCGATCAGATCATGGCGGTGGCCACCGCCGCGCGCCACCGCGCCGCCGCCTTCGAGGCCGCCGAATTCCTGATGGATTACCTCAAAAGCCGCGCCCCCTTCTGGAAGAAGGAAATCGGCCCCGACGGCGCCGAATGGGTCGCCG
>QKJR01000018.1 GCA_003249215.1 Rhodobacterales bacterium
GCTCTGGACGGAGAACTCGCTTCGCTACGAGGATTGGGAACAGCTCGAACGGCTCGGATTGTTGTCGCGTGGGGGGTGGGTCTGACCCACATCGACGAAATCGCGACAAACGCTGCGATCTAGCAGAATTGTTTACGTTTTTTGCAGTAGTGTTTATCCTGTCCGGCAAGATAGAGACTGCATAGCCGGGGCGGCCGCGACATCGGTCTGCGGCGCAAGCCGAATGCGGTCATGGTAAAGGGCGAAAGCGGGCATTGAGCGTTCTCAAGGCATATCGTCTGCGGTGGCGGCGCAAGCGGTGGCGGCTCCGGGCATTGCGCAAGCGCCATGACCTGAGCGTGGTCGCGAACCGGACCAGCAAGATCGCGCCCGGCGACGTGCTGGTGATGAGCACCCTGCGCAACGAAAGGGTCCGGCTCGACTATTTCCTGAGCTATTACCGCAATCTCGGGGTCAACCATTTCCTGATCGTCGATAACGACAGCGACGACGGGTCGCGCGAGTTTCTCGCCGAACAGGACGACGTGTCGCTCTGGACCACCAAGGCCGGCTACAAGCGCGCCCGGTTCGGGGTCGACTGGCTCAACTGGCTGGCCCGGGAATATGCCCACGACCACTGGACCCTGACCGTCGACCCCGACGAATTCTTCGTCTTTCCGTTTTCCGACACCCGCTCGATCAAGGCGCTGACCGACTGGCTCGACACCACTTCGGTGCGCTCCTTCGGCACGCTGCTGCTCGACATGTATCCGAAGGGCCCGCTCGACGCGCAGCCCTATCGGCCGGGGCAGGACCCGTTCGAGATCGCCTGCTGGTTCGACAGCGGCAATTACGTGATCGAAAAGAATCCCTATTATCGCAACCTCTGGGTTCAGGGCGGGCCGCGGATGCGGGTCTTTTTCGCCAACGATCCCAAGCGCGCCCCGGCGCTCAACAAGATCCCGCTGGTCAAATGGGATCGGACCTATGTCTATGTCAGCTCGACCCATACGCTCCTGCCGCGCGGGCTGAACCTCGTCTATGACGAATGGGGCGGCGAAAAGGCCTCGGGCGTGCTGCTCCACGCGAAATTTCTCGATACCTTCGCCCACAAGGCGGAGGAGGAGCTCGAGCGCAGACAACATTACGCCGGCAGCCACGAATACAAGGCCTATGCCCACAAGCTGGCCGACGATCCGGACCTCTGGTGCAAGTGGTCCGAGAAATACATCAACTGGCGTCAGCTCGAGATCCTCGGCCTGATGTCCAAGGGGAACTGGGCATGAGCGTCGGCTTCGTCATGCTGGTCCATACCGCGCTCGACCGCGCCGAGCAGGTGGCGCGGCACTGGGCGAACGCCGATTGCCCGGTGGTGATCCACGTCGACAAGAAGGTCTCGCGCAAGGCCAACGCCGCCTTTATCGCCAAACTCTCCGACCTGCCCAACGTCCGCTTCAGCCGGCGCTTCAATTGCGAATGGGGGCGCTGGTCGCTGGTCGAGGCGAGCCAGGCCGCCTCCGAGCTGCTGCTGCACGATTTCCCCGAGGTCCGGCATGTCTATCTCGCCTCGGGCTCCTGCCTGCCGCTGCGCCCGGTGCAGGAGCTCAAGGATTACCTCGCCGACCGGCCGATGACGAATTTCATCGAAAGCGTCACCACCGAGGACGTGCCCTGGACGGTGGGCGGGCTCGACATCGAACGCTTTACCCTGCGCTTTCCCTTCTCGTGGAAGCGTCGGCGCAAGCTGTTCGACTGGTATGTCGGCTTTCAACGGCGCTGGAAGTTCAAGCGCAAGATCCCCGAAGGTCTCGTGCCGCATCTGGGCAGCCAATGGTGGTGCCTGACCCGCCAGACCCTGACCGCGATCCTCGAAGACCCGGACCGGGCGAAATACGACAAGTATTTCTCCAAGGTCTGGATCCCGGACGAGAGCTATTATCAGACCCTCGTGCGGCTCTATTCGACCAATATCGAAAGCCGGTCGCTGACGCTGTCGAAGTTCGATTTCCAGGGCAAGCCGCATATCTTCTACGACGACCACATGCAGCTTCTGCGGCGGTCGGATTGTTTCGTCGCGCGCAAGATCTGGCCGCATGCCGACAAGCTCTATCGCGGCTTTCTGTCGGATGACGCCTCGATCCTGACCGGGGCCGAGCCCAATCCCGGCAAGATCGACCGGCTGTTTTCCAAGGCCGTCGAGCGGCGCACCAAGGGTCGGCCCGGCCTCTACATGCAAAGCCGTTTCCCCAACAGCGGCTGGGAAAACGGGCTGACGGCCGCGCCCTATTCGGTGTTCGAAGGCTTCGGCGAGCTGTTCGAGGATTTCGAAGACTGGCTGTCGCGTGTCACCGGCGTGCGGGCACACGGGCATCTCTTTGCCAAGGAGAGGGTGGAATTTGCCGGTCGGCAGAAGGTCTTTGCCGGCGCCCTGTCCGACAGCACGGCGCTGCGCGATTACAACCCGCGCGCCTTTCTCACCAGCCTGATCTGGAACACCCGCGGCGAGCGGCAGGCCTTTCTCTTCAGCCCGCGCGACAATCAGGCGCTGAGCTGGGATCTGGCCAAGGATGCCAACGCCCAGATCAGCGTGATCTCGGGCGCCTGGGCGGTGCCGCTGTTCTATTCCAACGCCAATTTCTCCGATATCCGCAAGGAGGCCGCGCGGCTTCAGAAGATCGAGGCCGAACACCTCGACGCGCTGCGTTCCTATTACGCGCGCGCCCGGGTCCGGATCTGGACGCTGGCCGATTTCGTGGAAAACCCGATGGAGCCGCTACAGACGGTCATCGACGAGATTGGCCTGCGCGCGACCCACCGCCTGACCGAAGCGCCGCGGATGATCTCGCTCGACGGCTTCGGTCAATTCCTGCAAAATCTGAAGAACCAGGGGATGCAGCCACATCTGATGGGCGATTTTCCCGTCGGTCAGAGCGGCGACAAATCCCGCAACCGCCCGCGCAAGCCCTATCTCGTGAAGTGACCGCAGAGACCAGATGGACAGACCTTTCGATTCTTTCGTGATCCTGGCCGAGATGCGCACCGGATCGAATTTCCTCGAGTCCAACATTAACCTGTTTCCGGGGCTGCACAGCTATGGCGAGGTGTTCAACCCCTATCTGATCTGCAAGCCCGATCAGACCGATCTGTTCGGCGTGACGCTGGCCCAGCGCGACGCCGACCCGATGAAGATGATCGAGAAGATGCGCGAGAACACCGAAGGCCTCTATGGCTTCCGGCTGTTCAACGACCACGATCCGCGGGTCTACGACCATGTGATGAACGACCGGCGCTGCGCCAAGATCATCCTGTCGCGCAATCTGGTCGACGCCTGGGTCAGCCAGCGCATCGCCTGGTCGACCGACCAATGGGCGCTTCAGGATGCGCGGGACGCCAAGAAATGGCGGGTCAAATTCGACGCCAAGGATTTCAAGCGCCTGTTCTACACGGTGAAGGAACGCCAGCGCGACATCGCCCGGCGGCTCCAGATCACCGGGCAGGCGGGCTTCTATATCGACTATGACGACATTCAGGACCTCAAGGCGGTCAATGGGCTCGCGCGGTTTCTCGGGGTCGAGCACGAGCTCACGGAATTCTCCGGCAAGTTCAAGAAACAGAACCCGGAAAGCCTCATCGACAAGGTGCGCAATTTCTCTCTGGTCGAGGAGACGGTGAACGAGATCGACCGCTACGATCTCGATTCCCTGCCGAATTTCGAACCGATCCGCGCCCCCGTGGTGCCGAGCTATGTGACCTGCGACAGCGTGCCCCTGCTCTATATGCCGGTGCAGGCCGGCCCCGACCGCGAGATCAAGGCCTGGATGGCGGCGATCGACGGCATGGCGGTCGAGGATCTGGCCACGGGGCTGACCCAGCGCGACCTGCGCAAGTGGAAGCGCCAGCATCCCGGCCACCGCACCTTCACCGTGTTGCGCCACCCGGCGCGGCGGGCACATGCCGCCTTCTGCCGGCATTTCATCGCCGGCGGGCCCGAGACCTATGGCGAGATCCGTCAGGCGCTGGCCGACATCTATGACGTCGCCCTGCCGGCCGAGATGCCACCCGGCGCCGATTGGGACAAGGCGCGCCACCGCGCCGCCTTCCTCGGTTTCCTGAAATTCGTCGCCGGCAACATCAACGGCCAGACCGCGATCCGGGTCGATGGCTCCTGGGCGAGCCAGGGCCATGTCGTGACCGGCTTTGGCCAGATCCTGCCGCCCGACCATATCCTGCGCGAGGACGACCTCGCGGCGGGGCTCGCGATGCTCGGCCATGAGGTCGGGCTCGAGACCCTGCCGGCGCTGCCCGTGATCGAGGACGAAACGCCCTTTGGCCTCGCCGACATCTATGACGACGAGGTCGAGGAGGCCGTGCGCAAGGCCTACCAACGCGATTTCATGCTGTTCGGATTTCGCCCCTGGCGCCGCGAGAAACGCGGCTGATCAGGCGGCGCGGATGCCCTGCGCCTCGGTCAGGATGGTGTGCAGCGTGTCGGGATCGTCATTGGCCCGCAGCTTGGCACAGACGCTCGCGTCGCGCATGGTGCGCGACACCAGCGCCAGCGCCTTGAGGTGGTCCACCCCCGAGCCATCGGGGGCGAACAGAGCAAAGACGAGATCGACCGGCTGACGGTCGACGGAATCGAAATCCACCGGTTTCTCGATCCGCACGAAGGCGCCGACCACATGGGTCAGCCCCGCGATGCGGGCATGCGGGAGCGCGACCCCGTGCCCCACACCGGTGGGGCCGAGGCTCTCGCGCTCCTGCAGGGCGGCGAAGGCGGCCTGGGCATCAAGCCCATAGACCGACGCCGCGATATCGCCCAGGTCCTGGAACAGGCGCTTCTTGGACGAAACATTTGCCACCACCTTGACGGCGGCGGGCCGGAGAATACTCGAGAGTTCCATCGTTCCTACTTTTCGTTCCGGCCCGCTTGTGGCGGGGGGCGATCAGGCCGTGGCGCCCGGTTCGATCCAGCCGATGTTGCCGTCCTCACGACGATACACGACATTCACCCCGAGCGACTTCTCGTTGCGGAAGACGAGGACCGGAACGTTCGCCAGCTCCATCTGCATCACCGCCTCGCCGACCGAAAGCGTCGGGATCGTCGTCGACATCTCGGCGACGATCATCGGCTGCAGGGATTCGGGCTCTTC
>QKJR01000056.1 GCA_003249215.1 Rhodobacterales bacterium
CTGTGCCATCGGCTTGCCGACGATGTTCGAGCGCCCGACCACGACCGCATTGAGGCCCGAGAGGCTCCCCAGATGGTCGCGCAGCATCATCAGGCAGCCGAGCGGCGTGCAGGGCACCATGGATTTCTGCCCGGTGCCGAGCAGACCCACGTTCGAGATGTGGAACCCGTCCACATCTTTCGCCGGATCGATCGCATTGATCACCAGATCGGAGTTCAGATGCCCGGGCAGCGGTAGCTGCACGAGGATGCCATGCACCGCCGGATCGGCGTTGAGCTTGGCGATCAACGCCAGCAACTCGCCCTCCGACGTCTCGGCGGGTAGTTTGAATTCATAGGAATTCATCCCGACTTCCAGCGTCTGCTTGCCCTTGTTGCGGACATAGACCTCCGAGGCCGGATCCTCGCCCACCAGCACCACCGCAAGGCCCGGGGTGATCCCCTGTTCTTCCTTCAACCGCGCCACGTGGCCCGCGACCTGCGCGCGCACCCCGGCCGCAAAGGCCTTGCCGTCGATGATCGTCGCACTCATGCCTCGTCCCCCTTGCCCAGAACCTGTTCCTCCTGCGCGATGAAATGCTCGATCATCGCGCGCCAGAGCGTCTCGGCGAGGACCGGGTCGACGCCCGCCCGCGCCGCCTCGGCACAAACCTTCGCCACAACCTCCTCGACCCGCGCGGGGATCCGCGCCGGCAGGTGCACGCCCTGCTTGATCTCGGCCGCCCGCGCGACATAGCGGGTGCGGCGACCGAGCAGCGCGATCAGCTTCGCATCGAGCGCGTCGATCTCCTCGCGCAGCTCCACCATGGTCGAAATCGTCTGCGGCTCCCGCATCGCGCCCTCCCTATCCGTCCCGTTTCCTATCGCAAACCCGGCCGCCCGGCTCAAGGCCCCCCGGAGACGCCCTCAGAAGAGACCCTCGATCTGCCCGCCGGGGCCAAGCCCGATCCGCTCGGCCGCGGGTTCGCGCGGCAGGCCGGGCATCGTCATGATCTCGCCGCAGATTGCCACGATGAATCCCGCCCCTGCCGCCAGACGCAGCTCGCGCAGTGGCAGGACGTGATCCTCGGGCGCACCCAAGATTTTGGGATCGCTCGAGAAGCTGTATTGGGTCTTGGCCACGCAGACCGGCAGATTGCCGAAGCCCGCCTGTTCCCAGGCATGGAGCTGATCGCGCAGGGGCTTGTCGGCTATCACCTCATGGGCGTGATAGATGCGCTTGGCGATCGTCTCGAGCTTGGCGAAAAGCCCCATCTCATCGGGATAGAGTGGCGCGAAGGCGGGTGCATGGGCGGCCAGATCGACCACGTGATGGGCGAGCTCTTCGGCCCCTGCGCCCCCTTCGGCCCAATGCCGGCAGAGCACCGCTTCGACGCCCTGTTTCGCGGCCTCGGCCCGCAGCGCCGCGATCTCGGCCTCGGTATCCCCGTCGAAAGCGTTGATCGCCACCACGACCGGCACCCCGAAGCCCTTGGTATTGGCGATATGCCGCGCGAGATTGGCCGCGCCACGGATCAGCGCGGGCACGTCCTCGCGCCCGAGATCCGCGCGCGCGACGCCGCCCTGCATCTTGAGCGCGCGCACCGTGGCCACGATCACCGCCGCGGCCGGTTTGAGGCCCGCGATCCGGCATTTGATATCGAAGAATTTCTCGGCGCCCAGATCGGCACCAAAGCCCGCCTCGGTCACCACATAATCGGCCAGATGCAGCGCCGCACGCGTCGCCACGACCGAGTTGCAACCATGCGCGATATTGGCGAAGGGCCCGCCATGAACGAAGGCGGGCGTGCCCTCGAGCGTCTGCACGAGGTTGGGCTGCATCGCATCCTTCAGGAGCACCGCCATCGCACCCTGAGCCCGCAGATCGGCACAGGTGACCGGGCTGTGATCGGCGCGCTCGGCCACGATGATGCGCCCGAGCCGCGCCTCGAGATCGGCGATATCCTCGGCCAGACACAGGCAAGCCATGACCTCGGAGGCGACAGTGATATCGAAGCCCGTCTCGCGCGGATAGCCGTTGCCGGGCCCGCCGAGCCCCACGACGATATCGCGCAAGGCCCTGTCGTTCATGTCCACCACCCGGCGCCAGCGAATGCGGCGGATGTCGATGCCGAGCGCATTGCCCCAGTGGATATGGTTGTCGAGCATCGCGGCGAGCAGGTTATGCGCGGCCGTGATCGCATGGAAATCGCCGGTGAAATGCAGGTTCATCGATTCCATCGGCACGATCTGCGCCCGCCCGCCGCCGGCCGCACCGCCCTTCATCCCGAAATTGGGGCCGAGCGAGGCCTCGCGGATGCAGATCGCCGTGCGTTTGCCGATCCGGGAAAGCGCATCGCCGAGGCCCACGGTCGTGGTGGTCTTGCCCTCGCCCGCCGGCGTCGGCGTGATCGCAGTGACGAGGATCAGCCGGCCCGAGGGGCGCGCGGCGAGCCCCGCGAGGAAGCCCGCCTCGATCTTGGCCTTGTCACGGCCATAGGGGATCAGCGCCTCTTCGGGAATCCCGAGTTTGGCCGCGATCTCCGGCATCGGACGCAACTGCGCCGCCCGGGCGATTTCGATGTCGCTCTGCATGGATCCTCCTTGTCGCGCACGCCGTTCGCGCGCCGCCAAGGCCGTGTCCGCAAACGACATTCGCCCGGCGGAACGACCCTAGTCGCGATGCCAGGCCAGGTAAAGCGCCTGGAAAAGCAGCAGCGCAAAGAGCGCCTCGAAGCCCTCCTCGACCGCATGCAATGCGAATTCGGCCACGGGCCCCACGGTCATCGACTTGAGGAGCTCCTCGCCGCCCTGCGCAAGGAGGGCGCAGCCTCCCGCGGCGAAGAAATAGCGCAGCCAACTGCGCCGCGCGCGCAGCGCCCGCCAGCCCTGCGGCAGCCCCCAGATCACGAGCGCGAGCACCGACCAGAGCGCCACCAGCGCATAGATCGCGCCCGCCGCCGTGGTGAAATTGAGCCCCTCGCTCCGGTAGAAGGCCGGCGTCAGCACCCGCTCATCGAAGATCCAGGCCTCGAAGGGCAATTCGCGCACGCCGAGCTGAAAAAAGCCGAAGGGCACGAAGAGATCCCGCAGGAGATAGCGCGAAGGGATCACCCGCAGCGAGGCCAGTGCCGCGAGGAACAGCAGGCACGCCGACCAGATCTCGAGCGGTCCATCTTCCTCGGCGAAGGAACCGGGCTGGCCCGCAAGCAGCCAAACCCCCAAGATTACGACGAAAAACGCGACCAAAACCCCGGTCAGGCACCTGAAAGTCATCTGTTCACCCTGCGCATTGTGACGCTTAGGTAACAGAACAATGACAGCAGACAAGGTCAGCGGCGCGCAGGCGGTTGCTCAGCCACGCACATCCGACATATGCGACCAAGCGCGCTGATCGGGGATATGGAGCACGAGCGCCTGACCGATTTCCAGCATACCGGGCCGCTCGACCCAAGCCACGACGCCGCGCCGCCCCGTCGCCGCAGGCTTGTAGCGCGGCCCGACGCCCGGGTGGTGCTTGTCGATCTCGCGCCCGGGAAGGACGCAGGCGCGGTTCTCCATGTCGATCACGAGCGTCACCCCGTCAGGCCCCTGCAACCGCGACGAGGGCGGCAGATGGGTCAGGTCGGGCAGGCCGCGCAGCACGATATTGGCGCCGACCCATTCCGGCGCGATCCGCGGCAGATGCATGGCGAAGGCGGTCTCGGCCAGCTCCTCCTCCGACAGGATGGTGATCTGGCGGGTGTTGGCGATCGGCGTTCCGCGCGGGTGCTGCTCGGTCACGCGCGAGCAGCTCTCGCGCAGGCGGCCGGAATGGGCCTCGCCCTCGGGGCCGTCGAAGCCGATCACCATCTGCCCGACCGGCTCGGAGGCGAGCTGCCCCGGGCGCACGAGGCCCAGATAGCTGATCACGGCGGAGAAATTCGTGGCTTTGAGCGCGGGCATCAGGCGACCTTGAGCGTGAAGAAGACCCGCCGGAACGGGAACAGGACCGTGCCGTCGGGCTCGGTGGGATAGGCGGCGCCAAGAGCCGACTCGTAGCGGGCAAGGAAGGCCGCGCGTTCGCTAGGGTCGAGTTTCTCGGCGAAGGGGCGCATCGCGGTCGATTCGGTGAAGCGGCGCACCGGATGGGCCCCTTCGGCCGGCGCGAGGCGCTGGATGTAATCGCTCTGCCAGACCTCGACCTCGCCCAGCGGCGCGAGCAGGCGGGCATAGGCGGCGGGCTCGGCCACGGGGGGCTGCCAGCCGCTGAAATCGAAGCGGTCGGGGAACATCTCGGCCGCGAATTCGCGCAGGAAGCGATGCGAAGGCGCGCCATATTGGCGCGGCATCTGCACGGCGAGCACACCGCCCGGGGCGAGCAGGCCCACGAGCCGCGGCAGGAGCGTGGCATGATCGGGCAGCCAGTGCAGCACGGCATTCGCGTAAATCAGCGCAGGCGATTTCTTTGGCGTCCAGTCGCGGATATCGGCCAGATCGCAGCGCTTGTAAGCCCCGGTCGCCGCCGCCTCGGCCAGCATCGCCGGCGAGGTATCGACTCCCACGATCTTGCGCCCGATGAAACGTTGCGAAAGCGCGGGCCCCGCGGCGCCGGCGCCGCACCCCAGATCGACGATCTTGCCCTCGGGCAGCGCGCCCACCTGCGCCAGAAGATCGAGCGCGGGGCGCAGCCTCAAAGTGCGGAACCGGCCGTAGGCGGCCGGGTTCCACTCGTTCGGGTCCTTGGGCTTTTGCCCCTTCGCCATGGCTCAGACCAGCGGTTCGGGCGCTGCGTCCCCGCCCTTGGCGGGCTTGGTCTTGGGCAGAGCGGTGACCGAGGGTAGGCTGCCGGTCGGCGTATCGTCGCCATCCTTGTCCTGGCCCAGCGCCTCGCCCGCCATCACCTTCTTGATCTCGTCGCCGGTCAGCGTCTCATACTCAAGAAGGCCCTGCGCGAGGCGTTCCCATTCCTCCTGATTCTCGGTCAGGATGCGACGCGCCTCGATATAGCCTGTCTCGATGATCTCGCGGACCTCTTCCTCGATCAGCTCCTTGGTGCGGGTCGAGACCGAGAAGCCGCCGGTGTTGCCGGAATAGCCCTCATGCGCCTCGGAATAGTCGATATTGCCGACCTTGTCCGACATGCCCCAGCGCATC
>QKJR01000026.1 GCA_003249215.1 Rhodobacterales bacterium
CAAGGTCGAGGCCGATCTGAAGGACGGGGTCCTGACGATCGTGGTGCCGAAGACCGAGCCCAAGGTGCCCGAAGCCAAGAAGGTCGAAATTCGGAGAAGCTGACGGGGTAAAAGGTGCACCTCGACAGCGAAGAGGGGGGCGGGAGACCGCCCCCTTTTTTGTGGCGCGCGAAGCGGTTAGCCTGCGCCATGATCTATCGTGTGACCGATGCCTGGCAGGCGAGCTATGACGATCCGGTGCGTCTGCGCGCGGGCGAGGCCGTGGTGCTGTCGGGCCGCGAAGACCTCTGGGACGGGCATCGCTGGCTCTGGGGGCGCGATCCCGCGGGGCGCGAGGGCTGGCTGCCCGACAGCCTGATCGAGGCCGGCCGGGCCTTGCGCGATTATTCGGCGATGGAGCTGTCCTGCCGCCCCGGCGAGGTGCTTGATGCGCTGGAGGAAACCCATGGCTGGGTGCTCTGCCGCAACGCATCGGGGGCCGAGGGCTGGGTGCCCCGGCGCTGTCTCACCGCCGGCTGAGGGCGCGCCGGATCGTGGCGACGGCGGCCTCGACGGAAAGCCGCGCGCTGTCGAGATGCAGAGCGGCCTCGGCCCAGGGCCGATAGTCGCGCGCCTCTGCCTCGTCCCAGTCGAGCGGGGCGAGCCCCGCCACCACTTCGCCGCGCGCCGCAAGCCGGGCGCGGTGCAGCGCCCTGTCGGAACAGGTGATTTCGACCCCGAGCAATTCGGCCCCTGCGCGGGTGGCGGCCTCGGCGAAGATCGCCCGGGTGATCGGCCAGGGGTTCACGCAATCGGTGATCACGTCATGGCCGAGGCCGAGGTTCGACACCGCCAGAGCGGCGGCGATGTGATAGCTCTCGGGCCCGATGTCGCGGCCCGGGTCGCGCGCCCAGATCGCCGCGTCGATCTCGTCGATGCGCAGATAGACCGCGCCGGTCTCGCGCGCGAGCTGCCGGGCAATGGTGGATTTGCCCGCGCCGGGCGGGCCGGCGAAGGCAATGAGATGCGCCATCTTATTGGTTTTGCGCGACGAAATAGGCGATGACACCGATCACGATGGCCGCGAGGATCGCGGCGATCGCGATCTTCCAGGCCGACCAGGGCCGCTCGCCCTTGACCTTGCCGGTGCGGCCGTTGACCACGAAGCGATAGCTCTTGCCGCGGTATTTGTAGGCGGCCGTCCAGACCGGCAGCAGGATATGCTTGAAGGTCACGTCGGAGACCATCGTGTTGATCCGGTGGATGCGCTGACGGTCGCCGCCGATGTCGCGGTTGACGTCCTGCCGGATCACCGCGTCCATCTTGACGCGGGCCTCGCCATAGCCCTCCTTGAGGTCGATCGTGTAGCCCTCGGCGCTGAACCCGGCGAGGAATTGCGGCGAATAGGCTTCGAGGGCGGCGAGGTCCCAGGGCTCGAGCGCGTCGGTATAGCGCTTGGGCAGCGCGCGCGAGGCGAGGATCAGCACATCGTCGAAGAACCGCGCGACCCGGCCCGACCGCGGGCTCCAGCGCACATGCTGTTCGCGCACCGTGGTCGGCTTGCCGTCGCGCATCACCGTGCGCTCGGTGTAATAGACCGTGCCGCGCTCGCCGACGTAATCCGATTTGGTATCGGCGTCGAAGGTCCAATAGGGCACATAGATGCCGTTCATCTTGCGGCCCTTGCGGGCGTATTCCTTGAGCCCGTTGGGCGCGAACCAGAGCCGGCCCAGCCATTTGGTCATCGCCGCGCGGGCGTCGCTTTCGGAGACCGAGAAGGGCAGCAGACCCTGCGGCTTGATCTGCCGGGTGGTGCCGGTGTCGGCGACCACGGGGGTGGCGCAGAACGGGCATTCCTTGGCATGTTCGGCGCCGTCGAATTCCACCTGCGCCCCGCAATTGGGACAGGCGGAGATGCGGAGGTCCTGGGTCTCGGCGGCAGCGAGCCCGGCGCCGAGAGCGGTTTCGAAATCCTGCTCGTGGTTGGCGCCGCTGGTGGCGGCGTCGCTGTCGTCGCCGACCTTTTCGCTATGGCCGCAATGATCGCAGATCAGCATGCCGTTGGCGGCGTCGAAGCGCATCTCCGAGCCGCATTGGTTGCAGGGGAAGCGGTGTTCTTCTTCGGGGGCGGGGGGTGCCGGCGGGGCGGCGAATTCGTCGGTCATGTCAGGGTCCGGGATGTTCAAAACTGATGAGTTGCGCCACCTCGCGCGCCGAGGCCGAGGTGTAGCGGATCAAATGGCAAAACAGCCGGGGCGGGTGCCCCGGACGGGTGACGCGGCCGGCAACCGAGCCGGCCTTGCCGTGAGTGGCGATCTGCGCCACCTCGATGCGCGCGGGCGGTGAAATATCCACCAGCGCGGCGAGGATCGCCTCGCGACCGACGGCGGGGGGGAGTGGGCCCCCACGTTCCCAGCTCGCCCCTTCGGCGAGTTGGTCGGGCGCGATATCGCCGATTCCCATGAGGGCGAGCGCGATGGCTTCGGCCTTCGCGGTCTTCGGCGAATGGCCGCAATCGGCGGCCCGGGTCACCTCGGGAGGCACGGCCTCAGCCCGCGGGCGGCGGGGGCGGCGGCAGCACCGTGAAGAGGGTCGCGAGTTCGTCGAGGTCGTCGGCCTTGAGCCAGCCGTCCTGACCGGCGGTCCAGACGAGGGTCTCGCGGGTCAGGCTGCCGGCGGCGGCCATCTGGCCCATGGTCGCGCGCGAGAACGGGCCCTTGGTGGCGCCGTTCTCGGCGATGTGCCAGACCTTTTCGACCGGCGGCGGCGGCGGTGCGGCGGCGGCGGGCTGTTGCGCGGCCGCGGCCGGGGCGGCGCCCCAGGGGCCGGGCTGCGCCATCTGGCCGGCCATGCCCATGCCCATCGCGGCACCCATGCCGGCGCCCATCGAGGAGGCCATCGCCGAGTTTTCCGCGCCCATCGCCTCGGCGGCGTTGAACTGCATGTATTTGTTCAGGTCGCCGACGATCCCCATCGAGGTGCGCTTGTCGAGCGCCTCTTCGACGGCGGGCGGCAGCGAGATGTTCTCGACGTAGAATTCCGGGATTTCGAGCCCGTATTCGGCGATCGTCTTGGTGATTTCGCTCGCCACCAGCTTGCCGAGCTCGTCGGTATTGGCGGCCATGTCGAGCACCGGGATGCCCGAGCCCGCGACGATGCGCGAGAAGGATTGCACGATCACGTTGCGGATCTGCATCGAGATCTCGTCCATCGTGAATTCGCCATCGGTGCCGACGATCTCGGTCAGGAACTTGCCGGGATCGGTGACGCGCACCGAATAGGTGCCATAGGCGCGCAGCCGCACCGGACCGAATTCCGGGTCGCGGCAGGGGATCGGGTTCTTGGTGCCCCATTTGAGGTCGGTAAACCGGGTGGTCGAGACGAAATAGACTTCGCTCTTGAAGGGCGATTTGAAGCCGTGGTCCCAGTGCTGCAGGCTGGTGAGCAGCGGCATGTTGTTCGTCTCGAGCATGTAGAGCCCGGGCTTGAACACATCGGCGAGCTGGCCTTCGTGGACGAAGACCGCCGCCTGACCTTCGCGCACCGTCAGCTTGGCGCCGTATTTGATTTCGTGGCCTTCGCGCTCGAAGCGCCAGACCATCGTGTCGCGGGTGTCATCCGTCCAATGGATGACGTCAATGAATTGACCTGAAAGAAAATCGAGAATGCCCATGTTGGTCTCCCTGGTAATTAAACGTTTCCGCCCAAAAGCTCCTGCGCGATCCGCTCGACGATCGGGCGGGCCTGGGTCTCGGTCATGCCGGGGGTCAGGCGCCGGTCGTAGAGCATCTTGAGCAGAAGCTCGTCATGAGTGGTGAGAAGTGCGAATTCCTCATCATCGTTGAAGAGCGAGGGTCGCGCCAGAGGATAATCGTTGGCCAGGCCGAAGCCCTGGGCGATCTCCTCGTGATAGCAGGAGGCGCGCAGCAGGTCGGGGTGCTCGGCGCGCACCACGGCGATCGCCTGCGAATAGGTGCCCGGGTTGCGCGCGTCGGTGGTCGCGAAGACCAGGCAATAGGTCGAACGCGGCAGGTTGATGATCGTGTTGAGCGCGGTGGACGAGATGTTGGGCATGATCGCCTTGATCCGCGGGGCAAGCGCGCGGCGTTCGTCCTCGTTGACCACGAAGACGCGGAAATTGCCGCTGCCGGGGCTGACCTGGGCGATCGGGTGGCTGGTGGCTGTCTCGATCCGGCCGAGCAGCCGCGAGACCACGACGCTGTCGCGGGCGCGGATCGTCGGCGAGACCGAATTGCCGTATTCGACCGAGATCGTCACCGGCTTGATCCAGCGGTGCAGCCGCGACGCCGCCTCGCGGGCGACCAGCCGGCCGCCGGCGTCGGAATATTCCTCGTAGAAGGCGATGCGCAGGAAGTTGCGGGCCAGGTCGCGGGCGGAATAGGGCGTGTCGGCGCCACCGCGATCGGTGCGCAACATGCCCTCGGTCAGCAGCCCGTTCTGCACCCGCGCATAATAATCGGCGAGCTCGGCGCTGGCCGGGGAGGGGGTGACGAACAGCGCGTCATCCCCCGGGCGGGGCACCGGCGGCGGCGCGGTTGTCACCGCGCCGCTCGGAGCCTCGCAGCCGGCCAGCAGAGCCGCACCGGCGAGAAGACCCAGGATGGGTCGGGTCCTGCGCATTCCGGCCTTAGCCCTCCACCGCGGCGCCGACCTCGTGGCCCATCGCCGTGCCCCGGGCCTTGGCCGAGGCGAGCGTGTCCTTGAGTTCGGCTTCCATCTTCTTGAGTTCCTCTTCGGCGGCGGCGCGCTTGGCCTTGCCTTCGTCGGCGATCTGCAGGCTCTCCTCGATCGTCGCGATGAGGTCGGCATTGGCCGATTTGATCGCCTCGATGTCGAAGACGCCGCGTTCCATCTGCTCGCGCACCACCTTGTTGGCCTCGCGCAGGTTCTTGGCGTTGGAGGTCAGCAATTCGTTGGTGAGGTCGGTCGCTTCCTTGACGGCGGCGGCGGCCTGGGCGCTGCGCTGGATGGTGACGGCCTGGGCGAGCTGGGTCTCCCAGAGCGGCACGGTGGTGACCAGAGTCGAATTGATCGTGGTCACCAGAGACTTATCGTTTTC
>QKJR01000067.1 GCA_003249215.1 Rhodobacterales bacterium
GGGCTTGCCCCCGCCGCCCCGCCCCGGGGTCTGCCCCTTGGGGCAGACCCCGAAATCGTATCCCCGATCAGCCGTAGCGATAGGGCTGACCGGCCTTCACCATCGTATCGTTATACTTCCTGATGATTTCGACAACCTTGGCCTTGAGCGGGCTCTCGGCGGCGATCTCGTCCCAGAATTTATGCGCGGCCTCTTCGAGCTTGGCGTAATCCTCGGTCGGCAGCGAGGTGAGTTTCATGTCCGCCCCCTCGACGCGCAGTTTCGCCTCGCCCGCCCAATACCACCACTGACGATGGTAATGCGACTGGTCGAAACAGGTCGTCAGCAGTTGCTTGAGGTGATCGGGCACCTCGTTCCAGCGGTCCATATTGGCGAAGAAATGCCCGATCCAGGCGCCCGAGATGTTGTTCGTCAGGAAATAGGGCGCAACCTTGGACCAGCCCGAGGTGTAATCCTCGGTGATGCCCGACCAGGCGAGGCCATCCAGCTCGCCGGTTTGCAGCGCGACCTCGACATCCTCCCAAGGGAGCGTGACCGGGATGACGCCGAATTGCGCGAGGAAGCGGCCCGCGGTCGGGAAGGTGAAGACGCGCTTGCCGTTCAGATCGGCGAGCGAGTTCACGGGCTCCTTCATGTTGAAGTTGCACGGATCCCACGAGCCTGCCGAGATATGCTTGATGCCGACCTTGGCATATTCCTCTTCCCAGATCTCCTTGAGACCCCAGGAATTGAAGAGCGCGGGCACATCGAGCGAATAGCGCAGGGCAAAGGGGAAATAGCCGCCGAACACGGTGACTTCGGTGGGCGAGGCCATGGAGTCATCATCCGACTGCACCGCGTCGATCGTGCCGTTCTGCATCGCGCGGAAGAGCTCGCCCGTCGGCACCAGCTGATCCGAGGTATAGAGTTCGATCTCCATCTGGCCGTTGGCGATGGTGTTGAAGGCCTCGATCGCGGGTTTCACCACCTCTTCGGCGAGCGCGGGACCGGCATAGGTCTGCAACCGCCATTTGATCGTCTCTTGCGCGCGGGCAGGCGCGGCAAGGCCCGCCGCTGCGGCACCCACCGCGCCGGTGGTCAGGAACTTCCGTCTGGTCGTCGTCATCGTCTCTCTCCTTGTTGACAGGGAAGCGCCCCGTTTGCCGGGGTCATTTTGATTGAAGAAGGGTCAGCGCCCGAGCACCTCGCGCGGCAGCCAGAGCGCGAGCTCGGGGAAGATCATCACGAGGATCAGCGTCAGCACCATCACGAGGACGAAGGGCGCGACCGAGCGGTAGATCACCGGCAGGGTGAACTCGGGTGGCGCCATCGCCTTCATCAGGAAGAGGTTATAGCCGAAGGGCGGGGTCAGATAGGCGATCTGGCAGGTGATGGTGTAGAGAACGCCATACCAGACGAGATCGAAGCCGAGCGTCTTGGCGAGGCTCACATAGACCGGGGCCACGATCACCAGCATCGCGGTATCGTCGAGGAACATCCCCATGACAAGGAAACTCGCCTGCATCAGCACCAGCACCTGCCAGGGCGCGAGGCCGAGCGAATTGAGGAAGAAATCGTTGATCGCGCGGCCCGCGCCCAAGCCGTCGAAGACCGCGCCGAAGCTGAGCGCCGCGGTGATGATCAGCATGAACATCACGGTGATGGCCAGCGTCTGGCGCGTCGCCACCTCGAAGACCTTCCGCGTGAAACGGCCCTTGATGACGGCGGCAAAGACCGCGGCCAGCGCGCCGATCACCGAAGCCTCGGTCAGGCTCGCCCAACCGTTCAGGAACGGCACCATCATCGCGACGAAGATGAAGACCGGCAGGAGGCCTGCGCTCAGCAGGCGGAACTTCTCGGCCCAGGTCACCTCGGCCAGCTCCTCGGGCGGCATCGGCGGGGCCAGCGCCGGGTTCATCTTGGCGCGCACGAGGATGTAGATGACGAAAAGCGTGGCCATCAGCAGGCCCGGGATCGCGCCCGCGAGCCAGAGGTTCGACACCGGCTGACGCGCAATCAGCGAGAAGAGGACGAGCACCACCGAGGGCGGGATCAGGATGCCAAGCGAGGAGCCCGCCTGAATGACGCCCGAGATCATCAGCTTGTCATAGCCGCGCCGCATCAGTTCCGGCAGCGCGATCGTGGCGCCGATCGCCATGCCCGCGACGCTGAGCCCGTTCATCACCGAAATCATCACCATCAGAAGGATCGTCCCGATGGCGAGACCGCCGGGAACCGGCCCGAACCAGACGTGGAACATCTTGTAGAGGTCTTCGGCGAGGCGGCTCTCGCTCATCACATAGCCCATGAAGACGAACATCGGCAGCGTCAGGAGCGGCGTCCATTTCATCAGCTTCATCACCGCCGAGAAGCCCATGTCGGTGCCCCCGGGCCCCCAGAGCGCGAGCGCCGCGACGACCGCCACGAAACCGATGGCGCCAAAGACGCGCTGGCCGGTGACCATCATCAGAAGCATGGTCGAGAACATCAGGAGGGCAATGGTGTTGTGATCCATCAGCGGGCCTCCGGCGTAACGGGGGGCGGGGGCAGGTCGGCGCCACGCATCACCGCGATGTCCCGGATCAGATGGGCGGTGGCCTGCAACAGCATCAGCGCGAAGCTGACCGTAATCACCAGCTTGATAGGCCAGAGCGGCGGGCGCCAGGCCGAGGGCGCGCGCTCGGTCACCGAAAAGGAATAGGCCGTGCTGTCGAACGCCCCCCAGAGCATGACGCCCAGATAGAACATCAGGAAGAAGATCGTCACCACATCCCAGGCCGCCTGACCGCGGGTGGTGAAGCGCGCATAGAGCAGGTCCATCCGCACGTTGGTGCCAAGCTGCATCGAATAGGGCGCGCCGAGCATGTAATAGGCCACGAGCGTGAACTGCGCCATTTCCAGCGTCCAGATCGCAGGAAAATGCAGGATCTTGGTGAAGGAGGACCAGAGCAGGATGGCCATCATCGCATAAAGCAGATACATCGCGAACCGCCCGATCCGATAGTTCAGCCCCTCGACGACTTTCAGATAGGCGATGACGGGTCCGGGCATCAGGCGGCCTCC
Organism: Rhodobacterales bacterium; assembly: GCA_003249215.1. GTDB lineage: Bacteria > Pseudomonadota > Alphaproteobacteria > Rhodobacterales > Rhodobacteraceae > Rhodobacter. The sequence goes on from QKJR01000067.1 coordinate 3,043, forward strand.
CGCGTTTCGATCCGCGCCAGCGCCGCGGTGAGGAGCGGGGCAAGCCGCCCGGCCATCGCCTGCTGCTGCGCGGGGCTCTCGATCAGGTCGTTGCGCAGCTCGATCATCACATTGGGCAGGCCCAGCGGCGTCGCCTGCAGCGCGAGCGTATGGGTCACGCCATCAGCGGCGGAATAGGGATCGTTGAGGTGGGTATCGAGATCGAGCCCGCCGCGCGCCTCCTCGACCAGCGCTGTGGCGAGGCCCGGATCGGCATCGTGGATCACCCCCAGCTCGACCGCCCGCGGCTGGCCGAACCAGAGCGGTGTGAAGCTGTGGATGGTGACCACAACCGGCGCGAGGCCGAGCGCGAGCCGCCGCGCAAGGAGCGCGCGCAGCGCGTCGTGGAAGGGCAGGTAGAGCGCCTCGGTCCGCGCGAGCCGCTGCGCGGCGGGCACCGCCTGATTGCCCGGGATCTCGTGGATTTCCGAGCGTGCGGGCATCGCGCCTGCGGCGTGGGGCGGGCGGTTGAGGTCATAGATCAGCCGCGAGGCGGTGGCGCGCACCAGCGGCGCATCGAGCGCACTCGAGAGCGCGCGGGCGAGGCCAAGCGCGCCCGGGTCCCAGGCGATATGCGCCGTGCGCTGCGCCTCGGTCAGGCCCAGATCGCCCCAGGGCGCGGGAAAATCGTTCGAGGCATGTTCGCAGACGAGCACGAAACGCCCCTGCGCCTCGGGTCGTTCGACCGCGACCGGCTGCCATTCTGCGGCTTGCTGCTGCATTGCGTCCCTGTCGATTCTCTTTGGATCTTGGGCTCAGGCTCGCGCGGCTCCGGCACGTCTGTCAACATCATTTCAAAATTTGGAATTCTGTTACAATCTGTTCTTGGGCGCGAATCGTGGTGGCGCCGGCTCTGGAGGGGGGAATGCCCGTTTTGGCGGCAGAGACACGGATCGAGGATCAGTTGCGCGGCGCGATCGGCACGATGACGCGGGCCGAGAAGCAACTGGCGAGCCATATCCTGCGGCATTATCCGGTGGCTCTGCTCGGCTCGGTGACGCAGCTCGCCCGCGCCGCCGAGGTCAGCAGCCCGACGGTGGTGCGGCTTGCGCAGAAGATGGGATTCGGTGGCTATCCGGGGCTGCAAGGGGCGGTGCGGGACGAGCTCGAGGCGCGGCTCGAGAGCCCGCTTGCCAAGCATGACCGGTGGGCCGAGGCGGCGCCCGAGGCGCATATCCTCAACCGTTTCGCCGATGCGGTGCTCGGCAATCTGCAGGCGACGCTGCGCCAGATCGACCATGCGGATTTCGATGCGGTGGCGCGGCTGATGGCCGATCCCGCGCGCAAGATCTTCGCCACCGGCGGGCGGATCACGCTCGCAATGGCGGAATATTTCGTGACCCATATGAAGGTGATCCGCTCTGAGGTCGAGCTGTTGACCCCGGTCTCGAACGCCTGGCCGCCCGCGCTGATCGAGATGCGGCCGGGCGATGTGCTCTTGGCCTTCGATATCCGGCGTTATGAGAACAACGTGCTGCAACTCGTTGAACTGGCATGCGAACAGGGCGCCGAGGTGGTGCTGATCACCGACCCATGGGTCAGCCCCGCCGCGGCGCATGCGCGCTATCGCTTCTCGGCGGAGGTCGAGGTGCCCTCGGCCTGGGATTCGACCGTGGCGATTCAGGTTCTGGCCGAGACGCTGATGGCGGCGGTGCAGTCGCTGACCTGGGAACAGACCTCGGCGCGGATGAGCCGGCTCGAGGATCTCTATGCCCGGGCGCGCTTCTTCCGCGGGCGGAAATAGGCTCTGGCGAAGAGGGGGCTCTGCCCCCGCGGGCCTTGCCCGCTCCCCCGGGATATTTCGGCACAGTTGATGGAATGCGCGAGTTTCGTTTCTGTAAGAAAATTTTCGCAAAAGGAAACTTGTCGGGATGTCGCGATGCGTGCTTTCGCGGTCGCTTGCGCCCTTTACAGCTTGGGCGGCGCCCCCGATAAAGGCGCCGACAGGGATGGGAGACCCCGATGAAACAGCTTATTGCCGCCCTTGCGCTGGGCCTGGCCGTGACCACTTCGCCCGCCGCCGCGCAGGAGGTGACCCTGCGTCTGCATCAGTTCCTGCCAGAAACGAGCTTCGTGCCCGCGCAGATCCTCAATCCCTGGATTGCTGCGGTCGAGGAGGCCTCGGGCGGGCGGATCGCGATCGAGCATTACCCCTCGATGCAGCTCGGCGGCAAACCGGGCGATCTCGTGGATCAGGCGGTCGATGGCGTCGTCGATGTGATCTGGACCTTGCCGGGCTACACCCCGGGCCGCTTCCCGCGCGCCGAGGTCTTCGAGCTGCCCTTCCTGGTCGAGGATGCCGAGGCCGCGAGTGCCGCCTTCTGGGAGATGGCGCAGGGCCCGCTCGCGCCCGATTTCGCCGATCTGCACCTCTTGGGCACCTGGGTCCATGGCCCGGGTGTGATCCACGCCAACAAGCGCATCGCGGCGCCGGGCGACATTGCCGGGCTGCGGCTGCGGGGCCCCTCGCGGGTGACGACGAAACTGCTTGAGGAGCTTGGCGCGACCGCGGTCGGGATGCCGGTGCCGGCGGTGCCCGAGGCTCTGTCGAAGGGCACGATCGACGGCGCGCTTCTGCCCTGGGAGGTCTCGGCGAGCCTGAAGGTCGGCGAGATCGTGCATCACCACACCGAATTCGCCGGGCCCTCGATCTATACCGCGACCTTCATCCTGGCGATGAACCGCGACGCCTATGACGCGCTGCCCGAGGATCTGCAGGCCGCGCTCGACAGCGTCTCGGGCGCCGGGTTTTCGGCCCATGCGGGCAAGGTTCAACAGGCCGAGGATATCCCCTCGCGCGCCTTCGCGGCGGGCTTGGGCAATGAGATCGTGACGATCCCGGCCGATGAAATCCCGCTCTGGGAGACGGCCGCGGCGCCGGTGGTCGCGGGCTGGATCGCAGAGGCCGACAAGGCCGGGATCGACGGCGCGGGGCTCCTCGATCAGGCGCGCGCCGCGATTGCCGCGCATCGGAACTGAGCGCGTGACGCGGGCTATCGGCGCGCTGGTGCAGGGGCTCGCGCTCGCGGGCGGCGCGTCGCTTCTGGCGCTCGCGGCAATGGTTTGCCTCAGCGCGCTCGGCGCGGCCGGGCGCAAGCTCGGCCTGCCGCTCGGCCCGCTCGGCTTTTCCTATGAGCTGATCGAGGCGAGCCTGCCGGCGATCGTCTTCGCCACCCTGCCGCTCGTGCAATGGCGCGGTGCCCATGCCGAGGTGGCGCTCTTTACCGAGCGCCTGCCGGCGGGTGTGCGGCGGGCCTTGGGCGTGCTCTGGCATCTGCTCGCGGCCGGGCTCGTGGCGGTGATCGCCTGGCGGCTCGGGCTCGGGATGGGCTCGAAAATGCGCTCGGGCACCACGACCTTCTCGCTCGGTCTGCCGCTCTGGTGGTTCTATGCCGCCTGCCTGCCGGGCGCCTGGGCGATGGCGGCCGTGGCGCTCATCCGCGCGGGGATCCTGTTGCGGGGGCGGGGGTGAGCGATCTGGCGCTGGGGCTTGCCTCCTTTCCGCTCCTCCTTCTGCTGATCGCGCTGCGCGTGCCGATCGGGCTTGCCATGCTCGCGCTCGGCGCGGGCGGCATGATGCTCGCGGGCAGCCCGGCGATGTGGCTGGCCAAGATGAAGAACGAGGGCTTCTCGGCCTTCGCGAGCTATGATCTCTCGGTCGTGCCCTTTTTCCTGCTGATGGGGCAGTTCGCGACGCAGGGCGGCATGAGCCGGGCGCTCTTTCGCGCGGCCGACGCGCTGATCGGGCACCGCCGCGGGGGGCTCGCGATGGCCGCAATCGGCGCCTGCGCGGGGTTCGGCGCGATCTGCGGCAGCTCGCTTGCCACGGCGGCCACGATGGGGCGCGTGGCCCTGCCCGAGATGCGGGCGGCGGGCTATGCGGGGGGGCTCAGCACGGCGGCGCTCGCGGCGGGGGGCACGCTCGGTATCCTCATTCCGCCCTCAGTGGTGCTCGTCATCTTCGCGATCCAGACCGAGCAGAATATCGCGCGCCTCTTTGCCGCCGCTGTGGTGCCCGGGTTGCTCGCGGTCTTCGGCTACATGGCGGCCGTGCGCGCCTATCTCGCGCGCCACCCACAAGCCGCGGGCACGCGCGCGCCGCGGCCTTGGGGACAGCGGCTGCGTGCGCTCGCCGGCACCGGGCCGGTGGTGGCGATCTTCGCGCTGGTCGTGGGCGGCATCTATGGCGGGCTGTTTTCCCCCACCGAAGGCGCCGCGGTGGGGGCGGCGGGCACCGGCCTTCTCGCTTGGCTCGCCGGGGGGCTGCGCGGTGGGGGCTTGCGCGCGGCGCTTCTGGCCACCGCCGAGGCCACGGGGATGATCTTCTTCATCCTTCTGGGCGCCGCGGTCTACAACGGCTTTCTCGGCATGACGCGGGTGCCGCAGGAGCTGGCCGAGATGGTCACCGGCGCGGGTTGGCCGCCGATGGCCATTCTGGCCGCGATGCTCGTCTTCTACCTGATCCTCGGCTGTTTCATGGACAGCCTCTCGATGATCCTGCTCACGATCCCGACCTTCTGGCCGATCTTCGCGGGCCTCGATTTCGGCATGGACCCGGATCTCGCCGCGCTCTGGTTCGGGGTGCTCGTGCTGATCGTGGTCGAGGTCGGGCTGATCACCCCGCCCGTCGGCCTCAATCTCTTCGTGATCAATGCGATAGACACCGCGACGCCGCTTTCGGCCACCTGGCGTGCGGTGAGCTGGTTCGTGGCCGCCGATCTGATCCGCGTGGCGCTGATTTTCGCTTTGCCCGCAATCGTCACCGTCTGGCTGTGACGTTTCTCGCGTGATTTTCGCGCCGGGCCGTGCCAGCATGACCCCGTCGAGCCATGGATCGGGGAGGACCAGAGCGATGACCGAGATTACCCGCGATTTCAACGGGCAGACCGTGATCTGCACCTTCGAGATGACACCCGCTACCGCCACCGAGCTGATGGAGGCCCTGCAACAGGCCTATGCCGAGTGCATCTCGAAGCAACCCGGCTTCCTCGGCGCAGGCCTGCATATGAACGACGCCCAGACCCGGATCGCCACCTATTCGAAGTGGGTCGCGCGCGGCGATTATCAGGCGATGCTGCGCAGCCCCGAGATGATCCGCCGCAACCGCCATATCGCCACGCTCTGCCGCAGTTTCGAGCCGGTGATGTATGAGGTTCAGGCGGATTTCTGAAACAAAGCCGGTGCGGGGCCGCCGAAGGGCGTGCATTCGGAAACGACTCGGTCTATGCTGCGGCGCAGCATTTCGGGAGCATCCATGTCGGGACTAGTGATCACAGTGGCGCAGCAGAAGGGCGGCGCGGGCAAGACCACGCTCGCCGTCAATCTGGCGGTGGGGTTCCTGCGCTCGGGGCGCACGGTCGCGCTCCTCGATACCGACCCGCAGGGCTCGCTCGGGCGCTGGTTCATGGCGCGGCGCGAACGGCTGGGCGAGGCGGGGCTCGAATTCTCGACCTCCTCGGCCTGGGGCGTCAGCTATGAATGCGAAAAGCTCAAGAAACACTATGATGTGGTGATCATCGACACGCCGCCCAAGGTCGACAGCGACCTGCGCCCCGCGCTGCGCGAGGCCGACATGATCCTCGTGCCGGTCTCGGCCTCGCTCGTCGATCTCTGGGCGACCGAAGGGGTGCTCGATCTCGCCCGGCGCGAGGGCAAGCGGCCCAAGATCATCCTGAACCGGATCAAGCGCGGCACCCGGCTCGATGTGGAGGTGCGCGAGGCGGCGGGCGAGCTCGAGGGCGAGCTGATCGACGCGCCGCTCGCCCATCGGGTGGTCTTTGCCGAGACGATGGGGCAGGGGCTCGGGGTGCTCGAGGCGGTGCGCAAGGGCCCCGCCTCGGCCGAGGTCGAGGCGCTGATGGCGGCGCTCGAACTCTGATCCTCCCGCTCCGGCGGATTCAGGATTTGTTAACCATGCAGGCGCAGCCTTGGCTCATGCTGCCCGCATCACCGAATCTCCCCGGGGTCTCGCGCCTCTATACCCTGCGCCTCGCCGCGCCGGAGAGCGCGCTTCTGACCGAAGAAATCGCGACCCTGCGCGCGCTTTGGGCCGAGTGGATGGTGGCGCCCGGGCTGCGCGCCGAGGCGGTGGTGGTCCTGCCGGGGCGGCTCATGGCGCTCCTGACCATCGCGCCGGGGCTCGAGGTGCTGCCACGCTGGCGCGGGTTCCGCGCGGCCTTCGCCGGGCAGGTCGCGCCGCATGTCTCGCCGCTTTGGGCCGAGGAGATCACCATTCAGCCGCTCGACAGCCCCGTCGCCCGCAACCGCGCACTCGCTGCGATCTGGGACGCGCCGGTGCGCGCGGGCCTCGTGCGCCACCCCGAGGACTGGCCCTTCTCCTCGCTGCAGCGCGACCTGCGGCGCGGGGGGCGTGGCAGGCAGGCGGGGCAGGGCGCCCCGCGCCACGCCACCGCGCCGCCCCCGCTGCACTGAGCGCCGAAACACTTGCCCCAGAGGCCGGGACTTGTATCCTGACCCAAAGGGAGAGAGTTCATGAAGACATTTGCCACGATCGGTGCGGCCATTCTGGCCGCCGCTTTCGCCACGCCCGGTGCGGCCCAGAGCGTCAATATCACCCCCGACACGGCCTCGGTCACCGTCGAGACCGCCGCCGGCCCCGTCGAGATCGCCCGCATTCAGGACGAGGCGCATGAGCTCTCGGGCGAATGGGCCCGCACTTCGCGCGCCTGCCCGAATTTCTGCATCCAGCCGATGGTGCCCGCCCCGGGCGTGACGCCGATCGGCGAGATCGAGATGCTGCAATTCCTGCAAGATCCCGAGGTGGTGGTGATCGACGGCCGGGTGCGCCCCGATTTCGAGGGCGGCGCGATCCCCGGCGCGATCAACGTGCCCTATACCGAGGCCGCCGACCGGCTCGATGAACTGGGCTGCGAGCCCGATTTCGAGGGCTTCGACTGCACGGTTGCGGGCGTGAAATCCGCCGCGCTCTATTGCAACGGGCCCTGGTGCGGCCAGTCGCCCACCGCCGCGCGCCGGATGATCGAGGCGGGCTTCCCGGCCGAGAAGATCTTCTACTACCGCGGCGGGATGCAGGTCTGGCGGATGCTGGGGCTGACGGTGACGGGGGAGTGAGCGATCACTGGCTTCCTACGGTTTCGTCAAGATTGAGTTCGTAATCGCGAAGTTGGGCATTGATCTCGTTCATGTTTGCTTTCCATATGGTTCCATCTTTTAAACGAACGATATCGATATATGCGAGTGCGCGACCATTTCCGTCGAAAAGAAATGCTGAAAGCGGCTTGTGTTCCCAAGATGGATTGTCTTGGGCCTCGCTCGCAACCGGGGACATTGAATAGCCGACGAATGGTCGTCCAAGAGAGCGATTAAATGAGTCGAAGGCGAAGAAACCCAAGCCGTATCCCTCAACGGGCTGATCGGATACGTTCTTTAGGGTTACCATGTGCATGATGGATCCATCGCCGAAGCGGTCAGGATTTTTGTAGTAGTTTCTATAACTCTCAATCTGCAGCGGCGAACCTGCTTGGATTAAGATGTCAGCTTGTTCGGCGAATGCTATTGATGTGGAAATAGCCAATGCGATCAAGAAGATTGGAGTGCGCATATATTTTCCTCCCGGTTCTGCATATCGAAGTGACAGCACGTTTAGATAATCTGTCACATAATGCCGTGGGTTGGGGACGCTAAATTCACCGCCCCTTACGTTTCTTCACGCCGCCCCTTTGCCCCGGCCGCCCGGCGGTCGACCGCCCCCGGGCGCTGACCGCCGCCTCGGCCGCGTCCTCGACCGCCGATTGCCGGGCCATCGGGTCGTCGGCCACGGCCAGCTCTACCGCCTCCAGACGCTTGATCTCGTCGCGCATCCGGGCCGCTTCCTCGAATTCGAGGTTCTCGGCCGCCTTGCGCATTTTCAACCGCAACTCGTCCAGATGCGCCGCCAGATTGGCGCCCACTTGCACTTTTTCAACTTTCGCGGTGACGCGGCTCATATCCGTGTCGCCCTGCCACAGGCCGGCCAGAACATCCTCGACATTCTTGCGCACGGTCTGCGGCGTGATGCCGTGTTCCATGTTATAGGCCATCTGCTTGGCGCGGCGGCGGTCGGTTTCATCCATCGCGCGCTGCATCGAGCCGGTGATCTTGTCGGCATACATGATCACCCGGCCGTCCGCATTGCGCGCGGCGCGCCCGATCGTCTGGATGAGCGAGGTTTCCGAGCGCAGGAACCCCTCCTTGTCGGCATCGAGAATCGCCACCAGCCCGCATTCCGGAATATCGAGCCCCTCGCGCAGAAGGTTGATCCCGACCAGCACATCGAAGGCGCCGAGCCGCAAATCCCGCAGGATTTCAATACGTTCGATCGTGTCGATATCGCTGTGCATGTAGCGCACGCGCACGCCCTGTTCGTGCAGATATTCGGTCAGATCCTCGGCCATGCGCTTGGTCAGCGTGGTGCAGAGCACGCGCAACCCATGCGCCGTGACCTTGCGGATCTCGTCCAGGAGATCGTCGACCTGAGTCTCGACCGGGCGGATCTCGATCTGCGGATCGAGCAGGCCGGTCGGGCGGATCACCTGCTCGGTGAAAACGCCACCCGCCTGCTCCATCTCCCAATTGGCGGGGGTGGCCGAGACGAAGACCGATTGCGGCCGCATCGCGTCCCATTCCTCGAATTTGAGCGGGCGGTTGTCCATGCACGACGGCAGGCGGAATCCATGCTCGGCCAGCGTGAATTTCCGCCGATAGTCGCCCCGGTACATACCGCCGATCTGCGGCACGGTGACATGGGATTCGTCTGCAAAAACAATGGCATTGTCGGGGATGAATTCAAACAGCGTGGGCGGCGGCTCGCCAGGCGCGCGCCCCGTCAGATAGCGCGAATAGTTCTCGATCCCGTTGCAGACCCCCGTCGCCTCGAGCATCTCGAGGTCGAAATTCGTCCGCTGCTCCAGCCGCTGCGCCTCGAGCAATTTCCCCTCGTCGTTGAACTGTTTGAGCCGCTGCGCGAGCTCGATCCGGATCTGTTTCGTCGCCTGCTGCAGGGTCGGGCGCGGGGTGACGTAGTGGCTGTTGGCATAGATCCGGATCTGTTCGAACGTATCGGTCTTCTGCCCGGTCAGCGGGTCGAATTCCACAATCGCTTCAAGCTCTTCCCCGAAGAAGCTGAAGCGCCAGGCGCGATCTTCGAGGTGCGCGGGCCACAGGTCCACCGTGTCGCCCTTGACCCGAAACGCCCCGCGCTGAAAGGCGGCGTCGAGGCGCTTGTATTGCTGCGCCACCAGATCGGCGAGGAATTTGCGCTGCTCGTAGAGCCCGCCCACCGTCATGTCCTGCGTCATCGCCGAATAGGTCTCGACCGAGCCGATACCGTAGATACAGCTTACCGAGGCCACGATGATCACGTCATCGCGTTCCAGAAGCGCCCGGGTCGCCGAGTGGCGCATCCGGTCGATCTGTTCGTTGATCTGGCTTTCCTTCTCGATATAGGTGTCCGAGCGCGCGACATAGGCCTCGGGCTGATAATAGTCGTAATAGCTTACGAAATACTCAACCGCATTGTCGGGGAAGAAGCCCTTGAATTCGCCGTATAATTGCGCGGCCAAGGTCTTGTTCGGGGCGAGGATGATCGCCGGGCGCTGGGTCTCTTCGATCACCTTGGCCATGGTGAAGGTCTTGCCGGTGCCGGTCGCCCCGAGCAGCACCTGATCGCGCTCGCCGGCGGTCACACCCGACGACAGTTCCGCAATCGCGGTCGGCTGATCGCCCGCGGGCGAAAATTCGCTCTTCATAACGAAGCGCCGCCCGCCCTCGAGCTTGGGGCGGGTCAGAACATCGGGCCGTTCGGTCGGGCTGTTGGTGTTGTTATGGGGCATCGGGGGGCTCCTTCGCCCCTCTAAGGTTGATCTGTTTTCGTTCTCTTTCAAGGGCTTCTGGCGGAGGTTAACGAAAGCTTTTCAAGACCCGTGAAAAACTAAAATAAAACAAACAATTGCGCGAATATTGCGGTTGCGTTTTTGCGCATTTGTTCGCATATTGTTCCTGCAAGCAGCACAGAGCTGCCGGCCGGCGCACCACCCCACCCCTCGCTCCCCATGCCGGCCGGCAGCATTCGCTTGCTCTCTCCGATCCGCCCCTGGCTCGATCCGCCTCCCGATCAATGCTGTTTCGGGTCCCCCTGCCGGGGCAAAACCGCGCCGAGAGGCTTGCACTTTCGTGCCGACGGGCTAAGAAGGACCCGTATCCGAGGAGATCTGCCCATGCGCGCGCGTATCTATCAGCCGGCCCGCAATGCCATGCAATCCGGTCAGGCCAAGACCAAGGTCTGGTATCTCGACTACGTTCCCGCCCATGCGCGCGAGATCGATCCGCTGATGGGCTGGACCAGCTCGGACGATACCCAGGCGCAGGTGCGACTCAAGTTCGACACCCGTGAGGCGGCCGAGGCCTATGCCAAGGAGCAGGGGCTCGACTACACCGTGACCGAGGGCCACAAGCGTGCCGCCAACATCCGCCCGCGCGGCTATGGCGAGAATTTCGCCTCGGATCGCCGCGCGAACTGGACGCACTGAGACCTCGGGCGGCCCGCCGCCCGGCTGTGTCACCACCGCGCCCCGGGGTTCGCCTCGGGGCTTTTGCATTCGCTCCGAAGAGGGCTCGAGATGAGCACCGCCACACCCGCCACCCGCGCGCTGCAAAACCTGAAGATCGCCTTCGAAACCCTTGAATACGACTATGATCCGGGCGCGGATCGGATCGGATTGCAGGCTGCCGCGGCGATCGGGGCCGATCCGGCGCGGGTGCTCAAAACGCTGATGGTCGAGGTCGACGGCAAGCCCGCCTGCGCGGTCCTGCCCGCGGATCGCACGCTTTCGATGAAGCGCGTCGCCGCCGCCTTCGGGGGCAAATCCGCCGCGATGATGGCACCCGACAAGGCCGAGCGGCTGACCGGGTTCCATACCGGCGGCATCAGCCCCTTCGGCCAGAAGCGCCGGGTGCCGACGGCCTTCGAGGCGACGGGTGTCGCGGGCGATGCGCCGGTGGTGATCAATGGCGGCAAGCGGGGCTTGATGATGCGCCTTGGGCCCGCCGATGCGCTGCGCGCCGCCGAGGCACGTGCGCTCGCACTCTGCGCGGATTGATCCTCTTTCCTTTCGGCGCGCGCTGATCGACACTCGGGCCAACCGAGGAGGCTCCGATGATCACGATCACGCTCGAACATCCGGTGCAGGAGGAGCTGGCGCTGCTGCACATGCGGCACACGGCAGCGATGCACGAGGATACGCCGCCCGAATCGATCCACATGCTGCCTGCCGATGCGCTCGCCGCCCCCGGCATCGCGTTCTTCGTGATGCGCGAGGAGGGGGCGCCGGTCGGCATGGGGGCGATCAAGCGGATTGACGCAAGCCATGCCGAGATCAAGTCGATGCATGTGCTGGTCGAACTCAGGGGGCGGGGCCTTGCGCGGATGATGCTCGGCCATCTGATCACCGAGGCGCGGGCGGCGGGCTATGGCCGGCTCAGCCTCGAGACCGGGGCGCAGGCGTCCTTCGCGCCGGCGCGCGCACTCTATCTCTCGGCGGGGTTTTCCGAATGCCCGCCCTTCGAGGGCTATCGCCCCGATCCGAATTCGACCTTCATGACGCTGCTGATCTGAGCGGCCCCCCACCGGATCGGCCCTGCGACGGGTTGCGCGATGCCCGCTATCCCAACCTTTACTTGGAGGTCGGTGCTCGCTCGAAGGCGTGGCGCTACCGCCAGTTCCGGGAAAAGCAGAACTTCACGGAAACGCTCGGGACTTGGCCGCAGATGTCGGTGATCGAGGCGGCCCTGACGGCAGCCGAAATCAACACGCAGGTCGAGGACGCGGGCATCGTCACCAAGGACACCCGCCCGCGTGGTGCGGTGGAGATCACGCATCGGGAGGCGCTGAAACAGCACGTCACGCAGGCGCTCGATCCGCGCCAACGGAAGATCTCGGACGAGACAGCCGCCGTGTATGCATCTCACCGCGCCTGCACGTTCCTCGCTGGCTCGATATGCAAATCTCGGACATCACGCGGCAGATGCTCCACGAGAAGATCAAGAGCATGTCCAACATACCGACGACGGCAGGCGGGCTGCTGCGTGTGCTGTCGGCCATCTACAGCACCTAGCTTGCCTATCGGGACGACGGATACCAACATGACCCGACCTGTTGGGTGAAGGGGTATGGGGCGCGCACCCGTGAGTTGCTGTTCGACGAGGCAAAACGCTGGCCGACGCTTGATGCCATCTCGAAGGTGCCGAACCTGCCTCGCCATGCCGTATGGCTGGCCCTGCTCTTCACGGGCTTTCTGATGCGGAACATCTGTGAATTGAAGTGGTCGGACATCGACTTCGACAAGAGGATGCTGACCCTTGGTCGGATGAAGAACGGCCAGAAGCGCACCTTACCGCTTTCGGACATCGCGCTCGATGTGTTCCGCCAGACCCCTCGCACCCACGATGTGATCGTGTTCGAGGGGCGGCACTACGGCAAGCCTATCGCCGGCCGTCGTCAGATCCACAAGGACGGCAACGACGTGAACAATGGCGGCGTTCTCAGGCCTCATGACACCCGACACCGATTTTCGTCGGCGGTTGCGAAGGCGGGTCTTTCAGGCCCTGTTGCACAAATCGGATGAGGGGCGCGGCTCCGCGTTCCCCTGTCGGATTTATCCCACGGTCTCTGTGACGGGTATGCCGAGGGCGGCGAAGCCGTTCAGGAATGAGCCGTGTCGTGCCATCGGTCCGAGCGACAATGGCGAATGATGCGGAGCTGGATCTCGGTGACCTGCCGATCGAAGTCCCGGGCCATGAGCCGCTGGCCCAGCAGTTTCACGCAGTGCATCTTCGTTTCGACGCGGCTTCGGCGATGATATCCGCTCCCTCTTCGCCAGAGTGCCCGGCCAAGGTAACTCGCGGCGCGGAGGGCCTCGTTGCGCGCCATGGCACCGGCAGGGATCAATTTCCAGGGCTTGGCGTTCCTGCGGGGAGGACTGACGGCATGAGCGCCGCGGTCGGCGATGGCGTCATGGCATTTCCAGATGTCATACGCGCCATCTGCCGTGACGCTGCCGATCTCCTGATCCTCCGGGATCTGGTCGAGCAGATCGGGCAGCACCCCTCGCCGGTTCGCTCGAACCGGTGGCGCTTACCGGCTCGACATCACCGATATGGCTGCCGGTGATCTCGACGGCCCGGATCTCCAGCGTTCGCTCGTCGATCCCGAGGTGGATCTTGCGCCAGTCCCGTCGTTTGGCGCCGCCATGCCGAAAGCACCTTCATGGAGAGGCAGGTCAGGATAGCGTTCGTCGGGAAAACAGTCCCCCGGACTGTTTTTTGATCCTCCTTACCGCTGAAGCTCTGCTGGTGCACGCCCGCCGGTCGGCACAGGCGCCCAGTTCATCTCGGGATCGAACCAGCCTTACGGCGATTGCGGGCAATCGCCTGCCGGCCAATGGATCGTCAGCGAGCCCCGGCGCTTGAGCGCTTCGTTATAGGCTGGCCAGTTCCTGATCTTGCAGGTCGGGGGGCGGTCTGCTCATGCCAGCCATCTATCAGGCTGGATTCAAAAGATGAATCCCCTCAGAGATCTGTGCAACAGAGCCTCATCAGTGAACCCTGCTCGATTGCGCGGGCCCGATCAATCGTTTAAACGTCAAACCGTGGCCCCTTAGCTCAGCTGGATAGAGCATCCGCCTTCTAAGCGGACGGCCGAGGGTTCGAATCCTTCAGGGGCCGCCAATTGCATCGCAATTGCTATCGTTCGACTTCCAAAGGCTGTTTTTCGGGCGTTGTTGCAGACGTCGGCGCCGGGACGTGCTCCCCCTTTCGCCAACCAAGATCAGGCCACGCGTTCGATCTCGGCGGTGCCGAGGGCGTTGAAGCGGTTCATCAGGGCAACTCGGATGTGGATCTCAGCGGTCTGGCGATCGGGGTCCCTTGACGCGATCCGTTCGCCGAAGGACCTCTGGTTTCTCATCCGGGCTTCGATCCAGCTGCGGATAGGATAGCCGGACCACCGCTTCCGGATCGTCCGGCCGAAGCGACGGGTCGTCCGCAGGATGTCGTTCGTGGCGAGCGCAGCCGGGCAGTCCTCCGTCCAGAGGCGGCCGGTCTTGCGGATGGGAGCGAGGGCATGACTGCCACCGGTCCGAAGGAAGGCCCGAGCCCTCGTGCCGCCACGCGCCAGGATCGCCGAATGGCACCGGCGGGTGTCGAAGGCGCCATCGCCGATGACCGTGCCGATCTGCTCGCCGTCCGGGATCTGGTCGAGAAGCTCTGGCGGAACCGGGCTGTCACCCTCTCGGCTGGAGGTGAACTCCACCGCCGGGATGTCGCCGCTCGCCGTGTGCATCGCCAGATGGACCTTGCAGTACTGGCGGCGGTGCGTGCGTGCCGTGCTTTCTGGCCAGCCACTCATTCGATGGGCTTACGCGGCTGCGCTGCAGCCACGGTCCCATCTCATTCACCGAGAGACTTGATCCCGATACTGTCTGTCACCCGGCGGGGCATTTCGAAGAAATGTCCCGAGAGGGCACCAAGAGGTTCAGGGGGCCCTTGGCGCGGCGGAACGAGAGTGGAACAGTGATCGTCTTCTGGCGTCGGCTGAGCGTGGAAACGTCAGGGACCGGCCGGTCCAGCTCCGCCATCTTGAGGATGCTGGAAACCATGCCCGTTCGCCAGGGGGCTCGAACCATTGGCGCCGCACCGGCTCACGTTGCCGGAGTGGCAGGCCGAAGAGCACCTTCACCATCAGGCGAAACTGGATGGCATTCGTCGGGAAATCAGTCCCCCGGACTGATGTCTTATCCTCCTCATTCGGAGACCACGGGCGGACGCCCCGGCGTGCCGAATTTCGGAGCGAGCCAGGCCATGTCCCGGTCCAGCCGGACGAGCAGCGACCCGCGCCGCTTCAGCGCGTCGTTATAGGATTTCCAGTTCGTCGTGCGCTAGCGGGCAGGCTCGGGCTTCCTCATGGCAGCGTCTTAACCCACCGGATTCTCGCAGTGAAACCCGGAAGCCGATGAGTTCAGCAACAACGCCGAGCCCCGTCCTCTGCGGCCTTTTGGGGCCAGGCGCGCGGTCGGCGCGCCTGGCGGTCTCCCCGTCAGTAGACGAAGATATCGTTTTCGAGCCCTGCGGTGGAGGTGAGAGCCTCGAGCAGGATCGAGTTTCCGGCCCCGAAATCGAGCATCACGCCCTCGGCGACGACCGAGGCATAGGTCGAGACGACCGCCGCCGCGCCGAGCCCGCCGACGAGCGCGCTGGCCAGTTGCAGCTCGTCGGTGCCGATCTCGAAATCGGTGATCACATCGGCCGAGGTGGTCGCGGCGAAGACGAAGGTATCGGCC
>QKJR01000041.1 GCA_003249215.1 Rhodobacterales bacterium
AAACGTGTTGCGAAAGAAGTTCTGGATCTTCTGGCGTATATCTTTGCGGCGCTGATCGTTGGAGTATCTGTCGAGGTGCTGAACTGGTGGATGCCAACTTATCTTGCAATCGGGCTGGTACTGATAGCTAGCATTGGGATCTGGCGCATTGTGCGAAGGAAGTGATGACTGCGCTAGCCGTCCGCTTCGTCCGCAAAGCCGTCCTTCGCGCAAGGCGCAGCGGAGGTCGTCCATCCCATCCACCGCGGCCCCCCTCAGGGTAGCTCGACCACCGCCTCGGCCTTGAGCGCGCTGGCCAGCGATTTGAACCGCGCCTCGGCCACCTCACCAAAGAGCCCCGCGCCGCGTTTGCTCAGGCGCAGCGTGAGCGCGCCTGTCCCGGCGTCATAATCGAGGGCGCCGGCATCCTGTGGCTGGTGAATGGCGAACATCGCGGCAAAGCGCATCGCCTTGCCCAGAACCTCGGCCTGCTGGATCTGCTCAGGCGTCAGCAGCGCGAAGAGCGGCTCGAAGCGCGAGCCCGCGCGGCTGTTCTTGTAGCGGTGCAGGAGTGCGAGCCCGAGGAAGACCCGCTCGGGGTGGCTCAGCGCGGCCATGTTCGCCCGCGTCACATTGTCGAAACACGCCTCGGCCCGGTAATCGGGGTGGGTGCGCCATGTGGTGTCGTGCAGCAGACAGGCCGCGCGGTGCAGCCGGTAAATCTCGGGCGGGACCTCGCCGAAGATCGGCGCGATGAAGGCGTGCAGCTTCTTGCCGAAGCCGGGCAGGCGCGCCTGCGTGCGCTCGGCGTGGCGGCAGCCCTCGATCAGCGGATCGCGCTGGCGCAGCCGCTCGGGCATCTGCTCGTAAAGCAGCCCCTCGCGGATGCCATAGCTCGAGACGTCGATCTCCTTGGGGCCAAAGGCCTCGACCAGTTCGCGCAGCACGAGCGAGGCCAACGGCACCAGCTCCATCCGCGCGGCGGAGGTGCCGGTCTTGGCCCGGAGCTCGCCCTGATCGTTCTTCTCGATCCAGTCGAGCGTTTTCAACAGGCCCTCCGGGTCCATCCGGTATTCGTGCAGCACCAGCAGCGGATAGCCGCGCCGCTCCATGTCGAGCCGCCCGATCGCCCGCCACGAGCCGCCCACGAGATAGATCCGTTCGTGGCCCGTGCCCATCGCGGCGGCGAGCTCGGCGATCACCGCGCGGATATGCGCCACGACCTCCTTTTTGCCGCCCTTGACCTGTTGCAGCCGGAACGGCCCGAGCTGCGAGGTGACGCGGTTCCAGACCCGGCCCTGACGCACCTCGGCCAGTTCCATCGAATTGCCGCCGATGTCGCAGATCAGCCCCTCGGCCTCGGGCCAGCCCAAAAGCACCCCCTGCGCGGACAGACGCGCCTCTTCCTGGCCGTCGATCACATGCAAAACGAGGCCGGTCTTGCGCTCGATCTCGGCGCGAAACTCGGGGCCATCCTCGGCGTCGCGCATCGCGGCGGTGGCGACGCAGGTCAGGGGCGAGATGCCCATCCCCTTGGCCAGCAAGGAAAATCGGGTGAGTGCGGCGAGCGCCCGCTCGCGTCCGCGCGGATTGAGCCGCCCGGTTTCCGCGAGCCCCTGACCGAGGCCCGCCATCACCTTCTCGTTGTAGAAATAGGCCGGGCTGCGCGCCGCGCCGTCAAACACCACCATCCGGATCGAGTTCGAGCCGACGTCTACAACGCCCACGCGGCTCAGCGCCCGCGCGGAGGGGTCGTCGAAGAGCGGCTGGCCGAAGGGATCCCAGTCATCCCCCGCAGACAGCGCGGAGGGGGCTTCGGTCTTCTTGATCATTGTCCGTCCTGCGGTGACTCGGGCGGTCGTGGTGCCCGGACCAACCTACCGCCTAGTCGAGGCTGTGGGCAAGCTTCGGCACGTCCTTTGCCCCTGCGGAACCCCGGCCCGAGAGCGAGGGGTTTTCCATGAAGAAGCGGTGGCAGGAGAAGAGACCCTCCTTGTCCGCAGGCAGGTGCCGGATGAAGCGCCCGCCCGGTTGCAGGATCCAGCTTTGTGCCTCGTCGGCCATGTTTGCGGCCATGATCTGGCTGACGATCTGCGCCTTGACGGTGTCGTTGGTGGTTTCGACCAGCGTTTCCACCCGGCGGTTCAGGTTGCGGCCCATCCAGTCGGCCGAGGAGAAGAAGACGCGCGCCTTCTTCGAGGGCAGGCCGTGGCCGTTGCCGAAACAGACGATGCGCGAATGTTCGAGGAAGCGCCCGACGATCGACTTGACGCGGATATTCTCGGACAGACCCTTGATCCCGGGTCTGAGCCCGCAGATGCCGCGGATCACGAGCGAGATTTTCACCCCCGCCTGACTTGCCGCATAGAGCGCGTCGATCACCTCGGGGTCGATGATGCTGTTCATCTTGGCCCAGATTTCCGCGGGGCGGCCGGCCGCGGCATGGGCCGCCTCGCGCGCGATCAGATCGAGCAGCCGCGGTTTTAGCGTGATCGGCGAGATCGCGAGGTTCTCGAGCCCCGCGGGCTGCACATAGCCCGAGAGATAGTTGAAGACCTTGGTCGCATCGCGGCCCAAGGCGGCGTCGCAGGTGAAGAAGCTCAGGTCGGTATAGATCCGTGCGGTGATCGGGTGATAGTTGCCGGTGCCGTAATGGGTGTAGGTCACCAGCTGATCGCCCTCGCGGCGCACGACCGTCGAGATTTTCGCATGCGTCTTCAGATGCATGAAGCCGTAAACCACATGCGCGCCCGCACGTTCCAGACGCCGCGACTGGCGGATGTTGGCGGCCTCGTCGAAGCGCGCCTTGAGCTCGACGAGCGCGGTGACCGACTTGCCCGATTCCGCCGCCTCGCAGAGCGCGTCCACGATCGGGCTGTCCTTCGAGGTGCGATAGAGCGTCTGTTTGATCGCGAGCACATTCGGATCCTGCGCCGCCTGATTGAGGAAGCGGATCACCATGTCGAAGGTTTCGTAGGGGTGATGCAGCAGCATGTCCTTCTGCCGGATCGCGGCGAACATGTCGCCGTCATGGTCCTGCACGCGTTCTGGGACGCGCGGGGTGAAGGGCGGCCAGAGCAGATCGGGGCGCGAGGACAGCACGAGTTCCTTGAGATCGGCCACGCCGAGGAGGCCCTTGACGTCGACCATCTCCGAGGGCTCGACGTGCAACTCGTCCATGATCAGGCTGCGCAAGGACTCCGGCGCGCCGGCGGTGATCTTGAGGCGGATCACCTGACCGCGGCGGCGGCGTTTCAGCGCGGTCTCGAATTCGCGCACCAGATCTTCGGCCTCGTCCTCGACCTCGAGATCGCTGTCGCGCAGCACCCGGAAGGCGCAGTGGCCGGCATCGGCATAGCCCGGGAACAGCATGCCGAGATGCAGCATCAGAAGTTCTTCGAGCGGCAGGAAGCGCGCCTCGCCCGGCAATTGCACGAAACGGTCGATCTGCTGCGGGATCGGCAGGAGCGCCTGCAACCGGCGGCGGTCGGTCTGACGTTCGAGTTCGAGGGCAAGGCAGAAGCCGGTGTTCGGGATGAAGGGGAACGGGTGCGCGGGGTCGATCGCCAGCGGCGAAAGCACCGGGAAGACCTTGCCGATGAAATGCTCGGCCAGAAAGTCGCGGTCGCGTTTGGTCAGCTTCGAGCGCGTGAGCAGGTGGATCCCCTGCGCCTCCATCTCGCGCTTGAGCTTGTTCCAGGTCGATTGCTGCGTCTCCATCAGACGCCGCGCATCGGCATTGATCAGCGCGAGCTGCTCGCCCGGCGTCAGCCCGTCGTCGGAGGGGTTGGCATTGCCCTCGCGCACCAGTTCGCGCAGGCCCGCCACGCGCACGGTGTAGAATTCGTCGAGGTTGGTGGCCGAGATCGACAGGAACCTGAGCCGTTCCAGAAGCGGCACCCGCGGGTTCGTCGCCTCCTCCAGCACGCGCCAGTTGAAGGCAAGCCAGCTCAGTTCGCGGTTGAAGAAGCGCCGGGGCCCGGTGATCTCATCTTCGGGCAGGGTCACGGGGGCGGGAAAGGGCGTGTTGAGGAAATCGGCCTGGGTCATTTGCGCGGGTCTTTGTTCATGTGTTTTCGGGCGCTTGCGGCGCATTCTGCGGCGGCGCGTCGAGACTGTCCAGCACCTGCGCGGCCAGGGGGCGGGTGATCGCACGATGTTCGGCCAGGGCGCGGGCATCGAGCGCCGCGACAAGGCGCCGCGCCATCGCGAGCGAGCGATCCATCCGGCTCACGAGCCAGGGGATGAGGGCCGCGGGCACCGCAAGCTGACGGTCGGCAAAGAGCTTGACCAGCACCGCCGAGAGGAGCGCGTCGTCCGGCGGCTCGATCCGCACGAGGGCGGTGGCGGCCATTCGGCTGAGAAGGTCGGGCAGGCCAAGGCCCCAGTCGCGCGGTGGGGTCTTGGCAGTGATCAAGAGCCGCCCGCCCTCGGCCTGCATCAGGTTGTGCAGGTGAAAAAGCGCCTCCTCGCGGCCCGGATCGCCCGCTACCGCCTCGGCATCCTCGAGCACCACGGCGCCTTGCCGGGCGAGGGTGGGGGCGTCGGCATCGCACAGGCTGTGGGCCGGGGCGATGGCCGCGGCGTTTTCCTCGGCCCAGATTGCGGCGAGATGGCTCTTGCCCGCGCCCTCGGGGCCAATGAGCAGCATCCGCCCCGCGGGCCAGCTTTCGGGGTGATCGAGCGTCGCGAGCGCCAGCGCATTGGCCGGCGCCACGTAGAAATCCTCGCGCCCGCGCGAGGGGCGCAGCGCAAGGTCGAAGGCAAGCTGGCGGGTCGGGTCAGAGGCCATCCTTGGACGTCGTTTCGGGCTCGGGCCCCAGCGTGTCGGGCGCGGGGCCAAGGGTTTCGGGGGGCGCTTCATCGCCCCATTCGAGCCCCTTGTAAAGCCGCCCCTGCAGGTAGTGATCGAGCATGAAGCGGATGATCACGCCGATCATCGCGGCGACCGGCACGGCGACCAGCATCCCCACGAAGCCAAAGAGCGTGCCGAAGGCGGAAAGCGCAAAGATCAGCCAGAGCGGATGCAGCCCGACCGAGGAGCCCACGAGCTTGGGGGTGATGATATTGCCCTCGAGGAACTGCCCGGCGGCAAAGATCGCCACCACGATCCCGATCGAGAGCCAGTCGCCCCAGAACTGGAAAAGCGCGAGCCCGATGGCCAGCGCCCCGCCGACGAGCGCGCCGACGTAGGGAATGAAGGTGAGCCCGCCCGCGATCGCCCCGGCGATGAGGCCGAAATTGAGCCCCGCGAGCATCAGCGCAACGGCATAGAAGGTGCCGAGGATCAGGCAGACCGAGATCTGGCCCCGCACGAACCCCGAGAGCACCCGGTCGATATCGCGCGCGATGCCGCGGATCGTGGGCGCATGGTCGCGCGGCAGCCAGCCGTCGACCTTGGCCACCATCCGGTCCCAGTCCAGCAGCATGTAGAAGGCCACGACCGGCACGACGACGATGAAGACGACGAAGTTCACCACCCCCATCGCCGAGCCGAGGACCGCGGTGGCGAGCTCTCCCCCGCGCGCCTTGACCGCCTCGCCGAGGCTCGTGAGCGTCTCGTTGACGACCGAGCCCGGTTCCATGATCGAGGGGAATTGCGTGGTCAGGAAGCTTTGCAGCCGGGTCGCGATCTCGGGAGCGGTGGCGACGAGTTGCGTCAGCTGATGGATCAGGGTCGGGATGACGGCAAGGCCGAAGATGATGAAAGCGAGCGTCGCGAGGATCGCGATCGTGGCGGTGGCCGCGACCCGGCTGAGCCTCATGCGCTCGAGCCGGTCGGCCACGGGATCGAGGAAATAGGCGATCGCGCCGCCCACGAGGAAGGGCAGGATCACATCGCCCATGCCCCAGAGCAGCACGGCAAGGCCAGCGGCCGCCACGCCCCAATAGGTCACCTGCTGCCGCACCGGCAAGGCCATCGCACTCTCCCTTTCAAGGTCTTGGATAGATTGGCAGGTTCGGGGGCGGGTTCAAGGGGGGCGGGGCGTAGGTGTCCGGGTTCGTTAGCCAACGTTCGTATTCGTCATCAAAGTCAAATCGGTCTTCGCCGTCGTCATCCCATTGGGCCGAGTTTTTGGGCCAATGCGCAGGGATATACAGCGAGGATGGGACGGTAACGCCCGGCCCGCCAAAGGTTGTGTTCAACTGTTCCTGCATCAGTCTAGAGAATGCTTCCAAGGATTGATCGGAGAGGCGCAGGCCAAACCACTGTATCCCGTCGGCGTTGATGCCGTTCAGTCGAGAGTTGACGATCAACGCTCCCTGAAGACCTGTGCGCTCGACCTCGGCAAATGCCAAATTCGCCCGCACGAGTTTCGCATCTTGAAGCGCTGCGCCACCAAGTTGGGTATTGGTGAGGGTTGCGTCAGAAAAATCTGCCCCCATGAACACCGCTCCCTGAAGTGAGCTTCTATGAAGGCGCGCATTGCTGAATATTGCGCCCGCACACATGGCGGAACCCAGATCAGCTTGTTGCAGATTTGCACCGATGAACGTTGCCGCGGTGAATGTGCCGTGTCGCAGCGATGCGCCAGCAAGATTTGAGCCATTGAAATTCGCCCCCGACAGATCAGCCTTGTCGAGGTTGCAGTTTTGCAAGTTCGCTCGACTTAGATCGGGAGTGTAGCCTCGGCGCCGTGAGCAAGTTGAGCGCCAAACATGGAAATCGCGCCTCCATTCCACGAGCTTCCGCCGATCGGATTTCGTCTCGTCAAGCCCAGGCCAGAGCGGACAAGGCAGCCCGAACACCGATTCCGTGTTTTCCCGCGTGTCTTTGCCATCATGAGATTCTACGCTCCGTTGGGCGCCGTCGCGGCGACCGAGAATGGTCAGCGCGAATTGAATATCTTCGCGCGGCCGGGGTAGGGTCTTTGCCCAGCCTTCCATCGCATCATCGAGATCTGTCGGGTTGATGCCGCAGGCGCCGAAAGCGCGGTTCGATGCCTTAAAAGCGATTTGGCTTTCTGGCAAATCGCGCGCGTTGCGTCTCGCCGTTTCCTCCGCCCGCTCTAATGCTTCGCCATAGGCCCTGTCCCAGATATCTTGGGGGCTCGGCTTCGCGTCTGAGGCGGGCGCATTGTGTCGAACGTAAGCGCATATGATTTCCATTACCCGCACATGGTCGCGCCCGTTGTCGTATCTGACCGTGTCCTGAGATATGCGCTCCAGCGACAAGAGACCGCCGATGCGCACTTCGATGTTTGGGGCGGTTTCCTTGAAGACCTGCCATGTGCCTTCGAGGCCGATAGTCTCGCCGTCGCTGAGTGCGATACCTTCACCTTGCCATTGGATGATGGTTCGCTCAGATGGCCAGGTCGTGACTGTCTGGTAGTATCCCTCCTCGACTTCGTCCGCTCGTTCATTCCAGAACTGTCTCCACTCATTTTCACCGAGCTCTGTGCGAGGTTGCCCGGCTTGTTTCATCGCCTCTTCTTGGCGGTAGCTGATACGCTTTGGTTGTCCGGTCCATATCGTCACCGGCCGTCCGATCCGCTCCATCACCTTCTCCGCCCCCAACTGCTCGACCGCCTTGGAAATCCGGTCGGTCATGTGCCCTTCTTTCTGGTATCTCACGGTCTGATATTTCAGCACCGTGCCCCAGATCACGAAGGGCGCGCCAAGGATCGCAGCGATCAGCGCGCCCGCGCCGAGGTTGGGCGAGGAGGAGCCAGAGGGGGCAGAAACGACGTTCCGAACCGTGTCGTAGAGGACGAACCCTGCCGCCCCGAACGCCCCGAGAACGAGGAGGGGGATCAATATCAGGACAGCCGAAGCGATGAAGCCCAGAAAGTGCCCGAGCGGGCGGGCGACGCGCCAGTTTGGTGAGTTGCTTATGCCAAGCCAATCGAGCAAGTCGCTGGGGTGGTTGTCGTGCTTGTCGCGATGCTCTCTCATTCCAGCAATACCTTGGGCAATGGTCCGCAATCCCGGACGGGCTCAGGCTATCACGGCGTCGCGCCATTCCAACCCGATCTTGCCGCGCGCGCCCTTTTCCGTTAGCCCAAGGCGAACGGAAATTCCCACCCACAGGTCCAAGATGCGCCTTTCCCGCTATTTCCTCCCCGTCCTTAAGGAAACCCCCGCCGAGGCGCAGATCGCGAGCCACCGGCTGATGCTGCGCGCGGGCATGATCAAGCAACAGGCGGCGGGCATCTATTCGTGGCTGCCGCTGGGCTACAAGGTGCTCAAGCGCGTCGAGCAGATCGTCCATGAGGAGCAGATCCGCGCCGGGCACATCCCGCTCCTGATGCCGACGCTGCAACCGGCGGATCTGTGGCGCGAGAGCGGGCGCTATGACGATTACGGTCAGGAAATGCTGCGCATCCGCGACCGGCATGACCGTGACATGCTCTACGGCCCCACGAACGAGGAGATGATCACCGACATCTTCCGCTCGAACGTCTCGAGCTACAAGCAGCTGCCGCTGACCCTCTACCACATCCAGTGGAAGTTCCGCGACGAGGTGCGCCCGCGCTTCGGCGTGATGCGGGGCCGCGAATTCCTGATGAAGGACGGTTATACATTCGACCTCACCCGCGAAGACGCGCTGCATGCCTATAACCGCCACCTCGTCAGCTATCTGCGCACCTATGAGCGGATGGGCCTTCAGGCGATCCCGATGCGTGCGGACGGCGGCCCGATTGGTGGCGACTATACCCACGAATTCCTCGTGCTGGCGGAAACCGGCGAATCCGAGGTGTTCTATGACAGCGAAGTCACCGATCTGACCTTCGGCGACCGCCAGATCGACTATGACGACCGCGCGCAGTGCCAGGGTATCCTCGAGGAATTCACCTCGCGCTATGCCCGCACCGACGAAACCCACGATGCGGCGCTGTTCGAGCAGATCCCCGAAGAGCGCCGTCGCGTGGCGCGTGGCATCGAAGTTGGCCAGATCTTCTATTTCGGCACGAAATATTCCGAAGCGATGGGCGCGACCGTGGTCACCCCCGATGGCGGCCGCGTGCCCGTCGAGATGGGCAGCCACGGGATCGGCGTCTCGCGGCTCCTCGGCGCGCTGATCGAGGCTAACCACGACGACAAGGGCATCATCTGGCCCGAGGGCGTGACGCCCTTCCACTGCGGGATCGTCAACCTCAAACAGGGCGACGCGGGCACCGATGCGGCCTGCGAGGGGCTCTATGCCGCGCTGGTCGCGAAGGGGCTCGAGCCGCTTTACGACGACCGCGACGAACGGGCGGGCGCGAAATTCGCGACGATGGACCTGATCGGTCTGCCCTGGCGGATCACCGTCGGCCCGCGTGGCCTTGCCGCCAACGTGGTCGAGCTGACCTGCCGGCGCACCGGCGAGAGCGAGGAGCTCTCGGCCGAGGCCGCCGTCGCGCGCATCGCGCAGATCTACGACGGCATCTGATGCGGGGGCTTCTGGCCCTGTTCACCGGGCTTGCGGGAGCGGCGACGCTCTCGCAATTCCCGGAATTCTCTCAACAATATCTGCAGCGGCTCGGTGGTCAGGCCGAGGCGCTGGCGGGCGTCGTGGCCGAATTCGACGCCTCCGCCGATAAGGCGGGCCTGACCCGCGCGGGCGCGCTGGCCGAGCTCGAGGGCTCGGCCTTTCTCGCTGCGCATCAGGGCGACATGCGGGCGCTGATCACGCGATCCGAACATGCGAGCGCCGATTATGCGCTCCTGCGGGCGGCGGGGCCGGTGGAACGCCTCCTGCTGCCGCATCGCTTCCGCGATACCGAGACGCTCGCGGCAACCTGGGAGGATTTCCGCCCGGCCATGCCGGTCACCCCCACCGGCTTCACCACCGCCGCGATCGGTTTCGGTGCGGGCTGGGCGGGGTTCTTGGCGCTTTCGGGTGCCGCCCTGCGACCGTTCCGGCGCAAAACCGCGTGACCGATCTGGACTTGAGTAAAAGACTCAGGCTATTTGACCTCCGTCAAGGCGCCCATCCCCTGGGATGCGGCAGATCGGCAAGCGTCAGGCCAGTCGGGAGATCGAGATGAAATCTGTGCTCATCCTTGCGAGGGCGGTGCTCTGCGCCACGGCGCTGCAGGCCGAAGAAGCGCCCTATCCGAGCCTCGAGGCCTGGGGCGAGGCGCTGTTTTCCGATGTGAACCTCTCGGCCAACCGCACCCAGGCCTGCGCGACCTGCCACAACCCCGACGCCGGTTTCGCCGATCCGCGCGAGACCGAGGCGGGGCGGGCGGTATCCTTGGGCGACGATGGCCATTCGCTGGGTGATCGCAATGCGCCGACGGCGAGCTATGCGAGTTTCTCGCCGCCCTTCCATCGCCGGGCGGATGGCAAATGGGTGGGTGGGCAGTTCCATGACGGGCGCGCCGCGACCCTTGCCGATCAGGCCAAGGGCCCGCCACTCAATCCGATCGAGATGGGCCTGCCCGAGGCCGCGGCGGTGGCCTCGCGGCTTTGGGAAAATCCGCGCTATGTCGCGACGCTCGCGGCGCTGAAGGGGCCTCAGGCAACCCGCGATCCGCAGGCCGCCTTCGATGCGATGGCCGAGGCGATCGGCGCCTACGAGGCGACGCCCGAGTTTCAGCCTTTCGATTCCAAATACGACCGGTTCCTGCGGGGCGAAGAAAACCTGACCGATCAGGAAGAGCTCGGGCGGCTGCTGTTCTTCTCGAGCCAGTTTACGAATTGCAACATTTGCCATCAGTTGCAGGCGAGTCCCGGCGCGGAAAAAGAGACTTTTTCCAACTATGAATACCATAACATCGGTGTGCCCGCGAACCCCGCGGCCCGCGCGCTGAACGGCGCGGCGCCGGGCTTTGCCGACCGCGGCCTGCTCGACAATCCCGAGATCACCGACCCGGCCGAGGCGGGCAAGTTCAAGGTGCCGACGCTGCGCAATGTGGCCGTCACCGGCCCCTATATGCATAATGGCGTCTTCAAGGATCTGCGCACGGTGATCCTGTTCTACAACACCTACAACACCAAGCGCCCCGAGCGGCATGTCGACCCCGAGACGGGCAAACCGTTCGATCCGCCGGAGGTGGCTGAGAACCTCTCGCTGACCGAGCTCGAGACCGGACCCGCGCTCGACGATCAGCGGATCGACGCGCTGGTCGCCTTTCTCAAGACGCTGACCGACAAGCGCTACGAGCCGCTCATCGAGGGAAACTGACCGGGCAGGGGGCTCTGCCCCCTCGGGCCGTTCGGCCCTCACCCCCGGGATATTTTCGTCAGGTTGAAGACAAGACCGCATGCCCTTCAACCTGATCGAAATATCCCGGGGGAGGCCCGCAGGGACGGGGGCAGCGCCCCCTGACCGATCCGTGATCCCGCGCGACCTTGACCTTTCGTGCGCCCCGGGTCAGCTTGCGCCAGCCTTTTCCGCCGGGACATCATGAGCCGCACCGCGCCCTTCTCGCCCTTCGAATTCCTGATCGCCTGGCGCTATCTGCGCGCCCGCCGCGCCGAGGGCGGGGTTTCGGTGATGACCTGGATCAGCCTGATCGGCATCATGCTGGGCGTTGCCGCGCTGATCATCACGCTGGCCGTGCGCGCGGGCTTCCGGGCCGAATTCGTCGACACGATCCTCGGCTCGAACGCCCATGTCACGGTCTATTCCACGCCCATGGAGGTGGTCGCGGGCTCGGGCGTCTACAGCCGCCAGATGCGGGACTATGACGACCGCGCGGCGCGTATCGCTGCCGTGCCGGGTGTCACGCGCGCCGCGCCGCTGATCCGGGGGCAGGTGATGGTAAGCGGTCCGGACCGCTCGAATGTCGCGGAAGTCTATGGAATCACGTTCGAAAATCTCGAAACGATCCCGCGCGTCGCGCATTCGGATCAGGCCTATGGCGATCTGTCGCGCTTCGGCGAGGGGATTGCGATGGGCTCGGGCCTCGCGCGTGAGCTTGGTGTCACGATCGGCGACAAGGTCAAGCTGATCTCGCCCGATGGCGCCAAGACCGCCTTCGGCACGAGCCCGCGGGTCTCGAGCTACGAGGTCGTCTATATC
Organism: Rhodobacterales bacterium; assembly: GCA_003249215.1. Lineage (GTDB taxonomy): Bacteria > Pseudomonadota > Alphaproteobacteria > Rhodobacterales > Rhodobacteraceae > Rhodobacter. Next base: position 11,936 of record QKJR01000041.1, read on the forward strand.
TTCACCGCCGGGCGCTGGGACATCGACCGCACGCGGATCTACATGCCCTTCGCCGAGGCGCAGAGCTATTTCAACCGCGAGGGCGGCGCGGACGAGATCGAGGTCTATGTCTCCGACCCCGAGCATGTCGACGACTGGACCACGCAGCTCCTCGCCGCCGGCGGCGAGGGCACGATGATCTGGAGCTGGCGCGATGCCTCGGGCTCGTTCCTGCGCGCGCTCGATATCGAGGACAATGTGATGTTCGTGATCCTCGCCGTTCTCGTGCTGATCGCGGCGATGAACATCACTTCGGGGCTGATCATGCTGGTCAAGAACAAGGGCCGCGATATCGGGATCCTGCGCACGATGGGCCTGACCGAGGGCTCGGTGCTGCGCGTCTTCTTCCTCTGCGGGGCCTTTACCGGGGTGATCGGCACGGCGCTCGGGGTGGCGCTCGGGGTCGTCTTCTCGCTCAATATCGACCATGTCCTTGGCTTCGTGAACTGGCTCAACGGCGGCAACGCCTGGGATCCCTCGATCCGCGGCATCTATGAATTGCCCGCGAAGCTGCAACTGCACGACGTGCTCAAGGCGGTGGGGCTTTCGCTGGGGCTGAGCCTGATCGTGACCATCTTCCCGGCACGGCGGGCGGCCCGGCTCAACCCGGTGGAGGCACTGCGCTATGAGTAATGCTCTGCAGCTCGAAATGTTGGAAAAGTGCTACAATCGCGGCCAGCCGAACGAGATTGCGGTACTGCGCGGTGTGAATTTGACAATTCCTGCCGGGCAGGCCGTGGCCCTGGTCGCGCCCTCCGGGGCGGGTAAATCGACGCTTCTGCATATCGCGGGGCTGCTCGACGTGCCGGATGCGGGGCGGGTGGCGATTGCCGGACAGGATCTGACCGGTGCCTCGGACCGGGCGCGCACGGCGGCGCGGCGTGCCGATTTGGGCTTCGTCTATCAGTTTCACCACCTGCTTCCCGAGTTCTCGGCGCTTGAAAACATCGTTCTGCCGCAGCTCGCCAATGGCACCGCCCGGCGGCCGGCCGAGGCGCGGGCGCGGGATCTGCTGGCCCGCGTGGGCCTGTCCGAGCGGGCCGATCACCGGCCCTCGGCGCTCTCGGGCGGCGAGCAACAGCGCGTGGCCTTCTGTCGGGCGCTCGCGAACGGGCCGAAACTGTTGCTGGCGGACGAACCCACCGGCAACCTCGATCCGGCGACCTCCGAGCGGGTCTTTGACATGCTGATGGCGCTCGTGCGCGAGACCGGGATGGCCGCGCTGATCGCCACGCATAACCTCGAGCTTGCCGCCAAAATGGACCGCGTTCTGCGGCTCGACGGCGGCCTTCTGACGGAGTGAGAGATGATCGTCTACGGGATCAAGAGTTGCGACACGGTGAAGAAGGCGGTGAAGGCGCTCGAGGCGGCGGGCCATGAGGTGCAGTTTCGCGATATCCGCGTCGAGCCGTTGGAGCCTGAGGAAATCGACGAATTTTCAAAGGCTTTCGGCGAGAAGTTGATCAACCGCTCGTCGACCACCTGGCGTGGCCTGTCCGAGGCAGAGCGCGCCCGGGCGCCCGAGGCGCTGATCGCGGAGCATCCGACGCTGATGAAGCGCCCGGTGATCCGCGGCAAGGCGCTGACCATCGGCTGGGACAAGGCGGCCCAGGCCACGCAACTCTGAGCGCTTCAGGCGATCTTAACCTCTTTGCGCGACCCTGACCCTTCGATGACCGAAGGAGGGCTGATGCGGCGCGCGATCCTGTGTGTTTTTCTGCTCGCGGCCTGCGGCAAGGCCGAGACGCTGCCCGAACCGGCCTCGGCACCGCGCTATGCCGGCGAGATCGCGGTGGCGAGCAGCGTCTCGGCCAGCGGCGTCGCTGCGGCCCGTGGCGGGGTCTATGCGGGCGAGGTGCTCTCGGCGTCCTCGGGCTATTGAGCGGTTGCGGGAAGAGGGGCGACCGGCGTGCCGCCGCACCGTTCCCGGGGCCGCGCTTGCAGCCGGTGCGCGAAGGGACGCGTCGCCCTGTCGGCGCTCGCCTGGCCCGTTTCGGCCCTCGTTTCGAGAGCCCGCAGGGCCGATACAGGCCGCAACACAGGCCGCAAATTGTGCGTCGGTGCCCAAACCAAACGCCGCCCCGCGAAGGGCGGCGCGAGGGCCTGAGGACAGGCCCGTTTGCGACGTTCAGACTCGAGGTCCTCCCGATGGTCCCGCGCGGTCGGGGGTAGGGAGGATGTCGATCCTGCCCGGGATCAGAGCAGCTTGAGATCCGACGCCGAGGCGCGGCCATCCCGGCCCGACTGCAGCTCGTAAGCGACTTTCTGATTGTCCTGAAGACCTTTCAGCCCGGCGCGCTCGACCGCCGAGATGTGGACGAAAACGTCCTTGCCGCCTTCATCGGGCGCGATGAAGCCATAACCTTTGGTGGTGTTGAACCATTTCACGGTGCCAGTGGCCATTCCGTCTCTCCTTCGTTTCTCCCGCGGCGAGATTGCCCCGGGCCGTGCAGCCAAATCTTTCGAGTCTTCCGGCTGCCCCGCGAAGGGAGCGGTAGGAAAGTCTGCAGTCACGCACGGAGAATGCTGCCACAGGTGCAGCAAAAATCAATCGAAATTCAGAGAAAACCGGCAAACCTCCGCCGGGCGGCAATAATCCGTGCGGCGGCGCAGCAACTTTCAGCGGCCAATCGCCGCCTTTGTGGCAAAGATCACGATTCCGATCGTCAGCAGGGCGAGCGCGAGCCAGATCCAGCGCGGAAGGGTCCGCGGGGCCGAATCTGTCGCCGCCGGGCCTGGAACGACGAGCAATGCCAGCCCGAGCAGGGTTCCGACCCATTCGAAAGCGCGCAGCAGGGCCGACATCGGCACCTCGGAGACCGGGAAGATCCCGGCGAGATCGAGGCCATAGACCAGAACGAAACCGAGCCCGAAGAGCCGCAGCGCCAAGGCGGAGCGGGCGCCGCGCAGCCCCGCGATCAGCGCGCCGAGGCCCAGCAATGTGAGGAAGGCGTTGAAGGCTGCCAGCAGCGCGGGCGGATAGGCCGGAAAGCTGCGCGTCTCGACGAGGCCGCCGGGGATCATCGCCGCGAGGGTGAGGGCGCTGGCAATCAGCAGGGCGGGTGCGCGGCGGATCATCGGGATATTGTCGATTCCGGGGGCCAGTTCGGGCGCCGAAAGACGCCGGGGGCGGCAGCCGCCCCCGTGTCCTTTGGCGATCAGCGCAGATCGGGCGGAGTTGCCTCGGATTTCAGCAATGAAATCACGGACTCGAGCGCCTGCGTCTCGGTCCGGTTCTCGCCGAGGCGGCGCACCGAAACCGTCCGCTCCTCGACTTCCTTCATGCCGATGGCGAAGATATAGGGCACTTTGCCGAGCGAGTGTTCGCGGACCTTGTAGTTGATCTTCTCGTTGCGGGTATCGGCCTCGGCGCGGATCCCCGCGGCCTTCAGCGCCGCCACCACCTCGAGCACATAGTCATCCGCCTCCGACACGATCGAGGCGACGACGACCTGCCGCGGCGCGAGCCAGAGCGGCAGCTTGCCGGCGAAGTTCTCGATCAACATGCCGATGAAGCGCTCGAACGAGCCGAGGCAGGCGCGGTGCAGCATGATCGGGCGATGGCGTTCGCCATCCGAGCCGATGTAATGCGCATCGAGCCGCTCGGGCAGGTTCGGGTCGACCTGCAGCGTGCCGCATTGCCAGTCGCGGCCGATCGCATCGGTCAGCACAAACTCGAGTTTCGGCCCGTAGAAGGCGCCTTCGCCGGGGAAGAGCTCATAATCATAGCCCGCGTGCTGGCAGGCATTGCCAAGCGCGGCCTCGGCGTGATCCCAGCTCTCCTCGCTGCCGATCCGCTTGTCGGGGCGGGTCGAGAGCTTGATGCGCCAGTCGGTGAAGCCGAGATCGGCATAGACCCGCGAGAGAAACTCGATGAATTTCTTGGTCTCGGCCTCGATCTGATCGACGGTGCAGAAGATATGCGCGTCATCCTGTGTGAAGCCGCGCACCCGCATGATCCCGTGCAGCGCGCCCGAGGGCTCGTAGCGCGCGCAGGAGCCGAATTCGGCCATGCGCAGCGGCAGATCGCGATAGCTTTTCAGGCCCACGTTGAAGATCTGCACGTGGCAGGGGCAGTTCATCGGCTTGAGCGCATTGATCACCTTCTCGCGGGCATTGTCCTCGTCGACCTCGACGATGAACATGTTCTCGCGATAGTTCTCCCAGTGACCCGAGGCTTCCCAGAGCTTGCGGTTCACCACCTGCGGCGTGTTGACCTCGACATAGCCATCGGCGCGCTGGCGGCGGCGCATGTAGTCCTGGAGTTCCGTGTAGATCGTCCAGCCGTTCGGATGCCAGAAGACCTGACCGGGCGCCTCTTCCTGCATGTGGAAGAGGTCCATTTCGCGGCCCAATTTGCGGTGGTCGCGCTTCGCGGCCTCCTCGAGCATGGTCATGTGGGCCTTGAGCTCGTCGCGGTTGCGGAAGGCCACGCCATAGATCCGCTGCAGCATCGGGCGGGTGCTGTCGCCGAGCCAATAGGCGCCGGCGACATGGGTGAGCTTGAACGCATCGGCCGGAACCTGACCCGTGTGCTGCAAATGCGGGCCGCGGCAGAGATCCTGCCAGCCGCCATGCCAATACATCCGCAGCGGTTGCCCCTCGGGGATGCGGTTCACCAGCTCGACCTTGTAGGGCTCATTGGTGGCCATGTAGTGCTCGACCGCGCGGGCACGCTCCCAGATCTCGGTCCTGACCGGCTCGCGGGCGTTGATGATCGCCTTCATCTTGGCCTCGATCTGGCCCAGATCCTCGGGCGTGAAGGGCTCGGCGCGGTCGAAGTCATAGAACCAGCCGTGGTCGCGCACCGGGCCGATCGTGACCTTCACATCGGGCCAGATCTCCTGCACGGCGCGGGCCATGATATGCGCGAGGTCATGGCGGATGAGTTCCAGCGCCGGAACCGTGTCCTTCATCGTGTTGATCGAGATCTTGGCATCGGCCTCGATCGGCCATTGCAGATCGTAATGCTGGCCGTTCACCTGCGCCGAGATCGCGGCCTTGGCGAGCGAATTCGAGATCGAGGCGGCCACTTCCGCGGCGGTCGTGCCGGCGGGATAGTCGCGCTTGTTGCCATCGGGGAAGGAGAGAGTGATCTGGGACATGGATGTCCTCCTCGTCGGTTTGGCGCCCACGGAACGCCCGGTTGCAAGTTATGGTCCGGGTTCTATGGCGCGGGCTTGTGGACAAGTCAACGGGGCGCTGCATCGCGGCGCTGCGACAGGTTGGCCGGCGGGGCAGGGGGCTGCTCGCCCCCTCGGGCCGTTCGGCCCTCACCCCCGGGATATTTCGATCAGGTTGAAAGCAAAGCGGTTTCTCCTTCAACCTGACCCAAATATCCCGGGGGTGTCCCGCAGGGACGGGGGCAGCGCCCCCAGCCCGGTCGACATCTTGTGCCAGCACCGTTACCAAGGCGGCTATTCCGCGCGCGTCAGGAGGCCCCGATGACCGATTTCCTCACCACCCCCGAAGGCCGCCGTCTGGCCTATACCCGCACCGCGGGCCGCGGCCCGGGGATCGTCTTCCTGCACGGGCTCAAATCCGACATGGAGGGGACCAAGGCCGTCGCGCTTGAGGCCTGGGCGCGGGCGGAGGGGCGCGCCTTCCTGCGCTTCGACTGTTCCGGGCACGGGAAATCGGGCGGCGTTTTCGAAGAGGGTGCGATCGGCGACTGGTTCGAGGATGCACGCGCCGCGATCGCCGCGCTGACCGAGGGGCCGCAGGTTGTTGTCGGCTCCTCGATGGGCGGCTGGCTCGCGCTTTTGATCGCGCGCGAGTGCCCCGAGCGCGTCGCGGGTCTCGTGACCATCGCCGCCGCCCCGGATTTCACCGAGGACGGCTATTGGGCGAGCTTCGACGCGGCGGCCCGCAAAATACTGGAAACGCAGGGCTATGTCGATATTCCCTCGGACTATGGCGCGCCCTATCGGATCACCCGGCGCCTGATCGAGGAGGGGCGAAACCGTCTCGTATTGCGCGCGCCACTCGCCCTGCCGTTCCCGGTGCGGCTCTTGCAAGGTACGGCCGATACGGCGGTGCCCTACGATTGGGCGCTGCGGCTGCTCGACCATGTCGAGGGCGACGATATCCGCCTCACGCTCGTCAAGGGGGCCGATCACCGGTTTTCCGAACCGGCCGAGCTCGCGCTGATCGAGGCTGCGGTGGCCGAGGTGCTTGCCGCGCTCTGAGCTGCGCCGCCTCGCGACCCTGTGATCCGATTTCCGCCGATTGCCCCCCGGGCAAGGCCGCGCCGGGGTTCAAGCCCGGGCCGGGATCGGGCAGAGTGGCGCCAAGAGCGCGCGGATCCAAGCGCGCCAAGCGAGGAGCCAAGCCATGACCCCCGATCCACTGCTGTTCCTGCCGGGGTTCATGTGCGATGCGCGTCTCTTCTGGCACCAGATCGCCGCCTTTTCCACCGAGCGCATGGTCTCCGTTGCGCCGCTTCTGGGCGAGACCATAGAGGAGATGTCCGAGAATGTGCTCGCCGCGGCACCGGCGCGGTTCTGTCTCGTCGGGCATTGGCTCGGCGGGGTCGTCGCGATGGAGATGCTGCGCCGCGCCCCCGACCGCATCGCGCAGATCGCGTTGATCGACGTCTCGCCGCTGCCGGAAACGCCGCAGGCGGCGGGGCTGCGCGAGCCGCGGATCGTACGGGCCCGCACCGGGCGGCTCGACGAGGTGATGCTCGAGGAAATCCCGCCAGCCGCGCTCGCCCCGGGGGCGGGCAGTCACGATACGCTTGCGCTCGTGCTCGACATGGCCGAGGCGCTCGGCCCCGAGGTCTTCACCCGGCAATCGCGCGCGCTGATGCGCCGCCCCGATCAGCAGCGGGCGCTGCGCAACACCAAGGTGCGCGCGACGCTGATCTGTGGGGAATACGACACGATCTGCCCACCGCGGCGGCACGAATTCCTGGCCGAGCTTATGCCGCATGCCGACTTCCGTCTGATCCTGAGCGCGGGCCATCTCGCGCCGCTCGAGCAGCCGGAGAAGGTGACCCAGGCCTTGCAGGACTGGCTTGGCGCTCCGCTTTTGCTGAAATGACTAATTTTGACGATTCTTTGAAATATTGTTAAACATATTGGTTGATTATAGTTACAATATGTCCAATATGGGTGCGGGGGTGCTTATTGAAACGATTGGTTCTGGTCGGCTAATTTGCCGCCCACGGGAGGGGCCGATGCGCAGTGCAGTTCTTTTCAGCCGCCGCGATGGCGCGATTTTTCTTCATGCACCGGATCTGGGGCTTGTGGCCCGCCTTGCAGGCGACAAGAGGCGCAGCAGTCCGCGGGTGGCGGCCTTGCTACGCTGCGAGGGCGATCTGCGGCGTTCGATCCGGCTCGCACAACAGGCGATCTCCCTGGCATTCCTGGCCGAACTGGCCGCCTGCGAGGCGCTGCGGGGCCCGTTGGGAGTCGCCAATCCGGTGAAGACGCGCGCCGCCGTTTCGGGGGCGGGGCTGCGCGACGAGACGGTGGAGCTTTAGCCCCACCGGCCTGGCGTGGCGGGGCTCAGACCCCGCGCGAGAGTGCTGCGACCCCGGTGCGTGCCACGTCGATCAGGCCCAGCGGGCGCATCAGTTCGGCGAAAGCGTCGATCTTCTCGGGTGTGCCGGTCACTTCGAAGACGAAGCTCTCGAGCGTCGAATCCACGACATTGGCGCGGAAGATATCGGCCAGACGCAGTGCCTCGACCCGCTTCTCGCCGGTGCCCGCGACCTTGAAGAGCGCGAGTTCCCGCTCGACCGCCTGACCCTCGACGGTGAGGTCATGGACCTCGTGCACCGGCACGATCCGCCCGAGCTGCGCCTTGATCTGGTCGATCACCGCCGCCGTGCCGCGGGTCACGATGGTAATGCGCGAGCGGTGGCCCTTGTGGTCGACCTCTGCCACGGTCAGGCTGTCGATGTTGTAACCGCGCCCGGAAAAGAGCCCGATCACCCGCGCCAGCACGCCTGCCTCGTTGTCGACGATCACCGCCAGCGTATGCGAGCTTTCCACATCCGAGTGGAAATCGCGCAGGTCATAGGCCGAATGCGAGGTCGAGCCCTTCTTGATGTTCAGAGCGGCCATTGCCCTCTCCTTGTTCCTTGGTCTTTCAACCTGATCCAAATATCCCGGGGGTCCGGGGGCAGCGCCCCCGGCCTAGGTCTCACACCAGCGCCGCGCCACCCGCGAAGGCCGCCGCATCCGCCGAGAGCAGCATCTCGTTATGCGGCTTGCCGGACGGGATCATCGGGAAGCAGTTCTCGTGCTTCTCGACGAGGCAATCGAACAGAACCGGCCCGTCGTGCTCGATCATCTCCATGATCGCATCGTCGAGGTCCTTCGGATCCGAGCAGATGATCCCCTTCCAGCCGAAGCTCTCGGCCAGTTTCACGAAATCGGGCAGGCTTTCCGACCAGCTCTGCGAATAGCGCCCGCCGTGCAGCAGGTCCTGCCATTGCCGCACCATGCCAAGCCGTTCGTTGTTCAGGATGAACTGCTTCACCGGGGTGCGGAACTGGGTCGCCGTGCCCATTTCCTGCATGTTCATCAGCCAGCTGGCCTCACCCGCCACGTTGATCACCAGCGCGTCGGGATGCGCCACCTGCACCCCGATCGAGGCCGGGAAGCCATAGCCCATCGTGCCCAGACCACCGCTCGTCATCCAGCGGTTCGGCGCGTCGAACCCGAGGTATTGCGCGGCCCACATCTGGTGCTGGCCCACTTCGGTCGTGATGTAGCGATCACGCCCCTTGGTCAGCGCCTCGAGCCGTTCGAGCGCATATTGCGGTTTGATCACCTTGCTCGAGCCCTCATAGGCGAGGCAGCGGACCTTCTTCCACTCGTCGATCTTGCCCCACCATTTGGCGAGGCCCGCCTTGTTGACCTTGCGCCCGCGCGCCTTCCAGATCTTGAGGATGTCCTCGAGCACATGGCCCACATCCCCCACGATCGGCAGGTCCACCGGCACGATCTTGTTGATCGACGAGGCGTCGATGTCGATATGCGCCTTGGTCGAACCCGGGGAGAAATCCGACACCCGCCCGGTGATCCGGTCGTCGAAGCGCGCGCCGATGTTGATCATCAGATCGCAGCCATGCATCGCGAGGTTGGCCTCATAAAGACCGTGCATCCCGAGCATGCCCATCCAGTTCTTGCCGCTTGCCGGATAGGCGCCGAGCCCCATCAGCGTCGAGGTGATCGGGAAGCCCGTGGCATCCACCAGCTCGCGCAGGAGCTGGCTCGCGGCGGTCCCCGAGTTGATCACGCCGCCGCCGGTGTAGAAGATCGGGCGCTCGGCGTTCTCGATCAGCTCGACGAGCTTGGTGATCGCCTCGATGTCGCCCTTCACCTGCGGCTTGTAGTGATCGACGCGCGCGGCCTTGGGCCCGGTATAGGCGCCGGTCGCGAATTGCACATCCTTGGGCAGATCGACCAGCACCGGACCCGGGCGCCCCGAGGTCGCCACGTGGAAGGCCTGATGGATCACCTCGGCCAGCTTGTCGGCATCCTTCACCAGCCAGTTGTGCTTGGTGCAGGGGCGGGTGATGCCGATCGTGTCGGCCTCCTGGAAACCGTCGGTGCCGATCATGAAGGTCGGCACCTGGCCCGAGAAGACCACGAGCGGAATGCTGTCCATCAGCGCGTCGGTGAGGCCGGTCACCGCGTTCGTCGCGCCCGGCCCCGAGGTCACCAGCACGCAGCCCGGCTTGCCGGTCGAGCGGGCATAGCCCTCGGCCATATGCACCGCGGCCTGTTCGTGGCGCACGAGGATGTGGCGGATGTCGTTTTGCTGGAAAATCGCATCGTAGATCGGCAGGACCGCGCCGCCGGGATAGCCGAAAATGACATCGACCCCCTGATCCTTGAGCGCCTGCACCACCATTTCCGCGCCGGTCATCTGCACTGACATCCGTCTTTCCTTCCGTTTGCTCCGCGGGTTTCCTGCCCGGAGCCGACTAGCATTTCGCAACAAAAAGCCCTCGCGGATCGGGCGAGGGCGCATGGGAACCGTTATGGTCAACCGTCACCGGCCCATGCGCGTTTTCCCTACGACGACAAGAAGCGAGAGCATCGCTGATCCTTTCCATTGCGTTGCGGCGGACATTAGAAAGCCGTGCGGGGGGCGTCAACGGCAAATCCGTGAATATTATGTCGCAGGTGGCTGGAAATTCGTTCCAAAAGTTGCGCCCTGCGATCTTTCGCCGGAATAAACGCAATTCCCGGGGCGGAGTTTCCGGCCGGGGGGGCGCGGATTCCAGTCAGCGTTTCTGACCGAGTCGCGGCACTTGCCCGGCGTCGCGTCTTGGGGAAGGGTGGGATTTCGAGTATTTGGGCCAAGAAAAAGCAGCCGATCGAGATCCACCCGAGGGTCGGGTGCATTTCCTGGCGAACATACTCCCGCCGGAGGCATCCTGCCGCGCAAGAGGCGCCTCAGACCGGGATCATCGTGCCCTGCAGCACCGCGACATGGCGCCGGGGGCGGTCCGGTTCCTCGGCCCAGACATCGGCCGCCACGATCACGAGCCGCCGCCCGGGCTTGATCACCCGCCCCTCGGCCACAAGCCGCCCCGATCCCGGGCTGAGCAGGTTGATCTTGATCTCGACCGAGAGCACATCGGCCTCGGGCGGCATCAGACTCAGCGCGGCATAGCCCGCCGCGCTGTCGGCGATCGCGAAGGCGAGCGCGGCGTGGGAATAGCCCTGTTGCTGGCGCAGATGGGGCGCGACCTCGGCCGCGATCACGCAGGTGCCGGGGCCGGTGGCGATCAGCTCGGCGCCCATCGTCTGCATCATGCTTTGCGTGGCGAAACTGGTCTGCATCTTGGCCGCGATCTGCGGGTCGAGTGTCTCGGTCATGCGGATCTCCCTCGGGGCTCAGTCTTGCCGCCTGCGTTCCGCAGGGGAAGCCTGCAGCAGCGTGGGGTCCAGAAGACGTTGCGTCAACTCGGCCGCGCGGGCGGGCTCGGGGCCCCGGCAGGACAGGATCTCGACCGCCAGTGCGGCGCGGGCCTCGGGATCGCTCGCCGGGCGGGTCGCGATCTGATCGAGGAAATGCCAGTCGCGCCGCGCCTCGTCCCAGTCGATCAGGGCGGGGCCTTCGGGCGTCAGGATCAGATTGCCGGGATTGAGATCGCCGTGGATCGCGCCCACCGCCGCCCCGGCCATCGGGGCGAGGGCCGTGGCGAGGGCTGCCGCCAGATCGGAAGGCAGCTCCGCGGGCAGGGGCGCCTCGGCCGCACCGGGCAGGCCGGGTCGCGCGGGCAGGTCGCGCACGGCCGCATGAAAGGCGGCAAGCTGCGGCGCCAGACGGGCGAGATCGGCCGGAGTTCCGTGGCGCCCGACAAGGAACGGCTCGGCGCACCAGCCCCCGGGCGCGCGCCGCCCGTCCGATGCACGCAAAGGCTCGGGCACGCGCAGCCCCGCGGCGCGGGCCGCCGCATGGAGGGGCACGAGCCAGGCGAGCGCCGCCTCGGAATGGCCCGTCGATTTGACCACCCAGTCGCGCCCGTCCGCGTCGCGCGCGCTCCAGACCGCATTGCGCGCCCCACCCGCAAGCGGCGCAATCGGCACCAGCCCGGGCCAGAGCCCCTCGGGCGGGCGCGGTGCGGAAGGGGGAGGGTTTGCCGCGTGGGGCGTGCCGGTCGTCATGCTTGATCCTGTCTCTTTCCGCGCAGGCTCGTCATCCCGATCGCGGGGAGGGAGTTTGACCGCCGATGTCCACGGCGAAAAGGGCCCTCGGGTGCCTTGGCGTCATTTGGTAAGGTGATAGGACCAGATCGGTCCAATTTTCTTGACCTTCTCGCCGAACCCGTCCAAGGAACGCTCACGCATGCCCGAAGGGGGCAACAAGGGTAGGGAGGACGAAATGGGCGCTTTGCTGGCGCTGTCGCGTCTGATCGACCGGATCAATGAACTGCTTGGCAAGGGGGTCTCCTGGCTCATCCTGGCGGCGGTGCTGATCTCGGCGGTCAACGCGACCATTCGCAAGATCTTCAACGTATCGTCGAACGCATGGCTCGAGGCGCAGTGGTATCTCTACGGGGCGGCCTTCCTGCTCGCCGCGGCCTATACGCTCAAGCAGAACGAACATATCCGCATCGACATCGTCTATGGCGCCTGGTCGCGCCGGGTGCAGCACTGGATCGACCTGATCGGGCACCTGTTCTTCCTGATGCCCTTCATGATCCTGATGACCTATCTGTTGGTGCCTTATGTGCTGCGCTCGGTGCGTTCGGGCGAGGTTTCGACCAACGCGGGCGGGCTGATCATCTGGCCGGCCAAGGCGCTGTTGCTTGCGGGCGTGCTCACGCTGCTCGCGCAGGGGGTGTCCGAGATCATCAAGAAGATCGCGGTGATGCGCGGGCTGATCGAGGATCCGCATCCCGCGACCGGCCACCACGGCCATGATCCGATCGTCGAAGAGGAGGCGCTGTGATGATGGAGCTCATCGCGCAGAACATGGCGCCGATCATGTTCATCTCGCTTATCTTCTTCCTTCTGCTGGGCTATCCGGTCGCCTTCGCGCTGGCCGCGAACGGTCTTTTGTTCTTCGTCATCGGCGTGGAACTCGCGCCCTTGTCGAATGGCACGATCAACCTGAGCTGGCCTTTGCTCAACGCCATGCCGGAACGGTTCTGGGCGGTTCTCAGTAACGAGACCTTACTTGCCATTCCGTTCTTCACCTTCATGGGGATCGTGCTCGAGAAATCGGGTATGGCCGAGGATCTCTTGGACACGATCGGTCAGCTCTTCGGGCCGATCCGTGGCGGTCTCGCCTATGCGGTGATCATCGTGGGCGCGCTTCTGGCGGCGACCACGGGCGTTGTCGCGGCCTCGGTGATTGCGATGGGTCTGATCTCGTTGCCGATCATGCTGCGTTATGGCTATGACCGGCGGATCGCGTCGGGGGTCATTGCTGCCTCCGGCACGCTGGCGCAGATCATCCCGCCTTCGCTCGTGCTGATCGTTCTGGCCGACCAGCTCGGCCGTTCGGTGGGCGACATGTACAAGGGCGCGCTCATCCCCGGCATGGTGCTGACCGGCATCTATCTGGGTTACGTGCTCCTGATGTCGATCATCCGCCCGGCCGCGATGCCGGCCCTGCCGAAAGAGGCACGCACGCTCGGTTCGGGGGTGCTTTCGCTCTTCGTGGCGCTGGCGATCGGTGCGGCCGTCTTCGTCGGGCTCGAGAAATATCTCGAGGCGAACCATGATCCGAAGAACTCGGCGATCCTCGCCGCGATGGCCGCCGTTCTGGTGATCTATGCCGGGGCGAGCCTCGACAAGATGCTCAAGATCAACGCGATGAGCCGGCTTGCGCAACAGGTCGTCATCGTGCTGATCCCGCCGCTCGCGCTAATCTTCCTCGTGCTCGGCACGATCTTCCTCGGGGTGGCCACGCCGACCGAGGGTGGCGCGATGGGCGCGGTCGGCGCGCTGATCCTCTCGGGGATGAAACGCCGGCTGAGCTATGAGGTGGTGCGCGATGCGCTCGCGGCCACGACGCGGCTCTCGGCCTTCGTGATGTTCATTCTGCTGGGCGCGCGGGTCTTCTCGCTGACCTTCTACGGGGTGAACGGGCATCTCTGGGTCGAGCATCTCCTGACCTCGCTGCCCGGGGGCGAGCTTGGCTTCCTGCTCGTCGTCTCGCTGCTGGTCTTCTTCCTCGCCTTCTTCCTCGATTTCTTCGAGCTGGCCTTCATCATCGTACCGCTTCTGGCCCCGGCGGCCGAGAAGCTGGGGATCGACCTGATCTGGTTCGGGGTGATCCTGGGCGTGAACATGCAGACCTCGTTCATGCACCCGCCGTTCGGGTTCGCGCTCTTCTTCCTGCGCTCGGTCGCGCCCAAGGTGCCCTATCTCGACAAGGTCACCGGCAAGCTGACCGATCCGGTCAAGACCTCGCAGATCTATTGGGGCGCGGTGCCGTTCGTGTTCATCCAGATCATCATGATCGGGATCGTGATCGCCTTCCCGCAGATGGTGATGCATTACAAGGGCAAGCCGGTCGATACCTCGAACGTGACCTTCACCGTGCCGGATTTCGGCGGTGGTCTGGGTGGCGGCCTCGGTGCTCCGGGCGGTGGTCTCGGTGGTGGTCTGGGCGGGGGCGGGCTCGGCCTGCCGCCGCTGGGCGCGCCCGGTGCGGCCCCGGGTGGTGCGGCGCCGGCCGTGCCTGCGCCCGGTGGCCTTGGCGGCCTGCCGCCGGGGCTCGCCGGTCCGGGGGCGGCCACGGGCACGCCCGCGACGCCGCCGCAGGGCAGCGGCGCGAGCCTCGGGATCCCGGCGCCCATGGGCCTCGGCGGCCCAATCGGGAACTGACAGGAAGCGGCGCCCCCCGGGGCGCCGTTTTCGCTTCGGGGGCAGGGCGGGGGATTGCCCAGCCCCTCACGCGACAGTTGCGTTTTTGGAAATCCGCTCTATATAGACCTCGCTACTCTGTTCTGACCCATACTGTTTCCTTCACCGGCCTCAGTCTGATCGACGAAAGACCAGCCAAGCTGCCGCATTCCGCGGGCAGTCCTACTTAGAAGGAAACACACGATGGCCAACGGCACCGTGAAATGGTTCAACGCCACCAAAGGCTACGGCTTCATCCAGCCGGAAAGCGGCTCGAAAGACGTCTTCCTGCACATCTCGGCCGTCGAGCGCGCCGGTCTGTCGCAGATCGCGGACGGTCAGAAAGTCACCTTCGAGATCGAAACCGGCCGTGACGGCCGTCAATCGGCTCGCGATCTGGCTCTGGCCTGATCGAAGGGTCGTCCCGGTCCGACCGGGAGGGATTGAAACGGCGCCCCGACGGGCGCCGTTTTGCGTTGGGGGGGTTAGAGGAGATCCCACTCGATGAGATATGAGCGTCCTACCAAGTCTTCGAGCCTTCTTGCCTGAATGGCATCCATGCTGAACGCTTCATTCTCTGGCGTGTCGGCGGAAACAAGCGTCACGAGCCCCAGCTTCAGGATGTCGCTGGCCGCTCCATTCTCGATAATCCCTTCGACACTTTCGGGAGGGGGGAGCTCTAGAGGCCAGTTTTCTAGCTCGGGGGCAATGGAAAACTTGCGGGGCACAATAACACCGGCTCGGACCTTCAGCCCGGAGGCTAGTATGCTTGCTACGATGGTCAAGCCGTTCCTCAGCGTGGCCGTCTTGAGGGGCTTGGGACTTGGATAGGCGCCGACCAATCTGGAGCGATATTCCCGCAGTGGCTTGATCGGGACGCTTGAAACCGTGCCCAGAGATTGCAGAAACAGATTGAGCGTCGTTCGTTCCGGGTTGCCCTGAACCACACCGGCCAGCGTCGCCGAATGGCGTTCTGCCGACAGGGGATCGCGCGAGGACTGGCTTCCGAGGCCGGGTGCAAGGTTGGTCAGGACGCCTCCGTCACATCGTCGCTTGTAAAGTGAAATGAGTTCTTCTTCGCGCCTCAGGCAATCTGTCTCATCATCACCGAAGATGCGATCCACGCAGTAGATGATCTCATTACCAGCGTTCACGATCTTCCTGATCGTGTTGCATTTGAAGGGATTGCTCTTGTAGATTGCAGTCGCCCGCAGTGCTTCGGTTTCGTGATTAAGGAGGCGAAGCCCTTTTCCCTTTCCGGCGTAGAAGGGAAGGCGATCGGGAGTCATCAGGAGATATGTGTAGAATACCCCGTCAGGAAGAACGCGAAGAAATTCCTTCGCGCTCTGGCGGTTTCCCTGAAATGCAACTGAGGTTGTTTCAAACATGTTTTTCACTTCAATCCGGGCGCGCGAATAGGTCAGACGCTACGTCGGGATTGAAGCCAAAATAGGGCGGGCGCTGGACAAGTCGCGACGCCGCGTTGAGGCGCAGGGTTGGACTCACTGCCCTCCAAACCAAAACGCCCGCCAACCGGCGGGCGTTTTGCGTTTCTGGCGGAAAGCTCACACCGCCCGGATCGGCGCCACCTTGGCCTTGCCCTTGGGCGCATCGCCGGCATTGGCGTCGATGAATTCGAGCACAAGCGGGCGGATGTTGTTGCGCCACGACGAGCCCGCGAAGATGCCGTAATGCCCGGCGCCGGGTTCGAGGTGCTGGGCCTTCTTGGCTTCCGGCAGGCCGGTGCACAGCTTCAGTGCCGCCACGCATTGCCCGGGCGCCGAGATGTCGTCGTTCGCGCCCTCGACCGTCTTCACCGCCACTGTGGTGATCTTGCCGATATCGACGCGCTTGCCGTCGACGGTAAATCGGTTCTGGGCGATCTCGAGCCCCTTGAAGATCCGCTCGACCGTGGACAGATAGAACTCGGCGGTCATGTCCATGACCGCGAGATATTCGTCATAGAAGACGTTGTGATGGTCGCGCTCGCTGCCCTCGCCCTTGGCCTCGGCCACGATCTTGTCGGAGAAAGCCTTCGAATGCTTCTCGGCGTTCATCGAGAT
Organism: Rhodobacterales bacterium; assembly: GCA_003249215.1. Classification (GTDB taxonomy): domain Bacteria; phylum Pseudomonadota; class Alphaproteobacteria; order Rhodobacterales; family Rhodobacteraceae; genus Rhodobacter. The sequence continues at coordinate 28,365 of QKJR01000041.1, forward strand.
GAACGAGGCAAGCTGCATCAGACCGGGATAGACCATCCGGCCCACGCCCTTGTATTTGAAGCCCACGCGCTGGATCACCATATGCTCGAGCTGGCCCATGGTGACGCGGCGGCCGAAATCGGTGACCTCGGTCGCGGCGGCGTCGGGGTCGATCGGCCCGCCGATGAGGGTCAGGGTGCGCGGCTGGGCTGCGGGCTCTTCCTCGGCCAGATAGGCGGTGGCGGCCAGCGTCAGCGGCGCCGGCTGACAGACCGCGATCACGTTGATGTCGGGGCCGAGCGTGCGCATGAACTCGACGAGATAGAGCGTGTAATCTTCGACGTCGAATTTGCCCTCGCTGACGGGAATGTCGCGGGCATTGTGCCAGTCGGTGACATAGACCTCGCAATCGGGCAGCAGGCTCGCCACGGTCGAGCGCAGGAGCGTCGCATAATGGCCCGACATCGGCGCCACGAGCAGCACCCGGCGCGCCATCGGGGCCCGGCCCTGGACGTTGAAGTGAATGAGCGAGCCGAAGGGCTTGTCGAGCACCGTCTCGACCGCGACGGTATGGTCGCGCCCGTCCACGCCGGGGATCGAACGGATGCCCCAGTCGGGCTTGATCACCATCCGCGCGAAGCTGCGCTCGGTGACGCGGCCCCAGGCCGAAAGCATCTTGAACATCGGGTGCGGTGTCATGCCCCAGATCGGGTAGGAAGCCATCGCCCGCGCCGAGGCGCCCATCCACTCATTGGTGTTCCTGATGGTCTCCATCAGGTCGTAACTCATCATACCTTTCATGGGCGCTCCTTGCCGCAGGCTTTTCTCAAAACGCCGCTTTACCCGTTTCGTTTTGCGGCGTTATGTTGACCTCAAGGATAGGGAGGAAACGGCACTATGACAACTCAAGACACAGAGACAGACGTTGTACCTTCCGCCGCCAGCGCCAAGATGAAGGAGAATATCTCCCGCATCGAGGCCCTGACGCAGCGGCTCGTCGAGGCGCTTTCCCACAAGCGCGCGCCCAACCCCGCGCTCGAGGGGCCCGGGCTCGATCTCTATCTCAAATCCGGCGCCGCTCTGGTGAAGAGCCTCGCGGACAACCCCGCGCAGATGCTCGAGGCTCAGGTCAATTACTGGGGCCAGGCGATGAAGCATTACGTCGATGCGAGCCATGCGCTCGCGCAGGGCACGCTGAAACCGCCGGCCGATCCGGGGCCCAGGGACCGGCGTTTCACCAACCCGCTCTGGGACAGCCATCCCTATTTCAACTTCGTCAAGCAGCAGTATCTGATCGCCTCGAAGGGGATCGAGGAGGCCGTCGACAAGATCGAGGGCCTCGACGAGACCGACCGCAAGCGGATCGACTATTTTACCCGCCAGCTCGTCGACATGATGGCGCCGACGAACTTCCTCGCGACCAACCCCGATGCACTCGAACGCGCGCTCGAGACCGAGGGCGAGAGCCTGGTGAAGGGGCTCGAAAATCTGGTGCGCGACGTCGAGCGCAACCATGGCGATCTGGTGGTGACGCTGGCCGACCGCGACGCCTTCCACGTGGGGCAGAACATCGGCACCGCCGAGGGCTCGGTCGTTTATCGCAACCGGATGTTCGAGCTGATCCAGTACAAGCCGACGACCGAAAAGGTCCACAAGACGCCCTTGCTGATCTTCCCGCCGTGGATCAACAAGTTCTACATTCTCGATCTGAAGCCCGCCAACAGCCTGATCCGCTGGATCGTCGATCAGGGCTTCACGCTCTTCATGGTGAGCTGGAAAAACCCCGACCGCTCTTATGCCGATGTCGGCCTCGAGACCTATGTCGAGGAGGGCTATCTGACCGCGATTGAACAGGTCAAGCAGATCACGGGCGAGAAGAAGATCAACGCCGTCGGCTATTGCATCGCGGGTACCACGCTCTCGCTCACGCTTGCGCTGATGGAGAAACGCAAGGACAAGTCGATCAATTCGGCGACCTTCTTCACCACGCTGACCGACTTCTCCGACCAGGGCGAGTTCACCACCTTCCTGCAGGACGATTTCGTCGACGGGATCGAGGCGCAATGCAAGATGGACGGGATACTGTCGTCCTATTTCATGACGCGCACCTTCAGCTTCCTGCGCGCCAACGACCTGATCTGGCAACCGGCGATCCGCAGCTACATGATGGGCGAGGCGCCGCCGGCCTTCGATCTGCTGTTCTGGAACGGCGACAGCACCAACCTGCCGGGCAAGATGGCGATCGAATATCTGCGCGGGCTGTGTCAGGGCGATCTCTTCACCGGCAAGGGCTATCCCATCCTGGGTGAGACGGTGCGGGTGTCGGATGTCAAGGTGCCGCTCTGCGCGATCGCCTGCGAGACGGACCATATCGCGCCCTGGATCTCATCGTTCAACGGCGTGGCGCAGATGGGCTCGGCCGACAAGACCTTCATCTTGTCGGAATCCGGTCATATCGCGGGGATCGTCAATCCGCCCTCGAAGAAGAAATACGGCCACTACACGTCCGAGGCGCCGGTCCATAATCCGAACGAATGGAAGAGCATGGCCACGCGCCATGACGGGAGCTGGTGGCCGCGCTGGGGCGAATGGCTTGCGGGGCGCTCGGGGACGATGGTCGCCGCGCGGATCCCGGGGGATGCCGCGCATCCCGCGCTCGCACCCGCGCCCGGCACCTATGTGGCCGAAGAGGTCGACGCCTGAGACAGCGCCGGGCCCGTCCTCGGGTCCGGGGTCAGACCGGGGCGGGGCCGCTCTCGGCCTCGGTTACGACCGGGGGCGGGACGCCGGGGAAGGCTCTCGACGTCGCGATGCCACGCGCGCGGGGCTCTGCAAAGCCGCGGGGCAAGGGGGTGATTGAAGAGCCGGGAGCGGTGATTCAATTCTGCCCGAAAACTGGCCAAGATATTCTTCAGCTTGTAAAATTTCTGCAACGCAGCAAATTCTTCTTGTAATGCTGCAGTGCAGCATTTATATACTTGAAGCAAGCGAAGGGGCCCTCGCCGCACTCATCCTCATCGGGCCCGATGAACCGGAGAAGAGAAATGGCCAAGACCCAGGATTTCACCAAGATGATGCAGGACATGATGGCCTCGATGCCCATGGACACCGCGAAGATTCAGGACGCCTTCAAGTCGCAAGCGGCGCTCGGCGAGAAAATGACCAAGGTTGCGCTCGACGCCGCCGAGAAATCGACCGAGATCTCGGCGAAATGGGCCAAGGAAACCATCTCGAAGGTCGGCGCTCTCGCCGCCAAGAAAGAAGAGCCCGCGGATTACGCCAAAGCGGTGAGTGACTTTGCTTCGGCCTCGGCCGAGATGGCCGCCGAAAACCTCGCCGCCTTCGCCGAAGTCGCGAAGAAAGTGCAGATGGAAACCGTCGAGCTGATGATGGCCGCCGGCAAGGACTTCCAGGAAGACGCGACCGCCGCGGTCAAGAAAGCCACCGAGGAAGTCACCGCCGCCGCCAAAAAAGCGACCGCGAAATAAGTTCCTCCCGCGGACCGGCAACCTCCTCCCTGCCGGAACGCACCTATGAAGGGCGGGCCTCGGGCTCGCCCTTTTCTTTTGTTGCTTTTGCCGGTGCGGCGCATAATGATTGCTGCACTGCCGATAAAGGGGAGGAACCCGATGACCGACGACGCCAAGCCCTTGCTGATCAAGCGTTATGCAAGCCGCCGTCTCTACAATACCGAGACCAGCGATTACGTCACGCTCGAGGATATCGCGCGGTTCATCCGCGACGGGCGCGAGGTCCAGATCGTCGATCTCAAGACCGGCGACGACCTGACGCGGCAATATCTGCTGCAGATCATCGCCGAGCATGAGAGCCGCGGCGAGAGTGTCCTGCCGATCGACGTGCTGACCGATCTGGTGCGCAGCTACACGACCTCGGCGCAATCGGTGGTGCCGCAATTCCTCGCCGCTTCCTTCGAGATGCTGCGCGAGGGGCAGTCGCAGCTCATGGAGAATTTCTCCTCCTTCCCCAACCCGATGGCCTCGATGCCCGGCTTCGACGCGCTGCAGCGTCAGCAGCAGGCGTTCCTCAAATCGATGATGGCGGGCTGGGCGCCCTCCGCCTCCTCGGGCCCCGAGGGCGAGGCCCCCGCGCCGGCCGGCGACCGGGACGAGCTCAAGGCCATCAAGAAGCAGCTCGCCGATCTGCAGTCGAAACTTTCGAAACTCTGATCACGCGGCGCGCAATCCACGCCTGCGTCATCCCGGGGGGCTGCGGCCCCCTTTTCCTTCCCGCGAGGTCTGAGCCATGGCAGCTAGGGTGACGCTCTGGGCGCTCGAGGTGCTCGTCGCCACCGCCGAGGAGGGCGCGATCACCGCAGCCGCCCGGCGCCTCGGTGTCTCGGCCTCGGCGGTGAGCCAGCAGCTCGCGGCCCTCGAGGCGGCGCTTGGCGCCGAGCTCGTCGACCGCTCGGCCCGGCCCTTCGCGCTGACCCGGGCCGGCACCGCCTTCCTGCCGCACGCGAGCGCGATGCTCGATGAACTCGCGCGAGGGCGAGCCGGGGTGGGGCAGGCCGATCCCGCCGGGTTGCGCAGCTTCCGCCTTGGCATGATCGAGGATTTCGAGGCCGAGGTCACGCCCGCGCTTCTCGCCGGAATGGGGGCCGAACTCACCGCCTGCCGGTTCCTGCTCGAGACCGGGCCGAGCCACCGCCTCGCGGCTCAGCTCGAGGCCCGCGCACTCGACATGGTCGTCGCGGCCGAGGGCGGGCCGCGCAGCGAGGGGCTCGTCTGCGAGCCGCTCCTGACCGAACCCTTCGTGGCGGTCTGGCCCGCGGGCCGCGTGGGCGCCGATCTGCCCTTTATCCACTACGCGACCCGCACCCTGATGGGCCGCCAGATCGCCGAGCATCTGACCCGCGAAGGCGCAGCGCCCGGCACGCGTTTTGAGCTCGACAGTTATCCCGCGATCCTTGCGCTGGTGGCAGCGGGGCAGGGCTGGACGCTGCTCACGCCCGCGGGGGTGCGGCATGGGGCTCGGATGGGGGCTCGGATGGGGGCGGGGATCTCCGGGCTCGATCTCGCGCCGTCGCCCTTCGCGCCCCTCGCGCGACGGATCGTGCTCTGTGCCCGGGCGGGGATGATGGGCGATCTGCCTGCCCAGGTGGCGGAGCGGCTCCGCATGTTGCTCGCCGAGCGGATCGTAGCGCCGGCCCTGACCGAGGCGCCCTGGCTCGGCGCGGCGCTTCGCGTCGAGGCGGGGTGAAGGATGTCGGGCAGGGCAGGGGGCTCTGCCCCCCACGGCGCTGCCGCGCCTCCCCCCGGGATATTTCAGTCAGGTTGAAGATAAGAGCTCTTTAACCAGAATCGTTTAGGCAGGAGAGGCGGGACAGGCGGGGACGCCGATGGCCGCTCAGGTTGAAGGCGCCGCGCTTGCCCGCCCCTCTGCGGCCCGAGCGCGGCGCCCGACCTTCCCACCCCGCAGCAGTGAACTCGGCACTATATCCGCGGCTACAGGTGCGGGTCACCGCGCCGTTGATGGCCTGCGCGATCGAAATTGGCTTGTCCCGTGGCGGGGGGCGTGGCCCTCTCAGCTCTCAGCTCTCAGCTCTCAGCTCTCAGCTCTCAGCTCTCAGCTCTCAGCTCTCTCTCAGCTCTCAGCTCTCAGCTTAGTGTGAAGGGGCCGCGGGTCAGAGGGGCGCAACATGCCACGAAGGGCGAGTGTTCTCGTCGGGCGTCCCGTCCAAGAGCAAGGCGCGCGCGCCACAAGACGCCAACCCTCGCCTTTCAACCTGAACGAAATATCCCGGGGTGAGCCCCGGAGGGGCGAGGGGCGGAGCCCCTCTGGCCGCCTCAAATGCCCGTTCCCGGACCGAGGGGGTAAGCAGCGCGCGGCTTCGCCGCGCGCCCTCGGGCGCCCCCAACGGGGGCGCAACCGCTCAGACGAGCCGGCTCTGTTCCTTCGCGGCCTTCACGAAACCCGCAAACAACGGATGCGGCGCGAAGGGTTTCGACTTGAGTTCCGGGTGAAACTGCACGCCGATGAACCACGGGTGATCCTTGACCTCGACGATCTCGGGCAGCCGGCCATCGGGCGACATGCCGGTGAATTCGAGCCCGCAGGTCTCGAGCTTCTCGCGATATTTGATATCGACCTCGTAGCGGTGGCGATGCCGTTCCTCGATATCGGTCGCGCCATAGACCTCGGCCACCTTCGACCCCTCGCGCAGCACCGCCGAATAGGCGCCAAGCCGCATGGTGCCGCCCTTGTCGTCGGTCACCTTGCGCTCGACCCGGTGATTGCCCTGCACCCATTCCTTGAGGTGATAGACGACCGGGGTGAAGCGCTTGCCCCCCGCCTCGTGATCGAATTCCTCGGACCCCGCATTGGTCACGCCCGCAAGGTTGCGCGCGGCCTCGATCACCGCCATCTGCATACCGAGGCAGATCCCGAGATAGGGGATCCCCTTCTCGCGCGCATATTGCGCCGCGCGGATCTTGCCCTCGGTGCCGCGCTCGCCGAAGCCGCCGGGCACGAGGATCGCGTTGAAGCGCTCCAGATGCGGGCCCGGATCCTCATGCTCGAAGATCTCGGCGTCGATCCACTCGGCCTTGACCTTGACCCGGTTCGCCATCCCGCCATGGGTCAGCGCCTCGGCGATCGACTTGTAGGCGTCTTCGAGCTGGACATATTTGCCGACGATCGCCACGCGAACCTCGCCCTCGGCATGGGTCAGCCGGTCCATCACATCCTCCCAGCGCGCCATGTCGGGCTTGGGCGCGGGCGAAATCCCGAAGGCATCGAGCACCGCCTGATCGAGGCCGACGCGGTGATAGGCCAGCGGCGCCTCGTAGATCGACTTCAGATCATAGGCCGGGATCACGCTGTCGGGGCGGACGTTGCAAAAGAGCGCGATCTTGGCGCGTTCCTTGTCGGGGATCGGGTGCTCGGAGCGGCAGACGAGCACATCGGGCTGCAGACCGATCGAGCGCAGCTCCTTGACCGAGTGCTGCGTGGGCTTCGTCTTCAGCTCTCCGCTCGCCGCCAGATAGGGCAGCAGCGTAAGGTGCATGAAGATGCACTGGCCGCGCGGGCGCTCCTGCGCGAATTGCCGGATCGCCTCGAAGAAGGGCAGCCCCTCGATATCGCCGACCGTGCCGCCGATCTCGCAGAGCATGAAATCGACCTCGTCATCGCCCACCGCGATCCAGTCCTTGATCTCGTTGGTGACGTGCGGGATCACCTGAATCGTCTTGCCGAGATATTCGCCGCGGCGCTCCTTCTCGAGCACGTTGGAATAGATCCGCCCCGAGGAGACCGAATCCGTCTTGCGGCAGGCGACACCCGTGAAGCGTTCGTAATGGCCCAGATCGAGGTCGGTCTCGGCGCCGTCGTCGGTGACAAACACCTCGCCATGCTCGAAGGGCGACATCGTGCCCGGATCGACGTTGAGATAGGGATCGAGCTTGCGCAGCCGCACCGAGAAGCCGCGCGCCTGCAAAAGCGCGCCAAGCGCCGCCGAGGCCAGGCCCTTGCCGAGCGACGAAACGACGCCGCCGGTGATGAAGACATAACGTGCCATGGAGACCCCCGTGATCGGCGAAATGTTCGACTGGTTCCCGGCGCGAATGCCCCGGGATCACGGGATTTAATGCTTACACGATTCGCAGCCCGCCCGCAACCGGACCGCAAGCAGTTGGGTTATTCTGGACAAAATGCCCTAGGTCTGGGGGTGAGTGCCCTGCCGCCCGGGGGGCGGTTCCAGATCTCGACAGGCCGCCTCAGTTCGCCGGAGGCGGCGTGACCGGCGCGTCGCTCGCCGGCGGCGGCACTTCGATCGCGGGCGCGGGCAGTGCGGGCGCATCCGCGGCGGGCGCGTCGGTCGTGGTGGCCGGCGCGGTGAAGCGGTCGAGCACCGAGGATTCGCCGGCCTTCTGCGCAGCCAGAACCGTCAGCGTGACCGAGGTCACCAGAAAGCCCGCGGCCAGGATCCAGGTCAGCTTGGTCAGCGCATTCGCGGCCTGACGGCCGGTCATGACGCCACCGCCGCCACCGCCGCTCATGCCAAGCCCGCCGCCCTCGGAGCGTTGCAGCAGCACCACGCCGATCATCAGCAGCGCGAGGATCAGGTGGATGGTGAGGACGACAGTTTCCATGCGGGGCCGGGCCTTCTTTCGTTGGACGCCCTCAGATAGGCGCAATGGCCCCGCCGCGCAAGGCCCGAATACCGTCCGCCCTGCGCGGCCCGGTCCCGACGGGCGCGACGACGCAGCCGGCCCAATGCGCCCGGCTCCCGCCCCAATGCCCCCATCTCGCGCTCCTCCGCCCCGGGCTGTAGAGCCGACCTCCGTTTTTCCTGGCCCAAATACTCCCGCCGGAGGCGATCCCGCACCCGTCCCGCGTCAATCCCTGAAAATCCCGAAAAAGCGGTTCCCCCCGGCGCCCGGCCCCGCTATATGTCGCGCGGTTTTGCAACCTCCGAGGAGAGAGACATGGCCAATGTCGTGGTGGTCGGCGCCCAATGGGGCGACGAAGGCAAGGGCAAGATCGTGGACTGGCTGAGCGAACGCGCCGATGTGATCGCGCGCTTCCAGGGCGGTCACAACGCGGGCCACACGCTGGTCATCGACGGCAAGGTCTACAAGCTGAACGCGCTGCCCTCGGGCGTGGTGCGCGGCGGCAAGCTCTCGGTGATCGGCAACGGCGTCGTGCTCGACCCGTGGCACCTGGTGGGTGAAATCGCCAAGATCCGCGAACAGGGCGTGGTGATCTCGCCCGAGACGCTGATGATCGCGGAAAACACGCCGCTGATCATGCCCTTCCACGGCGAACTCGACCGCGCGCGCGAGGAACAGGCCTCGGGCACCAATGCCAAGATCGGCACCACCGGCCGCGGCATCGGGCCCTGCTACGAGGACAAGGTCGGCCGCCGGGTGATCCGGGTCGCCGATCTCGCCGATCCGGCCACGCTCGAGATCCGCGTCGATCGCGCGCTCGTCCATCACAACGCCTTGCGCGCCGGTCTCGGCCTCGAACCGATCGACCGCGCCGCGATCATCGCCGCGCTGAACGAGATCGCCCCCGAGGTGCTGCAATATGCCGCCCCCGTCTGGAAGGTGATGAACGAGATGCGCCGCGCCGGCAAACGCATCCTCTTCGAGGGCGCGCAGGGCAGCCTGCTCGACATCGACTTCGGCACCTATCCCTATGTCACCTCGTCGAACGTGATCGCGGGGCAGGCGGCGACCGGCGTCGGCCTCGGGCCGAATGCGATCGACTTCGTTCTCGGCATCGTCAAGGCCTACACCACCCGCGTCGGCGAAGGCCCGTTCCCGTCCGAGCTGAAGGATGACGACGGCGAGCGTCTGGGCACCCGCGGCCGTGAATTCGGCACCGTGACCGGGCGCAAGCGCCGCTGCGGCTGGTTCGATGCGGCGCTGGTGCGCCAGACCTGCGCGATTTCCGGCATCAACGGCATCGCGCTGACGAAACTCGACGTGCTCGACGGCTTCGAGACGATCAAGATCTGCACCGGCTACGAGCTCGATGGCGAGGTGCTCGACTATCTGCCGACCGCCGCCGATCAGCAGGCGCGCTGCAAGCCGGTCTATGAAGAGGTCGAAGGCTGGTCTGAATCGACGGAAGGCGCGCGGAGCTGGGCCGATCTGCCGGGCGCTGCGGTGAAATACGTCCGCCGCGTCGAGGAGCTGATCGGCTGCCCGGTCGCCATGCTCTCGACCAGCCCCGAGCGCGATGATACGATCCTCGTGACCGATCCCTTCGAGGATTGATCCCGCACCCGGGTGCAGGCGCTGGCGCGTCCGGATCCGGGCGCGCCCCTCGGCCCGGTGCCGACCTCAGGCCCGGGCAGGGCGCGAAAGGAGGTCACATGAACTGTCTTCTGATCGACGGTCATCCGGATGCGCAGAGGTTGTCGGCGCATCTCCTCGACAGCTATGCCGCGGCCCTGCCCGCGGGCACCGAGGTCGCGCGCCTCGCGCTGCGCGATCTTGCCTTTGCGCCGCACGCCCTGCGCGATTACGGCGATCTGCCGGCGCCCGAGCCCGATCTCGAGGCGCTCTGGGCGGCGATCGTCGCGGCCGATCATCTGGTGCTGGCCTTCCCGATGTGGTGGGGCGCCGAGCCCGCGCTGGTGAGCGACGTTTTCGCCCGCGTTTTGCTGCCCGGACGGGCCTTTCGCTATCACCGCGACGACCCCTGGTGGGACCGGCTGCTCGCCGGGCGCTCGGCCGATGTGCTGATCACGATGGACACGCCGCCCGCCGTGCTGCGCTGGCTCTGGGGCTTTCCGATCGGGCGGCGGCTCGGGCGGCAGGTGCTCGGCTTCGTTGGCTTCGCGCCGGTCCGGTTTCACCTCTTCGGCCCGGTGCGCCGCGGCGGCGCCACCCGCGCCCTGCCGCGCTGGCGCAAGCGGCTGGCGCGCGCCGCCGCAACCGCCCCGACCCTCAAACGCCGTGCAAAGGAAATGCCCCGATGAGCCTGAGCTACCAAACCCGCCGCCGTCTCTCGCTTCTGGTTCTGGTCGTGGGGCTGCCGCTCTATATCGTCGCCGCAATCAGCCTGACGGGGTGGCTTACCGCGCGCTTCGGGCGACTGCCGATCTGGGCGGAATTCGCGGTCTATGTCGGGCTCGGCGTGCTCTGGATCGCGCCGCTCAAACCCGTCTTCACCGGTGTCGGCCAGGCCGATCCCGATCTCAAGAACGACGCGCAAGGCCCTGATGTAAAATGAAAACGGAGGGGATTTCCCCTCCGCTTCCGGTGCCTCTCGCACGATGATCAGGCGCGGCGTTCGTAATAGCGGCTCGCCGCGCTGATCGCATATTGGCCGCGCTTGACCTTGGTGATCTTGCCCTGACGCAGGAGCTTGCCGAAGACCTGCAGCCGCTCCTCGCGGGTTGCGGCCTCGTCCACGGCGGCCACCTTCTTGAGGATCTGCGGCGGCGAGAAATGCGGCCGGCCCTCGATCTGCGCGGTATAGGCGGCGGCGGCCTCGAGCAGTTCGGAAAGACCCTGCGCCCCCTGCGCCTCGGCGAATTCGGCAAAGCTCGCGGCCTCGGCCGGCGCGATCGGCGCCGGATCTTCCTCGGCAAGCTCGAACGCCTCGTCCTCGACCTCGGAGCGGATCAGTTGCGCGGCGGTCACCCGGCGGGGGCGCACGACATGGGCGGCCAGCGCGGGTTGCGGGCTCTCCTGATCAACGCGCTGCTCGGACACGAGGATGAGCGGCGCCGGGCGTGGCTCGACCTGCGAGGGGCGCTGGGTCGTGGTGCCATGGGCGACCGGGCGGCGCGGGCGCACGGCCTGATTGAGATCGTCGCGGAAGGGCTGGGTCTCGTCCGCGGCCTTGGCGCTGCCGCCGCGCGACAGCCGGTCGGCCACGGTCGCGGCGACCGCGGCCTTGAGATGCGAGATCGCCGAGAAGCGGCGGCGGTTCTCGCTGCCCGAGAAGGCCTCGTCCGCCTTGTCCATCAGCCGCGACAGATCGGTATCGGCACCGGTCGCCTGGGTCACCGGATGCACGCTCTCGGCGGGGCTTTCGACGGCGATTTCGGCGGCGATTTCGGTTTCGGCATCGGCGGGCAGTTCGGGCGCCTCTTCGAGCTCCGGCTCGGTCGCGTCGGTTTCCGCGGTCTCGAAAGCGACATCGTCCAGAACGAGCTCTTCCTCGGCGAGTTCGTCGCCTTCGGGCGCAAGCGCCGCGGCTTCTTCCGCGTCGTCGGCCTCGGAAACCGGCACCGGGGCGATCTCGGCGGTCGGCACCAGCGCCTCGATGTCGGCCACGATCTCGGCTTCGGCGACATCTTCGGCGGGCGCGGGCATCTCGAACCCGGTCAGGTCGAGCGGCTCGGACGCCTCCGGTTCGGAGACCGGCAGCTCGGGGGTTTCGAGCGCGGCGAGCTCGGCCATCAATTCGGCTTCCTGCTCGGGGCTGAGCGCGCTGCCGATCTCGTCGGCATTCTCGTCCTCGAAGGTCTCGGTCGCCGGGGCGACGAAACTGGCGATCAGCGCCTCGGCCGAGAGGGGCTCTTCGCTCGAGACGCTCTCCTCCGCCACGGGTTCGGCCGGCGCTGCCTCGGGGCGGCGCACCTTGATCACGCGCGCCCGGATCAGCGGGCGGTTCGGCGCGATCGGCGAGGGCGGCAGATCGTCGGGCACCTCGACGGTTTCGGTGGTGTCCAGGGCTTCGGCCCCGAGGTCTTCCACCGCGGCGGTTTCCGCGATCGCGGTCAGATCCTGCGGCACCTCTTCGGGCTCGGATTCGGGCTCGGCGGCGTTCACTTCCACGGCTTCCTCCTCGATCGCCTCGCTGGCGATCAGGGCGGAGAAGTCGATTTCCTCGCCGGCATCGGCCATCGGCTCGGCGGTCTCGAGCGGCTCGGCGGTCACGCCGGCCGCGCCTTCCTCGTCGAGCGCGGCGAGCACCGAGGCAAGCGTATCCTCTTCGCCGAGCACGAGCGGTTCGGCCGGGCTGTCCTCGGGCGCATCTTCGGCGTCCGCATCGGCCATCGCCTCGGTATCGGCGTCAAGCAGCGCTTCGGGCGTGCTCTCTTCGGTGGCGGCCAGCGTCGCAATTTCGGCGGCCCGGGCGGCGCGGGCGGCGCGGCGCTCCTGGCGCAGGCGAATCCGTTCGACGCGAGCGGCTTCCTCGGCCTCCTCGGCGGCGAGCCGTTCGGCCTCGACGCGCGCGGCTTCTTCGGTGGCAAGGCGCTCGGCCTCGGCGCGTTCGGCCTCCTCGGCGGCGAGCCGCTCGGCCTCTGCGCGCGCGGCTTCTTCGGCGGCGAGACGTTCGGCCTCTGCGCGCGCGGCTTCTTCGGCGGCGAGCCGCTCGGCCTCGGCGCGTTCGGCTTCTTCGGCGGCGAGCCGCTCGGCCTCGGCGCGTTCGGCTTCTTCGGCGGCGAGCCGTTCGGCCTCGACGCGCTCGGCTTCCTCAGCGGCGAGCCGTTCGGCCTCGACGCGCTCGGCTTCGTCGGCGGCGAGCCGTTCGGCCTCGGCGCGCTCGGCTTCTTCGGCTGCGAGACGCTCGGCGTCGGCGCGCGCGGCTTCCTCAGCGGCGAGCCGTTCGGCCTCGGCGCGCGCGGCTTCTTCGGCTGCGAGACGCTCGGCCTCGGAGCGTGCGGCTTCCTCGGCAGCGATGCGTTCTTCCGCATCGCTCATCTCTGCGGTTTCATCCGCGCTCAGCGGGCCGGAAATGTCGAGCTCATATCCAAATCCGCCGATCTCGGCGACGGAGCCCTCGAGCGCGGAGTCGTCCGGCTCGAACTCGGCCTGCGCGACCGTTTCGGGCGCGATCGCCTCTTCCGCGGGCTCGGGGGCTGCGGCGGCCGGGGTCTGGGCCGCGCGGGCGGTGGCGACGGCGGCGCGGATTCGTTGCAGCTTGGCGGCGACGCTGTCGGGCACGGCGGGCGTGGTTTCTTCGGCGGCGGCGGCATCGGCGGGCGCATCGGCAGGCACCGCGAGCGCCGCCCCGAGCACCATCGGCGCCTCGTCCACCGCAGGCACGGTGCCGGAGGTTTCGGGCTCGGATCGGTCGGTCTGGGGGGCTTCGGGCGCCTGCGGGCGCAGGATCACGCCATTGACGCCCACCTTGGCCTCAACACGGCGCGCCATCTCACGCTCGGCGATCCGGTGCAGCATCTCGGCATCGGGCTGTGGCGGTTCGGCCCCGAAATACCGGTCCTCCGCCGCGAGATCGCGGAAATATTCCGCAATCGCCTTCATCGTGTTGAACGGCTCGTCGAACCCCTCAAGGGTGCACGAGAAGGTGCCGTAGGACACCGTCAGGATCTTGCTCGCACCGACCATCGAATACCTGCCTTATGCCGATCTTTGTTTGATCCACCTTCGGGGTAAACTGGTGCTTAACCGTGAACAAAAAAAGGCAAAAAAGAGGAATTTCACCGGTCGAGATTGCGCTTCCTTGCCTTAATTGTCATCAATCGCCCCATGACAGGGTTAATTATACACCAAAGCGGCGGGGTTGTGTTGCTCGGCGGTGGTGCCGTAGCGGAAGCCGACGTTCACGCCGCATTGACAATCGCGCCGGTTCTCGTGGCTGCGGACGGCGGCGGTGACCGCGCGCTCGCCATGGGGCTCGTGCCCGATGCGGTGATCGGCGACATGGACAGCCTCTCGGCCGAGGGGCGGGCAGCATTGGGCTCGCGCGTCCATGAGATCGCCGAACAGGACAGCACCGATTTCGGCAAATGCCTGATGCATGTGGCGGCCGATTTCTATCTCGGGCTCGGCTTCACGGGGCTGCGGCTCGATCATACGCTCGCCACGCTCGCCTATGTCGCGGCGCGGCCCGATCTGCGGGTGATCCTGCTGGCTGAGGAAGAGGTGATCTTTCGCGCGCCCGCGCGGCTCGATCTCGATCTGCCTTTGGGGATGCGGTTCTCGCTGTTTCCCTTCGGCACGGTGACCGGCCGCTCCGAGGGGCTGCGCTGGCCGATCGCGGGGATCACCTTCACGCCCTCGGGCCGGGTCGGCACCTCGAACGAGGTTTCGGGGCCGGTCACGCTCGAGATCGAGGGGCCGATGCTGGTGATGGTGCCGCGTGCGGCGCTCAGCGCGGTTCTGGATGCACTGCTGCCAGCCGGGTCCGCCGGGCCGTGACGCGCTCGCGGTGGATGATGTAGAGCCCCGAACTCGCGATGATCGCGACCCCGATCCAGGTCAGCCAGTTCGGGAAATCACCGAAGACGAGATAGCCGAACAAGGTCGCCGTCAGCATCTCGAAGTAATGGATCGGCGCGAGCGTGGCGGAGGGGGCGAATTTCAGCGCATAGGTCATCGACATGTGGCTGATCGTGGCGGCAAGGCCCACGCCGAAGCACCAGAGCCAGAAGATCCCCTCGGGCGCGGCGAGCCGGATCTCTGGGCTGCCCATGGCGCCGCCGATCAGCAGCACGGGCAGGCAGAGCGCCGCGGCAATCACCGCGGTATGGAACTGCATCGTCACCGGATGGGTCAGCCGCGAGAGCGCGCGGGTGATCAGGATATAAAGTGCGAAGCTCACCGCCGTGCCCACCGGGAAAAGCGCGATGGCGCCGAAATGGGTGAAGGAGGGCTGGATCACGAAGAGGGCGCCGATGAAGCCCACGGTGGCGGCCCCGAGCCGGCGCGGCCCGACCTCCTCCTTGAGCACGAAATGCCCGATCAGCAGGATCACGAAGGGCTCGACGAAGGCGATGGCGAGCGCATCGGCGATCGGCATCACCTGCACCGCGGCCACGAAGCAATAGGTGGCGAGGATCGAGACCGCCGCCCGCGCCGTGGTCAGAATCAGCGCCCGCCCCGAGAGCCGCCAGCCGAGCCCCATCAGTGCCACGATCGGCGCCATGAGCGCACCCTGCACGACGAAGCGGCCGAGCGTGACGGTGCCCACCGGCACCGCCTGGGCTGCGAGTTTCGAGGCCACGTCGATCAGCGGGGCAATCGTGCAGAAGCCGAGCATCAGCGCGATGCCGAGGATGATGCGGTCGGTGCCGGGCGCGGTGGGCGGGGTCTTGGTGCTCATGCCTGCGGGCTACCGCGCGCCCCGCGCGCCGTCCATCCCGAAAGCGACGCCGGATGCGACATGCCCGGGGCCGGGCGGGCTGCGGCGGGCTTGATGCGGCGGGCGGGGCGGGCTATCCCCTGCGCGAGACAATCCCGAGCAGGAGAGAGCCATGAGCGATGCCGCCTATTCCGTCGCCGCCGACGAGCTGAAACAGTTCATCGAGCAATACGAACATCTCGAAGCCGAGAAGAAGGACATCACCGAACAGCAAAAGGACGTCATGTCCGAGGCCAAGGCCCGTGGCTATGACACCAAGGTGATGAAGAAGATCATCGCGATGCGCAAACGCGACAAGAACGATCTGGCCGAGGAGGAGGCCATCATGGATATCTACAAGGCCGCGCTCGGCATGATCTGAGCCGCAGGAGGGCGCGGTCCGGCCGCGCCACTTTGGTGCCTTAGGCGCCGGCATCGGACGGGCAGGGAGGCGATGCCCCTCTGGCTCCCCGCCCGATCTGTTCGCCCGGCACCCTGCCAGTCCTATCCCGCCAGTCCTTCACGGCACGATGGCGCTTCGCCTCGACAGGCGGCGCCGCTTTTGCCTTCAACCTGATGAAAATATCCCGGGGGTGAGGGCGAAGCCCGAGGGGGCAGAGCCCCCTGTCTTCGCAACGGCCCCCGCCTCAGGGCGCGATGAACTCGACGCCCTCCATCGCTGCGATCTCGGCGACGTCTTCTTCATAGGCGGCGGTGATCTCCTCGATCAGCGCCTCGGTCCAGCCGGGCAGGGCGATCTCGACCTCGAGCGTCTCGGGGCGGGCGAATTTGCCCAAGAACGCGCTCACCACCTTGCGGCGCTGAGTGATCGACTGCGGCGGATGGCTCTTGAAATAGCTGCGCAGCCGGATCAGGCCCTCGCGGCTCATGATCTGGGCGATCAGCGCATCCTCGCCCGCAAGCGCGACCTCGGGGGCGATCCCGCCCATCCGGCGCAGCACCTCGGGCCAGATCAGCGGCAGATCCTCGTTGCACCAGATCACCAGCGGCCGCCCCTCGGCCGCCTCGACCATCTTGCGCACGACCGGCGCCCAGCGCAGATCGCGCGGGTCGCGCCCGCACATCATCTTCTCGTAATCTACACCCTTCTGGCGCGCCTCGAGCGCGGGGATCAGCGTGGCGGGATTGATCAGCGCCATGTGGAACTCGACCGCGGCCTGCGGGAAGAGATTGGCGAGCGGCGCGAGCTTGCCGCCCGCCATCGTGTAGAAGCCGCGGTCGCTGATCACCCGCGCGGGCACGCAGAGGAAGAAGTCATGGCTGAAGACGATCCGGTGCAGGTGGTCGTCATCGGTGCAGGCGGCAAGGATCGTGTCCTGCGTTGCCTGATCGGCCGGATCGCCGCGCAGCGCCAGAAGCGCGTCGCGCAGCACGAGGCGATAGCGGTTCGGGGCGGGCACTGCGATATGGCCCGCGGCCAGCACATCAGGATTGTCCGCGAGGGTCCGGATCAACCGGTCCTCGTCGGTGGAATGCGCCCCGAGATGAAATACGACCTGCATCGGTTCTTGTCCTGCCATTGACGTCAATCTAGCGGCGCTTTTCTGGACAGGCAAACCGGTTTCGGTATAAGCCCGGCGCATGGTAACTGATCATAAGACTCGGATAATGGCACAGCCCTCCGGCCTCTCCTCTGGCGCCCCGCCAGCCATGACCCCGGCCCCGGCCCCGGCCCCGGCCCCGGCCCCGGCCCCGACACCGGGCGGCGCGGGGCCCCGGGCCCCCACCGGGCGGCGCGAGGGCCTGCGCGAGAGCGGATCGGGGCTCTGGTCGGCGGGGGCGGTGGCAATCGCGGGGTTGATCGCATTGCCGATCCTCGCGGTGATCTGGGTCGCGCTGAACCCGACCGAGAATATCTGGCCGCATCTGCTTTCGACGACACTGCCGCGCTATCTGGGCAATACCGCGCTTCTGGCCGGGGGCGTGGGGGTGCTGGTGGCGGCGATGGGCACCGGGGCTGCCTGGATGGTCGCGATGTACCGCTTTCCCGGCTCGGCCTGGTTCGAATGGCTGCTGCTGCTGCCGCTCGCGATCCCGGCCTATATCGGTGCCTATGCGCTCGTCGATTTCCTCGATTATTCCGGCCCCCTGCAGGTCGCCCTGCGCGAGAGCTTCGGCTGGGCCTCGGCGCGCGACTATTGGTTTCCGCCGGTGCGCTCGCGCGGTGCCGCCATTCTGGTGCTGGCCTCGGCCTTCTATCCTTACGTCTATCTGCTCGCCCGCGCGGCCTTCCGCGAGCAATCGGGCGGCAGCTACGAGGTGGCGCGCGCGCTCGGCGCGGGGCCTATCGGGCTCTTCTTCCGGGTGGGCCTGCCGCTTGCGCGCCCCGCGATCGCCGCCGGCGCCGCCATCGCGATGATGGAGACCGTGGCCGATTTCGGCGTGGTCGATTATTTCGGCGTCCAGACCCTCACCACCGGCATTTTCACCACCTGGCTCGAGGCGGGCAATGCCGGCGGCGCGGCGCAGATCGCGCTCGTCATCCTCGGTGTCGTCCTCGTGCTGCTGGCCTATGAGAAACGCTCGCGCCGCCATTCGCGCTATTACCAATCCGCCCGTCAGCCGCGCCCGATCCTGCGCACGCGGCTCGAGGGTGCGGCGGGCTGGTTTGCGAGCGCCCTCTGCGCCGTGCCCTTCACGCTCGGGTTTCTGTTGCCAGTGGCGGTGATCACGCGCCAGGCGCTCGCCAATCCCGAGGCCTGGTTCGGCCCGGGCCTCGGCCGCGCGCTCGTCCATACGCTGAGCGTGGGGGGGGCGACGGCGCTCGTCACCGTGGCGGCGGCGCTCTTCATGGTCTACGGCGTGCGGATGACCGGGCGGCGGCTGCCGCGGCTCGTGCTGCCGATCACCACGCTCGGCTATGCCGCGCCGGGCGCGGTGCTGGCGGTGGGGATCCTCTTGCCGCTTGCCGCGCTTGATCATGCGGTGGCGGATGCGATCTGGGGGCTGACCGGCTGGGATCCGGGGCTGATGCTGACCGGGACCGGCTTTGCCATCGTGCTCGCGCAGGTCGTGCGGTTCTTCGTGCTGGCGCAATCGGCCGCCGATACCGCTTTTGGCCGGGTCTCGCCCTCGCTGCCGATGGCGGCGCGCTCGCTCGGGCGCTCGGCCGGGGGCGTGCTGCGCGAGGTCTATCTGCCGCTGATGCGCGGCTCGGTCGCCTCGGCGCTTTTGATGGTCTTTGTCGAGAGCGTGAAGGAACTGCCCGCGACGATGCTTCTGCGGCCCTTCAACTATGAGACGCTCGCCACGCGCGTGCATGAAAAGGCGAGCCTCGAGAACCTCGGAGATGCGGCGCCCGCGGCCCTTCTGGTGATGGCGGTGGGGCTCGTGGCCACGCTGGTGCTCGCGCGGACCAATCTCGCCAAGCGGCTCTGAGCGACCGGACGGCTGAGGCGCTTGCGCGGCGCAGGCGGCGATTGTAAGGGGGAAGGGCGCCGGCGTAGCTCAGTTGGTAGAGCGTCTGATTTGTAATCAGGGGGTCGGGGGTTCGAGTCCCTCCGCCGGCACCAGATCTCCCGTTGTCCCGACCTCGCTTCCCCCACGCCTGCCGTGGCGCGAGCCCGCTCAGGTCAGGACCCGGCGCAGCCCCGCCTGCACCTTGAGAAGCGCCGGCAGATAGAGCGCGACCAGATCCTCGGCGCTGCCCTGCACCGCGGCGACCCCGGTATTGAGCGCGCCGACCACCTGACCGCGCGCGGAGATCAGCGGCACCGCGACCGAGCGCAGGCCGATCTCGACCTCCTGGTCGATCAGCGCGTAACCCTCAGTGCGCACCTGCGCGAGGCGGCCCATGATCTCTTCGGGGTCGGTCAGGCTGAAGGCGGTGCGCGGGCTGAGGTCCGAGCGGTCGATCAGCGCGCGGGCCTCATGCTCGGGCAGCGCCGCGAGCAGCACCCGCCCCATCGAGGTGCAATGCGCCGGCAGCCGCGAGCCGGGCATCAGGCCGATCGACATCACCCGCCGCTGCGCCGCGCGCGCCAGATAGACGATTTCGGTCTCGTCGAGGATCGAGACCGAGGTCGATTGCCCGATCTGATCGGAGAGCTGATCGAGCCAGGGCTGCACGAGCTGCGCGAGCGGCAGCGCCGCGAGCGCCCCCATGCCAAGCCGCAGCACCCGCGGCGTGAGGGTGAAGAACTTGCCATCGTAATCGGCATAGCCCCCCTCGTGCAGGGTCAAGAGACAGCGCCGCGCGGTGGCGCGGTCGAGGCCGGTGATCTCGCTCACCTCGGCGATGCTGAGTCGCGGGCGGTCCGCGCGAAAGGCCTCGATCACGCTCAGACCCTTGAGCATCGAGGCGATGATATCGGTCTTGTTCGCCATGCGCACAGGAATTTCAACATTCCGAACAAATGTCAACATGCGCACAAATTCCCTTCGCCTCGGGGCGGGCCGGGCCTAGGGTCCGCGTCAGCATTTGGAGGAGTCCATGGACAAACGCATCCCAACATTGGCCGAGGCCGTCGCCGGCATCGCAGACGGCGCCACGGTGATGATCGGCGGCTTCGGCGGATCGGGCGCGCCGATCGAACTGATCCACGCGCTGATCGACCGCTTTCTCGCCACCGGCAGCCCGAAGAACCTGACCGTCATCAACAACAACGCGGGCAACGGTCACGTGGGCATCGCCGCCCTGATCGAACAGGGCATGGTCGCGAAG
Source organism: Rhodobacterales bacterium (assembly GCA_003249215.1). Classification (GTDB taxonomy): domain Bacteria; phylum Pseudomonadota; class Alphaproteobacteria; order Rhodobacterales; family Rhodobacteraceae; genus Rhodobacter. The sequence goes on from QKJR01000041.1 coordinate 48,544, forward strand.
ATGATCTGTTCTTTCCCGCGCTCGGCCGATCCCAAGGTCTTCACCGACCTCTATCTCGCGGGCAAGATCGAACTCGAGCTGGTGCCGCAGGGCACTTTGGCCGAGCGCATCCGCGCGGGTGGCGCGGGCATCCCGGCTTTTTACACGCCGACGAGCTATGGCACCGATCTGGCGAAGGGCAAGCCGGTCGAGACCTTCGACGGCCGGCCTTACGTGCAGGAGCGCTGGCTCAAGGCCGATCACGCGCTGCTCAAGGCGGAACTCGGCGATCACTATGGCAACCTGACCTATCGGATGGCCGCGCGGAACTTCAACCCGCTGATGGCGATGGCCGCGGCGAACACGATCGTGCAGGTGAGCCATGCGGTCGAACCCGGCGGCATCGAGCCCGAACAGGTGATCACCCCCGGCATCTTCGTGCAGGGCATCGTCGAAGTGCCCCACCCCGCGCAGGAAGAAGAGCTCAACCGCGCCGATGCGCATTACCCGGAGGTCGCCCAATGACCGACAAACTGAGCAATGCGCAGATCGCCTGGCGTGCCGCGCAGGACATTGCCGATGGCGCCTATGTCAACCTCGGGATCGGCTTTCCCGAGATGGTCGCGAAATTCCAGCCGCCCGGCCGCGAGGCGGTCTTCCACACCGAGAACGGCGTTCTGGGCTTCGGCGAGGCGCCGAAACCGGGCGAAGAGGACTGGGATCTGATCAACGCCGGCAAGAAGGCGATCACGCTGAAGCCCGGGTCCGCCTTCTTCCACCATGCCGACAGCTTCGCGATGGTGCGCGGCGGGCATCTCGATGTGGCGATCCTCGGCGCCTATCAGGTCGCGCAGAACGGCGACCTCGCGAACTGGTCGACGGGCCCCAAGGGCGTTCCGGCCGTGGGCGGGGCGATGGATCTGGTGCATGGCGCGCGCCGTGTGGCGGTCATCACCGATCACGTCACCAAGGACGGCAAGCCGAAGCTCCTGGAGGCCTGCACTCTGCCGCTGACCGGGGTGGGGTGTGTCACGCGGGTCTATACCAGCCTTGCCGTGATCGACATCGAAGGCGGCAAGTTCGTGCTGCGCGAGAAACTGCCCTCGATCAGCTTCGATGAGCTGCAGGCGCTGACTGGCGCGACACTTCACCTCGATGGTCCTGTGGCCGATCTCATCGTTCCGGAGGTTTGAGATGACCGAAGTCTATATCTGCGACTATATCCGCACCCCGATCGGCCGGTTCGGCGGCGCGCTCGCCATGGTGCGCGCCGACGATCTCGGCGCGGTGCCGCTGCGTGCGCTGATGGCCCGCAACACCGGCGTCGATTGGGAGGCGGTCGATGACGTGATCTATGGCTGCGCCAACCAGGCGGGCGAGGACAACCGCAACGTGGCGCGGATGTCGCTTCTGCTCGCCGGGCTGCCGGTCACGGTCTCGGGCACCACGATGAACCGGCTTTGCGGCTCGGGGATGGATGCGATCATCACCGCGGCCCGCGCGATCAAGGCGGGCGAGGCCGATCTGATGATCGCGGGCGGGGTCGAGAGCATGTCGCGCGCGCCCTTCGTCATGCCCAAGGCGGAAAGCGCCTTTTCGCGCGCAAACGAGGTGCATGACACCACCATCGGCTGGCGCTTCGTCAACCCGCTGATGAAGGCGCAATATGGCGTCGACAGCATGCCCGAGACCGGCGAGAACGTCGCCGAGGATTTCGCGATCTCGCGCGAGGATCAGGATGCCTTCGCGCTGCGCAGTCAGGCCAGGGCCTCGGAGGCGCAGGCCAACGGGCGCCTCGCGATGGAGATCACCCCGGTCGAGGTGCCCCAGCGCAAGGGCGATCCCAAGATCGTGGACCGCGACGAGCATCCGCGCGCGACCACGATCGAGGCGCTGCAGGGGCTGAAGGGCTTCGTGAAGAAGGGCGGCACGATCACTGCGGGTAACTCTTCGGGGGTGAACGATGGCGCGGCGGCGCTGATCCTCGCTTCGGAAGAGGCGGTCAAGCGTCACGGCCTGACGCCCATCGCGCGGGTTCTGGGGGGCGCTGCCGCCGGGGTGCCGCCGCGGATCATGGGGATCGGCCCGGCACCGGCCTCGAAGAAGCTGATGGCGCGGCTCGGGCTCACGCAGGCCGATTTCGACGTGATCGAGCTCAATGAGGCCTTTGCCAGCCAAGGCCTTGCCACGCTGCGCGACCTCGGCATTGCGGACGACGACGCCCGGGTGAACCCGAACGGCGGCGCCATTTCGCTTGGCCATCCGCTTGGCATGTCGGGCGCGCGGATCACCGGCACGGCGGCGCTCGAACTGGTGAAGACCGGCGGAAAACGCTCGCTCTCGACGATGTGCATCGGCGTGGGGCAGGGGATCGCCGTCGCGCTCGAACGGGTCTGAGCCTTCGGGCCCTGACATGAAAGCGCCCTGCCGCAGTGATGCGGCAGGGCGCAGTCTTTTGGCGCGGCTCAGCGCTGGGCGAAATAGCGCGCGGGGTCCATCATCGTGACCCGGACGCTGATCGGCGTCTGGGCCACGTCGCTCATCATCTCGCGCAGCCGCTCCATCGCACCGCGGATCTGCTCCACGGTGCGACCGGGCTTCTCGAGAACCCGCAGGTCGATCGTCGCGCCGGGCTGATCGGCCAGCCCATGCACCGGCCAGAGCGTGAAATGGCAGGCCTCGACCGGCACCGAGAGTTGCGCGCAGAGCATCTCGCGCACCGCGGGCAGCGCCGCCTCGAGCGCGGGCCCGCGCGCCTGCCAGAGCCCGTGGTCGACCTGCATTGACATCAACGGCATCGGCTCCTCCTGCTCATTCGGTCTCGGCGACCATGACGAAATCGAAGGGCGAGCGCCAAGCCGTCTCGCCGCCGATATGTTCGAAGGGCGCAACCAGCGTTTCCTTGACGCCGAAGACCGCGTCGTCGCCGAGGTAATAATCGTCGCCGACGAAGGTATGGGTGACGATCGTCTTGTGCCCGGGCGCGGTGACCCTGAAATGCATATGCGCCGGGCGGTTCGGGTGGCGCCCGAGACGCCCGAGCATCTTGCCCACCGGCCCGTCATCGGGGATCGGATAGCTGACCGGCTTGATGCCGACGAAGCGATAGACCCCGTCCGAGCCGGTGAAGAACCGCCCGCGGTTGTTCCACTTCGGCTGGATACCCGGCTGCTGCACGTCGTAATAGCCTTCGGCATTGTCCGACCAGACATCGACGCAGGCGCCTTCGAGTGGCTCGCCATGCAGGTCGATCACCCTTCCCTCGAAAAGGCAGGTCTCGCCCTTGCCGTCGAGACAGATGTTTTCGCCCATCTGCCGGATCGGCGCCCCGGCGACGTGGAACGGCCCGAAGACGGTGTTTTCAGTCGCGCCGGTGGGGCGGCGGTTGTTGATCGCATCGACCAGCATCGACACGCCCAGCACATCCGAGAGCAGGATGAATTCCTGCCGCTCCTCGGTGCAGATCTGGCCCGTCCTGGTCAGAAAATCGATGCCGAAATCCCATTCCTCCTGCGTCAGCTCCACATCCTTGATGAAGTCGTGCATGTGACGCACCAGCGATTCCATCACGGTCTTCAGCCGCTCGGGCACCTCCGCCCCCATCCGCGCATTGACCGTCGCATCCGAGGCCTCTTCGGTGAAAAACTTGCTCATGCTCAGGTTCCTTCCTTCACGATCTTGGGTGGGATGCCGGGCACGGGCGTCGCCGTGCGGGGCGGCCTGTGGCGCAGCGGCAGGAGTTCGATGCCGGTCTTGTCGGTGAAAAGCCCCCAGAGCCCGCGCCGCGCGAAGAGCATGATCGCGATGCCGAAGAGCCCGAGGAGGATCAGATAGAGCGTGCCGTAATCGGCAAGCAGCCGTTGCAGGACATAAAAGACCAGCACGCCGACGATCGGGCCGGGCAGGGTGCCGATGCCGCCGATCACGGTGATGAAGATCACGAAGGCGGTCCAGTCCACCACCGAGAAGGCGGCGTCGGGCGTGACCCGGGTGATCTGCAGGAACATCAGCGCGCCGCAGACCCCGGTGCCGAGCGCGCTCAGCACGAAGACGATCGCCTTGAGCCGCGCGGGATCGACGCCGACCGAGCGCGCGGCCTCGAGATTGTCGCGGATCGCTTGCAGCCCGAGCCCCGCGCGCGAGCGCAGAAAGAGATAGCTCGCGCTCAGCGTCGCCACCGCCAGCGCAAGCGCGAGCCAGTAGCTCAGCACATCCGCCGCCGCCGCGTTCGAGATCCCGAGCAGATGGCGGATCGGCTGCACGCCGAACATCTCCTGCGTCGTGCCCTTGGGCAGCGAGGTGCCGGTGCCGCCGCCGAGCGCCTTCCATTGCGCAAGCGAAAGCCGCACGATCTCGGCACTGACCCAGGTGCCGATCGCGAAATAGGCGCCGTTGAGGCGGAAGGTGAAGATGGCGATGGGCACCGACAGGGCCGCCGCCGCCGCGCCCCCGATTACGATCCCCCAGAGCGGATCGACCCCGCCGAGGATCACCGCGGCGAACATCGCATAGGCGCCGGTGCCGACGAAGGCCTGCTGGCCGACCGAGACGAGCCCGGCGAAGCCCGCCAGAATGTTCCAGTTCATCGCCAGCACCAGCAGGGTCAGCACCGTGAACAGGTCCTGAATGATCGCGCGCGAGCCGTAGAACGGCACGAGGGCGAGGGCGGCGACGATCGCGAGCGCGACGGGCAGGGCAATCTTGGAATTGTGGTTCATCTGTCTGCCCTCTCAGTCATTGGCGCGCGGGAAGAGGCCGCGCGGGCGCACCAGCAGGACCGCCACGAAGGCGACATGCCCGGCGAGGATCTGCCATTCCGGGTTGATCGCGGCGCCGAGCGCTTGGGCCACGCCGATCACGATCCCCCCCGCGAGCGTGCCCCACAGGCTGCCCAGCCCGCCGATGATCACCGCCTCGAAGGCGTAGATCAGCCGCGCGGGCCCGATCGTCGGGTCGAAATTGGCGCGGATGCCGAGGTAAAGCGCGGCGATCGTGGCCACCACGAGCGCGAGCCCGGTGGCGATGGCGAAGACGTTGCGCGGGCGGATGCCCATCAACCCCGCCGTCGCCGCATCGTCCGAGGTGGCGCGGAAGGCGCGCCCGAGCGCGGTGCGATAGAAGATCTGGTTGAGGATCAGGATCACCGCCACCGCCGAGATCAGCGTCAGGAGCGGCATCACCCCCAGCGTGACCGGCCCGAGCGCGAGCGAGGCGGAGTCGAGCGCCCCCACCGACAGTTTCTGGCTGTCGGCGCTGAAGCCTTCGAGCAGCCCGTTCTGGATCACGATCGAGATCCCGAAGGTCACCAGCAGCGGTGGCAGGATATCGGCACCGAGCACGCGGTTCAGGACATGCGCCTGCAAGAGCCAGCCGAGCCCGAACATCACCGGCGCCGCGATCAGTGCCGCGAGGAATGGGTTGAGCCCGAACACCGTGCTCGCCGTCAGGATCAGATAGGCGCCGAGCACGATCAGATCGCCATGCGCCAGATTGACGAGCCGCATGATCCCGAAGACGAGGCTGAGCCCCGCGGCGAAGAGCGCATAGAGACCGCCCAGCAGGATCCCCTGCACGATGGTATCGACCCAGATCATGCGCTCACTCCGAAATAGGCGTCGTGGATGGCTTCGCGCGACAGGGTTCCCGGCGGCCCCGACAGGGTGACCCGCCCCTCCATCATGCAATAGACGCGGTCGGCCACTTTCAGCGCCTGACCGATGTCCTGCTCGACCACGACGATCGAGGCGCCGCTCTCGCGGATCTTCGGGAAGGCGGCGTAGATTTCCTTGACCACCACCGGGGCGAGCCCGAGGCTCAGCTCGTCGCAGAGCAGCACCTCGGGGTTGGACATCAGCGCGCGGCCGATCGCGACCATCTGCTGTTGCCCGCCCGAGAGCGCCGTGCCCCCGTGATGGCGCCGCTCGCGCAGGATCGGCATCATCTCATAGATCGTCTCGAGCTGCCAATAGCCGCCGCCCTTGCGGCCATGCGCCCCGATCAGCAGGTTTTCCTCGACCGAGAGCGAGGGAAAGAGCCTGCGTCCCTCGGGCACCATGGCGATGCCGCGCGCGAGCACATCGGGCGCGTCGAGCGTGCCGATCGCCTCGCCCTTGCTCCGGATCATCGCGGGTTCGTTGCGCAACTGCCCGGTGATCGAGCGCATCAGCGTCGACTTGCCTGCGCCATTCGCGCCGATGATCGCGACCGTCTCGCCCCGGTGCAGTTCGATATCCACCCCGAAAAGCGCCTGAAAATCGCCGTAGAAGGCAGTCAGCCCATGGGTGGAGAGCAATGTCTCGGTCATACCTCGATCCCCAGATAGATTTCCCGGACGGCGGGCGTGTCCATCACCACTTCGGGCGCGCCGATCGTCAGCATCTTGCCGAAATTGAGCACCATCAGCCGCTCGACCACCGAGGTCAGCGCGTGCAGCACATGCTCGATCCAGATAATTGCGGTGCCCTGCGCATGGATCGACTTGATCGTCTCGATCAGCGCCACGCATTCGCCATCGGTCAGCCCGCCCGCGATCTCGTCGAGCAGGATCAGCTTGGGCGAGGTGGCCATCGCGCGGGCCAGTTCGAGGCGCTTGCGCTGCAGAAGCGACAGGCTGCCCGAGGTCGCCTCGGCCAAGTCGCCAAGCCCGGTGCGGTCGAGAATGTCGACGCAGAGCTGCTCGGCCTCGCGCCCGCCCTGACCGCCGCCGAAATTGGCCGCGACCAGAAGGTTTTCATAGACGCTCAGATGGGTGAAGGGCTGCGGGATCTGGAACGAGCGTCCGATCCCGGCCTTGACGCGCGCCATCGGGCTTTGACCGGTGACATCAGTGCCGTCGAAGGTGATCGTGCCGGCATCGGTGCGGATATTGCCGGTGATCAGGTTGAACAGCGTCGATTTCCCGGCGCCGTTCGGCCCGATGATGCCGAGCACCTCGCCCGGCGCCACCTCGAAGCTGACATCGTCGGTGACCTTCAGCGCGCCGAAGGATTTGGACACGGAGTTGAGAGACAGAATGGCCATGAAGGCTCCTTGCGCGGGGTCGGGCGGGGCGGATGCGGGCGGGGCAGGCGATCGGGCAGGGGGGCTCCGGCGGGGGCGCCGCCGGAGCCCCCGGCTCAGCTCAGCGCCTCGAGGGTCCCAGTCAGCGGGATCTCGGGGGCATTGCCGTTCTCGACGATGACCAGATCGAAATCGCCGCCGTCACGCACGCGCCATTGCCCGCCCACGAGCGGCGTCTTGGCGACGTTCTTGCGGGCGAATTCGGGCACGTTGTCCTGCCCCCATTTCAGATGGCCGACGACCGTCTGCAGATCGGTCGCGCCCACCGCTTCGGCCAGCGCATCGCCATCCGTCGGGTCCTCGGTGCGCGCCAGCGCGTCGGTGGCCACCTCGAAGAGCGCATGGACGAAGCCGAGCGGCATGGTCCATTTGCGCTGGGCGACGCTCTCGAATTCCTGCGCGAGTTCGGCGGCCGTCTGCCCGGTCAGCGAGGAGGTGAAGGGATGCCAGGGCGACCACCAGACCTCGTTGGTCAGGTTGTGCGCGAGCGGCCCGAGCGCCGCGACGCTCTCGGGGAAGAGCAGCGCCTTGGCGACCGAGACCATCTTTGGATTGAAGCCCTGCTGCTTGGCCTGGGTCCAGAAGGTGGTGAAATCGGGCGGGATCGGAATACCCACGAGGATCTCCGCCTGCGCCTGTTTGAAGGCGTTGATCTGGCTCGAGAAATCGTCACTCAGGTTCTGATAGCGGCCCGGGTCGGTCAGCTTGTAGCCGGCCTTTTCGAGCGCGGGCGGCATCCCCACCACCGGCGAGCTCCAGGCGTTGCCATCGCCGTCGTTGGGCCAGATCGCGCCCACGGATTTGTTGGTCTCGATCTGATCCCACATGTTCATGAAGGTCGCGATATTGTCCTCAAGCCCCCAGAAGAAGTGATAGACGTAATCGAATTCCTGCCAGCCGGCGGGGGTGTTCGGGTCGCCCTGCTGACCGATGAACCAGGGTTGCCAGGGGGCGACCGTGGAGATGACGGGAATGCCCTCGCTCTCGGCGATGGTGCAGACCGGATTGGTGGTTTCCGGCGTCGAGGCGACGCAGATCAGGCTCACGCCGTCGCGCACGATCAACTCGCGGGCGACATCGGCGGCGCGGTTCGGGTTCGACTGGCTGTCCTTGACCACGACCTCGATCGCGATCCCCTTTGCGGCGGCGGCCTTGACCGCGCGCTCGACGATATAGCCGTCGGCCTGTGCGAAACCGCTCAGCGGCCCGGTCTGCGGGCTGACGTAGCCGATCTTGATGGTCGATGTCCGGGCCAGAGCGGGCAGTGCCAAACTGCCTGCGGCCGCGGCTGCTCCGGTGCGGAGCAGGTGGCGTCTTGTGAGCATCATAGTCTCCTCCCTTGATGCGCTATGGTCGTCTCAACTCCCCGGGCGACGGCCCTCCCACGCGTCTTGCAACAGCGCCCGGATCGCTCCTCTTTCGACCGGGCGGGGGTTCCAGTAGGGGTTCTTGACGGCGAGATCGGCGGCGCGGTCGAGATCGGCCTCGGCCAGTCCCAGATCGCGCAGGGCCATCGGCGCGCCGAGGCCTTTCGCGAAATCCCACAGCCCGCCTCCGATCTCGCCGCCGAACAGCGCGGCCAGCGGCGCCATCGCCGCGGCGGCGGCCGCGGCGTTATAGGCGGCGGTATGCGGGATCATCACCGAATGGGTTTCGGCATGGGGCAGATCGAAGGACCCGCCGAGCGTGTGACAAAGCTTGTGATGCAGGGCCATGCCGACCGAGCCGAGCACCGTGCCGCAGAGCCAGGCGCCATAAAGCGCATCGCTGCGGCCCTGAGGATCGCGCGGATCGGCGACGATCGCGGGCAGCGCGGCCTTGAGCGCGCGCACCCCCTCGAGCGCCAGCAGCGAGGCGACGGGGTTGCGATCCTGCGCATAGACGCCCTCGATCGCATGGGCCATCGCATTGAGGCCCGAGGTCACGCTCATCCCGACCGGCAGGCCGAGCGTCAGATCGGGGTCGTAGATCACCGCCTCGGGCAGCACGCGCCTATCGCGCAGCGTGGTCTTGAGCCCGTTCTCGGTCTGCCCGAGGATCGGCGTCACCTCGGAGCCCGCATAGGTCGTCGCGATCACCAGTTGCGCGCAGTCGGTGCGCCAGGCGATCGCCTTGCCGAGCCCGATGGTCGAACCGCCGCCGAGCGCCACGACGCAATCGGCGCCGGTCTCCGCAAAGACCGTCATCGCGGTCTCGGTCACCTCGACGGGGGTATGCATCGCCGCGCCGGAAAACACCCCGGCCGCCAGATCGCCGAGCGTTGCGGCCAGCGCCTCGGCATCGGCCTTCTGGAACGGCGTCGACAGGATCAGCGCGCGCCGGCCGCCGAGGCCGCGCAACGCGTCCGCGACCCGGGCCACCGCCCCGCAGCCGAACACGATCCGCGCCGGATTGAGGCTGCAGGTGAAGTTCAGTGACATTCGTCCTCCCATCCCGGCCGCATGGTCCGGGCTCCCTGAGCTTGAGGATAGGCGCGCCCGGCGGGCAGAGGATCGGAAAGGCGCATAATTACATAACTTGTCATTATGTTATTCCACGCCTGTCCGGTCCCCGCTCGGTGCCGCCGGGGCGGCGGCGTCACGCGCTGAGCGCGGCCTCTTCGGCAGGGACATTCAATGTTTTCATGATCTTGTCGAAACGCTCACGCAGCGCCTCGGGGGTCTTCGCGGTCAGGGCCACATAGAAATCCGGGCGGATCAGAACATAACGGGCGTCGATATCCTCGAGCCAGGCCTTGTAGGTGCCTTCGCGGTCGATCACCTCGCACGCACCGCCCGGCGCGCAGATCTGCACCCCGAACCCTTCGAGCGCGGCAAGCTGCGCGCGCTGCCCGGGGCTCAGCACGGCCAGCGGATCGGTCTCATAGCCGATCAGCACCCAGCCCTGACCCACCGCCTGATCGAAGCGGTCGATCCTGCCCTTGGCCTCGACCACGCCCTGCACCGACAATTCGCCCGCATGCGTGCTGTCTGCGGCCCAGGCGCCCGGCCCGAGATGACAGATGTCGGTGGGCACCGGGGTATCGCCACGTTCGGCGAGCGCCGCGATCATCGCCGCATCACGCTCGGCCGCCGCCGCCGCATCGGCGATGCAGATGATCTGCCCGAGTTCCTTACTGAAGTCGATGTAATGCCGGGCATGGTCGATCCGCTCCGAGGAATAGCTCGCCAGCGCCTCGAGGCCGAATTTCCCCTCGAGGATGCCGTTCAGACGCCAGCCCATCGCCACCGCGTCGCGCACCCCCGCGCACATCCCCTCGCCGGCGAAGGGCGGCATCAGATGCGCGGCGTCGCCCCCGATCAGGCAGCGCCCCTTGTGCCACTCCCGCGCCCAGCGGGCCTGAAAGCGATAGACCGCGGCCCGTTCGAGCGCGGCGTTCTCGGGGGTGAGGCCCCAGGGTTCGAGCAGCTTCCACGCGTTCTCGGGCTTTTGCAGCTCGGCCGGGTCCTCGCCCGGCAGCACCATATATTCCCAGCGGCGCCGGTCTGGCCCGCCTGCGACCGGACCGGGGCCACCGGGGACCACCGTGGTCGGGCGCGCCGGGTCGCAGAGCTGCCATTGCGCGGGGTCCTGCGGGCGGCTGGCGACGTAATCGAACTGCGGGATCATGTCGAGGATCAGCCAGTCGAAGAAATAGCCGCGGTCCTCGGTCTCGATCCCCAGCGCCTGGCGCACGAAGCTGTTGGCGCCATCGGTACCGGCCACGAATTTCGCGCGGATCTGCCGGGTCTCGTCGGGCGTGCCGCCCTCCTCGGGGGTGCGGCGCAGCGTCAGGCTCACGCCCTCGGCGTCCTGCGTCAGCGCCGATCCCTGCCAGCCGCGCAGGATCTGCACTGTGGGCAGGGCGCCCGCGATCTCCATCAGCCGGGTTTCGAGGAAGGGCTGGTTGAACCAGTAGCGCACCCGCCAGCCCGAGGCCGACTGGCTTTTCCAATCGACGATCTGCAGGTTCTGGCCGTCGCGGTTGCGCCAGTAATAGAGCTCGTCATGGAAGTTGATCGCAGGGTCGTTCTCGGAATCGATGCCCAGCGTGGCGAGGATCCGCGCGATCTCGTGGTCGAAGGTCACTGCGCGCGGCAGCGGGTAATGCCGGCTCCAGCGTTCGATCAGCGTCACGCGCTTGCCGCGCTGTCCGAGCAGGATCGCCAGCAGATGCCCGACCGGGCCCCCGCCCACGATCGCCACGTCTGCATCGAAGCCCGGGGGCTTGGCCAAAGTCGTCATGATGTCCTCCCTGAGGGTCTCTCCCGTCGTTCTCCTCAACGTCCGGAAGGGGCCGCAATATAACTGCATGATCATTTAGTATCGAAAAATGAATGTTCGTCAAGTTTGATTAATCGTCATTTTTGCGACCGGGCTGCGGGCGTCACGGGCTTGTTCGGAAAGGAAATTTCTCTGGCTGCGTCCTGCGAGGGCGGCTTGAGGCGCCGCAGGGGGAGGGGCCGCATTGGCCCCCGGCGGGTTTCGCAGCGGCGCCCGAGGGGCTAAAAGTGAATGTGATTCGTAGATGACGAAAGCCGAGGTCAGATGCCCGAATTGCCCAGCGAGGGCCGCGTGGCCCGCCGCCAGAGACGCACCCGCGAAGCCCTGATCCATGCCGCGAGCGCGATCATGACCGAGAAGGGCGTCGATGCCGCGACGATGCTCGAGATCGCCGAACGGGCCGATATGGGGGCGGGCACGGTCTATAACTATTTCGGGTCCAAGGATGCGCTCGCGGTCGCGGTGCTCGAGAGCCTGATGCAGGATCTGGCGCGGCGCATCGAATCCGTGACCGACGCCTTCGAGGATTCCGCGCGCGTCTATGCCTTCGGTCTGCGCTCGGTGCTCGACACGGCGACGCAGGATGCGCGCTGGGGCCAGATGCTGCACCGCTCCGAGGTGATCGCGGATGCGATGTATCGCGCGATGGGCCCTTTCGCGATCCGTGACATGGAGCGCGCCACCGCCGCGGGCCGGTTCACGATCGCCGATGCGGGGCTGAACTGGCGGCTGACCTGTCACGCGCTGATCGGCGCGGCCCTGCTGATGACCAAGGGCGATCTGCCGCTTGCGGCCAAGCCCGAGGTGATCACCCGGCTATTGTGCATGACCGGCCTTGGGCTGGAGAGCGCGCAGGATCTCGCGCACAGCGATCTGCCAGCCTTGCCCGCAGCCCTGCCCGGCTAGGCGCGTAAGGCTGCGAACTGCTGTTCCTTCTCGATGCGCGCCTCGAGCGCCGCACAATGCGAGCGGATATGGTCGATGACCGTCTGCGCCGCCGTGGGCTGGTCGCCGCCCTTCAGGCTCAGGATCCCGAGCTGGCGTTCGGGGTGGTCGACGCGCACCGGCAAGGTGGTGATCCGCAGCGCGTCGCGCACCATGTGGACCACCGAATAGGGCAGCACGGTCAGGCAGTTGGTGCGCGCCAGAAAACTGGTGATCGAGGCCAAAGTGCCGCCCGAGAAGGTGAATTTCACGTTCTCGCTCGCGCCGATCGACTGGATCACGCGCTTGAGGTCGCGAAACAGCGGGCTGTCCTGCGGCGGCGAGACCCAGGAGAATTCGGCGATGTCGGCCAGCGTGATCGCGCCGCGCCGGGTCAGCGGATGGCCCTGACGGCAGGCGATCACATTGCGCCCCGACAGGATCGGCAGGAAGTCCATGTCGATCGGGATCTGCCGGGCGTGCATCGGCAGCACCGCCATGTCGATCGTCTTGTTGCGCAGCCTGGTCGCGAGACTGTCGAAATAGCCATAGGCCTGTTCGAATTGCAGCCCGCTCACCTGTTCCTGCAGATCGGCGAGCAGCGGCGTGATCACCCCATCCATGAAGAGCGGCGTGCCGCCGATGCGCAGATGGCCGGCCCGCCCGCTCTGGACCCGGTCGACGAGCACGCTCGCCTCGAGCGAGAGATTGTGGATGCGCTGCCCGATCCGGGCCAGTTCGAGCCCGAGATCGGTCGGGCGCAGAGGCCGCCGGCCCGGCTCGAAGAGCGGCACGCCGAGGCGTTTCTCGAAGATCGCCATCGTGCGCGAGACCGAGGGTTGCGATTTGCCGAGCGCCTCGGCGCCCTCCGTCAGCCCGCCGCGCTCGACGATCATCGCCAGGATTTCGAGGTGCTCGCTGTCGATCTTCATATCAAAACCTGATCCATACCCGCCGCAAAACCGATCAAACGCGCGAATTTTCGCCCTAACATACCCAAGCGCGATTTAATTCACGCAGGAAGCGGGCGCGGCGTCAAGAGGAGGGCGTCCCCGCGGATCAGGGATAACAGGGAGGAACCGCCATGGCGGAGATTGAAACCGATGTGCTGATCATCGGAACGGGGCCCGCGGGCTCGGCGACGGCGGCACTGCTGTCGAGCTACGGGATCGCGAACATGGCGATCAATCGCTATCGCTGGCTGGCGAATACGCCGCGCGCCCATATCACCAACCAACGCGCGATGGAGGTGCTGCGCGATCTTGGCCGCACGGTCGAGGACGAGGCCTATCTCCATGCCACGCATCAGGATCTGATGGGCGAGAACATCTTCTGCGAGAGCCTCGCGGGCGAGGAGATCGGCCGGATGCAGGCCTGGGGCAACCACCCGCTCTCGCGCGCCGAACATCAGATGTCTTCGCCCTGTCTGATGAACGACCTGCCGCAGACCTTCATGGAGCCGATCCTGTTCAAGACCGCCTGTTCGCGCGGCACGCAGGCGCGGATGTCGACCGAATATGTCAGCCACGTTCAGGATGCCGAGGGGGTCACCACCACCTGCCTCGACCGGCTGACCGGCAAGAGCTTCACGATCCGCTCGACATATCTGGTGGGCGCCGATGGCGGCAAGTCGCTGGTCGCCGAGCACGCGGGCCTGCCCTTCGAGGGCAAGATGGCTGTCGGCGGCTCGATGAACATCCTCTTCCGGGCCGATCTGTCGAAATATGTCGCCCACCGGCCCTCGGTTCTCTACTGGGTGATGCAGCCGGGCGCCGATGTCGGCGGGATCGGGATGGGGCTGATCCGGATGGTGCGGCCGTGGAACGAATGGCTCATCGTCTGGGGCTATGACATCAACGGCCCCGAGCCCGAGGTGACCGAAGACTTCGCCACCGGCGTCGCGCGGCAGTTGATCGGCGATCCCGAGCTCGAGATCGAACTGCTGAGCGCCAATACCTGGACGGTGAACAACTTCTACGCCACCACGACCTCGGCCGGGCGGGTCTATTGCATGGGCGATGCGATCCACCGCCATCCGCCGTCGAACGGGCTCGGCTCGAACACCTCGATTCAGGACGCGTTCAACCTCGCCTGGAAGCTTGCCATGGTGCTCAAGGGGCAGGCGGGGGCGGGCCTCCTTGACAGCTACACCGCCGAGCGCGCGCCGGTCGCGAAACAGATCGTGACCCGCGCGAACCAGTCGATCGGCGAGACCGGCCCGATCTTCGAGGCGCTGGGCATGGGCGGCGGCGTCGATCCCGTTCAGATGCAGAAGAACCTCGAGGCGCGCTGCAACGCGACGCCCGCCGCCGAGAAACAGCGCGAGGCGATCCGCAAGGCCATCGCCTTCAAGAAATACGAATTCGATGCCCATGGCGTCGAGATGAACCAGCGCTATCGCTCGGGGGCGATCGTGACCGATGGTCAGGTCGAGCCGGCCTTCGAGCTCGATGCCGAGCTGCATTATCAGCCGACCACCTGGCCCGGCGCGCGTCTGCCCCATGCCTGGGTCTATAGCGCCGATGGTGCGCGCGTCTCGACGCTCGATCTGTGCGGTCACGGCAGGTTTTCGATCCTGACCGGGCTTGGCGGTCAGGCCTGGGTCGGGGCGGCGCAGAAGGTGGGGGCGGCGCTGGGGATCGAGATCGGGACCCATCTGATCGGCCCGCGTCAGGCCCATGCCGACCATTCCGGCGACTGGGCGCGGCTGCGCGAGATCACCGACAGCGGCTGTCTGCTGGTGCGGCCCGATCACCATGTAGCCTGGCGCGCCTATCGTCTGGCCGACGACCCCGAGGGCGAGCTGATGCGGGTGCTGAGCACGGTGCTGGCCCGGACCTGAGGCACGGCCCCGCCTCGTTTGCGGTCCGCGGTCGGGGCCAGCCTCAGGCGGGACGGCCGGGGGCTGTTTCCGCGCGCCCCGGGGTGCTAGGTCTTGGGCGAGCGGGCAGGGCAGGGGCGCCGTGGACTTCGAGACGATCCATCAGTCCGGCCCGATCCGGGTCACCCGCCTCGGGCCTGAGGCGCCAGCGCCGGGCGGGGATCTCGTGATCGCCTTCGCCTCGATCGGCCACGACCCGAGCCGCGCGCCCTCGCCCGAATTCGTCGCGACCGCGCTGGGCCGCGGCACCGCCGCCGCGCCCCGGCGCGCATTGTTCGTCAGCGACGAGAGCCGGAGCTGGGCCAATGCCCCCGCCTTCGCCCCCGCCCTGCGCGCGGGCCTCGTCGCCGAGGCCATGCGCGCGCCGCTCGGTCGGGTCGCGACGATCGGGCAGTCGATGGGCGCCTTCTGCGCGCTGGTCGCGGCGCGGGTTGTGCCGGTCGATGCGGTTCTGGCCTTCGGGCCGCAATGGTCCATCTTGCCCGGGGCGGTGCCGGGCGAGATGCGTTGGGCCGACTGGACCGGCCGGATCGCTGCGGTCGACTGGCCCGCGGCGCCGCTGCCGCTCGCCGGGGGGCCAACGCGCGCCTGGCTCTTTCATGGCGCGGCCGAGGATCTGGCGCAGGCGCGGGCCTTTCCGCAGCAGAGCGGTAGCGATCAGCTGATCTTTCCGGGGCTGGGGCATTCCGGCCTCGTCGCGCATCTCAAGACCCGCGGCGCGCTCGCCGGTCTGCTCGAGGCCGCCCTTGCCGGGGACCGCCGTCGGCTCTTGCGGATTGCCGGATCGGCGGGCGGGATGCTGCGGCATCGGTTTGAAGCCGCGGGGCGCTAGAATATTTACGACATCGGTGATGGTCGCAAATAGACCTTGAACCTCGAGACCCATCCGTTTACGACATTCTTGTCGCTTTCGTGATCCTGCGAAAGCCTGCCGTGATCGCCCGCCTCCCGTGGCCGGTCGCGACGGCCGGGCGTTGCAGCATCTGCCCGGCATCCTCCTTTGAACGCTGCCTGACAGGAGTAACCCGATGAAGGCCAATCTTGCCCATTCCCTTTCCACTGCCGCACTTCTGACCCTTGGGGCTGCGGCCCCCGCGCTCGCCGCCGATGACTGCGGCCGTGTCTCGATCGCCGAAATGAACTGGGCCTCGGCCGGGGTCGCGGCCTGGGTCGACAAGATCATCCTCGAGGAGGGCTATGGCTGCGATGTCGAGCTGGTGACCGGCGACACGATGCCGACCTTCACCTCTATGAACGAAAAGGCCGAGCCCGACATGGCCCCCGAGCTCTGGGTCAATGCCGTCAAGATCGCGCTCGACGAGGCCGTGGCCGAGGGCCGCCTCGTGATCGCGGCGCCGCTTTTGTCGGATGGCGGGGTCGAGGGCTGGTGGATCCCGAAATATCTGGCCGAGGAAACCGGCATCAAGACTGTCGAGGAGGCGCTCGCCCATCCCGAACTGTTCCCGGCCCCCGAGGATCCGAGCCGCGGCGCGGTGCACAACTGCCCCTCGGGGTGGAACTGCCAGATCTCGACCGCGAACCTCTATAAGGCCTACGGCGCCGAGGCGAAGGGTTTCGATCTGGTCGATACCGGCTCGGCCGCGGGTCTCGATGGTTCGATCGCGAACGCCTATGAACGCAAGGCCGGCTGGCTCGGCTATTACTGGGCGCCGACCGCGATCCTTGGCAAATACGAAATGGTCGCGCTCGATTGGGGCGTGCCGAACGACAAGGCCGACTGGGACGCCTGCACCTCGCAGGCCGATTGCGCCGATCCGAAACCCAACGCCTATCCGATCTCGGATGTCTTCACCGTGGTGACCAAGGAGTTTGCCGACAAGGCGGGCGTGGCGATGGATTACGTCAAAACCCGGAAATGGGACAACCAGACGGTGGGCAAGGTGCTCGCCTGGATGGACGAGAACCAGGGCTCGAACGAGGATACCGCTTACTATTTCCTCGAGACTTACAAGGACATGTGGAAGGCCTGGGTCGCCCCCGAGGTCGCCGCGAAAGTCGACGCCGCGCTCTGAGCGTGACGTGAGATCAGGGCGCGCGGGGCGGCATCGGACCTCGCGCGCCCTTTTGCATTTCCGATGACCGGAGGAAACCGGATGGCCGAGTGCTGGGGTCTGCCCGAACTCATGTGCAATTTTCCGCAACTCTCGAGCGGCACGCTCCGCGCGATGCGCAAGGGGATCGACGGCGGCTTTCGCGACATCGTGCGGCAATGGTCGGATGTGATCGACGCCGCCACCGCGCCGCTGCAACTCTTTCTGAATTTTCTCGAGGATCTCTTCACCGGGGCGCCCTGGCCCTTGGTGATGATTGCTGTTCTGGCGGTGGTCTGGGCCGGCTCACGGCAGCTGAAGACGGTGATCGGCACCGCGATCGCGCTCGTGCTGATCGGGGTCTTCGGGCTCTGGAGCGACACGATGACGACGCTTGCGATGGTCGCGGTGGCGACGCTGGTGGCGATCCTGATCGGCCTGCCGCTTGGTATTCTGATGGCGCGCTCGAACCGGTTTCAGGCGTTCCTCTCGCCCGTGCTCGACGTGATGCAGACGCTGCCGAGCTTCGTCTATCTGATCCCGGTCGTGGTGATCTTCGGCATCGGCAAGGTGCCCGGCCTGATCGCGGTGGTGATCTATGCGGTGCCGCCGATGATCCGGCTGACGAACCTCGGGATCCGGCTCGTCGACCGCGAGGTGATCGAGGCGGCCGATGCCTTCGGCGCCGATCCGCGGCAAAAGCTCTGGGGCGTGCAACTCCCGCTCTCGCTGCCCACGATCATGACCGGCGTGAACCAGACGATCATGATGTCGCTCTCGATGGTGGTTGTGGCGTCGATGGTGGGCGTGGGCGGCCTTGGCAAGAACGTGCTGCAGGCGATCACCAATCAATATTTCACGGTCGGGTTCCTGAACGGCTTCGCGCTGGTGGCGATCGCCATCGTCTTCGACCGCACCAGCCAGGCCTTCGGCAAGCGGCTGCAGAAACATACGGAGGTGGCGCATGACTGATCCGCTTGAGGACGCCCGGCAACGCTCGGGCATCGAGATCCGCCATCTCTACAAGATCTTCGGCACCAACCCCGGCCGCTTCATCAAGCGCGTCAAGGAGGGGATGACCAAGGAAGAGCTGAACGATCGCCACAACCATGTGCTGGGCCTTCAGGATATCAACCTGAGCCTGCCGCCGGGGGAAATCTCGGTGATCATGGGGCTTTCGGGCTCGGGGAAATCCACGCTCATCCGCCATATCAACGGGCTGATCGAGCCCACTGCCGGCGAGGTGCTTTACGAAGGGCGCGACGTGGTGGCGATGAAGGGTGCGGAGCTGCGCGAGTTTCGCCGGACCAAGACCGCGATGGTGTTCCAGAAATTCGCGCTTCTGCCGCATCGCACGGTGCTCGAAAACACGCTCTACGGCCTCGATATCCGCGGCGTGCCCCGCGCCGAGGCCGAGCCGGTGGCGCGGGCTTGGATCGAGCGGGTGGGCCTCTCGGGGTTCGAGGAGAACTATCCCAATCAGCTTTCGGGGGGCATGCAGCAACGCGTGGGCCTTGCGCGCGCCTTGGCCAATGATGCGGACATTCTGCTGATGGACGAGGCTTTCTCGGCGCTCGATCCGCTGATCCGGATGGACATGCAGAAGGTTCTGCTCGAGCTGCAACAGGAGCTGCAGAAGACGATCATCTTCATCACCCATGACCTCGACGAGGCCCTGCGGCTGGGCGACAGCATCGCCATCCTGCGCGACGGCAAGCTGGAACAGGTTGGCACCGGGCAGGACATCGTGCTGCGTCCCGCCAACGACGTGAACCGCGGCCGGGTGATCCGGGCAAGCCGCCTCGCGCGGCCGTTGGCCGAGGGCGAGGCGCCCCCCGAGTTCCGGGTCGACGGCTACCGCGTGCTCGAACGTGTCGCGCGCGAGATGGCGGCGGCGGGCGTGGCGCAAGCGACGGTTCTCGACCGCAAGGGCGTGGCCACCGGCGTGATCGACAGCGAAGCGATCCTGAATGCGATGGTGACCCCGGCCGAGGCGCCCTGAGCGGGGCAGGGGAACGAAAAAGGGCGGCCTCGCGGGGCCGCCCTTTTTGATGTGCTGGCCTCAGCGGCCCCGGATCCGGGGATCGAGCGCATCGCGCAGACCGTCGCCGATGTAGTTCACCGACAGCACCGTCAGCGAGATCGCAAGGCCGGGCAGGATCACGCGCGCGGGGTAAAGCTGCATCTGATCGACGGCATCAAAGAGGAGCCGCCCCCAGGTCGGGAAGTCCGGCGGGAAGCCGAGGCCGAGGAAGCTGAGCGCGGATTCCGTGATGATGGCGCTGGCGATGCCGAGCGTCGCCGACACCATGATCGGGCTGAGCACGTTGGGCAGCACATGCCGCATCACCATCCGATGCGCGGGCGTGCCGATCGAGCGCGCGGCGAGCACGAATTCCCGCTCCTTGATCGCCAGCACCTCACCGCGCACGATCCGCGCCGTCTGCATCCAGGAGGTCGCGCCGATGGCGGTGACGATCAAGAGGAAAATCCCGCCCTCCGGCCCGAAGCTTTTCGACAGCGGATCGCGGAAGAGCGTGACCATCAGCAGGAGGAGCGGCAAGAGCGGCAGGGCGAGGAACAGGTCGGTGAGCCGCATCAACGGCCCTTCGAGCCGTTTGAAATAGCCCGCCAGAACCCCGATGAAGGTGCCCAGAACGATCGAGAGGCCCATCGCGGTGAGGCCGACCGCGATCGAGACCTTCCCGCCCGCCAGCATCCGCGCGAGGATGTCGCGCCCGAGCTGATCGGTCCCGAAGGGATGGGCCAGCGAGAAGCCCTTGTTGCGCGCGCGCAGGTCGACATAGGTCGGCGCCATGTCCCAGATCAGCGGCCCGATGAAGATCGCCGCAAGGATGATCACGAAGATCGTCAGCCCGATCAGCGCGCCCTTGTGGGTCTTGAATTGGTCCCAGACATCCCACCACTGGCTGCGCGGCGGACGGATCTTCACGGCGG
Organism: Rhodobacterales bacterium; assembly: GCA_003249215.1. Lineage (GTDB taxonomy): Bacteria > Pseudomonadota > Alphaproteobacteria > Rhodobacterales > Rhodobacteraceae > Rhodobacter. The sequence goes on from QKJR01000041.1 coordinate 68,659, forward strand.
TGGAGGAGGTATCAGTCATAGCGGATCCGCGGGTCGAGGATGCCGTAGAGCAGGTCTGCGACAAGGTTGAAGAGCACGATCAGGATCGCGAAGATGAAGGTCAGCGTCATCACCATCGGCATGTCATTGGCATGGATCGACAGGATGAGCTGCTGGCCGAGGCCGTTCACCTTGAACACCTGTTCGGTGATGATCGCGCCGCCAAAGATCGTGGGCACACCAAGCGCGATGACGGTGACGACCGGGATCAGCGAGTTGCGCAGCACATGGATCAGCACCACGACCTTCTCGGTCAGGCCCTTCGCGCGCGCGGTACGCACATAGTCCTGCCCGAGGTTGTCGAGCATCGAGGCGCGCATGAAGCGGCTGATCTGCGCGGCATTGTAGAGCGCGAGCACCGTGACCGGCATCACCATCTGCCGCACCTGCGCCCAGAAGCTCGCGGCGTCCGTGACCTTGAGCGTGGTGTCATAGACCGAGGGGAACCACTGCAGCTTGACCGCAAAAACGATGATCAGCACGACACCGGTGAAGAAGGTCGGCACCGAGAAGCCGATCATGCTGACGAAGGTGCCGATATTGTCGAACCACGAATATTGCCGATAGGCCGAGATGATCCCGATCGGCAAAGCGATCAGCACGCCCACCACATAGGCGAGGCCCACGACCATCAGCGTCTGCGGCATCCGCTCGGCGATGATCTGCATCACCGGCTGACGCGACTGGAAGGAGATCACGCGCTGCATGCCGTCGCCGAAATGCGTGCCGAAGAGCGCGTCCCACAGATGCACGGGTTCGACCCAGAAGAATTGCTTGAGCCAGAGAATGTAGCGCACCCACCACGGGCTGTTGAGGCCGAGCGCCTCGCGCATCTTGGCCTTGACCTCGGGCGGCACGGTGAGGGGGACGTCGCCCAGGGGATCGCCCGGGGCGGCCTCGAGCAGAAGGAAGATCACCAGAGAGATGATCAGAAGCGTCGGGATGGCGATCATCAATCGCCGGAGAGTGAAGGTGAACATCGGCGCCTCGGAACCTGTCTCGTCGAGAGGAGAGTGGGGGAGGGGGCGGGGGCGCGGGAGGGCTTGCCCGCCCGCGCCCCCGGGTCCGGTGGCCTTCAGGCCACCGGAGGCAGGATCACTTCATGCGATACCAGTCGGAGGCGTTCCAGAGCTCCGAATCCCAGGTGTTCAGCACGACACCGCCGAGGGTGTTGGAATGCGCCGAGACGCGGCCGCGATCGACCAGCGGCACCACGACCATGCTGTCCTTGGTCAGCATGTCGTTCATCTTCTTGGCGAGCGTGGCGCGTGCCTCGATGTCGCCGGTCTTGCCGAGTTCCACCACCATCGCGTCATAGGCCGGGTCGCAGAAGCGGTTGATGTTCTCACCCTGCCACTGGTTTTCCGGCTTCGGCGCCTTCTCGCAGGTATATTGCGCGAGATAGGGTTCCGGGTCGGTGCCGTCGAAGTTGTTGGCGTACATCTCGACATCGGCATAGAACTTCTGGAACGTGTCGGGCGAACCCGCGTCCCCGCCGAAATAAACCGAACCGTCGATGTTCTTCAGCTCGACCTCGACGCCGATGTCATTCCACCATTGCTTGATGATCGACTGGAAGTCCTGACGCACGGCGTTGGTCGAGGTCTGATAGACCACGCTCAGCTTCATGCCGTCCTTGTCGCGGATGCCGTCGCCATCGCTGTCGGTCCAGCCGGCCTCGTCCAGAAGCGCCTTGGCGCCCTCGACGTCCTGCGTCAGGCAGTCGGTGTTGTCCGAGGCGAACATTGCCGGCGCCGGCACGAGGTTACAGGTCGGGCGGCCCGCCTGGCCATAGCCGATCTCGACGAGGATCTCACGGTCGATCGCCTTCGAGAGCGCGGTGCGCACGCGGATATCCGACAGGAACGGATGGGCGTGTGCCGCGGTCGAACGCTCACCTTCGGGCAGCGCGGGCGAGGGATCGGTCATGTTCATCTCGATCCGCTCGACGAGCGTGCCGAAGCCCACGACGAGCTTGCCCTTGCCCTTGGCTTCCATGCCGGCCAGAACGTCGGGCGCGAGCTGCAGGTTCCAGGCGTAGTCGAATTCGCCGGTTTCCAGAACCGCACGGCCCGCCGCCGCCGCATCGCCGCCGCCCTTGAGCATCAGCGTCGAGAAGGCCGGTTTCGCCGGATCGCGATAGTTCGGGTTCGCGATCATCTGGATCACGTCATTGGTCTTGAATTCGGTGACCACGAAGGGGCCGGTGCCGATCGGCATGAAGTTCTGATCGGTGCAGGACGAGGCCGCGGCGCCGAGGCAGTTCGCGAATTGCGCCTTTTGCAGGATCGGCGAGGTGGCGCCGGTGAAGGCGGTGAACGGGTTCGGGCGCGGCTCTTTGTAGGTGATCTTGACGGTCAGCGGATCGACCGCCTCGACCTTCTCGATGCCCTCGTAGCGCGCTTCCTGAGCACAGCCACCCTCGGGATGGGTGCAGTATTCATAGGTGAAGACGGCGTCATCGGCGGTGAGGTCCGTGCCGTCCGACCATTTCGTGCCCGGCGTGATGTGCCAGGTGATGGTTTTCAGGTCTTCGGAGATGCCGCCGTTTTCGAGGCTCGGCACTTCGGTCACCAGACGCGGGATCACCACGCCGGTTTCGTCAAAGCCCGCGAAGGGCTCGAGCACGAGCGAGCTCGCCTCGACGTCCTTGGTCCCCGACGAGAGATAGGGGTTCATCGTCGAAGGCGCTTGCCAGTAGAGCACATTGACCTGACCGTCGCTGCCGCGCTCGGCAAAGGCGGCGGGGGCGAGCGCGAGGCTGGCTGCCGCGCCCATCAGGGCGGTTCTGAGTTTCATGAGATCACTCTCCTTGTTGGATCGCAGTATTGTTGTTGCTCGGGGTTGCCCCGGGCGCCGCCGTTGCTCCGGCGGTCTCGTCGTAGAGGTGGCACGAGACGAACCGGCCGGGACGGATCTCGGTCAGGCGCGGTTCTTCTACGCGGCAGATGTCCATCACCTTCGGGCAGCGCGTGCAGAAATTGCAGCCCTTGGGCGGATTGGCGGGCGAGGGCACGTCGCCCGTGAGGATGATCCGGCGGCGCGTCTTCTCGGCCTCGGGGTCGGGCTCGGGCACGGCCGAGAGCAGCGCCTGCGTATAGGGGTGCAGCGGCTCGGCATAGATCGCGTCGCGGGGGCTGAGTTCGATGATCTGCCCGAGATACATCACCGCCACCCGGTCGGCGATGTGGCGCACCATGGAAAGGTCATGGCTGATGAAGAGATAGGTCAGCCCGAGCCGGTCCTGCAGCTCTTCGAGCAGGTTCACCACCTGCGCTTGGATCGACACGTCGAGCGCCGCGATCGGCTCGTCGCAGACGATGAATTTCGGATTGAGCGCGAGCGCCCGGGCGATGCCGATCCGCTGCCGCTGACCGCCCGAAAACTCATGCGGATAACGGTTGGCGAAATCGCGGTTCAGGCCCACCTGATCCATCAGCTCATAGATCCGGGCGAGTTTCTCAGCCTTCGACAGCGTGGTGTGTTCGTCCAAAGGCTCGCCGATGATCGCGGCCACCGTCATGCGGGGGTTCAGGCTCGCCTGCGGGTCCTGAAATACCATCTGCATCTTCGGCCGCATCCGCCGCAGCAGCCCCTGATCGGCGCCAAGCACGTCCTGACCGTCGATCACCACCGAGCCGGCGGTGGGCTCGTAGAGCCGCAAGATCGCGCGGCCACAGGTCGATTTGCCGCAGCCGGATTCGCCGACAAGGCCCAGCGTCTCGCCCTCGAAGATCGTGAAGCTGACGTCATCGACCGCCTTCACATCGCCCACATGGCTGCGAAAGACCCCGGCGGTGATCGGGAAATACATCTTGAGGCCCTTGACCTCGATCAGCGGTTTCACGCCTGCGGTGTCAAACATGGGCGGCCTCCGCGGTCGTGCGGGGGGCGCCCGCGTCGTAATCCCAGAAACAGGCGGCGTCGTGGCCGGGCCCGACCGGGAATCGCGCCGGGTTCTCGGCCTCGCAACGTGCAAAGGCCTGCGCGCAGCGGGCGCGGAACGGGCAGGCCGAGGGCGCGGCGCGCAGGATCGGCGGTTGCCCCTCGATCACGCTGAGCTTGGGCGCACGCTCGCCGCGCACGCTCGGCACGGTCTTCAGCAGGGCGCGGGTATAGGGGTGGCGCGGCTTGTCGAAGACCTCGGCCACCGGGCCCTGTTCGACGATCTGGCCGCCATACATCACCATGATCCGGTCGGCGATGCCCGCGATCACACCCAGATCATGGGTGATCCAGACGATCGCCATGCCGAGTTTGACCCGCAGCTCCTTCACCAGTTCGAGGATCTGCGCCTGAATCGTCACGTCGAGCGCGGTGGTGGGCTCGTCCGCGATCAGAACCTTGGGATCACAGGCGAGCGCGATGGCGATCATCACCCGCTGCCGCATGCCGCCCGAAAACTGATGCGGGTAATCCTTCAGGCGCCGCTCGGCATCGGGGATGCCCACAAGCTCAAGGAGCTCTTTCGCCCGCACCTGCGCGGCTTTCTTGTCCATCCCCATGTGCTTCATCAGCGGCTCGCGCAGCTGATAGCCCACGGTGAAGACCGGATTGAGCGAGGTCATCGGGTCTTGGAAGATGAAGCCGACGCCCGGGCCGCGTACCGCGCGCAGCTCTTCGGGCGTGCATTTCAAGAGGTCGAGCCCGTTGAACAGAACCTTTCCCTCACGCACCTCCGCCGGCGGGCTCGGCAAAAGCCCGATCAGCGACATCATCGTGACGGATTTCCCCGAACCCGACTCGCCCACAACGCCCAGCAATTCACCGGGCTTGAGATCGAAGGATACGGAATTGACGGCGTGAACCTCACCGCCGCGGGTCCTGAAAATGGTCTTCAGGCCCTCGACCTCGAGGACGGGCTGCGCCCCATCCGGCATATGGCGACTCCCCAGTCGGTTGTTTTCGCGGCGTTTTCCGACGCGTTTTGTTCTGTGCGCCGGTTTTCGGGCGCTGATATTTGACCGAGTGTTAGGGATTTCGTCGGGGCGCGCAAGCACGATTTCGTGACACTCGCGTTGCGTCAATCGCATGGCGGGCTTGTCGCGGCGCGGGGCTTGACGGCGCAGGATGCCGCGGCGCAGCTTGTCGCGAAAATCAGGAGTTGCCCCATGTCCGACCTCGCCACCGCCCGCTCGGTGCTCGACCGCCTCGTTGCCTTCCCTTCCGTCTCGCGTGGCACCAACCTGCCGCTGATCGACTGGGCGGCCGGGTGGCTTTCGGGGCTCGGGGCCGAGGTGACGGTGGTCCCCGACCCGGCGCAGCCCGAAAAGGTGAGCCTTTTCGCGCAGATCGGGCCGGCGGTGCCGGGTGGCGTGGTGCTCTCGGGGCATACCGATGTGGTGCCGGTCGACGGGCAGGTCTGGAGCTCGGACCCTTGGACCGTGACCGAGCGCGACGGCAAACTTTATGGCCGGGGCTGCTGCGACATGAAGGGGTTCGATGCGCTGGCGATGGCGGCGATGGCGCTGGCGGCGGAGCGCCCGCTCAAACGCCCGCTCCAGATCGCGCTCAGCCATGACGAGGAACTGGGCTGCATCGGCTGCATCCCGATGATCGAGGCGATGGCCGCCCTGCCGCGCGCCTCTGCGGTCGTTGTGGGCGAGCCGACGATGATGAAGGCGGTGACCGGTCACAAGGGCGGCGTCGCCTTCTGGCTCAAGATCCATGGCGTGCCGGTGCACAGCTCGATCATGCACACCGGCGTCAGCGCGATCCTCGAGGCGGCCAAGATCCTGATGTGGGTCAACGAAATGAACGAGAGGGGCCGGGCCGAGGCCCGGGACAGCGCCTTCGTGCCGCCCTGGACCACCGTGCACACCGGCGAGATTTCGGGCGGCACGGCGCATAACATCACCGCGGCGCTCTGCGAATTCGGCGTCGATTTCCGCGTCCTGCCCGGCGAGAGCCCCGACGACTGGCGCGCGGCCTTCCGTGCCAAGGTGGCCGAGGTCGAGGCCCAGATGAAGGCGGTGCATCCCGCCGCCTGGATCGAGCTCGAAGAGCGGTTTGCCCTGCCGGGCCTCGCCCCCGAGGAGAACGGCGCCGCCGAGGCCCTCGTGCGTCAGATCACCGGCGACAATGGCGCGATGGTGGTCAGCTACGGCACCGAGGCCGGGCAGTTTCAGGTGCGCGGCTGGTCCTCCGTGGTCTGCGGCCCGGGCGATATCGCCCAAGGCCACACCCCCGACGAATGGCTCGCCGTCGAGCAGTTCGAGGCCGGCTGGGACTTCATGGAAACCCTCGTCGAGAAGCTCTGCAAATGACCGCTCCCTCTGCCGCCCTGCCGCGTCACGCGATCGACCTCGCGACCCCGGTCGCCTTTCCGGGGCCGCCACCCGCGGCCACCGATGTCGTGGTGATCGGCGGCGGCGTCGCGGGGGTGATGAGCGCCTATTATCTGGCCCGCGCGGGGCGGCGCGTCACCCTGCTCGAGAAGGGCCGGATCGCGGGCGAGCAATCGAGCCGCAACTGGGGCTGGATCCGCCAGCAGAAACGCGACCCGGGCGAACTGCCGATCATGATCGAATCGCTGCGCCTCTGGCAGGGCTTCGCCGAAGTGCTCGGCCCCGATCTCGGCTTTCGTCAGGGGGGGGTCGCCTATACCACACGCGACCCCGCGGCGATGGAGGGCTATGCCCGCTGGGTGAGCCTTGCGGCCGAGCACGGGGTCGAAAGCCGGCTCCTGAGCCGCGCCGAACTGGCCGAGACGATCCCGAACAGCACGGATTGGGTCGGTGGGCTGATCACCCCCTCGGACGCCCGCGCCGAGCCCTGGGTCGCGGTGCCGATGCTGGCCTGTCTCGCGGCCGAGGCGGGGGTCACCATCGTGGAAAATTGCGCGGTGCGCGGGCTCGACATCTCGGCGGGCCGGGTCACCGGAGTGCTGACCGAGGCCGGGCCGATTGGCGCCGAACAGGTGCTGCTCGCGGCGGGCGCGTGGTCCTCGATCTTCGCACGCCGCCACGGGGTCAACCTGCCGCAGCTCATGGTGCGCTCGACGGTGGCGCAGACCAATCCGCTGCCCGAGTTCACCCAAGTGGCGGGGGCCGATGACATCTTCGCCTGGCGCCGCCGTCTCGACGGCAGCTATACCGTGGCGCCCGGCACCTGGCACGATTTCTACATCGGCCCCGATGCCTTCCGGCATTTCACCAAATACATTCCCCAGATGCGCCGCGACCTGTCGAAGACGGTGATCCGGCCGATGTCGCCCGGGGCGGGCTGGCCCGATGGCTGGGCGACGCCCCGGGGCTGGGCAATGGATCAGATCAGCCCCTTCGAGCGCTGCCGCATCCTCGATCCGGCGCCGAACCGCAAGCGGCTCGGCGAGGTCACCGAGGCCTTCGCCCGGGCCTTCCCGCAGGCGGGGCCGATGCGCCTGCAGCGCGCCTGGGCGGGGATGATCGACGTGATGCCCGATACGGTGCCGGTGCTCGATGCCGCCCCCCTCGAGGGCCTCTGGATCGCCACGGGCCTCTCGGGCCACGGCTTCGGAATCGGGCCCGGGGTTGGGCGCGTCATGGCCGATCTGATGCTCGGGCGGCCCGTCGGCCATGACCTGAGCCGCTTCCGCTTCGGGCGCTTTACCGACGGGTCAAAAATCGACCTCGGGCCGACGTTCTGAGGCTTGCGGGCGGCGGGGCTTTGTAACAGGCTGGCGAAAACACCAACTGGGAGCCCCCTCATGCCGGTCAAGAACCGTTTCGCCGAATTGTTGCCCGAGATCACCGCCTGGCGCCGCGATTTCCACGAAAACCCGGAACTGCTGTTCGAGGTGCACCGCACCGCCGGCAAGGTCGCCGAACTGCTGCGCAGCTTTGGCTGCGACGAGGTGGTCGAGGGGATCGGGCGCACCGGCGTCGTCGGCGTGATCAAGGGCAAGACCGATACCGCGGGCCGCGTCGTGGGCCTGCGCGCCGATATGGATGCGCTGCCGATCCTCGAGGCGACGGGGCTGCCCTATGCGTCGAAAACCCCGGGCAAGATGCATGCCTGCGGCCATGACGGGCATACTGCGATGCTGCTCGGCGCGGCGAAATACCTTGCCGAGACGCGCCAGTTCGACGGCACCGCGGTCGTCATCTTCCAGCCCGCCGAAGAGGGCGGCGGTGGTGGCCGCGAGATGGTGGCCGATGGCATGATGGAGCGGTTCGGCGTGCAGGAAGTCTATGGCATGCACAACTGGCCGGGTCTGCCGGTGGGCAGCTTCGCGATCCGCGAGGGCGCGCTGATGGCCGCCGCCGATCAGTTCGAGATCGTGGTGACCGGCAAGGGCGGGCATGCCGCCAAGCCGCATGAGACGATCGACACGACGCTGGTCGCCGCGCATATCGTCGTCGCGCTGCAATCGATTGCGTCCCGCAATGTCGATCCGCTGAAACAGGTGGTGGTCTCCACCTGCACCTTCCGCACCGAAAGCGAGGCGCATAACGTGATCCCGCAGACCGTGCTGCTGAAAGGCACCGTTCGTACGATGGACCCGGCCGTTCAGGATTTCGTCGAAGGCCGCATCAAGGCGATTGCCGAGAATACCGCCGCCGCTTTCGGCGCGACGGCTGCCGTGAACTACATGCGCGGCTATCCGGTGACGGTGAACGCGCCTGACAACACCGCCTATGCGATCGATGTGGCCAAGAAGGTGTCGGGGCAGGTCAATCCTGATGTCGCGCCGCAAATGGGCGCCGAGGACTTCAGCTACATGCTGAACGAACGCCCCGGCGCCTATATCTTCCTCGGCAATGGCGATACGGCGATGGTGCACCACCCGGCCTATAACTTCGACGACAACGCGATCCCCTTCGGCGCGAGCTGGTATGCGGGGATGGTCGAGGAGCGGATGCCGGCGGCCTGAGCATCCGATAACCGGGGAGGGGGCTCTGCCCCCGTCGCGGCCTTGCCGCGACTCCCCCGGGATATTTGGATCAGGTTGAAGGGCAAAAGCGCGCGGCACGGAACCCGCCGGAGGCGCCGGCCCGTTTCCTCACCTGTGGGAAAATATCCTCGGGGGGTGAGCCCGGCACGGGCGAGGGGGGCAGACAGCCCCCCTTCTTCGGCTCAGCGCATCACCATGACCGAGCAGGGCGCATGACGCACGACGCGCGCCGCGGTCGAGCCGATCAGATAGTCGCCAAGGCCCGGCCGGTGCGAGGCGATGACGATGCAATCGGCGCCGATCTCGCTCGCCAGATCGAGGATCTCGTTGGCGGCTTGTCCTTGCCGGACGACGCCCGCGCCATTCTCGAATTCATTCGCCAGCTTGTCGATCTCGCCCTGCAGCGTGCGCTTGAGATCGGCGCCATAGCCCTCGGGCATGTAGGAAATCGCAAAGCCGGGAACGTCGGCCATGACATGGACGAGCGTGACCCGCGCGCCGGGCGCGGCCAGCGTGCGCGCCACGTTGAGCGCGCTGTCGGGGTTGTGGTCCTCGTCGAAGGCGAGGGGGACGATGATATTGGAATACATCGAAATTCTCCTTTGTCTGGGGTCAGTCTAGCGCCCCCTCCCAAGGGCGCCTTGATGCAGGTCAGCCGGCCGTCGGATTTCGGGCCGGGTCTTCGAAGATGCGCTCGAGAAAGCGTTGCAGCGCGAGATAGCCGAAGCTGCCGAGCACCCAGAGGATCGGGGTCAGCGGCATGCTCCAGAAGAGCGCCGTGAAGGCCTCGTCGGGGAAGAGCGCAAGGCCCCGATCCGTTGCGATCCGGCCCGCGGCGAGGGTCGCGAGCCAATACCAGCCCGCCGCCTGCACCCCGAGCGTGACCGCCCGGATCGGCCAGGGTCCGCGCAGCAGCGCCAGCACCACCTGCGCGACGAAGAGCCCGCCGAGTGCCGGCACGAGCGACAGCGCCGTCTCCTGGTAGCCGGTGCCGCGCGGGGTGGCATAGCCGATGTTGATCAGCAGCGTCAGAAAGGCGATCGCGGCCGCATCGAGCCCGAGCGAGAGCGGATGCAGGGGCGATCCGATCTTGTGATGCGCTCGTTTCATCCGCCGGTGTGGCTCATGTGGCGGCTCATCTGGCCGCGGACACCCGCGCCGCCGGGCGCGCGGGAATAGTCGAAGTCATGCCCCTTGGGCTTGCGCGCGATCGCGCCGCGGATCGCCGCGATCAGGGCGCCATCCTCGGCGCTTGCCCGCAGGGGCGCACGCAGATCGGCGCGGTCTTCCTGGCCGAGGCACATGAAAAGCTCGCCCGTGCAGGTCACCCGCACCCGGTTGCAGCTCTCGCAGAAATTATGCGTCAGCGGCGTGATGAAGCCGATCTTCTGCCCGCTCTCGCGCAGGCGCACATAGCGCGCGGGGCCGCCGGTGCTCTCGGCCAGATCCTCGAGGCTGAAGCGCTCGGCCAGCCGCGCGCGCAGATCGCTCAGCGGCCAGTATTGATCGAGCCGAAGCTCCTCGCCCATCTCGCCCATCGGCATGACCTCGATGAAGGTCAGGTCATGCCCCTCGGCGCCGCACCAGTCGACGAGGCGGAAGAGCTCGTCCTCGTTGAAACCTTTGAGGGCAACCGTGTTGATCTTGACCCGCAGGCCCGCGGCCTTGGCGGCGGCGATGCCCTCGAGCACGGGGCCAAGCTTGCCCCAGCGGGTGATCGCCTCGAATTTCGCGGGATCGAGCGTGTCGAGCGAGACATTGATCCGCCGCATGCCGAGCGCCGCGAGATCGGCGGCAAAGCGCGAGAGCTGGCTGCCGTTGGTGGTGAGCGTCAGCTCCTCGAGCTGGCCGCTCTCGAGATGGCGCGCGATCGCGCGGAAGAAGGTCAGGATATCGCGGCGCACCAGCGGCTCGCCCCCGGTGATGCGCAGCTTGCGCACGCCCAAGCCGATGAAGGCGGAACAGAGCCGGTCGAGTTCCTCGAGGGAGAGCAGGTCCTTTTTCGGCAGGAACTGCATGTGCTCGGCCATGCAATAGGTGCAGCGGAAATCGCAGCGGTCGGTGACCGAGACCCGCAAATAGGAGATCGGGCGGGCAAAGGGGTCGATGAGCGGCGCGTGTTTCATGGCGCGAAACTAGGGCCTGAGGGGGCGGGCGGCAAGGGGCGTCAGGCGCGGCCTCCAGCGACGCGACAGCGCGGGGCGGGCGATTGCACCGGGCGGGCGTGGCGGCTAGGCTCGGCCCGAACAGGTGAGCGGTGCGAGGATGTGATGCGCGAGAGGGAGCGGACCGGGACAGGCGGGGTGGGCACTGCGGTGCGCCTCGGGGGGGCGCTGGGCGCGCTCGTGCTGCTCGGGGCCTGCGGGCTCGGGCTCGAACGCATGGGCCGCGCCGCGCCCGCGCCGGTCGAGGCGCCCGCGCCGGAGGCGGAGGCGGCGAAACCCTTGCCGAAACCGGCCGCAGCCAGCGCCGAGGCCTATGACACGACGACCACCGCCGAGCGCGCGGCGGCAGCAGTGCCGCAGACCGGCGGGGCGCGGCTCGGCACCACGATCGCGAGCCTCGGCGACCCGACGCAGGGCGGCTTCTGGCTCAAGACCGGGCTCGTCACGGCGCCCGCCCGGGGCCGGGTCGTGCTGCCCGCGACCGGCGCCTCGGTCGCGGTCGATCTGATCCCCTCGGGGGGGGCGCCGGGGGAGGGGTCGCAGATGTCGCTGCCCGCGCTGCGGCTTCTGGGTGTGGGGCTCACCGATCTGCCGCAGGTCGAGGTCTTCGGATCGTGAAGCTCTTGCGCGCCATCGACCTGCCGCCGCTCTGGCTCGGGCTCTTCGCGGCGGCGGGCTATGGCATCGGTCGGCTCTGGCCGATCGCGCTGCCCGCGGGGGGCGCGGTCGGGCGCGGCCTCGTTGCTCTGGGTGTGGTGCTGATGTGTCTTGCGGCCGCGCAGATGGTCGCGCGTCACACCACCTTCATCCCGCGTCGCGATCCCACCGCGCTGGTGACCTCGGGCGCTTTCGCCCTCTCGCGCAATCCGATCTATCTCGCCGATGCGCTGGTGCTTGCCGGTGTTCTGATCTGGAGCGGATCGGCGCTGGCGCTGCCGCTGGTGCCCGCTTTCATGGCCTTCATCACGCAGCGCTTCATCCTGGGCGAGGAGGCGCGGATCGCCGCCCATTTCGGCCCCGATTACGCCGACTATTGCGCGCGCACCCGGCGCTGGCTCTGATCCCTGCGACGAAAGGACAGGGGTGCCGCGCCCTCCCTGAAGATCGCTGCTCAAGGTTCTGTAATTACTTGAAAAACTGAAAATCCCCTGAGGTGTGCGACGGTATACCGCCAGCGCGCCGCGCCGCGGCGCCCGGATTCAAAGGATTTCGTGGCCCAAGGCGCTTGTGAAACTTTATTGCGCAGTGCTAAACGAATTTCGCCACGTTTCGTGTCCCCGGGCTGAAATTGGTCCCGGGGCGATCATGGGAGAGACAAAAGTGAAAATCGGCGCTCCGAAGGAGATTTTCGAGGGAGAAGCGCGCGTCGCGATGACCCCCGATTCCGCGCTGCAGCTTCAGAAGCTGGGACATCAATGTTACATTCAGGCGGGCGCAGGCCATGCCGCGGGCTATGAGGACCCGGCCTATGAAAAGGCCGGGGTGACCGTGTTGCCGAGCGTCGAGGCGCTCGTGGACGAGGTCGACTTCGTGGTCAAGGTGCGGCCGCCCGTCGAGAGCGAACTCGCGCTGCTGAAACCCGGCAAGACGCTGATTTCGTTCTTCTATCCGGCGCAGAATGGCGATCTGCTGGAGGCCGCCAAGGCCACCGGTGCGAATGTCATCGCGATGGATATGGTGCCCCGGATCAGCCGCGCGCAGAAGATGGATGCGCTGTCGTCGATGGCCAATATCTCGGGCTACCGCGCGGTGATCGAGGCCGGTAACAACTTCGGCCGCTTCTTCACCGGTCAGGTGACGGCGGCGGGCAAGGTGCCCCCGGCCAAGGTGCTGATCGTCGGCGCCGGTGTCGCGGGGCTCGCCGCGATCGGGACTTCGACGGCGCTTGGTGCGATCACCTATGCTTTCGACGTGCGGCCCGAAGTGGCCGAGCAGATCGAATCGATGGGTGCCGAATTCGTCTATCTCGATTTCGAGGAAAGCCAGACCGATGGCGCGGCGACGGGCGGCTATGCGGCGCCTTCGAGCCCCGAATTCCGTGAAGCGCAGCTTAAGAAGTTCCGCGAGCTCGCGCCCGACATGGATATCGTGATCACCACCGCGTTGATCCCGGGCCGGGATGCGCCGAAGCTGTGGCTCGCCGATATGGTCGCCAGCATGAAGCGCGGCTCGGTCGTCGTCGACCTCGCGGCCGAGCGCGGTGGCAACTGCGATCTGACCGTCAAGGATGAGAAGATCGTCACCGAAAACGGCGTGACCGTCGTCGGCTACACCGATTTCCCGAGCCGGATGGCCGCGCAGAGCTCGCAGCTCTACTCGACCAACATCCGCCACATGATGACCGACCTGACCCCGGCCAAAGACGGTGTCGTCAACCACAACATGGAAGACGATGTGATCCGCGGCGCGACCGTGGTGCATCAGGGCGCGATCACCTTCCCGCCGCCGCCGCCGAAGATCGCGGCCATCGCGGCGCAGAAGCCCAAGGAAAAGGTCAAGGAACTCACCGCCGAAGAGATCAAGGCGCGTGACCACGCCGCCTTCAAGAAGCAGACCCGCGATCAGATCCTGATGCTCGGCATCGGGGCGGTGGTGCTGCTCGGCGTGGGCCTCGTGGCGCCGGCGAGCTTCATGAGCCACTTCATCGTCTTTGCGCTGAGCTGCTTCGTGGGCTTCCAGGTGATCTGGAACGTCTCGCATTCGCTGCACACGCCACTCATGGCCGTGACCAACGCGATCAGCTCGATCATCATTCTGGGCGCGCTGATGCAGATCGGTTCGGGGAATTTCCTCGTGATCGTGCTTGCGGCGCTGTCGGTCTTCATGGCGGGCATCAACATCTTCGGCGGTTTCATGGTCACGCGGCGCATGCTCGCGATGTTCCAGAAATCGTAAGCGGGGGAAAAACCAATGGAATTCGGTTTCACCACGGCCGCCTACGTCGTCTCGGCGGTCCTGTTCATCCTCTCGCTCGGTGGCCTCTCGGGGCAGGAAAGCGCGAAACGCGCGGTCTGGTATGGCATCGTCGGCATGGCGCTGGCGGTGGCGGCGACGATCGTCGGCCCCGGCAAGGGGCTCTGGATCCTCTCGGTCCTCTTGATCGCGGGCGGTGGCATCATCGGCTGGATCGTCGCGAAAAAGGTCCAGATGACCGAGATGCCGCAGCTCGTGGCCGCGATGCACTCGCTCGTCGGTCTCGCCGCGGTCTTCGTGGGTTACAACACCCATATCACCATGGGCCATGTCTGGGACATCATCGCCGAGCATCACGCGACCGGCGTCCTGCCCGCGGCCTATGAGCAGCTCTCGGGCTTCTCGAAGATCGTTGCGCATAAGAGCTCGGTCGAGCTCTCGATCCTCAAGGTCGAGACCTTCCTCGGCGTGTTCATCGGCGCCGTGACCTTCACCGGCTCGGTCATCGCCTTCGGCAAGCTTGCCGGCAAGATCACCTCGCAGGCCAAGAAACTGCCGGGCGGTCACCTGCTGAACGCGGGTGCCGCGCTTGGCTCGCTCGTCCTGCTGGTGATCTATGTGCAGGGCGGCGGCGCCTGGGCGCTGATCCTGATGACGCTTCTGGCCTTCTTCATCGGCTATCACCTGATCATGGGCATCGGCGGCGCCGACATGCCGGTCGTGGTGTCGATGCTCAACAGCTATTCGGGCTGGGCCGCGGCGGCGATCGGCTTCTCGCTTGGCAACGATCTCTTGATCGTGACCGGCGCGCTGGTGGGCTCCTCGGGCGCGATCCTGAGCTATATCATGTGCAAGGCGATGAACCGCAGCTTCGTCTCGGTCATCCTCGGCGGCTTCGGTGGCGCCACGGGTCCGGCGATGGAGGTCGAGGGCGAGCAGGTCGCGATCGACGCGCAGGGCGTGGCCGATGCGCTGAACGAGGCCGACAGCGTCGTCATCGTTCCGGGCTATGGCATGGCTGTGGCGCAGGCGCAGAACGCGGTGAGCGAGCTCACCTCGATGCTGCGCGGCCGTGGCAAGGAGGTCCGCTTCGCGATCCACCCGGTGGCGGGCCGTCTGCCCGGGCACATGAACGTGCTTCTGGCCGAGGCGCGTGTGCCCTATGACATCGTGATGGAGATGGACGAGATCAATGACGACTTCCCGGAAACGGATGTGGTCATCGTGATCGGCTCGAACGACATCGTGAACCCGGCGGCGCAGGACGATCCGAACTCGCCCATCGCCGGGATGCCGGTTCTGGAAGTGTGGAAGGCGAAACAGGTGTTCGTGTCGAAACGCGGTCAGGGCACCGGCTATTCGGGCATCGAGAACCCGCTCTTCTACAAGGAGAATACGCGGATGTTCTATGGCGACGCCAAGAAATCGCTCGAGGAACTCTTGCATCTGATCCGGATGTGAGCAGGGCCGACGGCCAAAAGAAAGCCCCGCCAACCGGCGGGGCTTTTCGTTTGCCCCCCCCCAAAAAAGGGGCGATCTGCCCGCCGCAGACCGCCCCGGAACCGCCACCCCGCCCGGGCGACGGCTCAACGCTCGAGAGCCCTATTGTGATGAGGCACGGGCCTCGAGCGTATCGGCAATCACCTTCTGCACCGAGCCGAGCATCCGGTCCGCCGCCGCGCGGAAACCGGTCATCGCCGTCTCGAGCGCGGCGCGGTCGAAGGGCCGGGCCATGCCCGCCTCGACCACCGCCACCCGCGCCTCGACCAGCGCGCGCAGCTCGGGGCGCAGCACGTCGGCCTGATCCTGCACGGCGCTGAGCAGTGCGCGGCGTTCGGGGCGCGGAAAAAGCGCCTCGCCCGCCACCCCGCCGAGCACTTCGTGGCGCAAGGTCATGAACCGCGCCGCCGCCCCGAGTGCGAGCGCATTGCCCGCGAGCGAGACCGCCAGAACCCCGATGAGGATCATCCGGCCCCGGTCGCGCCGGCGGCGCATGTGTGTCGTGTCGTCCATCAGAACCCTCCCAGGCCCAGAAGATCGCGCAGCGTCAGCAGGGCGAGGATCTCGTCCCCCCCGACCGCGGGAAGCACCGCATAGCCGAGCCCGGCGATCAGCACGAACCCCGCCGAGACCCCGGCCGCGAGCGGCGCGGGGGCCGCGAGCACCTCGGCCAGATGCGCGAAGCCGCTCTCGGGGCGCTCGGCCAGACGGCTGAGCACGGCGCGGCTCAGCATCGCCGTGTCGGTATCCGCAGCGCCGATCAGCGCCGCGAGATCACGGTCGAAGGCGGCATCCGTTGCCGGATCGCGGCCGGGGGCGGCCGCCGTCGCGCTGGGGCTGGTGTCGTGCTGCGAACCGCTCATGGCATCGCTCCTTCTTCCTTCGCTCATCCTCTCCTCCCAAGTCGTTCCCGGTCGTCTCCCTGCTTCGTCCCCTCCTCCAGGGGGGCGGGCAGGGGGTGGGCGGCCCTCAGGGCACGCCGCTCCCCTCCAGTGCGCGGCGCAGATTGGCCCGCGCCCGCACCAGCAATTGTTCCACCGCGCCCGGGCCGATGCCCATCGTCGCGGCGATCTCGGCCGTCGCCATACCGCCCGTCGCGCGCAGCAAGATCGCCTCGCGCTGGCGCTCGGGCAGATCGGCGATCGCCGCCTGCGCGAGCCCGAGCCGCTGGCGCCCGTCGAGCGCGGCCTCGGCATCGGGGCTCTCGTCCTGGGTCTCGGGCGCCGCCTCGAGCCCGAGGAAGCGCCGCACCCCCAGCCTGCGGTTGCGGTCGATGCACAGGTTGATCGCGATCCGCCAGATCCAGGTCGAGACTGCGGCGCGGGCGGGGTCGTAGCGCTCCGCCTGACGCCAGACCCGCAAGAACACCTCCTGCGCCACGTCCTCGGCATCGGCGGGGTTGCGCAGCGCCTGACGCGCATAGGCCGTCAGCCCCGGACCGTAGAGCGCAATCAGCCGGCCGAGCGCGCCACGATCGCCGCCCGTGAGCGCCGCCATCAGCGCCGCCGCTTCCTGTGCCCTCGTGTCTTGCGCCACGGTCCCCGCTTCTCCGCGCCCCCGATCCCGTCAGAATAGTGCTGCCGTCCGCTGGGGGAAAGCGGACGGCAGTTAGCCTCAGCGCGTCACAGTCACGAGGCGGCTGCGGCTGTTCGTCTGGCCCGAGGGGCCGGTGCTGGTGACGGTGGTCGAGGACGATCCGGCTTCGGTCGTGCGCGCGCGCGTCTTGGTCGCGCTCTGGCCATTCGCGCCGGTCGCGGTGCTGCTGACGGTGCAATTGGCCTGACCGTTGCTGCGCGCGCAGTCGCGGTTCTTCTGGATGGTGCCGCCGTTCGAGCCGGTGATGGTCACATTCTGGGCCGCGGCCGGCAGCGCGAGCGCGAGCGGCAGGATCAGGGCGGCGGTGAGTTTGAGCATTTTCATGGGGTTACCTTTCAACTGTCACAAGTGTCTTGAGGGAGTGGGTGAGTGGTGGTGGTCTTGGGTCGTTCAGTTCCGGGCCTGCGCGATGAAACGCGCGATCCGGTCGAATTCGGCCGGGCTGAGCTGGCCGTCGTTGTTGCGGTCGGCCATGTCGAAGCCGCGGGTCTGGGCGGTGTATTCGGCAAGCGTGAGCTGGCCGTCGCCATTGGCATCCTGGCTCCAGATCCGGTCGTCGGCCTGCATCTGGCGCTGTCCGGGCGCCGCCTGACGCGCCGCTTCGATCTCGGCGCGGGTGACGGTGCCGGACTGGTCGGCGTCGATCCGGGCGAACATCTCGCGGCGCAGCGCGAGGAATTCCTCGCGGCTGATCGCGCCGCTCTTGTCGGTGTCGAGCCGCTGGAAGGCGGTCTGGGCGAGGACCGGCCCCGCGCTCAGCGCCAGCCCGAGACCGAGCACGAGGGCCGGCATGGGGGATCGCACAAGGCGTTGGGAAGTCAGGGGTTTCATCGCTTGCTCCGTTGGTTGCAGATATCCGTGATACGCCGCCCGCGCGGCCCCCCTACGCCGGGGGCGCATTTTTTTCGAAATTATTCGGGACCCTGTATTCGGGGCCTTGTCGCGCGGCGGCGGTGGGGCGCGCGGCGCCTGCGACCTTTGTGCACAATGGTATGCCGATAAACATCTGTTATCGCTGTATATTTTCCGCTACTGAGGGTGGGCCGGTGCGGTTCCGGCCACAGGGTAGGAGAGCGCCATGGCCCCGAATGACGAACATCCGCTGCGCTATGCGCTGGTCAACGAGCTGCACGCGCGTCCTTTCGTGCGGGTGGGCGTGCCCGCGCAGGTGACCTATCTCGCGATCAAGGAGCCGCGCGACGCCGCCAACCGCGACCGCGCGGCGGACCGGGCGCATCTCGATGCGCTGCTCACCCGCGCCGGCGCCGCACCGGCGCCCGAGGGCGTGACCCATCTGACCACGAGCCTCGGCCGCCACGAGCTCAAATGGGAAAGCCACACCGAATTCACGACCTTCCTCGCCCATGCGCCGGGTCTCTCGGACCGCCCCTTCGACCCGGTCGAGGCCGAGGTCTTCCCCGCCGACTGGCTCTCGCAAGCGCCGGGCAAGCGCATCGCCGCGGTCTCGATCCGGATCGAGGCGCTGCCCGAGGACCCGGCCACGATCAACGCGCTGCTCGATCAGTGGTTCGTCCCCGAGAGCCTCGCCTGTGCCTGGGTGCTCGACGGGGCGGCGGTGGTCGCGGGCGATTTCCGCATCGACCCGGCCGGGCAGATGCGCTTTGCGGTCTTCGTCACCAAGGGCACCGGGGCGGGGCGCGTGGGCCGCATCGTGCAGCGGATCTGCGAGCTCGAGACCTATCGCGCGATGTCGATGCTGGGCCTTGGCCGCGCGCGCGGCCTGACCGGGCGTCTGAATGCGCTCGACCCCGAGCTGACCGCGCTGGTCGAGGGGATGGGTGACGAGGCGCGCCCGGCCGAGGAGACGCTGAACCGTCTGCTCGCGGTCTCGGCCGAGCTCGAGAGCCTCGCCGTGAGCCATTCCTTCCGGTTCGGCGCGACCGGCGCCTATGCCGCGATCGTGGCCGAGCGGGTCGAGGTTCTGCGCGAGACGCGGTTCGAGGGGCGGCAGAAATTCACCGAATTCATGCTGCGCCGCTATGAGCCCGCGATGCGCACCGTGATCTCGGCCGAGGGACGCCTGAAGGCGATGATCGAGCGGGCCGAGCGGGCGGGGGAACTGCTGCGGACCCGCGTCGATGTGGCGCGGCAGGCGCAGAACCAGAAACTCCTGGAAAGCATGGACCGCCGCGCCGATCTGCAACTGCGGCTGCAACACACGGTCGAGGGGCTCTCGGTCGTCGCGATCAGCTATTACGCGGTCAGCCTCGCGGGCTATCTCGTCTATCCTTTCGCCAAACAGGCGGGGCTGTCCAAGGAAATGGCGCTGGCCGGTCTCACCCCGCTCGTCATCCTCGGCGTCTGGCTGATGGTGCGGCGGATTCGCAAGGGCTTCGGCGGGCACTAAATTTTCCCGAAAGGGAGGAGTTCGAATGCCTGTCACCAACCCCGCGGAAGTCCGCGATTTCTGGTTTTCCGATGCTGCGCGGCCGAACTGGTTTACCAAGGACGCGGGGTTCGACCGCTCGATCATCGACCGCTTCGGTGCGACCTACGAGGCGGCCCATGCCCGCGCCCTCGAAGATTGGGCGCGCGACGCCGAAGACATGCTGGCGCTCCTGATCACGCTCGACCAGTTCCCGCGCAACATGTTCCGCGGCAGCCCGCGATCCTTCGAGAGCGGCGAGATCGCGCTTTTCCACGCCCGCCGCGCGCTCGCCCGCGGTTTCGATCGCACCGTGGCCCCCGAGGCGCGGCCCTTCTTCTACCTGCCCTTCATGCATTCCGAGGCGCTCGCCGATCAGGAGCTTTCGGTCGCGCTCTATGAGGTTCTGGGCGACGCGAATTCCCTGCGCTTCGCGATTGCGCACCGCGGCATCGTCGCGCGCTTCGGCCGCTTCGCGCATCGCAACGCGGTGCTCGGGCGCGAAAGCACGCCCGAGGAAGTCGAATTTCTCAAGACGAATCCGGGGTTTTGAGGGGGCGGGGGAAGGCTCTGGTAGGCCCGGAGGGATTTGAACCCCCAACCAAGGCGTTATGAGCGCCCTGCTCTAACCGTTGAGCTACAGGCCCCCAGAGTGCGCCAAGGCTTAGGCGGGAAGGGGGGGCGCGTCAAGAATCCGCGCGGAATATGCGCAGGGGCGCGGCGCGGGCGTTGCCTGAGGCGGTCCTTTGCGCTAAGGCCCGGGCCAATGCGGTTTCTGGCGAGAGGGCGGGCGAGAGCATGACGGACAAGGCGGGCAAGAACGGGCTGACCTATGCCGATGCGGGGGTCGATATCGACGCGGGCAATGCGCTGGTGGAACGCATCAAGCCGGCCGCGAAACGCACCGCGCGCCCGGGCGTGATGTCGGGGCTTGGCGGCTTCGGCGCGCTCTTCGATCTCAAGGGCGCCGGCTATTCCGACCCGATCCTCGTGGCGGCGACCGATGGCGTGGGCACCAAGCTGCGCATCGCGATCGACACGGGCAACGTGGATACGATCGGCATCGACCTCGTCGCGATGTGCGTCAACGACCTCGTCTGTCAGGGCGCCGAGCCCTTGTTCTTCCTCGACTATTTCGCCACCGGCAAGCTCGAGGTCGCGCAGGCGACCCGCATCATCGAGGGCATCGCCGAGGGCTGCGCGCAATCGGGCTGCGCGCTGATCGGCGGCGAGACCGCCGAGATGCCGGGCATGTATGCCAAGGATGATTTCGATCTGGCCGGTTTCGCCGTCGGCGCGATGGAACGCGGCGCGGATCTGCCCGCCGGTGTTGCCGAGGGCGACGTTCTGCTGGGCCTCGCCTCGAATGGTGTGCATTCGAACGGCTACAGCTTCGTGCGCAAGGTGGTCGAGCTTTCGGGGCTGGGCTGGGATGCGGATTGCCCGTTCGCTGAGGGGAACCTCGGTCAGGCGCTGCTCGCGCCCACCCGGCTCTATGTCAAACAGGCCCTCGCGGCGGTGCGCGCCGGTGGTGTCCATGCGCTTGCGCATATTACCGGCGGTGGCCTGACCGAGAACCTGCCGCGCGTCCTGCCCGAGGGGATGGGCGCGGCGATCGACCTTTCTGCGTGGCAACTGCCGCCGGTCTTCCGCTGGCTCGCGGAGACCGCCAACATGGCCGAGCCGGAGTTGCTCAAGACCTTCAACTGCGGCATCGGCATGATCGTTGTCGTCGCGGCCGACCAAGCTGATGCGCTGAAAGCGCTGCTCGAAGAGCAGGGCGAGACGGTTTCGGTGATCGGTTCCGTTACCGAGGGCGCAGGCGTCAGCTACACGGGCGCGCTGCTTTGAAAAAAGTCGCGATCCTGATCTCGGGGGGCGGGTCGAACATGGTCCGTCTCGTCGAGACGATGCAGGCCGAGGGCTATGCCGAACCGGTGCTGGTGCTGTCGAACGATCCGGTGGCGGCGGGGCTTGAGCGTGCGGCGCGCGCGGGCGTGCCCACCGCGGCGGTCAGCCATCGCCCCTTTGGCAAGGATCGCGCGGCCTTCGAGGCGGAACTCCTGAAACCGCTCCTCGCAGCCGAGCCCGATGTCGTGTGCCTCGCGGGTTTCATGCGCGTCCTGACCCCCGATTTCGTCAGCCGTTTCGCGGGGCGGATGCTCAATATCCATCCCTCGCTCCTGCCGAAATACCCCGGGCTGCACACCCATGAACGCGCGCTCGAGGCGGGCGACAGGCAAGCCGGTTGCACCGTGCACGAGGTCACCCCGGTGCTCGACGACGGCCCGATCCTCGGTCAGGCGCGGGTCGATATCCTGACCGGCGATACGCCCGATACGCTCGCCGCGCGGGTGCTGAAGACAGAGCATCGGCTCTACCCGGCGGTGCTCAAACGCTTCGTTGCGGGGGAGCGCGAGCGGCTCGACCTCTGAGCGCGCCGCTGTCTTGCGGGCGGAGCAGGGGGCTGTCGGCCCCCTCGCCGCTCAAGCGGCTCACCCCCGAGGATATTTTCACACAGATGATGGGAGCAGATCGCCCTTGTCATCATCTGTGTCCAAATATCCCCGCCGGAGGCTCCGCACCCGGGGCCGGGCGCGCCGCGGGGCAGGGGCGCCGAACTCCGGTTTTCCTGTAACAACCGTCCCCCATCGCACCGACCGGGTGCCTTTGCCCTTGCGCCGCGCGCCCGCGCGTGCCAAGCGCGAGGGATCACAGGCGGGATGACCCCGCGAGAGAGACGCGCGATGCAGACGATTACCACGACCGAAGACCTTGCCGCCTTCTGCGCCAAGGCCAAGACCGAAGCCTATGTGACGGTCGACACCGAATTCCTGCGTGAGCGGACCTATTGGTCCAAGCTCTGTCTGGTGCAGATGGCGCTGCCGGGCAAGGAGGGCGAGGCGGTGCTCGTCGATCCGCTGGCCGAGGGGATCTCGCTCGAGCCGATCTACGACCTCTTCCGCCACGAGGCGACGGTCAAGGTGTTCCATGCCGCGCGGCAGGATCTCGAGATCTTCTTCACCGAGGCCGGTGTCTTCCCGATCCCGCTTTTTGACACGCAGGTCGCCGCGATGGTCTGCGGTTTCGGCGAGCAGGTGGGTTATGAGACCTTGGTGCGCAAGATCGCGCGGCAATCGCTCGACAAGACCTCGCGCTTCACCGACTGGTCGCGCCGCCCGCTGACCGAGGCGCAAAAGACCTATGCGATCGCCGATGTCACCCATCTGCGGGTGATCTACGAATTCCTCTCGAAGGAACTGGAGAAATCGGGTCGGGAGGCCTGGGTCCAGGAAGAAGAGGCGATCCTTCTGAACCCCGAGACCTATATCACGCGCCCCGAAGAGGCGTGGCTGCGGGTCAAGACGCGGACCACCTCGGGGCGGTTCCTCGCCGTGGTGCGCGAGCTCGCGCGCTTCCGCGAGGGCTATGCGCAGAACAAGAACATCCCGCGCTCGCGCATCTTCAAGGATGATGCGCTGCTGGAACTTGCCTCGACCAAGCCCCAGACGATGGACGAGCTCGGCAAGTCGCGTCTGCTGCTGCGCGAGGCGCGGCGCGGCGACATTGCGGAGGGCATCCTGCAGGCGGTCAAGGAGGGCCTTGCCGTCAAGCCCGAGGACATGCCGCATGTCGAGGGTGAGGATCAGCAGTTGCAGGTCAATACCGCGCTGGCCGATCTTCTGCGCGTGCTCCTGAAGGCGAAATCAGAGGAGACCGGGGTGGCGGCGAAGCTGATCGCGACCTCGTCCGATCTCGACCGGATCGCGGCGGGCAAGCGCGACGTTCCGGCCTTGCTCGGCTGGCGGATGGATGTTTTCGGGCGCGACGCACTGCGTCTGGCCAAGGGCGAGATTGCGCTGACCGCCGCCGGCGGCTCGGTGCGCGTCGTCATCGTCTGAGAACGCGTGCCCTGCCCGGGCGGACCCCGGCGCTGACCGAGCCGGCCGCTCCCGGGCCGGCCGTTGGTCCAAATGCCTGATTTTTGGGCGCTATCCCCGCCGCACCGCATCACCCCGCGCCGGTGCTGCGGCCTTTGGTCCTTGGCGCCCGGGCGTAACCCCCCGTTTCCGTTGGATTTGCGAGGGGGCACGCGGGCCGGGGTGACCCGGCTTCCTGCTTGACATGGATTTTGACCGTGCGGTTAATCGTTTTACCGAATCCGGAAGACCGGATCAGGCGCGGCTCTGGCTGCGCCAAACCATGACAGAGAGGGAACCACATGATCCACAGCCGCTTTCTGGCAAGTGTCGCTCTGAGCGCCCTGATGCTGGGCGCCACGCCCGCGATCAGCCTTGCCGAAACCCCGCCCGACACGCTGATTCAGGCCTGGTCGATCGACGACATCATCTCGCTCGATCCCGCGGAAATCTTCGAATTCACCGCCTCGGAAATCGCCGGCAACAGCTATGAGACGCTGATCGGCTATGACCCGCAGAACGTCTCGGACATCTTCGGCAAGGCCGCCGAGAGCTGGACCGTTTCGGAAGACGGCATGACGCTGTCGTTCAAGATGAAAGAGGGCCGGACCTTCGCCAGCGGCAACCCGATCACTGCCGAGGACGCCGTCTTCTCGCTGGTGCGCGCGGTCAAGCTCGACAAGTCGCCCGCCTTCATCATCGGTCAGCTCGGGATCACCCCCGACAATGCCGATGCGATGATCGTGCAGACCGGGCCGATGTCCTTCGATTTCAAGATGGACAAGCCCTATGCGCCGACGCTGGTGCTTTACTGTCTGACCGCCACGGTGGCCTCGGTCGTCGACAAGAAGCTCGCGATGGAGCACGAAGCGAACGGCGATTTCGGCTATGACTGGCTCAAGACCAACTATGCGGGCTCGGGCCCCTTCATGATCAAGGACTGGCGCCCGAACGAGGCCGTCATCCTCGAGCGCAACCCGAACTATTCGGGTGACGCGACGCCCATGGCCCGCGTGATCTATCGCCATATCCCGGAAACCTCGACCCAGCGCCTGCTGCTGGAAAAGGGCGATATCGACATCGCGCGCAACCTGACCGCCGAGGATATCTCGGCGCTGCAGGGCAACGCCGACGTCAAGATCGAGAGCGGCGTGAAAGGCTCGCTCTATTATCTCGGCCTGAACCAGAAGAACGAGTTCCTGTCGAAGCCCGAAGTGCGTCAGGCGATGAAATATCTCGTCGATTACGACACGATCGCGGGCACGATCATGGCCGGCAAGGTCAAGGTGCATCAGGGCTTCCTGCCCGAGGGCTTCCTCGGCGCCTATAACGAGAACCCGTTCTCGCTCGACGTGGCCAAGGCCAAGGAACTGCTCGCGGCCGCGGGCGTGCCCGAGGGCTTTAAGGTGACGATGGACACCCGCAACACCCCCGAGATCACGGCGATGGCGCAGGCGATGCAACAGACCATGGCGCAGGCGGGCATCGAGCTCGAACTGATCCCGGGCGACGGCAAGCAGACGCTGACCAAATATCGTGCGCGCAACCACGATATCTACATCGGCCGCTGGGGGCCGGACTTCCAGGATCCCCACACCAACGCCTCGACCTTCGCCTATAACCCGAACAACGCCGACGATGCGACCTCGAAGCCGCTCGCCTGGCGCAACGCCTGGGATATCCCCGAGCTGAGCGCCGCGACCGATGCCGCGATGGTCGAGCCCGACGCTGCCAAGCGCGCCGAGATGTATATCGCCGACCAGAAGACGGTGATGGAGACCGGTCCCTTCGTGATCTACGCGCAGGAGATCGAGGTCATGGGCGAGCGCAAGAACATCGAGGGCGTGATCGTCGGTCCCTCGTTCAACGACAACAGCTTCGCGCATGTGACCAAGTAACATGGTGTCAAACACTCTCGGAGGGCGCCGCGGCGCCCTCTGGCTTCGCAAGATCGCCTCGACGCTGGGCACGGTGGCGGTGACCTTCCTCGGCCTCTTGATCGTGACCTTCCTGATCGGCCGCGTGGTGCCGGTCGATCCGGTCCTCTCGGTCGTGGGCGACCGCGCCACCCAGGCGCAATACGATGCCGCCTATCAGGCGCTGGGTCTCGACCGGCCGCTGGTCGAGCAATTCTGGATCTGGCTGCAGAAGGTCTTTCAGGGCGATTTCGGCACCTCGAACCTGACCACCCGCCCGATCGCGCAGGATATCGCGCGGGTCTTCCCGGCGACGCTGGAACTCGCCACCGTCTCGATCGTGATCGGCACCGCCTTCGGTATTCCGATGGGGGTCTGGGCCGCGGTGCGGCAGGGCAAGCTCGTCGATCAGGTCGTGCGCGTCGTGGGGCTCGTGGGCTATTCGGCGCCGGTCTTCTGGCTCGGGCTGATGGGGCTTCTGCTCTTCTATTTCAAGCTCGACCTGATCTCGGGGCCGGGCCGTGTCGACATCAGCTATGAATATGATTTCACGCCGCGCACCGGGCTTTTCCTGCTCGACACGGCGATGCAGGGCGCCTGGGGTGCCTTTGGCAATGTCTTCTCGCATATCATCCTGCCGGCCTCGCTGCTCGGCTATCTGTCGCTGGCCTATATCAGCCGGATGACCCGCAGCTTCATGCTCAACGAGCTGGCGCAGGAATATATCACCACCGCGCGCGTCAAGGGCGTGCCGGAATGGCGCATCATCTGGGTGCAGGCGCTGCGCAATGCCGCGGTGCCCTTGGTGACGGTGGTCGCGCTGAGCTATGCCAACCTGCTCGAGGGCTCGGTGCTGACCGAGACCGTCTTCGCCTGGCCGGGGCTCGGCCAGTATCTGACCAATTCGCTGCAGAACGCCGACATGAACGCGGTGCTCGGCGGCACGCTGGTGATCGGGGCGATCTTCGTCGGTCTGAACATGTTTTCCGACCTGCTCTATACGCTGCTCGACGCCCGCACGAGGAACCGGACATGACCATGACCCGCGACTGGTTGCTCAGCGACCGACCCGTCTCGCGCCGGCAGGCCCGGCTCGGGCAGATCTATCGCACCTGGCTCGATTTTCGCACCAACGGGCTTGCCATGTTCGGCTTCCTGATCGTGCTCGCGCTGGTGCTGGTGGCGATCTTCGCGCCCTGGCTTGCGCCGCATGATCCGCTCTTGGGCGATCTCAATCACACGCGCCTTTTGCCGCCGCTGAGCGAGGGCTATCTGCTCGGCACCGACGATCAGGGCCGCGATATCCTCTCGCGGCTGATCCACGGCTCGCGGATCACGCTTGCCGTCGTCGCCCTCGTGGCGGTGATCGCCACGCCGGTCGGGCTTCTGGTGGGCACCACGGCGGGCTATTTCGGCGGCTGGGTCGATACCGTGCTGATGCGGCTTACCGATATCGTGCTGGCCTTCCCGAAGCTGATCCTGGCGCTGGCCTTCGTGGCCGCCCTCGGCCCCGGCATCGAAAACGCGATCATCGCGATCTCGATCACCGCCTGGCCGCCCTATGCGCGCCTCGCCCGCGCCGAGACGCTGACGATCCGCAATTCGGATTTCATCGCCGCGACCAAGCTGCAGGGCGCCTCGGCCGCGCGGATCATCTGGAAGCATATCGTGCCCTTGTGCCTGTCGTCGGTGATCGTGCGGGTCACGCTCGATATGGCGGGGATCATCCTGACCGCGGCGGGCCTCGGCTTCCTCGGCCTCGGCGCGCAGCCGCCGCAGCCCGAATGGGGCGCGATGATCGCTGGCGGGCGTAACTTCCTCGTCGATTACTGGTGGGTCGCCACCATGCCGGGCCTCGCCATCTTCACCGTCTCGCTCGGGTTCAACCTGCTCGGCGACGGGCTGCGCGACGTTCTCGATCCCAAGAGGCAGAAATGAGCCTGCTCGACGTTGAAAACCTCCGTGTCACCTTCCCGACCCGCCAAGGCCCCGCCGAGGTGGTGCGCGGGGTCAGCTTCTCGCTCGGGCGCGAGCGTCTGGGCATCGTCGGCGAGAGCGGTTCGGGCAAGTCCCAGACCGGCCGCGCGATCCTCGGGCTCACGCCCGCGCCGGGCGTCACCACCGCCGACCGGCTCAGCTTCGACGGCATCGACCTGCGCAATCTGGGCGCGCGGCAATGGCGCGGTCTGCGCGGCAAGCGGATGTCGATGGTGATGCAGGACCCGAAATTCTCGCTCAATCCGGTGATGCCGGTGGGCAAGCAATTGATGGAAGTGCTGCGCACCCATGGCGCGAGCCGGGCCGAGGCCCGCGAAAAATCGCTCGCCATGCTCGAGGCGGTGCAAATCCGCGACCCGGAACGCGTGTTCCGCGCCTATCCGCACGAGCTGTCGGGCGGGATGGGCCAGCGGGTGATGATCGCGATGATGGTCGTGTCCGAGCCGGATCTGCTGATCGCGGACGAGCCGACCTCGGCGCTCGATGTGACGATCCAGATCGAGGTGCTGCGCATCCTCGACCGGCTGGTGACCGACCGCGGCATGGGGCTGATCTTCATCAGCCATGACCTGCGGCTCGTCAGTTCGTTCTGCGACCGGGTGCTGGTGATGTATGCGGGCCGGGTGGTGGAGGAACTCAAGGCCTCCGAGCTGCATCAGGCACAGCACCCCTATACGCAGGGGCTGCTCAACTGCCTGCCGCAGATCGACGAGGACCGCTATCCGCTGCCCACGCTCGACCGCGATGCGAGCTGGGCCGAGTGAGGGGGCGGGGATCATGCTGAATGTCGAAAATCTCGAAGTGACCTTCGCCCTTGGCGCGGATGTGGTGCGCGCGGTGCGGGGGGTGAGTTTCACCGTCCAACAGGGCGAGAGCTATGGCATCGTGGGCGAGTCCGGCTCGGGCAAATCCACCGTGCTGCGCGCGATCTGCGGGCTGGCGCCGACCTCGGGCGGGCGGATCACGCTCGACGGGGCCGAGCTGCCCACACCGCGCAGCCCGGCCTTCTATCGCCGGGTGCAGATGGTGTTCCAAGACCCCTATGCCTCGCTCCATCCGCGCCACACGATCGACTCGGTCCTGTCCGAGCCGCTCTCGATCCAGGGCTTCGACCGCCATGACGAGCGGATCGAACAGGCGCTCGAGGATGTGGGCCTCGGCGCGGGCTTCCGATTCCGCTATCCGCATCAGCTTTCGGGCGGGCAGCGTCAGCGCGTGGCCGTCGCCCGTGCGCTGATCCTCGAGCCGCAGATCATCCTGCTCGACGAGCCGACCTCGGCGCTCGATGCCTCGATTCAGGCCGAGGTGCTCAATCTGCTCGACCGGCTGCGCGCCGAGCGCGGCCTGACCTATGTGATGGTCTCGCATGATCTGGCGGTCATCTCGCATATGTGCGAGCGGCTTTTGGTGATGCAGCACGGCCTCGCCGTCGAGGAACTCGAACGCGCCGACCTGCGCGGCCAGCGTGCGCAGACCGATTACACCCGTAAACTGCTGAAGGCTTCGGCAGGCTATACCAAAGAGGATGCTCAGGCATGACGACCCCGGTGCCGGTTTTCGACGGCCACAACGATTTCCTGCTGCGCCTGCTGCGCGATCCCGAGAACCGCGAAACGACCTGGCTCACCGCGACGGGGCAGGGGCAGCTCGACCTGCCGCGGATGCGCGCGGGCGGCTTTGCCGGCGGGTTCTTCGCGGTCTATATCCCCTCGCCGAAGGCCCATGACGACCCGGATTTCGACGCGATGATGCGCAATCCGCCCTTCTGCCTGCCGCTGCCCGAGGAGATCCCCTTCGAGGCGGCGCTGCCGGTCGCGATGAAGATGGTCGGCCATCTGATGTGGATGGAGCGCGAGGGCAGCCTGAAGATCTGCCGCTCGGTCGCCGATATCCGCGCCGCCATGGCCGCGGGCCAGATCGCTGCGATCCTGCATTTCGAGGGCGCCGAGCCGATCGGCCCCGATCTCGACGCGCTCCATGTCTGGCATGGCATGGGCTTGCGCTCGCTCGGGCCGGTCTGGTCGCGTCCCACCGCCTTCGGCCATGGCGTGCCCTTCGCCTTTCCCTCCTCGCCCGATACCGGCGAGGGGCTGACCGAGGCGGGCAAAAGGCTCGTGCGGGAATGCAACAGCCTGCGGATCATGATCGACCTGAGCCACCTGAACGAGAAGGGCTTCGACGATGTGGCGCGCCTGTCCGATGCGCCGCTGATCGCCACCCATTCCAACGCCCATGCGGTGACCCCCTCGTCGCGCAACCTGACCGACCGTCAGCTCGCCGTGATCCGCGAGAGCGACGGGATGGTGGGGCTCAACTATGCGCTCGGCTTCCTGCGCCCCGATGGTCAGGGCGATCCCTTCGCGGGGTTCGAGCCGATGCTGCGCCATCTCGATCACCTGATCGAACATCTGGGCGAGGGCCGCGTCGGGCTCGGCTCGGATTTCGACGGGGCCTCGATCCCGCCCGATCTGGGCGATGCGGCGGGCCTGCCGCGGTTCATCGACGCGATGCGCGCGCATGGCTATGACGCGGCGCTGATCACGCGGCTTGCGCATGGCAACTGGCTCGCGGCGCTCGAACGCACCTGGGGCGGCTGAGCGCCAGGGCCGGGCCGGCGCATTGCCGCAAGGCCCGGTTTCCCCCCGCGTGAGGATTGAAATCACACATTCGCCGATGATTGTATGATCCTGCGGTGGGGGAGCCGCTGGGGGATTTTTCTGTTTCATCGCATGCGGATGTCGGCTGGCGACGTCCGTCCAACGTACTGATTTCCCAATCCTTCCATCACGCTAAAAGCCACATGGCGACAGCCAAGGGGGAAGTAACTCATGTCTATCAAACTGACCTTGCCGCTTCGGGCGGCAGGTACCATTTGCGCGGCTGGTCTCGCGCTCGGCATCGCGCCGGTTTCGGCCACGACGATCACCGGATGGAACACCGACAACGTTTCCGTGGGCACGACGCCCGAGGATGGCGACACCGGGGCGAGCGTTGTTTATGACAGCGTGCTGCCGGATGCGGGGGCCGTCACCAACGGCCAGATCCTCTTCACGCCGCCCGAGGCGGTCAGCCCCGGCGTGAAAGTGGTGCAGGAAAGCTAAGACGACAGCGGTCCGAGTGCGCTCGCGCTCGATGGGTGCATCATGACGAGCTCCGAGGCCACCTGCACGAGCGAGTTCCAGAGCGGCAAGCGCATCAAGCAGCAGATGACCGGCCTCGGCCCTGTCGATCTGGTCTTCGACATCGACCCGACCGATACCGAAACCAGCATCTATCAGGTCTTCCACCGGCTGATCAACGCGACCGGCAGCGCGTTGACAGGGTTCGCGATCGAGCTCGGCTTCGGGATCGGCGACGATTTCGTGCGCGCCGACGCCTCGAGCGGGCTGTCCTTCTCGACGGCGTTCAGCGCGCAACCGACCGGCAGCGGATCGGCGAGCACGCAATTTCCCTTTGGCCTGTTCGGCGATGCGGCGAGCAATCCGAACTTCTCGCTCGACGGGTTCTTCGCCGCCGAACGCACCGGCTTCGTGGTCGATACGAGCGATCCGACG
Source organism: Rhodobacterales bacterium (assembly GCA_003249215.1). Classification (GTDB taxonomy): domain Bacteria; phylum Pseudomonadota; class Alphaproteobacteria; order Rhodobacterales; family Rhodobacteraceae; genus Rhodobacter. The sequence continues at coordinate 99,521 of QKJR01000041.1, forward strand.
GCTCTGGTGAGCGCGGGGATGTTCGGGCCCTATGACGACATCTTCGGAAGCTGGCTGACCGGCGAGATGGTGCCGCAGGGGGCATTCTGGGATCACGATGGCGATCCCGATACCGATGCCCTGCTGATGGCCTGGCTCAACGCGGACGGGTATTGGGAACAGCGCCGCGAGATCGTCGATCTTGACGGCGGGGTGGCGGGCACGCTCAGCTCGGCCCTGCTTTACGACAATTTCGATGCGCTGCTGGCTGCGATGCTGGGTGAGGATTACGACCCCGGCCAGCTGATCATCGCTGCCGATTACATCGAGGATCTGGCGAACCTGAACCTGAACTTCGCCATCGCCCTCGGCGATCTGGGGGGCGCCACGAGCTTCACGCTGCGTTCAACTGTGTACGCAGCTGATCAGCAACTGCCGGCGGTGCCGCTTCCGGCGGGCGGTCTGCTGCTCGTGTCGGCGCTCGGGATGGCCGTTGCCGCCCGGCGTCGGCGCGCCTGAGGGGACCGAACCGGGCCCGCAGGCCCAGAACTGAAATCGGGCGCCTCTTGGGCGCCCGATGTCTTTCGTGCCGATCACCTGCGTATCGGTGCCGGGTCAGCGGCTGATCGAGCGGCTGTTGCCCGCGGCGATCACCACGACCTTCGAGGTATTGGCGAGGCGCGTCGTGTTGATGAAGGCGCCCGCGACGATCTCGCGCGACTCGGTCGTCATCACGCGACCGGCGGCCGGGCTGCCCACGGGCGGCTCGCGCAGCAGGAAGTGATAGGTGATCACCCCGTCGACCGGGCGGCCCTTGTCCTCGGGCACGAGTTCCGCATCCCAGTAGCCCTGCGTCGGCGGCAGGCCACGCGCGGTGACGATCGCGCCGTCGAGCGTGCGCTTGATCTCGAGTGCGGTGACCTGCGCCACCATGTTGCGATCATCGCCCTCGATCACCGGATAACCGCCCTCGGGTTCCAGCGTTTCGGCCTGCGAGGAGCCGAACCAGTTGAGCGGATTGAGGCGGCTCTGGCCGAAACCGCAGCCCGAGAGGGCGAGCGTCAGGACGAGAGCGGCGGTGAGGGGCTTGCGCATGGGAACTCCGGGGCCGGTCGGGCTTTGACCCTGCCTAGCCGATCACGGGGCTTTTGAAAAGCCGCCACTGGACCCTCGGGCGCCCGCGCGGTAGAGCGGGGAAAAAGGAGGGCGCCATGGCCAGCGAAGCGTTCGAGGAAATCGCCGAAACCTTCGAGTTTCTGGACGACTGGGAAGACCGCTACCGGCATGTGATCGAACTGGGCAAGGCGATGGACCCGCTGCCCGAGGCGGTCAAGGTGCCCGCGACCAAGGTCGAGGGCTGCGCCTCGCAGGTCTGGCTCCTGCCGCGGATCGAAGGCACGGGGCCGGGCGCGCGCTTCGATTTTCAGGGCGAATCCGATGCGATGATCGTGCGCGGGCTGATTGCGGTGCTCCATGCGCTTTATTCGGGTCTGAGCGTGGCCGAAGTGGGCCTCGTCGATGCCAAGGCCGAACTTGGCCGGCTGGGCCTCAACGAGCACCTCAGCCAGCAACGCTCGAATGGCGTCGCCGCTATGGTCGAGCGGATCCGCCATCTCGCGGCCCAGTCGGCGGCCGGCTGAGGCGAACAGGCAGGGGCGCTGCCCCTCTTTGCGCTTTGCGCAAATTCACCCCGGGATATTTCGGTCAGGTTGAAGATGAAGCCTGTGCTTTCAACCTGACGGAAATATACCGGGGGTGAGCCCGGAACGGGCGAGGGGGCAGCGCCCCCTCTCGACGCTTACGCCTGCGCGGCGGTCACGATGATCTCGACCTTGTAGTCGGGGGCGGCGAGTTTCGCCTCGCCGGTCGCGCGCGCCGGGCAATGGCCCGCGGGCACCCAGGCATCCCAGACCGCGTTCATCTCGGCGAAATCCGCAATATCGGCAAGCCAGATCTGCGCGCTCAGGATCCGGGTCTTGTCCGAGCCGGCCTGGGCCAGCAGCGCGTCGATCGACGCCAGCACGTCGCGCGTCTGCTCGGTCACGCTGGCGCCCGGCGTGCCGACCTGACCGGCGAGCCAGATCATCCCGTTATAGACCACGGCTTCACTCATCCGTGCGCCGCATTCGATCCGCTTGATATCGGCCATTGGCCCCTCCATCGTTGTTCAGAGTTTGATAGCGGGGCGCTGGGGCGGCCACCAGTGGCTTTCGCGGCCATGCCGAAATGCGGAGAGAAAGATGCGCAAGAGCCTGGTTCTCATCCTTGGCCTTCTGGTGGCGCTGCCCGGCGGGGCGAGGGCCGCCGATGGCAATATGGGCGCGCGTCCCCCCGCAGGGGCGGCGCCCTTCACCCTCGAACGTCATGCGACGCTCGATCTGCCCTGGGCAATTGCGCCCCTACCGGGCGGTGATCTCCTCGTGAGCGGCAAGACGGGGCGGATGTGGCGGATCGGGGCCGCGGGCGGGCGCGAGCTCAAAAATGTTCCAAAAGTGCAATATTCAGGTCAAAATGGGTTGCTCGATGTGGCGCTTTCGCCGGATTTCGACAGGACGGGCCGGATCTATTTCACCTATGTCTCACCCGATGATGCGCTGGTTCTGGCCCGGGCTCGGCTCGGTATAGATGCGCTTGAGGCGGTCGAGACGCTCTGGCACCAAAGCCCGGGCGGGCGCGGTCAGCCCGGCGGGATCATCGCCTTCGGCCCGGACGGATTGCTTTATCTGAGCGTCGGCGACCGGATGCAGCCGGACACGGCGCAAGACCCCGATAACCCGCGCGGCAAGATCCTGCGCCTGACGCCCGAGGGCCGCCCCGCGCCCGGCAACCCTTTCGCGGACAGCCCCTTCGCGCGCGGCACGACCCGGGCCGAGACCTGGACGACCGGCCATCGCAACCCCTATGGGCTGGCCTTCGCGCCCGATGGCCGACTCTGGAGCCACGAAATGGGGCCGCGGGGCGGCGATGAGTTGAACCTCATCGAGCCGGGGCGCAACTATGGCTGGCCGGTGGTGTCGAACGGCGACAATTATTCGGGCATTCCGATCCCCGATCACGCCACGCGCCCCGAATTCGCCGCGCCCGCGCTCTGGTGGGATCCGGTGATCGCGCCGGCGGGGCTCGTCTTCGTGCCGCCGGGGGGCGACTTTCCGGGCTGGGCGGGGTCGATGCTGATCGGGGCGCTCGCGGGGCAGGGGCTCGTACGGGTTGCGGGCGATGGCAGCGATCAGATCGAGCGCTGGGATCTGGAGATGCGGGTGCGCGATGTCGCGGTCGACGGCGCGGGCGCGATCTGGATCGTCGAGGACAGCGACGCGGGCGGTCTCTATCGACTGGTACCGCGCTGAGCGGGCCCCACGAGGAACGAAAGCCGGTTGTGGCGGGGGATTGGAGCGGGTGAAGGGAATCGAACCCTCGTCTGGAGCTTGGGAAGCTCTCGCTCTACCATTGAGCTACACCCGCGTTGGGGCCGAATTACGCGATGGCCCCGGCCTCGTCAAGAGGTCAGCCGCGCCGCCGCCGCCGCCCGCCGCCCCCGGCTCCGCCATCCCCGCCGGTGTTGAAGGCGACCTCGGGCAGGGTGACGATGCGGGCGAGTTCCGGGAAGGGATCGGTCGCATGGGGCAGGGCGCTGGCGGCCACGAAATGCTCCTGAAAGCGAGGCTCGATCGCGGTCTCGACCTTGGTGATGCGCCGCACCTGCGCCTCGATCGCGCGCCGCGCCTCGACCGAGCAGAGCGCCATCCGCGCTCCCGTTCCCGCCGCATTCCCGGCCGAGACCACGGCCTCGAGCGGCACATCAGGGATCATGCCGAGCACCAGCGCATGTTTGGGCGAGATATGCGCGCCGAAGGCCCCGGCCAGCACCACGCGATCGACCCGCTCGACCCCCATCTCGTTCATCAGGAGCCGCGCCCCCGCATAGAGCGCGGCTTTGGCGAGCTGGATCGCGCGGATGTCGCCTTGGGTGACTGTGATCCGGGGCCTGTCCGCGCCGCCGTCATGGATCAAGTACTCCTGCGTGCGGCCGGTGGCGATCAGCCGGTCCGAGCCCACCTGTTCTGCCGAGCCGATCAGCCCCGAGGCATCGACGATCCCCGCCATCCGCATCTCGGCGACCGCCTCGATGATTCCCGAGCCGCAGATCCCGGTCACGCGCGGTGTGCCGAAGGCCGGATCGTCGGACCAATGCGGATTGCCGATGATCCGAAAGCGCGGCGCCTTCGTCAGCGGGTCGATCTCGATCCGCTCGATTGCGCCCGGGGCCGCGCGCTGGCCCGAGGAAATCTGAGCGCCTTCGAAGGCCGGTCCGGTAGGTGAAGAACAGGCCAGAACCCGTTGATTATTCCCCAGAATGATCTCGGCATTGGTGCCGACATCGACGATGAGAGAGAGGTCTTCGCGCAGCTCAGGCGCCTCGGAGAGCGCCACCGCCGCCGCATCGGCGCCCACATGCCCCGCGATCAGCGGCAGAAGATAGGCGCGCGCATCCGGGGCAATGCCGCCCAGCCCGATTTCGCGCGCGGAGAGATCGAGCGCCGCGCCGAGCGCGAGCGCAAAGGGCGCCTGGCCGAGCTCGACCGGGTCGATCCCGAGCAGGAGGTGATGCATCACCGGATTGCAGACGAGGGTGGCCTCGACCACGGCGCCCGCGTCGATGCCCGCCTCGGCGACGAGGGCGGCGGCCAGATCGCCGAGCGCCACGCGCACCGCCGCCGTCATCTCCGCCGCGCCGCCGGGGTTCATCATCGCATAGGAAACCCGGCTCATCAGATCCTCGCCGAAGCGGATCTGCGGGTTCATCAGCCCGGAGGAGGCGAGCACCTGCCCGTCCGAGAGATCAACTAGATGCCCGGCGATCGTGGTCGATCCAAGGTCGATCGCAAGGCCATAAAGCGGCGCCTCGCGCAGCCCGGGCCAGAGTGTGACGAGCCGGGGGGCGGCGCCGCGCCCGCCCTGATGCACGGCGGCCGTCACCTTGAAATCACCCGCACGCAGGATCCGCTGAAGTTCAGAAGTCACTTCAAGATCGGCGTGCAAATTACTGATATCGAACGTTTTTGAAAGCGTAGATGCCAGCCGTTCGAAATCCCCCTCGGGGGCGTGCATGTCGGGCTTTGGCACGTCGAGATAGAAAACGTGCGTCGCGGGCGCCATCTCCATCACCCGTTCGGTCGCACTCTTGCGGATCACCTGCTTGTGGAGCTGGCTTTCGGGCGGCACGTCGATCACCACGTCTCCCTGAACGCAGGCCTGACAACCGAGCCGCCGCCCCGGCGCGAGGCCCCGGAGTCGCTCATACCGCGCCTCGACGGCGTTCGGGGCCGAGAGCGCATCCCCCGCGACATGGACCCCGTGTTTCGGGAAGTCTCCGACCCCCGGCGTGACCTGACATTTCGAGCAGATGCCATGCCCGCCGCAGACCGAGTCGAGATCCACGCCGAGCGCCCGGGAGGCAGCGAGCACGGTCGTGCCGCGCGGCACGCGCCCACGCTTGCCAGAGGGCGTGAAGATCACCAAGGCGTCATGTGTGGCGTCGTCGGTGGCGTCGTCGGTCATCGGCTCCTCCTGACCTCTTTCTAGGCCGAAGGCGTCGCGTGGCAAAGGTGGAAGGCGACCGGTGCGGGACGGAAACCGGCATTCGGGCGTCACCCGCCGGGGCGCTGCCCCGGACCCCGGGATATTTCTGCACTGGTGAAGGGAAAGACGCGCCCGAAACCTGCCTGATGAGAGGCGTGGCCCCGCGCCACGTCCCCTTTGGCCTCATCAACTGTGCAAAAATATCCCGGGGGGAGGCCGAAGGCCGGGGGGCAGAGCCCCCAGCCCGCTTACCGCCCGGGCTGACGCCGGGCCATGAAGGCCAGCCGCTCGAAGAGATGCACGTCCTGCTCGTTCTTCAGAAGCGCGCCATGCAGCTTGGGCAGCAGGGTCGCCCCCTCGCGCTTCAGATCCTCGGGCGCCAGATCCTCGGCCAGCAAGAGTTTCAGCCAGTCGAGCACCTCCGAGGTCGAGGGCTTCTTCTTGAGGCCCGGCGTCTCGCGGATCTCATAGAACTGGGTCAGCGCGGCGCTCAGCAGTGCCTCTTTGATGCCGGGGAAATGCACCGCCACGATCTGGCGCATCACCTCTGGCTCTGGGAAGCGGATATAGTGGAAGAAGCAGCGCCGCAGGAAGGCGTCGGGCAGTTCCTTCTCGTTGTTCGAGGTGATGATCACCACCGGGCGATGCACCGCGCGCACCGTTTCGCCCGTCTCGTAGACGTGGAATTCCATCCGGTCGAGTTCCTGCAGCAGGTCGTTCGGAAACTCGATATCGGCCTTGTCGATCTCGTCGATCAGCAGCACCACCTTGCCCGGCGCCTCGAAGGCCTGCCAGAGCTTGCCGCGGCGGATGTAGTTCTTGACGTCGTTCACCCGCGCATCACCAAGCTGGCTGTCGCGCAGCCGGCTGACGGCGTCGTATTCATAAAGCCCCTGCTGCGCGCGGGTCGTGGATTTCACGTTCCACTCGACCATCGGCAGCCCGAGCGAGGCCGCGACCTGACGCGCGAGCTCGGTCTTGCCGGTTCCGGGCTCGCCCTTGACGAGAAGCGGGCGCTCGAGCGCCACGGCCGCATTGACCGCCACCGTGAGATCGGGGGGCGCGACATAGCTGTCGGTCGACTGAAATTGCACGATCGCCTCCTTTGTTGGCAGCCCAGCCTAGCCGCGCCCAAAAAATGCCGCAAGCGCAGCGCATCCTGTCGCAGGGCCTCTCGCACCCGCAGAAGCAAATCGGGGGCGTGACATCCCCGGCCCGGTGAGGTAAGGGAGCGGCGCAAGTTGTGTCCCGGATCGCCCCGGCGGCCAGTGACGCGAAGGAGAGGGCAGTGATGAAGGCCGAAAACTTTCTTCCCGACGATTATCGCCCCGCCGAGGACGAGCCGTTCATGAACGACCGCCAGCTCGAGTATTTCCGCCGCAAGTTGCAGGCGTGGAAGGCCGAGTTGCTGGAACAATCCGCGGAAACCCTTGAAGGGCTGGCCGAATCGGCGCGCAACGTGCCCGATCTGGCGGATCGCGCCAGCGAGGAAACCGATCGCGCGCTCGAGTTGCGCACCCGGGACCGTCAGCGCAAGCTGGTGTCCAAGATCGACGCGGCACTGCGCCGGATCGACAATGGCGAATATGGGTATTGCGAGATGACGGGCGAGCAGATCAGCCTCAAGCGCCTTGATGCGCGGCCGATCGCGACGATGACGCTCGAGGCGCAGGAACGCCATGAACGCCGCGAGCGGGTGCATCGCGACGATTGAGCCCGAAGCGTCGAGCCCGGACGTTTGACGCGGGCTTGATTTCGCTCAAGGCAGGATCTCACCGGTGCCCGCAAGGTGCCGGTGATGTCGTTCTCGGGAGGGGGCAGTGCTGATCGGTCGGAAAATCACCGTGCTGGGCGCCGGGGTTGCGGGGCTCACGGTGGCGCGGGCGCTCGCGCTGCGCGGGGCCGAGGTAAGCGTGCTCGAACAGGCCGAGGCGATCCGCGAGGTCGGCGCCGGTCTGCAGATTTCCCCCAATGGCGCGCGGGTGCTGCGTGCGCTCGGGCTCGGGGAGGCCCTCGAGGCGGCGGGGCCGCGCGCCGAGGCGGTCGAGCTGATCGACGGCGAGACCGGGGCGGCCTGCGGCGGACTTGTCGCGCGGCTCGATCTCGCGCGGCTGCGGCCCGGTTCGGACTATCGCTTCGTGCATCGCGCGCGGCTGATCGATCTGCTGGCCGAGGGCGCGCGCGCGGCCGGGGTGCAGATCCGGCTGCTGCAAAAGGTGGCGACGGTCGAACTTGGGCCCCATCCGCCGCGGCTGACCACGGTGCAGGGGCAGCAGATCGAATGCGATCTGCTCATCGGCGCGGACGGGTTGCATTCCAAGCTGCGTCAGACGCTGAACGGTTCGGTCGCGCCGTTCTTCACCCATCAGGTGGCCTGGCGCGCGACGATCCCCTGCGATGATGCCGCGCCCAAGGTGGCGCAGGTCTTCATGGGCACGGGCAAGCATCTGGTGAGCTATCCGCTCGGCGGGGGCTTGCGCAATATCGTCGCTGTCGAAGAGCGGCGGCGCTGGGTCGAGGAGAGCTGGACGCTGCGCGACGATGCGCTGACGCTGCGCGCGGCCTTCGAGGAGTTCTGCCCGACGGTCCGCGACTGGCTCGCGCAGGTCGAGGCGCCCTGGCTCTGGGGGCTGTTCCGACATCCGGTGGCCGAGAGCTGGTTTGGCGGGCTGCACGGGGCGGGGGGGGCTGCGATCCTCGGCGATGCGGCGCATCCGACGCTGCCCTTCCTCGCGCAGGGGGCGGTGATGGCGCTCGAGGATGCCTGGGTTCTGGCCGAGGCGCTGGCGAACCATGACAGCACGGGGGCGGCCTTCGCGGCCTATCAGGCGGCACGCGCGCCGCGCTGTGCGGCCATCGTCGAGGCTGCGAACCGCAATGCCCGCAACTATCACCTCTCGGGCCTGCCGCGCGCGGTCGGGCATCTGGGCCTGCGTGCGATCTCGCGGCTCGCCCCGGCGCAGCTTCTGGGGCGGTTCGACTGGGTCTATGGCCATGACGTGACCGCGGGCGCGGGCGGCTGAGGGCGCGAAGGGGCTCTGCCCCCTCTTGGCTTTCGCCAATTCACCCCCGGGATATTTTCGTCAGGTTGAAGGGCCGCGTTTTCGGCTTTCAACCTGATCCAACTATCCCGGGGGGAGGCCGAAGGCCGGGGGGCAGCGCCCCCTATCTGCCCATCGCGAAGAACTGATCGTTCGCCCGGATCGAGGCTGTGTTGACGATCCGGTTCGACAGCCCGAAGAAGGCGGTGATCGCGCCGATATCCCAGATGTCATCCTCGGTGAAGCCATGGGCGCGCAAGGCCTCGTGGTCGGCCTCGTCCACCTCCTGCGCGCGGGCACTGACCTTGAGCGCATAGTCGAGCATCGCGCGTTGGCGGGGCGTGATATCGGCCTTGCGATAGTTGGTCGCCACCTGATCGGCGATCAGAGGGTCCTTCGCCCGGATGCGCAGGATCGCGCCATGGGCCACCACGCAATATTGGCATTCGTTCGCGGCGCTGGTGGCCACGATGATCATCTCGCGCTCGGCCTGGGTCAGGTTGCCGGGCCGCTCCATGATCGCGTCGTGATAGGCGAAGAAGGCGCGGAATTCATCGGGGCGATGGGCGAGCGCCAGAAAGATATTGGGCACGAAGCCCGCCTTCTCGGCCACATCCTCGATGCGGGTGCGGATGTCGTCGGGCAGCGCTGCCAGATCGGGCACCGCAAAACGGCTGATGGGTCTTGTCATGATGGTCCTCCCTGGCGCCACTATGGGTCGGGGGAGGGGCCTTGGGGAAATGACGCAGCGTAACGATCAGGCGTCGAGCGTGATCCAGACCGGGACATGGTCCGAGGGCTTGTCGCCGCCGCGGACCTCCTTGTCGATCTGGCAGTCGGTCATCAGGTCGGCGGCCTGCGGGGAAAGCAGCAGGTGGTCGATGCGGATCCCGTTGTTCCGCGCCCAGGCGCCCGCCTGATAATCCCAGAAGCTGTAATGCCCCGGCCCGGGCTCGCGCGCGCGGAAGGCCTCGGTGAAGCCGAGGTTGAGGATCCGGCGAAAGGCCGCGCGGCTTTCCGGCAGCGCCAGCGCATCCTCGCGCCATGCCTCGGGGCGCGCGGCGTCGATATCTTGCGGGATGATGTTGTAATCGCCCGCCATCACCACGGGCTCTTCGGTCGCCAGCAACTCGGCGGCGCGGGCGCGCATCCGCTCCATCCAGGCGAGCTTGTAGTCATATTTCGGCCCCGGCGCGGGGTTGCCGTTGGGCAGGTAGAGCCCGCAGATCCGCACCGCGCGCGCGCCCACCACGGTCGCCTCGATCCAGCGCGCCTGTTCGTCGGTGTCATCCCCGGGCAGGCCGCGGGTCACGTCCTCCAAGGGCAGTTTCGACAGGATCGCGACGCCGTTGAAGCCCTTCTGGCCATGGGTCTCGATCTGATAGCCGAGGCCCTCGAAGATCTCATGCGGGAAGGCCTCGTCGGTCGATTTGATTTCCTGCAGGACGACGACATCGGGCTCGGCCACGCGCAGCCATGCGGGCAAAGCCTCGGCCCGCGCCTTGATCCCGTTGATGTTGAAGGTCGCGATCTTCATGGGGCCCCTCCGTTTGGGACGGTTGTAGGGGAGGGCGGGGGTGAGGGGAAGGGGGTAGGGCGATGAGCCAGATAGATGACAGTATTCCCCCTGCAAATCGTCCTACCAGCTTTCGACCACACCGCCGTTACCAATAAGTTCGCTTCACCGCTATGACTTTACCCGTCTTCGGGGTGAAGGGCTAAAAATTGTTCTAGTTCGCAAGCGCATCCATGATCGTGTCGCCAATCCATCAAGATTTGAGATTCAAAATCTTAAGAGCCGTTGACAGAAGATTTTTGCTCAAGAAACAACCTCCCACTCGCCACCCACGTGAAATACACCCCTCTGATCGACTCTTAAATATGGAGCCTTCGAACCCCAGCTTTCACCCGAATCCTTATTCACAAAACCGACGGTGAAGTTGACATGTGTCGCAGCGCCACCGTGGCTCCTTAAGCTCCAAAGAAGGCGCATGAAATCTTCGGCGAGAGGCAGAGAAAGGGGCATGGCATAGTCGACGCTCACAACCTCATAGTGTATGACGTTCAGCGCTTTCCGTAACGCTTCCTGACGCCTGAAGGGTGCCTGCCAAGCCTCACCGGTTTGGCCCATAGCCTTTGCCTGCTCGAGCGGCAAAAGCGCGTCAACGATCCTGGAGCCGCGATCAGAGTTGATCCCGAATTTAAAATCGACGTCTGGGCTAGTATATTTGTAATAGCGAACCGCGTCACCCTGATACCCATCAGAATAACCTAAGGACTGCACGGTCGCCCCCGTCTTGGCGCTGGAAGCTATTGCTGTCTTCGTTTCCGGAAAGAACTGATAGGTGTAGCCATCATTGTCCGCGTGCTTCATTCCAGCGTCTCCACTTGCAAAAATGAGCGTGCCTCGCCCCTAATTTCTCCAGCGCTTCCGCCCCCACCATCGTCGTCACCAGCGGATGCAGCCACTGCTCGCCGCCCTTCACCACCTGTTTGAAAATTTATTGCTCTGGGACGTGGCATTCTAACCCAGAAGCAGGCGGTCCAAAATCCCGGCCGAGAAAATATGAAATGTCGGGTCAATCTTGCAAAGCTCGGCGTCGATCACCGGGAAAATGCGTTGGCGCAAGGCGATCTCGGCCGCTTCGGGAAAATCGGACGGGGTGTCGAGGCCCTGCCGGTAACGCGCCGCAAGGTCCATCAACACCGCATTCTCGCGCAGAGTGGCCAGCGTCGCTGAAACTTCTGCCTCGGAAAGCCGGAGAATGGTGTATCCGCCGCCTTTCGCAGCGACGCGTCGCTCGAACGGATTTGCGAGCGTTGGCCCCCTCACATCGAGAAACTGATCCCGCAGCCACAGGAGCTCGTCGCATTCGGGTTCTGCACCACGAACCTTGCGCCGATCAGCTCTTCGGTGAAATCAATCACCGCATTCTCCAGAAACGGCAGGGAAACCGGGTCGATCAGCACGCGTTGCCCGGCGCCTTCCAGCACCACGTCATCGGGCGCCGCCGCCTCCTCGAGCTTCAGATCATACTGAAACCCCGAGCAGCCGCCGCCCTCGACGGCGACGCGGAGCGCGCGGGCGGGGCCCGATCCGTTGATCTCGGCCAGACGGGCGAAGGCGCGGTCGGTGACTTTCGGCGGCAGAAGCATGGGAAAACCTGCGATTTGCCCGGGGCGGGCCTGTTCTTGCGTTACAAACCCGATATAGGGTGGGCACAAAGGCACGACAAGCGAGGACCCGGTGCTGCAACCCTATGCCTGCCATCCCGAGGCCAGCCGCGGGCGGCTCTACCCGGAAAGCATGTCCACCTTCCGCTCGCCGTTCCAGCGCGACCGCGACCGGATCATCCATTCCTCGGCCTTCCGCCGGCTCAAGCACAAGACGCAGGTCTTCGTCGAGCACGAGGGCGATTATTACCGCACGCGGCTGACCCACACGATCGAGGTGGCGCAGGTGGCGCGCACGATCGCGGCGGCGCTGGGGCTCAACACCGATCTGGCCGAGGCGGTGGCGCTGGCGCATGACCTTGGCCACCCGCCCTTTGGCCATACCGGCGAGGATGCGCTGGCGGTACTGATGGAGCCCTATGGCGGGTTTGATCACAACGCGCAGGCTTTGCGCATCGTCACGCGGCTGGAGCGGCATTATGCGGGCTTCGACGGGCTCAACCTGACATGGGAGACGCTCGAAGGGATCGCCAAACACAATGGGCCGGCGATTTCCGACAAGGGCGGTTCGCACAGCTACCCCACCCGCGCCGAGCTGCCCTATGCGCTGGCCGAGGTGGACGGGCAATGGGATCTCGAGCTGGAAACCAACGCGAGCGCCGAGGCGCAGGTGGCGGCGGTGGCCGATGACGTGGCCTATAATCACCACGATCTGCACGATGGCTTGCGCGCGGGGCTCTTTACCGAGAAAGACCTCTGTGAACTGCCGATGATCGGGGAGCGTTTCGAGACGGTGGACCGGCTCTACCCGGGCCTCGACGCGACCCGTCGCCGGCACGAGGCCCTGCGCCGGGTCTTTGGCGTCATGGTCGAGGATGTGATCGCGGTGGCGCAGAACCGGCTCGCGTCGCTCTGCCCGCAGACGGTTGACGATATCCGGGGTATGGAGGGGCCGATCATCCGCTTCTCGAAGCCGCTCTATCAGAGCCTCAAGGTCGTGAAGATGTTCCTCTTCGAGCGGATGTATCGCGCGCCGAGCGTGGTGGTGGAGAGAAAGCGCGTGACGGCGATGGTCAACGCGCTCTTCCCGCTCTTCATGGAGCGGCCCGATCTGCTGCCCGAGGATTGGCACGAGGATGTGGCGCGGGCGCAGGCGCGGGGCAACGAGGGCGCGACCGAACTCGCGCGGGTGGTGCTGGATTATGTGGCGGGCATGACCGACCGGTTCGCGATTCAGGAATATCACCGGCTGATCGACCCGGATTTCTGACCTGTCAAAATGCGAAACGCCCGCCGGGGGCGGGCGTTCGGGATCTGTGATCGGGCCGGATCGGGGATGCGGATCAGGCCTTGCGCTTGCGCCGCGCCGCAGCCCCGGCAATCCCGAGCCCGCCGAGCAGCAAGAGCCCGGAGGCCGGAAGCGGCACCACATTCAGATCGGGGACATCAAGCTCGTCATCGGGCAGGGACGAGACGAGCGCGATGGCGCCATCCCCCGAACCCCAAGGTGACGTGGCCGCCGTGCCGGTGATCGTGTAGCTGCCGGGCCCGAGGAGTGCGGTCAGCGAGGAGAACTCTTCCGACAGATAGGCGGCCGTCTCATCATATTCCGCGGGCCCCTCCGTGTCGACGATGCTGGTCAGCAGGGTAAAGCCGTTCACCGTGACGGTGAAGATGTCCCCGACCCATTCGAAATCGGTCACGAGCAGCCAGGCGCTCGAGGCGAGGGTGAAGCTGTAGGAGGTGTCCCAGTTGCTGCCGGCACCCTGGAACGCGAAGATCGACCAGCCGTCGTCCACGCTGAGAGTTGCCGCCTGAGCCGCCGAGCCGAGCGTGAGGGCACAGACGCCCGCAAGGAGAACCGATTTCATGGACATGCAACCCCCATTAATACCGAGCCTTTGTAGCACGGACCGGGCCGTGGGGCGCGCAAAATCGTCTCATCCTACTGCGCTGCAGCATGAAATTGCCGGTTTTCTGCCCAAATTTCATGCGCGCGGCGTCCTTGGCGGGGCGCGGTCGGGCAATCCAGGCGCCGCGCCCGCCGGGGAAACCCGGGGCGGGCGCGGCCGAATCGCACGCTGCCCGCGCTGCGATGCGGCGCGGCTGCCGGCGTCAGAGGGCCGCTCAGGGGCCTTCGGCGAAGACCGCGCGCGCCGCGGCGAGCCCGTTCAGCGCGGCGGGAAAGCCCGCATAGACCGCCATCTGGATCAGCACCTCGGTGATCTCGGACCGGCGCAGCCCGACATTGAGCCCTGCGCGGATATGCACCTCGAGCTGCGGCCGCGCGGTGCCCATCGCACAAAGCGCCGCGATCGTGGCGATCTCACGCTCGCGCAGCCCGAGGCCGGGACGGGCGTAGATATCGCCGAAGGGGAACTCGAACAGTAGATCGGCGAAATCGGGGGCGATCCCCGCGAGGCTCTCGATCACCGCATGTCCGGCGGCGCCGTCGATTTGATCGAGCAGCCGCTTGCCGCGCTCAAGCCGGGTTTCCCCGGGGATCATTCGTATCATTCTTGCGTCCTTTCTCATCGGGGAGCATCGCCGCATAGGTGGCGATCTTGGTGTCGAGAACGGAAAGACAGTCCTGCAATTCGGCGATCCGCGCCACGACGCCTGCCCGATGCGCAACAAGCTGCGCGTGCCGCTCGGGCACGGTTTCATCGCCTTGCGCGCGGGCGCGGGCATAGGCGCGCATGCCCAGGATCGGCATTCCGGTGGCCTTGAGCCGCCCGAGAAATCCCGCCCAGATCAGATCGGTCTCGCGGTAAACCCGGTGCCCGGCGCTGTCGCGCAGGATCGGACCGAGCAGGCCGATCTTCTCGTAATAGCGCAGGGTATCTTCGGAAAACCCGGTTTTGGCCGCGAAATCGCTGATCTGCATGGTCTTGCCTTTCCTCGACGCCCCCCACTCTCGGGGTTGGAGCGCACTCCAGGTCAAGCGGTTTTTCGCAGGCGGGCGCGGTGACTGGTTGTCGGGACTGGTCGAGCGGACCGCGCGCTTTATCTGGACGGAGGCGAAGATGTGAGCGGGGCGGGTGGCGCGCCCCTTGGTGCCCCGCGATCGGCAAGGAGATGAGGATGATCAAGAAACGTGCAACGGCCCATTGGGACGGCGATCTCAAGTCGGGTGGGGGAACGATCTCGACCCAGTCGGGGGCGTTGAAAGACGCGCCTTACGGGTTCAACACGCGCTTCGGCGACACGCCGGGCACCAACCCCGAAGAGCTGATCGGCGCGGCCCATGCCGCCTGTTTCTCGATGGCCTTCGCCAATATGCTCGCCGAGGCGGGGATCGGCGGTGTGGCGATCGACACCAAGGCCGAGATCGCGATGGACAAGGTGGGCGGCGGGTTCAAGGTGCTGAAGTCGACCCTGACCACGACCGTCACGGCGGTGGGCGAGGCCGACAAGCTCCGCGAGATCGCCGATCAGGCCAAGGCGGGCTGCCCGATCTCGCAACTGCTGAACTGCGAGATCGTGCTCGATCTGACGGTCGCGTAGGGGGCCGTCGGTCGCGAAGAGATGTCCGGGCGCGACGGCCCGGGCGTATCATCGGGGGCTGGTTTCGGGTGTCGGGCGGGCAGGGGGCGCTGCCCCCTCGCGGCTGCGCCGCTCACCCCCGGGATATTTACATCAGGTTGAAGACAGGGCTTTTGCTTTCAACCTGATGAAAATATCCCGGGGGGAATTTGCCGCAGGCAAAGGGGGGCAGGGCCCCCGCTTACTGCATCATCTCCTTGGTCGCGTCGAGGCTGACGCCCTCGTAGTCGCGCAGCACGCGGTCGATGTCCCATTGCAGGCGCGTGAGGAAGACGATGTCGCCGTCATGGTCGGTCGCGATATGCTGCTTGTTGACGTTGACGAGCTTGTCGATCTTGTCCTTGGGGCCATGGACCCAGCGCGCCGAGGTGAACTGCGAGGGCTCGAAGCGCACGGGGATCCCGTATTCGATCTCGATCCGGCTCGCCAGCACGTCGAATTGCAGCGCGCCCACGACGCCCACGATGAAGCCCGAGCCGATCGCCGGTTTGAAGACCTTGGCCGCGCCCTCTTCGGCGAATTGCATCAGCGCCTTTTCGAGGTGCTTGCCCTTCATCGGATCGGTCGAGCGCACCGATTGCAAAAGCTCCGGCGCGAAGCTCGGGATGCCGGTGAAGCGCAGCTTCTCGCCCTCGGTCAGAGCGTCGCCGATGCGCAATTGCCCGTGGTTCGGGATGCCGATGATGTCGCCCGCCCAAGCCTCTTCCGCCAGTTCGCGGTCGGCGGCGAGGAACAGCACCGGGTTCGAGACCGCCATCGGCTTGCCCGAGCGCACATGCAGGAGCTTCATGCCGCGCTCGAAATGCCCCGAGGCGAGGCGCACGAAGGCCACGCGGTCGCGGTGTTTCGGGTCCATGTTGGCTTGCACCTTGAAGACGAAGCCGGTGACCTTCGGTTCCTCGGCGCCGATCAGGCGCTCGGCCGCGGGCTGCGGCTGCGGCTCGGGGCCGAAATTGGCGATCCCGTCCATCAGCTCCTTGACGCCGAAGCTGTTGATCGCCGAGCCGAACCAGATCGGCGTCATATGCCCTTCGAGGAAGCTTTGGCGGTTGAAGGTGGGCAGCAGTTCGCGCGCCATCTCGATCTCTTCGCGCAGCTTGGCGAGCAGATCGGCGGGCACATGCTGGGCGAGGAGCGGATCCTCGAGCCCCTTGATCTCGATCGAGGCGGCGACCTTGTTGCGGTCGGCGCGGTCCATCAGTTCCAGCCGGTCGTTGAGCAGGTCATAGCAGCCGAGGAACTCGCGCCCCGAGCCGATCGGCCAGCTCGCGGGCGCCACGTCGATCGCGAGGTTTTCCTGAATCTCGTCGATGATCTCGAAGGTGTCGCGCGCCTCGCGGTCCATCTTGTTGCAGAAGGTCACGATCGGCAGATCGCGCAGCCGGCACACCTCGAAGAGCTTGCGCGTCTGGCTTTCCACACCCTTGGCGCCGTCGATCACCATCACCGCGGTGTCGACTGCGGTCAGCGTGCGATAGGTATCTTCGGAGAAATCCGAGTGGCCGGGCGTGTCGACCAGGTTGAAGCGATAGTGACGGAAATCGAAGGACATCGCCGAGGCCGAGACCGAGATCCCGCGGTCCTGTTCGAGCTTCATGAAGTCCGAGCGCGTGCGCCGCGCCTCGCCCTTGGCGCGCACCTGACCGGCCATCTGAATGGCGCCCCCGAAGAGGAGGAACTTTTCGGTCAGCGTGGTCTTGCCGGCGTCGGGGTGCGCGATGATCGCGAAGGTCCGGCGGCGGGCGATTTCGGGCGGAAGGACGGGTGCATTGCTCATGGCGCGCGTTTAGCCCAAGCGCGGGGCTTGGGCAACGGGATTGGCGCGGGCCGGGTGGGGATCAGTCGCGGAAGATCGCGTAACTCGTGCGCACGACGCTCGGGATGGTCTGCCCCGCGAGCGCGAGATGGATGTCGCCCTTGACGTAGCCGTATTCCGTGCCGCCCGAGCGGAAGCTGCGCTTGGGTCCGGTTCGGGTATAGCCGCGCGCGCTCAGCGCCTCGGTGAAATACTCGCCCAGACCGTTCACATCGAGGCTGGTCATGCCGAACTGGCAATTCTTGCCGTTGCCTGTGACGATCGTTCGGGTGGACGTCTGCTCGCTCGTCTCGATGTAGAAACTGCCGAAACTGCCCGGCTGATAGCCGATCTTCGCCATCTCGGCGGCGGTGAGCGGGGTGCCGCGTTCGAGCGAGGCGAGGCAAACCGGGATCACCGGGCGCAGGAACCGGGCGTGGTACTCCTTGGCCTCGGCGCGGGCATCGGCCGCGGCCTGACGGGTTTCGGGGGTGGGAACCAGCTCGACGCAACCGGCAAGGCCGAGGGTGGCGAGGCAAAGCGCAAGGGCGAAAGGTTTCAAAGAAAAGCTCCTGAAATCGGGCGGGGCGATGCGGCAAGAGCGGCACTCTGTGCTCTGCTCTGGCGGCGCGCCGGGCGGGAAAGGCGTCGACAATGACGCAGTCCTCGGGCCTGCCGGGCGCCAAGGCAAGATGCGCTCGGGGCAGGCCGGATCGGGCGCGGCGGTGCGCAGTTTGGCGGAGCCGGGCAACGCGCGATCCGTCGACCGGCGGCGCCTCGATCACTGATGTCACTCGAAGCTGCGGGCCCTCAGACCACCCCATACCGCTCCAGCGCGCCGATCAGCGGCTGCAGCTCGGTTTCGTAGCGCTTCCAGGCGTTGACCGAGCTTGCGTAGATCGGCTGGCGCACCTGATGGGCGGCGAGGGTCTTCACCGTGCGGGTGTTGGCGTGAAAATTCAGGCAGCCCTCTTCCCACTCGAGCCCCGCCGCCGCGATCAGGCGGCGCGACTGGCCCGCGGGGTCGGCCACCAGATCCTCATACTGGACCTCGGTGAAGGCCTCCGGGGTCTTGGCGCGCCAGAAGTCCATGATCTTGCGATAGCCCGCGTAGTGATGCGCGAGGCTCTCGAAGTCATAGGCGTAGCGATGGTCGCCCTCGCGGAACAGGTTCTTGTAGCTCGACAGGCCGGTGTCGCGCGGATCGCGGTTCACCACGATGATCCGGGCATTGGGCAGGATATGCTTGATCAGCCCGATATAGAGATGGCTGGTGATCGTCTTGTCGGTGATATGGGTCCCGAACCGGAACTGCCGGCGCAGGAGATCGTGATAGAAGCCCCGCACCCGCTCGAATTCGCCCCGCGCGATATCGGCGAAGGCGCGCGGCCGGCCCTTGGGGTCGGGCCAGACCAGCTTGCGCAGCGCCCCCGACAGAAGCCCGACTTCGCCGCCGCCGGTCACCTGCGAATGGCTCGCGAGGATCTGCTCGACCAAGGTGGTGCCCGAGCGCGCAAGCCCGGTGACGAAGATCGGCGCGAGGCTCGGGTCCGGCGCGAGCGCGGGGGTGGAAAAATCCGCCGCCTCGAAAAGCTCGATCAGCCCGTCGATCTCGCGGGTGCGCTCGGCGATCGGATCGGTGCCGGGCGGCATCATCGCGCGCATCGCGGCATTGGCCTCGGTCAGGAAGGGGAAGACGCGCGCATTCTGGCCGCTGTCTTCCATCGCCTTGGCCAGAGCGAAACACAGATGCATGTGCTGGCGCGCGGGCAGCTTGTGCAGCCGGTGCAGCGCTTGCATCTGCGCGATCAGCGGATCGCCCGGGCGCAGTTTCTTGCCCGAGACGAGCCCGAGATAAAGGGTGCCGTTCTGCGGCACGCGTTCGATGGCGCGGCGCAGTTCACGCTCGGCCGCCTTGAAGTCGCCGGCGCGTTGCAAGAGCAACCCGAGCGCGAGGCGGGGCGCCATGTCCTCGGGCATCCGCCGGATCAGCCGGCGATAGGCTTCGGCGGCGGCCGCGGTGTCTCCGGCCTCGCTGTGGGCCTCGGCACAGGCGCGCAGGATGGCAAGATCGTCGGGGCGCAGCTCGCAGGCCTTCGAGAGCGCGCGCGCGGCGCCGTCATAGCTGTGGATAGCCATGCCGATGAGCCCGATCTGATAGAGCGCCTCGATCGTATCCGGGCGCGCCTCGAGGATCGCACGATAGTGTTCATAGGCCTCGCGGAGGCGCCCGCCCTCTTTTAGGGCGAGGGCCTTGCGCATCATGGTGGGCAGATTCTGGGCCCAGGGTTTCACCATGATACATTCGCTCCTGAAGGTTTAAAGCAACCAAAAAACAAATGGTTACGCGATTTTGTCTACTAAACGAACACGTTTAGTTTGGCGATGCAAGCGGGGGCGGTCGTTGATCGAAAAAACGTGAACGAAACTGATCTGGCGTGATCGGGCGCGGTTCCGCTCGCCGTCCTCGCCTCAGGGCGCGCCCGTCAGGCGCGCTGTGCAGGCGCGCAGATGGGTGCTCAGGCGATGGCGGTAGCTCCGGGTTCGTTCGGCCGTCACCTCCGCGAGTTCGAGCCGCAGGCGATCGGTCTCGGCGCGGGCGGCTTCGAGACGCAGCGCGAGATTGTCGTCTCGCGTTTGGCGGGCGAGGGCGGTGATCACCGCGGCGACCTGATCGGCGAGATCTGCCCGCGGGGCCGGATCGTTGCCTCCTTTCGCGCGCGGAACCTGATAGGCGCGGAACAGTGTCGCGCGCTCCGGGAAATAGGCGTGCCGCACCGTTTCATCACCTGCGGCATGGGCGGCGATCATCGCGGCGACGGTCGCCTCCGAGGGAATGAACTGCGCACCGTCGCGGGCGAACTCGCTGAACAGCCAGCCAATATAATCGTTCATCGGATTGAGCGTGAAACCGGAGATCTTGGGCATCTGCGTGTTGATCCGGCGCAGCACGGCGATTCCGAATTCGTTGATGCGCGCGTTCGTCTCGCCGACCGTCGCGGTGCAGGGCAGCGCGATGCCAAGCGCACAGAAGAAATCGGTCAGGATGTCGCGGCCTTGCAGGCTGTCGCGCTCGAAGATCCGCACCTGCATCGCCGCGCGGCCAAAGACCGCCTCCCAGCGGGCGATGATGCCGTCATAGGGCGAAAGGTAGTCGAGCAGATCGTCGGAGACCGGCTCGCCGAAGCGCGCGGCGGTCGAGCGCATCGAGATCGCCGTCGCCACATGCTCTCGGATATAGAAGACGATGCGAAAGGTCTCGGTGAAGGGGCTCAGAAAGTTCTTCAGCGCCCGCAGACTCGGCTCGGACAGATCGAAGAGATGTTCGGAGCTGACGATCCAGCGGTCAAAGTGCGCCTCGGGCAGGGCCTCGAGCCGCGCCGCCCATTGCCGCCGGATGCGCGCGCGGATCTCGGGGTAGTCGGCCTCAGAGGCGGCGCCATGCTCGAGATAGCGCCCGTGCCAGCACAGCGGGGCCTCCTCGAAGGCGAGGCGGAGATCGTGATCTTGCGGCGCCGTCGTGAAGACAACCTGCGCGGCCAGCGCCTCGGAACAGGTCTCGAGCGCGGTTTGCACGCTGGTGGTTCCGGTTTTGAAATAGCCGATATGCAGGACGATTTCGCGGAATTTCGGCATTCTGGTCTCCTCCCCGGTCTGGTCCGGGCTGATCCGTTCTACGGCCGGGCGACGCGGCCCCGTCGCGCAAGTTCGTCGCACCTTTGCCGTCAGGGCGGTGCCTCGCGCGATCTCTCACGCTTGCTTGGGGCATCGGCCAGGTGGCGCCCCGTTGACCTTTGCACGCGGCCCCTGTAGCGCTCGGCCCATGGCACGCGCACCTCTTCTCCAGCTCTCCGACATCTCGCTGACCTTCGGCGGCAACCCCGTGTTCGACGGGCTCGACCTCACCGTTCAACCGGGCGACCGGGTGGCGCTCGTGGGGCGCAACGGCTCGGGCAAATCGACCCTGATGAAGGTCATGGCGGGCCTCATCGAGCCCGACCGGGGTAGCCGCGTGGTGCCGACCGGCACGCGCGTGGGCTATATGGAGCAGGAGCCGGATCTCTCGGCTTTTGAGACCTTGGGCGATTTCGCGGCCTCGGCGCTGGACGCATCCGAGAAATACCGCGTCGAGATGGTGGCCGAGGGGCTCAAGTTTCGCCCCGAGGCGAGCGTGGCCACCGCTTCGGGCGGCGAGCGCCGCCGCGCGGCGCTGGCCAAGCTCCTGGCCGAGGCGCCCGAATTGATGCTGCTCGACGAGCCGACGAACCACCTCGATATTCAGGCGATCGGCTGGCTCGAGGAAGAGCTGCGCGACACCCGCACCGCCTTCGTGCTGATCAGCCACGACCGGGCGTTCCTGCGCCACCTGACGCGCGCCACGCTCTGGATCGACCGCGGTCAGGTGCGGCGGATGGAGAAGGGCTTCGAGGCCTTCGAGGACTGGCGCGAAGAGACCTGGGCCGCCGAGGACGAGGCGCGCCACAAGCTCGACCGCAAGATCAAGGCAGAGGCGAAATGGGCGGTCGAGGGGATCTCGGCGCGCCGCAAGCGCAACATGGGACGCGTGCGCGCGCTGCAGGATCTGCGCGCCGAACGCGCGGGCCAGATCCGCCGTCAGGGCACCGCGGCGATGGAACTCGAAAGCGGGCCGCAATCGGGCAAACGGGTGATCGAGGCGAAGGGTCTCGAAAAGCGCTTTGGCGAGAAGGCCATCGTTTCGGGGTTTGACCTGCGGGTGCTGCGCGGGGATCGCGTCGCCTTCGTCGGCCCCAACGGCGTGGGCAAGACGACGCTTCTGAAGATGCTGACCGGCGAGGTCGCGCCCGATGCGGGCACGGTGACCCGCGGCACCAATCTGGAAATGGCGGTCTTCGATCAGGCGCGTGCGACGCTCGACCTGAGCATGAGCCTTTGGGACGGGATGGTGAACGACCCCGACATGCGGGTTTCCGGGCGCGCTGATCAGGTCATGGTGCGCGGCACGCCCAAGCATGTCGTGGCTTACCTCAAGGATTTCCTCTTCGACGAGATGCAGGCCCGCGCGCCGATCGGTTCGCTGTCCGGGGGCGAGCGCGCGCGGCTTCTGCTCGCGCGGATCATGGCGAAGCCCTCGAACCTTCTGGTGCTCGACGAGCCGACAAACGATCTGGATGTCGAGACGCTCGACCTGTTGCAGGACATCCTGGGCGAGTATGACGGGACCGTGCTCTTGGTCAGTCACGACCGCGATTTCATCGACCGTGTGGCAACGACCACGATCGCGATGGAGGGGGATGGCCGCGCGACCGTCTATGCTGGCGGCTGGACCGATTATCAGACGCAGCGCGCGCTCGCGGCGCCCGAGGCGGTGAAGCCCGCCGCGAAGAAGGCCGAGGCCCCGAAAGAAGCCGCGGCACCCAAGGAGGCGCCGAAGAAATCGGGGCTGAGCTTCACCGAAAAGCATCGGCTGGAGGAGCTGCCCAGGGTGATCGAGAAGCTCGAGCGCGAGATCGCCAAGCTGGGCGAATTGCTGGCCGATCCCGAGCTCTTCGCCCGCGAGCCGGTCAAGTTCAAGAAGGCCACCGAGATGCTGGCCGAGCGGCAGGCGGCACTTGGCGCGGCCGAAGAGGAATGGCTGTCGCTCGAGGAGAAGGCTGGCGCCTGATCCGGGGGCAGGGGGGCGGCTGCGCCGCGGCCTCCGGCGGGAGTAGTTTCGCCAAGAAAAAGCAGAGGTGCCGCGCCCGAGACCCGGGCCTGAGCTTTTTCTTGGTCCAAATACTCAAATTCCCCGACAGGGGCCCGGAGCGCCCTTCGGCACATGCCCGGAAATCCTTGACAGCCGGTCCCCGATCCCCGATAAGCGCGCGACCCGGCGGTGAGTCTCTCTCCGCCGGGACATCATTTGCAACAACGCCCCGGGAGGGGCGCGCTGTCCGAGGCGGGGCAACCCGGCAATCCATCAGGGGCCCAAACCCCCGGAGCCACAGGGCGCGGCTGATAAAAGGAAGAACGCATGTTTGCGGTCCTCAAGACTGGCGGCAAGCAATACAAGGTTCAGGCGGGCGACGTGCTCCGCGTGGAGCTGATTGCCGCCGTTGCTGGCGATAAAGTCCAGTTCAACGAGATCCTGATGGTTGGCGGCGAGAGCCTGACCGTGGGCGCCCCCCTCGTCGAGGGTGCGGCGGTCGTGGCGGAAGTCATCGACAACATCAAGGCCGACAAGGTCATCACCTATCACAAGCGCCGCCGGAAACATTCGTCGCAGCGCACCCGTGGCCACCGTCAGAAGCTGACGCTGGTGCGCGTGACCGAGGTTCTCGCCTCGGGCGCCGCTGCTTCGGGCGTGAAAGAAGCCGTTGGCACCGCCTCGGCTCGCCGTGTGGCCCATAACGCCGAGGCCGCTCCCGCTGCCGAAGCCCCCGCGAAACCGAAGCGCGCTTCCAAAAAAGCCGCTGAAGCTCAGGAGTAATCCCCCATGGCACACAAGAAAGCAGGCGGTTCGTCCCGCAACGGCCGCGACTCGGCCGGTCGTCGCCTTGGCGTGAAGCTCTACGGCGGTCAGGCTGTGGCTCCGGGCAACATCATCGTGCGACAGCGCGGCACCACCTGGTGGCCGGGCGAAGGCGTCATGATGGGCCGTGACCACACCATCTTCGCCGTCACCGTGGGCAAGGTCGAGTTCAAGAAGGGCC
>QKJR01000077.1 GCA_003249215.1 Rhodobacterales bacterium
ATATGTCACCGCTCACCCACGCCCCGCAGGTTGGCGCGGAAATCGCGGGTTTTCTCGGGCTTTAGCCCTTGGCGATCTCGACGAAGCGCTCGATATCCGCGTCGCTTGCCGACCAGTCGCAGACCAGCCGCGCCATCAGCGCTTCGTTCGGATCTTCGCCAGCCAGGCTGCCGCTCATGATATTGTATTGTGCCCCGGCCTCGATCAACCGCTGGTGGCTTGCCCGCGGCCAGGCGACGAAGCCCATATTGGCCTGCGGCGGGTAGAGATAGCGCGCCCCCGGCACGCTTTGCATCCCGGCCACCAGCTTGGTGTTGGCGGCATTGGCTGCGCGCGCAAGCTCGAGCCAGAGCCCGTCTTCCAGATAGGCCGCCATCTGCGCCGACAGGAAGCGGTGCTTGGAGAACAGATGCGCGCCGCGCTTGCGCCGATAGGCAAAGCTCTCGGCCAGCGCCGGATCGAAGAAGACCACCGCCTCGACCCCCATCAGCCCGTTCTTGGTGCCGCCAAAGGACAGCACGTCGACGCCGGCCTTCCAGGTCATCTCGGCCGGGCTCGCATTGGTGGTCACCAGCGCATTGGCAAAGCGCGCCCCATCGAGATGGGTGGCGAGACCGTATTCCTTGGCGATTGCGGTGAGCGCGGCGATCTCGGCCACCGAATAGACCGTGCCGCGCTCGGTCACATTGGTGATCGAGACCGGACCGCGCTTCGGCCCATGGACGCCGCGATTTTCCTCGCCCTCGATCGACGCGCGCAGCGCCTCAGGGCTCATCCGCCCGTCGGGCGCCTGCACCAGCGTCAGCTTGGCGCCGCTGGTGTAGAATTCCGGCGCGTTGCATTCGTCTTCGTGGATATGCGCCGTCGAGGAACAGAAGACCGTCGCATAGGGCGGGGTCAGCGTGCCGAGCGACAGCACGTTGGCCGCCGTCCCGGTCGCGACCAGAAAGACCTCGGCCTCGGGCGCCTCGAACAGCGCGCGGATCCGCGCCTTGACCTCGCCCATCAGCGCGTCGGCGCCATAGCCGGGCGCATAGCCCTCGTTGGCCGCCATCAGCGCCGCCATCACCTTGGGATGGACGGGGCCGGTATTGTCGGAAGCGAAATGCATCAGAGATCTCCCTCGATCACGTAATCCTCCCAATCCTCCTCGGGCACCTCGAATTCGGGCACGGTCCAGCCGCGCACGCTCTGGCCGGCCTCATGCACGCTTTCGGGATCGCCGGTCAGAAGCGGGTGCCAGTCCGGTAGCGGCTGGCCGTCGAAGCGCAGCCGATAGGCGCAGGTGGCCGGCATGAAATAGGCCACGTCGCCGATGTTCTTCAGCGTCAGCACGATGCATTCCGGCACGAATTGCAGCCGGATGTCATATTGCCCGCAGCGGCAGGTCTCGCCGTCCAGCAGCCGACAAGCGACGCGGGTAAAGGCGATCTCGCCGGTCTCCTCGTCCTCGAGCTTGTTGAGACAGCATTTGCCGCAGCCATCGCAGAGCGCCTCCCATTCGGCGGGGCGAAGCTGGTTGAGCGGCAGCTCCCAGAAGCGGTTGCGCAGGCGAGTCGTCATCCGCGCAACCTTGCCCAGCCGGCCGGCAAAGAAAAGCCCCGCGGGCTCACATCCGCGCGCCTCTTCATCTTGGCGGAAATACTCCGGGGGGTGCGGGGGGCTGGCCCCCCGTCGCCCGGCCTCACAGCCCGGCCAGAATCTCGCGGGCCCGGACGCAATCCGCATCCATCTGGCTCACAAGCGCCTCGATGGACGAGAATTTCTCTTCCGGACGGAGATAGTCGATCAGCGCCACCGAAAGCTGTTCGCCATAGAGGTCGCCCTTGAAGTCGAACAGGAAGCTCTCGAGATTCGGCAGATTTTCCCCGAACATCGGCCGCACGCCCATGCTGGCCGCGCCGCCATAGGCGCCGGCATGCGGGCCGGTCAGCACGTCGACCTTCACCGCATAGACGCCGAATTTCGGCGGGTGCAGCCCGGTGATCGACATATTGGCGGTGGGAAAGCCCAGTTCGCGGCCGCGCTGGTCGCCACGGATCACCTCGCCGTCGATCCGGTGCCAGTGGCCGAGCATCCTTGCCGCGTCGCGCGGCCGGCCCTCGGACAGCGCCTGACGGATCGCGGTCGAGCTGATGCCCTCGCCGGTGTCACGCAGCAGCGGCGCGGCGGTGACGCCAAAGCCGAGCTCGGCGCCGAGTGCGGTCAGCTCCTCGACCCCGCCCGCGCGTTTCTTGCCAAAGCGGAAATCCTCGCCGACCACCACATGGCGCAGCCCCAGCCCCTCGGCGATCACCTTGCGCGCGAAATCCTCGGGGCTCAGCGCCGAGAGCGTGTCGTTGAAGGTCAGCTCATAGAGCTTGTCGACCCCGAGCCATTCCAGCCGGTGCGCCCGCGCCTCGGCGTTCATCAGCCGGAAGGGCGGCGCCTTGGGGGCGAAATATTCGCGCGGATGCGGCTCGAAGGTCATCACGCCCAGCGGCGCGCCGAGCTTTTCGGCCTCGCGCCGGGCGATGTCGATGACATGCTGATGGCCGCGGTGGACACCGTCGAAATTCCCGATCGCGGCGGAGGCGCCGCGGTCGGTCGGGTCGACGAATTGATAGTCACGAATGATCCGCATGGCGCCCGGGTTAGCGCCGCCCGGGGCGCGGTGCAAGCGGATTGCTTTGTCTTTTTGTCAGCCTTTCGGCGCAAGCACCTTGGCTTCGCCCGAAATCACCAGGGTTTCGCCGACGAAGCACTCGGTCTTGAGGATCACCCGGCGCTTGGCGCGGTCGATGTCGGTGACACTCACCACGGCGCGCACCACGTCGCCGGGGCGCACCGGGGCCAGAAAGCTGAGGCTCTGGCCCATGTAGATCGTGCCATGGCCCGGGAGCTGTTCGCCGATCACCGCCGAGATCAGCCCGGCCGACAGCATGCCATGGGCGATGCGGCCCTTGAAGATCGTGGCCTCGGCATATTCGTCGTCGAGATGCACCGGATTGTGGTCGGTCGAGACCTCGGCAAAGAGCTCGATGTCGCGGTCGGTGATTTCCTTTTCCAGCCAGCGCGACATGCCGATCTCAAGCTGGCCGATCGGAATACTTCCCCGGACGATCCCCGACATGCGTTCCTCCCGCAATAATAAATCCTGTCTGCGGAACTATCCGCAACAAGATTACTTTGCAAGCGCAGAAACGGCGTCAGCGCAGGAAGCCGGCGGCGTAGGTCGGGGTGAGCTGTTCGGACTCGAGGAAGGCCATCAGCGCGCTTTCCTCGGGGGAGTGATCCGTCTTGGTCTCCTCGGCGGCGAGGCCGCCGGTGATGTAGAGCGAATCGAGGTCTTCGCCGATCGCGCCCTGCACATCGGTGCGGATGCCGTCGCCCACCGCGAGGATGCGGAATTCGTCGATCTTCTTGCCGGTGGCCAGCGCCAGCCGGTCGCGGGCGAGGTCGTAGATCGGCGGATGCGGCTTGCCGAAATAGAGGCTCTCGCCGCCCATCTCGGTATAGATCTCGGCCAGCGCCCCGGCGCACCATTCGCGCACCGAACCGCGGTCGACGACGATATCGGGATTGGCGCAGAGGAGCTTCATGTCCTTGGCCTTGCCATAGAGCAGTTCGGGGCGCGACAGATCGAGCGCGGCATGGGGGTCGAACGGCCCGCAGCAGACGATGCCCTCGGCCTCTTCGAGGCCGACGCGCTCGATCGCCACCGGGTTCTCGATCTCGGGCATCGGGTCGAAGAACACCAGATCGTGCTTTTCGCCCATGAAGAACACCTTTTCGCCCACCGCCCCGCGATACATCGCGGCGCGCGCCGCGTCGCCCGACGAGGCGATCGCGTCATAGGCCTCGCGCGGCAGGCCCATCTTGTCGAGATGGCGCTGGATCGCCTCGGCCTGACGCGGCGCATTGGTGACCAGCACCACCGCGCCGCCGGATTTGCGATAGCGCAGCAGCGCATCCACCGCGGCGGGGAAGGGGGTTTCGCCATCGTGCACGCAGCCCCAGAGATCGCAGAAGAGCGCGTCGTAATCGGCGCTGATCTCGTCGAGGCTGTGGATGATGCGGGTCATGGCGGGCTCCTTGCTTGCGGGCCCCTTGTGCCCGGGCGCGCGGCAAAAGAAAAGCCCGCTCGCTCGCATCTTTGTGCGTTGCGGGGGCGGGCGGGCAAACATATAGCCGAATGCGAATATGACTTACCGGAAGGGACCCGGAACATGAGCAATATCAGCAAACGCGGCTTTCTCGCGCTGGGCCTCGGCGCCGTCGTTCTGGCGGGCGCGGGCTATGCCTTCACCGCCGGCTCGAAGGGCACGGCGGCGATCGAATACCGCGCGATGAGCGTCGACGAGATGAAGGCCGATGGCGGCCTGATCGTCGACATCCGCACGCCGCCCGAATGGGCCGAAACCGGGGTGATCGACGGTGCCGCGCTGCTCACCTTCAACGACCCGCAGAGCTTCCTCGCCCAGGTCAAGCCGGCGCTGGCCGATGGTCGCGACCTGATCCTGATCTGCCATTCGGGCAACCGCTCGTCGCGCGCCGCTCAGGCGCTCGAAGGGCTGATCCCGAACAAGATCATCTCGGTCGATGGCGGCATGAGCCGGGTCATCGCCTCGGGCTACCAGACGGTGGCCCCGAACTGAGACCAGCCGCGACGTCGGGTCTTGCGCCCGGCCCGCGATCTGTCAGTTTCGCCGCGCCCGGGTCAGGCCGGGCGCGGCTTTTTCAAAAGGAGAACGCTATGGGTCCGGCCGAGAATTTCGACCATGTGGAAATGACGGTGGAACAGATGAAGGAGAACGGCGGGCTGATCGTCGACATCCGCACGCCGCCGGAATGGGCGC
>QKJR01000061.1 GCA_003249215.1 Rhodobacterales bacterium
TCGTCGGTGACCAGGGCAAGAAGCCGCGGACTGGCGGTCATGCCTCTGGTGCCGCGCCTGACCCGCAGCCTTGGCCTCATGATCCGGCGCGACAAGCGGCTTACAGCCGGGCTGCGACAGGTTATTGGCGCCCTGGAAAAAGGATTGCGCGGCTGAGCCCGTGTAAATCCGAACTGTCCGCCGCCAGATAATCAGGAACCGCAAGCATTTTTCGGACTGGATGCCCGGGACTGGCCCGAAAACTGGCCCGAACCGGATTCGTGCGTTTTCGGCTTCGCAGCACGCCAGTCATCCAGATGCGCACCCCTTCGATCTCGAAAACGAGATCCCGGGTCTCGGCGGCCTCGACCCCGACCTCGGCCGCGATCTGGTGCAGCACCGCCTCTTGGCGGGTGATGTCGGGGGCGAAGTTCTTCGGAGACACTTTCAGAATGCGAGTGGTCGGCACCCGAACGCCGTCCCTGGGCAGTCAGGCCGCACCGTCGAACATGATGCAGGCAATCTTGCCCTGGACACCGGCAACAGATGATGGGTCGTGCTCCCCCTCGGGCATTCGGCGGTGCCGTCGCTGCGACAGAACGATCTGATCGAGCCGGACCTCAGAAAGCCGCACCGCTGAAGGCCGTCGCCTGGATATCGATATCCGCCACAAGATGCCCGTCGCCAATGTTGCGCAGCGATAGATGCGGCGGGCGTTCACCCAGCTTGTAGACCGGGCTTGGCACCTCGCCGGACAGGCGCGGCGTGGGGGGGCGGACCCTGTCGGGATCAGGGATCGGAACAGCCGCCATCAGGCGCTTTGTGTAGGGATGCTGGGGCGATCCGAAAATCTGCGCCCGCGTGCCCATCTCGACGATCTGGCCCATATACATCACCGCGATCCGGTCCGAGATATTCTCGACCACGGCCATGTCGTGACTGATGAACAGGTAAGCGATGCCAAACTCGCGTTTCAGCGCATCAAGCAGTTCCAGCACCCGGGCCTGCACAGAGACATCGAGTGCCGAGACGCTTTCATCGGCAACGATCAGCTTCGGCTGTAGCGCCAGCGCGCGGGCGATGCAGATCCGTTGACGCTGACCACCCGAGAACTCGTGCGGATAGCGGTCTAGCTGATCTCGGGTGAGTCCCACGCGCTCGAACAGGCCTGCTACTTTCTCGCGCTGTTCATCGGGCGTGCCGATGCCGTGGATGACCAGCGGTTCGGCCACAAGATCGCCAACGCGCATCCGTGGATCAAGCGCGGCCATCGGGTCCTGGAACACGATCTGCACATCGCGGCGCATGGCCTTCATCTTTGGCCCGGTCAACCCACCCAAGGTGTGACCCGCGACCTCGATCCGCCCCTGATGCGGCACGAGCCCCGTCAGCGCTTTCGCGATCGTGGACTTGCCGCAGCCGCTTTCGCCGACGAGCGAGAAGGTCTCGCCCTCCATGATGTCGAAGCTGACGCCCTCGACCGCGTGGACGCGATGGGTCACCTGCGACAGGATCCCGCCGCGAATGTCGAAATGCACCTTCACGTCACGCAGGCGCGCCACGGGTTTCGCGTCAGGTGCCGCCGCCGGCGCGCCGCTCCCATCGCCCATGCGCGGCACCGCCGCCAGAAGGTCCTTGGTATAGGCCGCGCGCGGCCCAGCGAATATCTGCGCGACCGCGCCCGTCTCCACCGCCTGGCCCTGTTTCATCACGATCACCCGCTCGGCCATTTCGGCCACGACGCCCATGTCATGGGTGATCAGGATGATCGCGGTGCCCATCTCTGCTTGCAGATCGCGCAGCAGGTCGAGCACCTCGCGTTGCACGGTCACGTCAAGTGCGGTCGTGGGTTCGTCCGCGATCAGCACGTCGGGGCGCAGGGCCAGTGCCATCGCGATCATCACGCGCTGACGCATCCCGCCCGAAAGTTCGTGCGGATATTGGCCCATCCGCCGGTCGGGTTCGGAAATCCGCACGCGGCGCAACGCTTCGAGCGCGCGGGAGCGGGCCTCGCGCTTCGAGACCGGCTCATGGGCGCGGATCGCCTCGGCCAGTTGCAGGCCGATCGTCAGAACCGGGTTGAGCGAGGTCATCGGCTCCTGAAAGATCATTGCGATGCGATTGCCGCGAATGGCGCGCATCCGGCTCTCGGGCAGGCGCGTGAGGTCTTCGTCATGGAAACGGATCGCCCCGGCGCTGACGCGCAGCGCAGGCGGTGGCAGCAACCCCATGATCGCCAGCGAGGTTAGCGACTTGCCCGACCCGCTTTCGCCCGCGATCGCGATGGTCTCCCCGCGCGCCAGCGTGAAGCTCAGATCGCTCACCAACGGGCGTTCGCGCCCCTCGGAGCGCACCGAGATCGTAAGCCCTTCGACGGACAGTACCGGCCGGGCCCTCTCCGGGGCCAAGGCGGCCCCGGGCTTTGTTTCTTTCACGTCGATCATTCGAACACATTTCTCGGGAAATAGAAGCTGACGACCCAGTTCGGCATGTCCACGATCTCGGAGATCCGAAGATCGCCGCAGGTCGAGACCAGCATATAGGCGTCGACCGCCGACATGCCGCGCGTCTTGCACAGCAGGTCGATCATGCCGGAGACCGCATCGCGCGCACCCGACATCAGGTCAGGCCCGATGCCCGTCGTGACCTCGTAGCCCGCCGTATCGAGATGGCGCGTGACCGGCCCCGGCGTGGTGAAGCGCGGGAATTTCAGTTTTTCGTTCTTGATCAGATCGAAGCTGAGCACGCAGTTCATCGGGCTCTCGATCGCGGTGCCGCAGACCTCGCCATCGCCTTGCGCGGCATGGGTGTCGCCCACGGAGAAGAGCGCGCCATCGACCTCGACCGGCAGGTAAAGCGTCGTACCGGCCGCCAGATCGCGGATGTCGAGATTGCCACCCACGCGGCGCGGCGGGACGATGGAATGCAGGCCCGCCTCGGGAGGCGCTACGCCGATGGTGCCGCAGAAGGGCTTGAGCGCGACCTTGCCTTCGCGCCCCCAAAGCGCCTTGTCGGGCGAAGCGGCGTCGTATTTCCAGATATTCAGCGCCGGGTCCTCGAACTGGTCGGCGAGCAGCCCGAAGCCGGGGATGTTCGCGGTCCAGCCCCAGGCAGAGCCCTCCTGCTCGCGCGGTGCGAAGCTGTCGATGGTGACCTTGAGCACGTCACCGGGCTTGGCGCCCTCGACATAGATCGGCCCGGAGACCGGATTGATCTTGCCGAAATCGAGGGTCTTCACATCCTCGACGGTCGAGGACGGCCCGAGCTGTCCGGCCGAGCTGTCGTGGCAATAGAACTCGATGGTCGATCCCGGAGCGACCGTCGCGGCCGGGACAAGCGAGTTGTCCCAGCCGAAATGGTGCTGTGCGCCGTGGATCGTGTAGTCACAGGCTTTGCACATGTGCCTTCACTCCGTCACATAAACGTAATCGTAGTTCACCGGGATCGAAACCGGATCGACATAGAGCGCATCCGCGCCCCCCATCCGGGTCGATTTCATGGTGTAGCGGTTTTCGTTGAACACCGGGACCCAAGGCGCGCCTTCCATGACCTTCATGTAGACATCGGACCATTTCTGCAGGCGCTCGTCCTGTTTGGCCGGATCGGTGATCGAGTCCGCCTCTGTGGCCATCCCGTCGAGGTCCTTGTCGCAATACCACGACCAGTTCCAGCCGCCTTCAACCGCACCGGCACAGCCAAGGATCGGCCCGTAGAAGTTCGACGGATCGGGGAAATCCGCGATCCAGGCCATGCCGCCCGACCAGATCATCGGCGCGGTCTTCGGCGTGCCGCCCGCCTCGATCACGTTGGCCTGCGCCAGCGCCTTGATATCCGCCTTCACGCCGATCGCAGCCAGATCCTGCTGGATCGCCTGCGCGATGCGCGGGTTGGGATCGGTGTTCATCACGTAAAGCTCGGTCTCGAACCCGTCGGGCAGACCGGCCTCGGCAAGCATTTCCTTGGCCTTCGCGGGATCGAAGGGATAGCCCGCGTAATCCTGGGTGTAGCCCGGCATCGAGGGCGGCAGCGGCTGGGTCGCGGGGGTCGCGCGGCCGTTGATCATCTGCACGATGCGATCCTTGTTGATCGCCATGTTGATCGCCTGACGCACCTCGACCTTGTCGAAGGGCGCCATCTCGACGTTGAGCGTGATGTAGCCGGTATGCAGCTGGCCACCCACGACGACCTGCTTGGCTTCATCGGGATTACCCATCACTTCGTTGAATTTCGCGGGCGGGATGCCGTCGCCGGGCACGTCCACCTCACCCTTCTGCAGACGCAGGAGCGCCACGATCGGCTCCTGGCCGACCTCGAAGGTGATGCTGTCGAGATAGGGCACACCCGGGCGCCAGTAATCGGCGTTCTTTTCAAAGACGAGCTGTTGACCGATGGTCCAGTCGGCAAGCTTGAACGCGCCGGTGCCCACGGGGTGCTTGCCGAAATCGGCGCCGTATTCGTCCACCGCTTCCTTCGGCACGACCGAGGCGAAGTTCAGCGCCATCACATGCAGGAAGGTCGCATCGGGGCGCGAGAGCTCGATCTTGACGGTATAGGGATCGACGACGGTAACACCTTCGAGGCTGGTGGCCGAGCCATCCGCCATCGCGTCATAGCCCTTGATCGAACCGAAGAAGCCCGCGCCCGGCGACTGGGTGGCCGGGGTGGTGACACGGTCGAGCGAATATTTCACGTCCTCGGCCGTCATCTCGCGGCCGTTGTGGAACTTCACACCCTTGCGCAGCTTGAAGGTGAAGGTCGTGCCGTCCTCGGAGATCTCGTAGCTCTCGGCAAGGCCCGGACGCAGTTCGGTGGTGCCGGGGACGTAATCCATCAGCCCATCGAAGACCGATTTGATCATCGACCAGTTCTGCCAGTCATAACCGATCGCCGGGTCGAGGGTGGCGACATCGTCCTTGTAGGTGACGATGATATTGCCGCCGGGCTTGGCGTTGGGGTCGGGCTGGTAGTCCTGCGCCG
>QKJR01000044.1 GCA_003249215.1 Rhodobacterales bacterium
GCACCGTCGATCTGATCGTAGGCCTTGAAGTCACCGTAGTACTTCGTGATCGCCGCCGTCAGAGTGGTCTTGCCGTGGTCAACGTGGCCGATCGTGCCGATGTTGACGTGCGGCTTGTTACGTTCAAACTTTGCCTTTGCCATATCGCGGGCGCCTCTGGTTCGGGGGCCGGAATTGGCCCGAGTCAATATCGGCCGCTTCCTATTTCCCGGCCGGGGAAAAATCAAGCCCGCTTCGTGCATTCTGCGGTTCCGGCCGCATCCCGACGCGGCGCCCGCGGCAGGCTTGCATCGCCCAGCCGCGTGCCGCCCCCTGCTCGGCGGATCAAAACCGGGCACAAGCGGGGGAATTTCCCCGCGACATCCGGGGCCAGCGGGCTATAGTCGGCCCCGAGTAACCATTTTCCGGAGGACGGACCCATGTCGATGATGAACACGCTGGTGAAGGTCGCGATCGGCGTTGCCGTGGCCAAGGGGGTGTCGTCGATGACGAAATCCGCCAGCCGCAGCACGACCACCACGCGCAGCGGCAGCACCCGCAGTTCGGGCGGTGCCGGCGGGCTCGAGGACATGATGGGCGCGATCCTTGGCGGCAAATCGGGCAGCATCCGCAGCTCGGGCGCGGGCGGGATCGGCGATCTGCTGAACGAGCTCGGCGGCGCGGGTCGCAGCACGTCCACCACCCGGAGCAGCACGACCCGTCGCACCGCCTCGAGCAGTGACGCGATCGGGGATCTGCTGGGTGGGCTTTTGGGTGGCAGCGGCGCGAGCGGCTCACTTGGTGGGCTCGGCTCGCTTCTGGGCGCCGGCACCGCGGGCGGGATCGGCGGATTGCTCGGCGGGATGCTCTCGGGCGGCGGGCTGGGCTCGACGCTCAATTCCGCCTTCGCCAATGGCGGCGAACCCGCCACCGCGCCGCAGGCCAGCGAAGAGGCCGCCGCCGCGATCTTCCTCAAGGCGATGATCCAGGCCGCGAAATGCGACGGCCAGATCGACGCCACCGAGCAGGAGAAGCTGATGACGCATCTGGGCGAGGTATCGGCGGCCGAGCGCAGCTTCGTCGAGACGGCGCTTGCGGCTCCGGTCGATGTCGAGGGCCTCGCGCGCGCGGTGCCCGAGGGGCTTGAGGCGCAGACCTATACGATGTCGCTGATGGCGATCGACCTCGACAGCCAGACCGAGGCGCAATACCTGCACGAGCTTGCGCAGGCGCTCGGCCTCGACCCGGCGACGGTCAACCACATCCACGACCAGATCGGCGCGCCGAAGCTCTATGCCTGACAGCGCCGGGGGCTTCGCGCCCCCGGACCCCCGCGGGATATTTTTGCACAGTTGATGATAAGGGCGAAGGCGCAGGAGCGGGGAGCGCCTATTTTTCCTTCAACTGTGTAGAAATATCCCGGGGGAGGGAGCGGCGCAGCCGCGAGGGGACAGAGCCCCCTCCGCGGTCGGGCGCGTCAGCGCCCGAAATCAGGTGAAGCGGTTGTCCCGCGGGAAGCCGCGCGGCGCCATCCGGCCCGCACTCGCCCGCTTGGCCAGCCATTCGCCCAGATCGGCCTCGGTGCGCGTGCGCCCCGCCGGATCCTTCCAGCTCAGGCCTTCGGCCAGGGCGAAGGTGATCGCATCGACGAGCCCGCCATCCTTGTATTTCTGCAGCCGCACGCCCTTGCCGCGCGCCATCTCGGGCAGTTCCTCGAGCGCGAAGACGAGCATCTTGCGGTTCTCGCCGACGCAGGCGACGTGATCGCCCGCGATCACCCGGCAAACCTGGGTGCGCGCGCCCTCGCGCATGTTGAGCACCTGCTTGCCGGCCCGCGTCTGCGCCACCAGCTCCTCGCCCGGCACAACGAACCCATCCCCATCCGACGAGGCCAACAGATATTTTTCGCCCGCTTTCGGCACGAGGATATGCGTCACCTCCGCCTCATTCGGAAGATCGACCATCAGCCGCACCGGCTCACCCATGCCGCGCCCGCCGGGCAGGTTGGCGCCCAGCAGCGTATAGGCGCGCCCGTTGCCCCCCATCAGCACGATCCGGTCGGTGGTCTCGGCATGGAGCGCGAACATCGGCCCGTCGCCATCCTTGAACTTGATCTCGGCATCGAGCGCATTGTGGCCCTTCATCGCCCGGATCCAGCCCATTTTCGACAGGATCACGGTGATCGCCTCGCGCTCGATCATCGCCTCGATCGGCACTTCGGCAACCTCGCCCGCCTCGGCGAAGGTGCTGCGCCGCGCGCCGCCCGGGGCGGACTTGCCGAATTGCTTCTGCACCTCGCGCAGTTCGGAGCCGATCTTCTTCCACTGCGCCTTCTCGCTGGCCAGAAGCGCCTCGAGCCCCGCGCGTTCCTTCATCAACGCATCGCGTTCGGCGCGCAGCTCCATTTCCTCGAGCTTGCGCAAGGAGCGCAGCCGCATGTTCAGGATCGCCTCGGCCTGAACCTCGGTCAGGAAGGCCGCCTCGCCATCGGTCACCGCCCAGTTCTCGGCCATCAGGGCGGGCTTCGGTTCATCCTCGGTGCGGATGATCTCGATCACCCGGTCGAGGTTGAGATAGGCGACGATATAGCCGCCCAGAACCTCGAGCCGATGCGCGATCTTGTCGAGCCGGTGGCCCGAGCGACGGCAGAGCACCTCGCGGCGGTGATCAAGGAAGGCGCGCAGCACCTCCTTGAGCGAGCAGACCTTGGGCACCCGCCCGTCGATCAGCACGTTCATGTTCATCGAGAAGCGCAGCTCGAGATCGGAGTTGCGAAACAGCATCCCCATCAACTGCTCGGGCTCGACGGTGCGCGCGCGGGGTTCCAGAACGATGCGCACATCATCGGCGCTCTCGTCGCGGACATCGGCCAGCGCGGGGACCTTCTTGGTCTGGATCAGTTCCGCCAGCCGCTCGATCAGCTTGGATTTCTGCACCTGATAGGGGATCTCGGTGACGACGATCTGCCACTGGCCGCGGCCCAGATCCTCGACCGACCAACGTGCCCGCAGCCGGAACGCCCCGCGCCCCGTGCGATAGGTTTCCAGAATGCTCTCGGGCGGCTCGACGATGATGCCGCCGGTCGGGAAATCGGGGCCGGGGATCAGGGTGACGAGGGCCTCGTCACTGAGGCCCGGATCGGCGATCATCGCCAGACACCCTTCGACGAGTTCGTCGAGGTTATGCGGCGGGATATTGGTGGCCATGCCGACCGCGATGCCCGAGGCGCCATTGGCGAGCAGGTTCGGGAAGGCCGCGGGCAGCACGACGGGCTCTTCGAGCGTGCCATCGTAGTTCGGACGGAAATCGACCGCATTCTCGGCCAGACCGTCGAGCAAAGCCTCGGAGGGATGCGCGAGACGCGCCTCGGTGTAACGGCTGGCGGCGGGGTTGTCGCCGTCGATATTGCCGAAGTTCCCCTGCCCGTCGACGAGCGGGTAGCGCATCGCGAAATCCTGCGCGAGCCGCGCCATAGCGTCATAGATCGCGGCATCGCCATGCGGGTGATAGTTGCCCATCACATCGCCCGAGATCTTGGCCGATTTCCGGAAACCGCCGGTGGGGCTCAGCTTCAGCTCGCGCATCGCAAAAAGGATGCGGCGGTGCACCGGCTTCAGCCCGTCGCGCGCATCGGGCAGCGCGCGGTGCATGATCGTCGAGAGCGCATAGGTCAGATAGCGCTCGCCGATCGCACGGCTCAGCGGCTCGGAAGAGGTCTGCGACAGGGGCGGGGTATCGTCATTTTCGCTCATGGTTCCCGGGTGTAAATCGGGCGCGTGCCGCGGTCCAGCGTGAAACGTGCCGCGCCGCACCGCGGGCCGCACCTCCGCCCAAAATCGCGGCGCCGGACGACGTTTTCCCCCCAAAGGTCCGGAATTCCGGGGTTGACTTGTTGCCGCCGGGGAAGCACCCCAGAGAGGTAACGTTTGCGTGTTGGAATTTGGTGCGAGTCGGAGGGTGTTGTGCTGAAGTTGGTGGTTCAGACGCTTGTTGCGCTGTTTCTGGTGATGTTGATCGCCGGGCGCGATACGGATGGGGAAACTCTGGCCCAAGCCGCGCCCGACAGCGGCGATGTTCAGGTCGCGCAGGCGATGAACGGCCTTTCGAGCCTGTTCGACAGCGCCAAGTTCGAACCGCAATCCGATCCCGTGGCGATGCCCGCCCTTGCCCGCACCGAAAACGCCACCAGCCCCGTGATCACCCCGGTGCGCCATGCGCCGATGCCGGGCCCCGCGCTGCGCCCCTCGCCCGAATATCGCGTCAAGGACGAGGCCCCGAGCATCGCCGGCGGCGCACTCTTCGTGATCGACACCAACCGCGCCAACGTGCGCTCCGGCCCCTCGACCGCCAATCCGGTGGTCGAACGCCTCGCGCGCGGCGAGGAGGTTCTGGTAATCTCGGACGGCACGTCAGCCTGGGTCCGGATCCGGATCGAGGGCGACGGCGTCGAGGGCTGGATCTCGCGCTCGCTGCTGCGCCCGGCCCGCTAGGTCCCGCCCCCGGTTCCTTCGCGCCCCCTTCACGCTTGCAGAGCCGCCCGCCGCCGCCTATCCCGGGGCCGTCACACGCGCGCGGGAGCTGCCTCATGTCGAAGACCATTCTCATCACCGGTTGCTCCTCGGGGATCGGCTATGACGCGGCGCATGGGCTCAAGGCCGCCGGCTGGACGGTCTTCGCCACCTGCCGGCGCGAGGAGGATTGCGAACGCCTGCGCGCCGAGGGGCTGACCTCGTTCCAACTCGATGTCGCCGACCCGGCCTCGATCGAGGCGGGCTTCAACGAGGCGCTCGCGCGCGGCCGCGGCCGGCTCGACGCGCTCTACAACAACGCGGCCTTCGCCTGCCCGGGCGCGGCCGAGGACCTGCCCGCGGGCGCGCTGCGCGAGGTCTTCGAGACCAATCTCTTCGGCCTGCACGACCTGACCACCCGCGCGATCAAGGTGATGCGCGCGCAGGGGCACGGGCGCATCCTGCAATGCTCCTCGGTGCTCGGCCTCGTCGGCATCCGCTGGCGCGGCGCCTATGTGGCGTCGAAATTCGCGCTCGAAGGCCTGACCGATGTGCTGCGTCTGGAAATGCGCGACACGCCCGTCAGGATCATCACCATCAACCCCGGCCCGATCCCGACCAAGATCCGCGTCAATTCGATCCCGCATTTCGAAAAATGGATCGACTGGCGCGCCTCGGCCCGGCGCGCGCAATATGAATCGAGCCTGCTCAAGCGGCTCTACGAGCCCTCGGGCAAGCCCGACACCTTCGAACTCCCCCCCTCGGCGGTGACAGCGGCGATCCTGCGCGCGCTCACCGACGCCAATCCCAAGGGGCATTATTTCGTCACCAAGGCGACCTGGATTTCCGAGGCGATGCGCCGTTTCCTGCCCGAGCGTCTGCGCGACTGGGTGCTCTCCCGCGCCTGACGCCCTCCCTGTGCATGGCGCACGCGGAAATCCGCCACGTTCTTTTTCGTCGCATTTCCCCGCGCCGGCGTTAGTGTGATCCTCGCGCCTGGGGAGAGGCGCAAGGGAGTTCACATGCGCGATGATCCGCTCTTTCTCGTCGTCGCCGCGGCGAGCCTCGCCGTTCTGGTCATCCTGATGATCGGGATCGGCGGCTTTGCCCGCGGGGGCGAGTTCAACCGCAAGCACGCCAACCGGCTGATGCGTCTGCGCATCATCGCCCAGGCGGTTGCGATCGCGCTCATTCTGCTGTTTGTCTGGCTGCGGCACAGGAACTGACAGGAGGCGGGCATGGTCGTTCTCAACAAGATCTACACGAAGACCGGGGACAAGGGCGAAACCGCGCTCGCAGATGGGTCGCGCGTGGCCAAGCATGATCTGCGGGTCAATGCCTATGGCACCGTGGACGAGCTGAATTCGACGCTGGGCCTTGCCGCGCTGCACGCATCCGGCGATGTGGCCGCGGCGATTGCGCGGATCCAGAACGATCTCTTCGACCTCGGCGCCGATCTCGCCCGCCCGGCGCTGGAGAAGGATGCCGAGGCCGGCTATCCCGTGCTGCGCGTGGTCGAGGCGCAGGTCACCCGGCTCGAGACCGAGATCGACGCGATGATCGCCCGGCTCGAACCTTTGCGCAGCTTCATCCTGCCCGGCGGCACGGCCTTGGCCGCCCATCTGCACCTTTGCCGCACCGTCGCGCGCCGCGCCGAACGCGAGGCAACGGCGCTGGCCGCCGGGGGCGATGCCAATCCGTGGGCTGTGAAATATCTCAACCGGCTCTCGGACTGGTTCTTCTGTGCGGCGCGCATCGCCAATGACGAAGGCCGCGCCGACGTTCTCTGGGTTCCGGGCGCGAACCGCTGAGGCATAGCCGAAGCGGCGGGGCCCCCAGTGGAGGCACCGGCGGCCGGAAGGGTGGAGCCCCGGCCCGAAGGGCGGGCGCGAACCGCTGAGGCACAGCCGATGGGCGGCCTTCCGCCAAGGGCGCGGGGCAACTCACTTTTCGGGGAACCTGCGCCCGGCCAATGCGTTAGAAATTCAAACAGCGTCAACAACCCGCCAAGGAGCCGCCATGAAACCCGCCTTTCTCGCACTTGCCGCCGCCGCACTGACCCTCTCGGCCTGCATGGAAACCGCCACCCCGGAACAGAAGGTGATGACCTCGGCCGCGGCCGGGGCCGCAGCGGGGGCGCTCATCGACAATGACAACCGCCTGCAGGGTGCGGCGATCGGCGGCGTGCTCGGCACGGTCGCGGGCGCGGCTATGGTCAATTCGACGCCCCGTAATGGCCAGTGCCTCTATCGCGATTCTTACGGCCGGGAATATTACGCCCCCTGCTGAGCTCCGCGCCCCAAACCCTAGGAAACGCCGCCCCACGGGGCGGCGTTTTCGCACCCGCCTCCCTCATCGGAGCCCGAATCCCGTCACGACGTGACGTAGCGACAGCGCAACGGGTCGATTTTAAGCTGTCCCTCGCGTTTGCAGCATTGTAACAAAATTGCCGAGAGCTTGCCTGCCCCGTCTGGGGTGGAATCAAACGAGGGAGACACTCGCCAATGAAGGTACTGGTACCTGTGAAGCGCGTGATCGACTACAACGTGAAGGTTCGCGTGAAGGCGGACGGGAGCGGTGTCGATCTTGCGAACGTCAAGATGTCGATGAACCCGTTCGACGAGATCGCCGTGGAAGAGGCGATCCGTCTGAAGGAGAAGGGTGCGGCCGATGAGATCGTGGTGGTCTCGATCGGCGTGAAACAGGCGCAAGAAACCCTGCGCACGGCGCTCGCCATGGGCGCCGATCGCGCGATCCTCGTGGTGGCCGCCGATGACGTGCATCAGGACATCGAGCCGCTCGCCGTCGCCAAGATCCTGGCGAAAGTTGTCGCGGAAGAGGCCCCGGGCCTCGTCATCGCCGGCAAGCAGGCGATCGACAACGACATGAACGCGACCGGCCAGATGCTGGCCGCACTTCTCGGCTGGTCTCAGGCGACCTTCGCCTCGGAGATCGCAATCGAGGGCGATGCCGCGAAGGTCACCCGCGAGGTCGATGGCGGTCTGCAGACGATTTCGGTGAAACTGCCCGCGATCGTGACCGCGGACCTGCGCCTGAACGAGCCGCGCTATGCGAGCCTGCCGAACATCATGAAGGCCAAGAAGAAACCGCTCGATGAGAAGACCGCCGCCGATTACGGCGTCGATGTCACCCCGCGCCTGAGCGTGGTGAAAACCGCCGAGCCCGCGGGCCGTTCTGCCGGCATCAAGGTGGCTTCCGTCGACGAGTTGGTCGGCAAACTCAAAGACGCGGGGGTGATCTGATGTCGGTTCTTCTCATTGCCGAAGTAAACAGCCTCGACGCGACCGCCAAGGCGCTGACCGCGGCCAAGAAACTCGGGCCAGTCACGGTTCTGCTCGCAGGTTCGGGCGTCGATGCGGCGCCTTTCGCCGCGCTCGACGGCGTGGCCAAGGTGCTCAAGGCCGATGACGCGGCCTACGCGCATGGTCTAGCCGAGCCGGTCGCCGATCTGGTCGTGTCGCTCGCTGCGG
Source organism: Rhodobacterales bacterium (assembly GCA_003249215.1). GTDB lineage: Bacteria > Pseudomonadota > Alphaproteobacteria > Rhodobacterales > Rhodobacteraceae > Rhodobacter. The sequence goes on from QKJR01000044.1 coordinate 7,979, forward strand.
GCGTCACCCATATCGTCGCCCCGGCGACCGCCGAGGCCAAGAACGTGCTGCCCCGCGTGGCCGCGCTTCTCGATGTGATGGTGCTCTCGGATGTGACGGGCGTGGTTGACGCCGACACGTTCGAGCGCCCGATCTATGCCGGCAACGCGATCCAGACGGTAAAATCGTCGGACCCGGTGAAGGTGATGACGGTGCGCACCACGGCCTTCGAAGCCGCCGGTGCGGGCGGCTCGGCGCCGGTGGAAGCCGCGGCTTCGGCGGGCGACAAGGGCCTGTCGGCTTGGGTCGAGGACAAGGTGGCGGCCTCGGACCGCCCCGAACTGACCTCGGCCAAGATCGTCGTCTCGGGCGGCCGGGGCGTGGGCTCGGAAGAGAGCTTCGCGATCATCACGGCGCTGGCCGACAAGCTCGGCGCCGCAGTCGGTGCTTCGCGCGCGGCGGTCGACAGCGGCTTCGCGCCGAACGACTGGCAGGTCGGTCAGACCGGCAAGGTGGTGGCGCCCGAGCTCTATGTCGCCTGCGGCATCTCCGGCGCGATCCAGCACCTCGCCGGGATGAAGGACAGCAAGGTGATCGTGGCGATCAACAAGGACGAAGAGGCGCCGATCTTCCAGGTCGCCGACTTCGGCCTCGTCGCCGATCTGTTCCAGGCCGTGCCGGAACTGACCTCAAAACTGTGACGGCGGACCTCAGGGAAAGGCGCCCGGAAAGGCCCCTTTCCTTGGAAAAGTACTCCCGCCGGAGCCAAAGAAAGCCCCGCCGATCCGGCGGGGCTTTTCATTGGCCGGGCGCCCCGTCAGAGCATCTTGCCCAGCACCGGCGCGAGCGCCTCGGCGATTTCCTGATGCACGAGCGGGCCGGGCATCGTCGCGGCAGCAGGGGCCTCCATCGGGGCAAAATTCATCCCCACCGTGCCTGCACTGCGCGCGGTCAGCGAGGGCTCGACCCGCACCACCGCCTCGGCCAGGGGCCGGATCTTCTCGATCATCTCCGAGGTCACCAGCGCCGGCTCGGGGCCGAGCGGATCGAGATAGCCCGGCATATGATAATCCCCGAGCGCGATCAGGACCTTGGGCCCCTCGATCCGGCTCATGAGTTGCGTCATCCGCGCCACCCAGGCGCCGCGCAATTCGGTGACCAGCGCCTCGAAACGCTCCGGCGCGCGGTCCTGCAAGGCGCCGAGCATGTGGCGGGTGAAATTGAATTCGGTGAAGTCGATCTCGGGGAAGACCGAGCGCATCAGGTTCGAGGCCCGCAGGAAGCGGTCGTTGCGGCGCGGATGCACAGCATAGAACCGGTTCGAGAGATTGATCGCCCCGAGCAATTGCAGCACCGACACCCGCGCCATCCGCGTCATCTCGTGCAGTTGCGGCTCACCAAGGAAAACGTCGATCCCGGCATTCAGATACCCGAAGTTCACGATCGGAAAATTAAGCCTGCCTTCAAGAAGCAGGGGCCAGGGCTCGGCCACGAACTTGCCATAGGTCTCGCCCCCCCCGAGCGCGGCACAATAGGGTTCGCTCAAGTGCCGGCGCGGGCCGCGAAACAAGAGTTTGGACTTCCCGTATCGGCACGGAAAGTAATCAAGGGCGCCATCGCCCGAATATTCGAAGGCCATCATCCCACCTAGTATTAGACTCACCCAAGGGCACCATCACAGCCAAGCCTTGCAAAAGAGCTAAGATGAAAATTCAAGCTTTCCGGGCTTCACGCTTGCATGCCGCAGTGCAGCAAAGCTATGGTGTGGGCGCAGCAAAACCTGTCTGCAGCAGCAACCAGTGAGGCTATCATGGGTATTCAATCGGTCGGCATCGTCGGCGCGGGCCAGATGGGCAATGGCATCGCACATGTCTTCGCCCTCTCGGGCTATGACGTCGTGCTCAACGACATCAGCCAGGACAGCCTCGACAAGGCGCTGGCCACGATCACCAAGAACCTCGACCGTCAAGTCTCGCGCGAGAAGATCACCGCGACGGCCCGCGACGAGGCGCTCGCGCGGATCGGCACCACGCTCACCCTGACCGATCTGGGCACCAACGACCTGATCATCGAGGCCGCGACCGAACGCGAAGACGTGAAGAACAAGATCTTCGCGACCCTCGTTCCCGTGCTCAAGCCCGAGACGATCCTGGCCTCGAATACCTCCTCGATCTCGATCACGCGGCTTGCCTCGAAGACCGACCGCCCCGAACGCTTCATCGGGCTGCACTTCATGAACCCGGTTCCGGTGATGCAACTCGTCGAGATCATCCGCGGCATCGCGACCGACGATGCCACCTATCAGGAAATGCTCGCCATCATCGCCAAGATCGGCAAGACCTCGGCCTCGGCCGAAGATTTCCCCGCCTTCATCGTGAACCGCATTCTGGTGCCGATGATCAACGAGGCGGTCTATGCGCTCTATGAGGGCGTCGGCAATGTCGAGTCGATCGACAAGGCGATGAAACTCGGCGCCAACCATCCGATGGGGCCGCTGGAACTCGGCGATTTCATCGGGCTCGATACCTGCCTCGCGATCATGCATGTGCTGCACGACGGGATGGCGGATACCAAATACCGCCCCTGCCCGCTCCTGACGAAATATGTCGAGGCCGGCTGGCTCGGCCGCAAATCGGGCCGTGGCTTCTACGATTACCGGGGCGAAAAGCCGGTTCCGACGCGCTGAGCCGCGCCGGGCACGACAGACAAGGCCCCCGAAAGGGGGCCTTTTTCAGTTCCTGAGCTTCAGCGTTTCCGCACGCAGATCGGCAAGGAATTTCCGCGGGTTCTTCAGCGGCTCGGCGATCTCGGCGGCGGATTTCGCCGGGCCGATCACCGGATGCTGCGGCTTGTTCAGCGCGTGCCGGATCTCGTGCAGAAGCAACCCCTGACGCAACGTGGCACTCAGCTTGTTGGCGATCTGATAGGCGCGGGTGTTATGCCCCGGGAAATAGATCGGCAGCACCTGTGCCCCCGAGCGCGCCAGCATCTTGGCGGTGAATGGGTTCCATTCGCCCTCGATCGCATCGCCGAAGAAGGTCGGCGAATGCGCGACGGCCCCGGCCGGGAACAGAACGATCACCCCCCCGGCCTTCAGCGTCGCCATGCATTCAGCGCGCATCTTGAGGCTTTCCTCCTGCGCGTTCGGCTCATGCGGGAAGGGCACCGGCAGCATGAACTGCGCAATCTCGGGGATCCCCGTCAGAAGCGAGCGGGTGAGGATCTTGTAATCGGTGCGCACCTGCCCGATCAGATAGGCAAGCACCATCCCGTCGACGAGCCCGTGCGGGTGGTTCGCCACCACGACGAGCGGCCCCTCCTTGGGAATGCGCGCGATCTGCTCGGGCGGCGTGGTGACGGTGATGCCCATGATATCTAGGGCCTGAGGCCAGAACGCCTGACCGACGGGGGCCCCGCGCTTCTCGAACTTGCGGATCAGGCGCAGCAGCTTCCACTTCGCGGTGATCCATTCGATCGCCCGGATCGTATTGGCCTTCCACGGATTGGTGAAGGTGCCGGCGTAGGACAGGCGGCCCTTGTCGTAGGGCTGCAGCTCGGGATCCATAGTCGGGTTGCGCACAGTCTCGTCCAACACAGGGACCCTTTCGCTCCGGTGGCCTAGTTGTCCTCGCCGAAGCGATCCGCCACCAGGTGTTCCAGCGCCTGCGCGAGGGCCTCGGCCTCCGGCCCGCTGGTCGTGACTTCAATAGAGGTTCCGCGCGAGGCTGCCAACATCAAAAGCCCCATGATCGAGTCGCCCGAAACGCGCATCCCGTCCTTCTCGACCTCGGCGCGGGCGTCATGGCCCTCGACCACCTCGACGAAGCGCGCCGAAGCCCGGGCATGAAGCCCCTTTTCATTGACGATACGCAGGGTCTGACGGGTCATGCGGCAAACTTACTTGGTCTCGGTTGCGGTGGTCGAATAGCTGTTGATGTATTTGCGCCCCGCGTCAAGGGCCGCGTCCACCGCCGCATGGACATCGAGGCTGCGCGATTTCGCCAATTTGATCAGCAACGGCAAATTCGCGCCATAGATGATCTCGCGCTGACTGTTCGAACAGGCCATCATGCTCAGGTTCGAGGGAGAGCCGCCGAAGATGTCGGTGACCACCACGACCCCGTCGCCGGTATCGACCGCATCCGCCGCGGCGCGGATCTCGGCCTGTTTCTCCGAGCGGTCATGGTCGTTCTCGATGGTGATCGCGCGGATGCCCTGTTGCGGGCCGACGACATGCTCGACCGCCGCGAGATATTCCCGCGCCAAGCCTCCATGTGCCACGATCACGATCCCGATCACGCGCCAGCCGTCCCCATTCCACCCGACGAGGCCAAGGCCCGCCGCTCAAGTTCCCTGTGCCGTTTAGACACGTGCCATCCGGCCGCTGCAAGAGCCTTGGCGATGGCTTCCGTCACGGCCACCGAACGGTGTTGCCCGCCGGTGCAGCCAAAGCCCACCGCAAGATGGCTCTTGCCCTCTTCCACATGGGCCGGCAGCAGAAAAAGCAAGAGATCCTGCACCCGGCTCACGAAACCTTCATAACGCGGATCGGCCGCGACATGGGCCGCCACCGCCGGTTCGAGCCCGGTCAGCGGCCGCAGCCCGGGCACCCAATGCGGGTTCGACAAAAAACGGCAGTCGAACATCATGTCGAGCCCACGCGGCACGCCGCGCTTGTAGCTGAAGGAATGCACCGAAATCGCGAGCCGTTCGCGGCGCCCCATGTCGAAGAGCCGGCCGATCTCGGCGCGACAATCGTGGATCGTCATATCCGAGCTGTCGATGAGCACATCGGCGCGCGCGCGGATCGGGATCAGCAGGTCGATCTCCTGCGCGATGCCGACCTCCGGCGCCTCGGAGGGCGCGAGCGGATGCCGGCGCCGGGTCTCGGAATAGCGCCGCGACAGGACCTCGGGGCGCGCCTCGAGAAACAGCACCTCGAGATGCAGCTCGGGCGCGCGGGTCAGCCGGTCGATCAGCTCGATCAGCCCGGCGGCCGAAAACTCGCGGTTACGCACGTCGATGCCGAGCGCGAGCGGCTGACGCAAGGGCCCGTCGATCAGCCGCGGCACGAGGCTCAGCGGCAGGTTGTCGATCGTCTCGTAACCCAGATCCTCAAGCGCCGCGATCGCGGTGGAGCGGCCGGCGCCCGACGGCCCGGTAACCAGAACGACACGGGTCTCGCCCGGTGCCTTCTCTGGTTGAAACCCCTCTGTCACGCGACTCTCCCGCCCTTCAGCCATTGCAGGACTGCGACATCAAGATGACCATGTTGCACCCGCAGCACAAGAGGCACCGGCCTGCCTAAAAGGACAGTTTGCCGCAACGGCGGCAGTCTTTCGGTTTCTTCCTGTCCGAGATCGACGACCAGCGCCAGCCGCGCCGCATCACAAGTCTCGGCGCCAAGGAGCCCGAGCCCCCGCGCCTCGATCAGGCCCCGGATCGCCGCCGGGGCGCGGGCCACCAGGCCCTCCCCCGCGGGAGCGGCCGCGATCTCGACCCGGTCGTCGGAGACGAGCGTGGCGCCCAGCGCCATCAGCCGCAGCGCGAGTGCGGATTTCCCCGCCCCCGAGGGCCCGAGGATCAACACTCCGCGCGGCAGGTCCACACCCGGCCCGCTCTGCGGCGCCCCGAACGCTCCCCCGAGCGCGACGCAGGAGCCGTGCAAGATCTCGGTCACCTCAGACCGCGAGACCGACGACGAAGCGCGCGCCCAGCGGTTCCGAGGTGATATCGGCATCGGTCGGTCGGATGTTCTCGGCCCAGATCACGCCGCCATGCGCCTCGACGATCTGTTTCGAGATCGCGAGACCAAGGCCGGAATGCTCGCCGAACTGCCCCTCGGGGCGCTGCGAATAGAAGCGCTTGAAGATCTTGCCAAGCGCCTGTTCGGGAATGCCCGGTCCGGTATCCTCGACCACGACGAGCACGCGGTTCTCGCGCTGACGGGCCCAGACGCGCACCGCGTCGCCCTCTTCGCAGAACGAGATCGCATTGGTGATCAGGTTGACGAAGACCTGCGCGAGCCGCCCCTCGAGGCCGGTGATCGTGACCGCCTCCTTGGGCAGATCGGTGATGAACTCGACGCCCTTCGTCCCGGCCTCGCGGCCCAGATGTTCGCACAAGGTGCCGACCATCTTCATCAGATCGAAGGTCTGTTCCTCTTCCTTCACCAGTTCGCTGTCGAGCCGCGACGCGTTGGAGATGTCGCTCACCAGCCGGTCGAGCCGGCGCACGTCATGCTCGATCACGTCGCACAGCTTCTCGCGCTGATCGTCGCGCTTGATCATCCGCAGCGAGCTAACGGCCGAGCGCAGGCTCGCGAGCGGGTTCTTGATCTCATGCGCCACATCGGCCGCGAATTGCTCGTTCGCGTCGATCCGGTCGTAGAGTGCGGCGACCATGCCCCGCATCGCCCCCGACAGCCGGCCGATCTCGTCGGGCCGGCCCGAGAGATCGGGGATCCGCACCCGCGACGGGCTGAGCTTGCGGGCATTCTTCTCGCGCCCCGCCTCGGCCGCCGCTGCGAGTTCCGAAAGCGGGTTGGCGATCGTCGAGGCGAGCACCAGACTGAGCCCGATCGAGACGATGATCGCGATCACGAACATCTGCAGCACCTGCTCGCGCTCGACCCGCACCAGCGCGTCGATCTCGCCCGCCGCCGAGGTCAGCGCCACCACGCCGACCATCCGCTCGTTCTGATAAAGGCCGGTGGCGACCGAGAAGATCGTGGCGCCCTGCACGTCGCGGCTGGTGCCCATCTGGGTGCGATGCGGGGTGACCTGAGGCACGAGTTTCTCGGCCATGGCGCGCGTGTCAATCGCGGCACTGCCGCCGCCCTCGCGCCGCGCGAAATGCGACAGCCAATCCCAGATCCGGTTCAGCAAGCCGGTGATCAGCGTCGAGCGGCCATCGACTCCGAGCCCCTCGACCGCCTCGCGTTCGGCCGTCGTGACCTCCTCGCTCGAGATCAGCAGATTGCCGAGCGTATCGAAGACATAGACCTGCGTGCCCTCGGGCAGCTCGATCCCCTCAAGCGTATCGGCGAGGTCGATCCCGTCGCCCGCCGCGAGATTGACCGGCGCCGCCTTGGGCATCCGGGCCTCGAAGACATCGGCGATCAGTTCGGCCTCGTTCACGATCGCGCTCTCGCGCTGGAAGACGAGACTGTCGCGGAACGGGTTGAGATAGAGAACCCCCGCGACCATCACCGCCATGGCGAGCAGGTTGAAGGTGATGATCTTGCGCGCAAGCGGCGAATGGTTCAGCGCGATCGTCTTGCGCCGCGCGGCACGGCCATGCCCCTCCTCGGCCACGGCCGGTTCCGGGGCGACCCAGTCCTCGCCGAGGACCACATCCGTTTCAGAGCCTTTGGGCTGCGCCACGCCGATCCGCCCCCCGATCCGTCCCGCGATGCTCATTCTTCGTTGTAACGATAGCCGATCCCGTAGAGCGTCTCGATCGCCGAGAAATCATCGTCGGCCGAGCGCATTTTCTTGCGCAAACGCTTGATATGGCTGTCGATCGTGCGGTCATCGACATAGACTTGGTCGTCATAGGCGACATCCATGAGCTGATCGCGCGACTTCACGAACCCGGGCCGGATCGCGAGCGCCTGCAGAAGCAGGAATTCGGTTACGGTCAAGGTCACCTCGTTGCCCTTCCAGGTCACCGAATGGCGCAGCGGATCCATCGTCAGGCTGCCGCGCACGATGACCTTGGTTTCCTCGGTCGTGGCCACCTCGCCCGTGGAAATCGCGTCCTGCCGGCGCAGGAGCGCCCGGATCCGTTCGACCAGCAGACGCTGGCTGAAGGGTTTCTTGACGTAATCATCCGCGCCCATCCGCAGGCCCAGAACCTCGTCGATCTCATCGTCCTTGGAGGTCAGGAAAATCACCGGCATCGTGGTCTTCTGGCGCAGCCGCTGCAGAAGCTCCATCCCGTCCATCCGGGGCATCTTGATATCGAGCACGGCCATGTCCGGCAGACGCTTGTTGAAGGCGTCCAGCGCCGCCTGCCCGTCGTTGTAGGTCTCGACCTCGTAGCCTTCCGCCTCGAGGGTCATCGAAACCGAGGTCAGAATATTGCGATCGTCATCGACCAGAGCGATCCTCGACATGTCAGTGCCCCTTACTGCTCATCTAGTTATTATTTGTGGTCATTGTCCGATTTCCGCGCCTCGGAATCAACTGCGTTATGCGAATCACCCGTCAATCCAGAATCATCACAGCCGAAAAAACCAAAGGTTTGACTAATTTGCCTCACCTTCGGGGGCTGGTTGCGCTAAAGGCCGCCTTTATAGCGCTAACTGCGACAAAGCTGTCTGGCCCATCATGAAAGCGTCATGGTATAGGGGCGCCATCTGGTAAGGGTGGCTTTACCGGATCGGTAGCCCCATGAACGCGCATGGTAGCCGCTGCCGGGAGGAACCCTATGAGCGCCGCGCGACGGCATCGGGAGCTGTAGATGAGCATCGGACATGTGAACCCGGCGAAACGCCTGGAAGACCAAGGCATCACCGGTCTGGGCAATGTGTATTACAACCTGCTGGAGCCGGCGCTGATCGAGCACGCAATCAAGCGCGGCGAAGGCACGCTCGGCAAGGGCGGCGCCTTCTACTGCTCGACCGGGGCTCATACCGGCCGTTCGCCCAAGGATAAATTCGTCGTCCGCACCGAGTCGGTGGAAAACACCATCTGGTGGGAAAACAACAAGCCGATGGCACCCGATGCCTTCGATCGCCTCCATGCCGACATGCTCGCCCATATGAAGGGCAAGGACTATTTCGTCGAGGATCTCTTCGGCGGCGCCGACCCCGAGCATCGCCTCGACGTGCGTCTGGTGGCCGAACTCGCCTGGCACGGGCTCTTCCTGCGCACCATGCTGCGCCGCCCCGAGCGCGCCGAGCTCGACACCTTCGAGCCGGAATGGACGATCATCAACTGCCCGTCGTTCAAGGCCGACCCCGAGCGCCACGGCTGCCGCACCGAGACCGTCGTCGCGCTGAACTTCGACAAGAAGCTCATCCTGATCGGCAACACCGCCTATGCCGGCGAGAACAAGAAGGGCGTCTTCACCCTTCTCAACTACATCCTGCCCGGCAAGGGCATCATGGCGATGCACTGCTCGGCCAAC
>QKJR01000087.1 GCA_003249215.1 Rhodobacterales bacterium
GTGTCGTTGCCGTTGCCGCCCTCGATCGTGTCGTCGCCATCGCCGCCATAGACCAGATCGCGCCCGAGGTCGCCGCCCTGGCCGTTGTCGTTGAAGACATCGTTGCCGTTGCCCAGATAGACCACGTCACGCCCGTTGCCGCCGGTCACGACGTCGTTGCCTTCGCCTGCATAGATCGTGTCGAAGCCATCCCCGCCATAGATCACGTCGTTCCCGGCCTCGCCGTAGAACACGTCATCGCCGGCGCCGCCATAGACCGTGTCGTCGCCATCGCCGCCGAAGACCGTGTCGCGGCCGTAATCGCCGCTCTGTTCGTTGTCGTGGAAGATGTCGTTGCCCGCCCCGAGGACCGCGAGATCGCGGCCGTTGCCGCCGAAGACGACATCATGGCCGCTGCCGCCGCGCAGGGTGTCGAAGCCGTCGCCGCCATAGAGCGTGTCGTTCTCCGAGCCGCCGTCAAGCAGGTCGTTGCCGATGCCGCCCGAGAGCGTATCGCTGCCCGCGAGGCCGAAGAGCTGGTCATTGCCGCCGTAGCCTTCGATCAGGTCGTTGTAGATCGTGCCCGACAGCGTGTCGTCGGTCGCGCCGGGCGGCGGTGCCAGATCGAACTGGGGGCCGCCCTCGGGGCTCGAGGCGGTGCCGCCGCCGTCGTCGTCCCGGATGGTCAGGACGATTTCGTTCGTTTCGAACACGATCCCCGAGCTCGCGGTGACGCGCACCGAGAAGGTCTCGTCGTTCTCGATGACGTTGTCGCCATAGATGTAGACCCGTACATAGCCCGACTGGAACCCGGCGCTCAGGTTCACGGTGCCGCCCGTCGTGTAATAGTCGGTGCCCGCCGTGGCCGTGCCGGGCCGGGTTTCCCAGGTGAAGCTCGCCGACCCCGAGAGCGGCTCGGACAGCAGGATGTAGACGTTGAGATATTGCGAGCTGTCGATTTCGTTCACGCTGGTCTCGACCAACCGCGCGAGGATCGAGCCATCCGCCTGCACCGGCGGCGCCTGAACGAGCGCGGCCGGATCGCCGATCCCGGCGACGCCCGAGATCACCCCGGAATCGTCGTCGATGATGGTGCCGGTCGCCATCAGCGCCGGCGCGTTATAGGCGAAATTGGCATTCTCGATATTGGTCAGTACGAGGGCGAAGGTCTCGTTGGCCTCGACCACGTCGTCGTTGTAATAGATGACGCGGATATAGCTACTGGTCTCGCCAGCCGCGATCGTGGCCGAGCTTTGGGTGATATAGACGTCCTCCGCGGACGCGGAAATGCCTTGGATCGAATAGTCGAAGGTGATCTCCGACGGGGCGGGGCGATCGAGGGTGATCAGGAAGAACAAGGATTGCCCGCCCGAGGTGTCGGTCTCGATCGCGACGGAGTCGAAGATCTGCAGTGTCGGCAGGATCGCGGCCGTGCCCTGCGGCGCCTCGGTCCCGACGGCGATCCCGTCCATGTTGCCGGTGCCGCCGCTGCCATCGCCATCATCGCCCAGAATCGTTCCGGTGGCGATCAGCGCCGGCGCATTGCCCTCGAACTGGGCATTCGACAGGCTGGTCAGGACGAGCGAGAAGGACTCGTCGCTCTCGTAGACGGTGTCGCCATAGACCCGCACCCGGATCCAGCCCGCGGTCGCGCCGGCCGCGATCGAGAAGCTGCTGTAGTCGGCATAATAATCGCCCGAGCTGGCGCTGGCGGTGCCGTCGGTCGTGAAATAGCGCCCGGTGATCGTCGAGGTTGCGGGCTTGTCCAGCACCAGCATGAAATAGGCATAGGAGGAACTGCTGTCGCCCTCGTCCACCTCGGTCTGATAGACCCGCAGCGTCGGCAGGAGACCCGCGCTCGCCGGTTCCTCGAGCGCCTCCGCCAGACCGTCGAGGCCGGGCGTGTCCGAGAGCGGCCCGGTGTCGTCGTCGAGGATCGTCACCTCGGCTTCGAGGACCGAGGCATTGCCAGCGAGAACCGCGTTGGTGGGCGAGTAGAACAGGACCGAGAACGCCTCGTCGTTCTCGAGCGCGGTATCGCCGTAGATCGGGATCTGCAGGACGGCGCTCTGCTGTCCGGCCGGGATCGTCAGCGTCCCATAGTCGGGGTAGTAATCCCCGTCGGCGGCCGAGGCGGTGCCGTTCTGGATCAGGTAGCGCACCGTGACGTCGGTGAGCGCGGGCTCGTCGAGAACCACAAGCATGCTGGTATAGACCGAGCTGCTGGCCCCTTCGGCCACGGTGATCGAATAGGCGCTGAGCGTGGGCAGCGTGTCCGAGGCGGATTCGGGGCCCTCGATCGGGGTCAGCGAGGGCGAGAGCGACCCGGCCGAACTGCTCGCATCCTCGATCACGTACCGCGCCCGCAGCGCCGCGCCGCCACCCGCAACCTCGAGATTGGGGCCACCATAGAGGATCAAGTCAAAGAACTCGTCGCCTTCCACCAGGGCATCGGAATAGACCCGCAGCGAGATCGTCTTCTCGGTTTCGCCGGCCGCGAAGGTCACGCTGCTCGCGAGGCGCTCGACGTCGCTCGGGCCCGCGCTGCCGAAGATCGTCCGGTAATAGAGCGTGCGCGGCGCATAGGCGGCTTCGTCGAGCGAGAGGGTGATCGAATAGGTGTAGTAAGATCCGGAAACCGGTTCGAGCAGCCGGGAGGCGGTAACGGTTGCGGTCGTCATGTCTTCTCCTGAAAATTCAGTTTGTGGCAGTGGAGGGGGCAGATCTGCCGCCCGGTTTCGGTCAAGTCCTCCCGGCGGCCTTCTGCTGCGGGCAGGGTCGTCGTGCCCCGCGCGAGAGCGGGGCGAAATGCACTTCGCCCGGTCCTTCGCGGCGGCTTGGCGCCACGAAGATGCAGGCAAGACTTGTCGGGGGCGTGACATCCAGAAGCCAGGTCGAGGCTTCGCAGCCCGGCGTCCCGACGTCTTTCAAAATTCTGTAAGCCCCCAGAAAAAGGCTAGCGGGCTCGCCTGGGCGAGTCATCTGGAAGTTGCCGTTAGGGTAGTGTTTTTCTCGAAACCGCTTCGGGGGATATAGCTTTGTTAACTTTTTGGGCAGCCGTTTCATCGCGGCGGGTGGCCTTCACGCCCATTGTACCCGTATCAATCGCGCCCTTTCGGGTCCCGCGGAGCGGGCCTAAGGTGCGGGCCTCATATCATGCGAGGGTGAAATGCGCGTCTTCATCAACGGGTTCGGGCGGATCGGGCGGTCGGTTCTGCGGGCATGGGCCGCGCATCCCGAGCGCTGGCCGGGGCTCGAGATCGTCGGCATCAACGATATCGCAACCCCCGAGATCTGCGCCTATCTCTTCGGCTATGACAGCGTCTTCGGCCCCTGGCCCGAAGAGGTGCGCGCCGAGGATGGCGTTCTGGCCTTCGGGCGCCACCGGATCCCGCTGCACCGGGTCGACGACCTCTCGCGCCTCGATATTTCCCATGTCGATGTGGTGATGGAATGCACCGGCCGCGCCGAGAGCCGCGAGGTGGCCGAGCGGGGGCTGAAGGCGCGGGCGAAACGTGTGCTGATCTCGGGGCCTTCCGGGGCGGCCGATGCGGTGGTGGTGCTGGGCGCCAATGACGAGGTGCTGGCCGATCAGGCGATCATTTCGAATGCGAGCTGCACCACCAATGCGCTGGCGCCGCTTCTGAAGCTGCTCGATCAGCGGTTTGGCGTGGTCACCGGCACGATGACGACGATCCATTGCTATACCGGCAGCCAGCCGACGGTGGATGCGCCGCGCGGCAAGGGCGGCACCGACGATTTCGCCCGCTCGCGCGCCGCGGCGCTCTCGATGGTGCCGACGACGACCTCGGCGGGGCGGCTCGTGGGCGAGGTGCTGCCGCATCTGGCGGGCCATGTGATCGCGCAGGCGGTGCGGGTGCCCATGGCGAGCGTCTCGGCGGTCGATCTGGCCTTCGTGCCGGCGCAGCCGGTCACCGTCGAGGCGGCGAATGCGGCGATGATCGGTGCGGCCGAGCTCCTGGGCCCCGGCATCCTCGGCACGGTCACGCTGCCGCTTGTTTCGACAGATCTGCGCGCGCGCTCGGAAAGCGTGGTGATGGCGCTGCCCGAGACGCGGGTGACCGAGGGCGGGCTCGTGCGGGTCTTCGGCTGGTATGACAATGAATGGGGCTTTTCCAACCGGATGCTCGACATGGCCTTGCGGATGGGTTGAGCCGCCCCCCCCGCGCCAAACAAAAGCCCCGCCAGTGGCGGGGCTTTCTCGTTTCGCGGTCTTGCGCAGATTAGCGGCGGTCGCCGAGGAACTGCAGCAGGAACATGAACAGGTTGATGAAGTCGAGATAGAGCTGCAGCGCGCCGAGGATCGCGGCCTTGCCGAGGAAGTCGCTGTCCGACTGCGCCAGTTGCAGATAGGTGTTCTTGATGTTCTGGGTGTCATAGGCGGTCAGACCCGCGAACAGCAGCACGCCGATCACCGAGATCGCGAATTGCATCGCGCTCGACTGCAGGAAGATGTTGACGATCGAGGCGACGATCAGCCCGATCAGCCCCATCATCAGGAACGAGCCGAAGGCGGTCAGGTTGCGCTTGGTCGTGTAGCCATAGAGCGACAGGCCCGCGAAGGCGATCGCGGTCACGAGGAAGGTCTGCGCGATCGACATGCCGGTGAAGACGAGGAAGATCGACGAGAGCGAGGCCCCCATCAGCGCCGAGTAGCCAAGGAAGACCATTTGCGCGGTCGAAGTCGCCATTTTGTGCAGCGTCGCCGAGAAGGCGAAGACCACCAGCAGCGGCGCGAACATCAGCACCCATTTCAGCGGCGTGGTGTAGATCGCCACACCGAAGGACGAGAGCTGCCCGTCGGCGCCCACGGCCATCGCCGCGACGAGCCAGGCGACCACGCCGGTGATCGCCATGCCGCCGGCCATCAGGCCGTAGACCTTGTTCATATGGGCGCGAAGACCCTCGTCGATCAGCGTGCTCTGCGCGCCGGTCGTCGCGCGCATCGTGTTGAACTCGGCCATATATCCCTCCGTGCAAATATCCTGAGACCCGTCGGGCCACGTTTCTGCTTCGATATTGGAGACCGGGCGCGGCATTTCAAGCGCCTGAGGCCGGAAAAAGGCCGCTCAGGCCCCTGTTCAACGAATTGTCAGCGCCCGCGCCGCCCGAAATGCCGATTTGGATGGCGAAACAGGGGCTTGCGCTCAGAACGGGCCGCGGCGGTCGAACCAGTGTTCGGGCGCGTCCCAGGCGCTGCGCGCGGCCTCGTGCCGGGCGGTCTGCGCATCGAGGCCAATATCGTTCAGCAGATGCGGGTCGAGCAGGTCGAGCGCCCGGCGCGAGCGGCGCAGCGCCATGAGCGCGAACAGGCGACGGGCAAAAGAGATCCGGGGGCGCGCCCGTAGGTGCGCCAGAAAAGCCAGCAAAGACATGGGGTTCACTCCGTGCGGAAAGAATATCCCGAAAATAGGCTTGCACCTCTCATAAGTATATCGAAAGATATTTAAGGTAATTATCAAGGATCGTGATAGATGCCGCGCCATCTCGACCTTGCCGCGCTGCGGGCCGTTCTCTCGGTCGCCGAAACCGGATCGGTGACCCGGGCGGCGGCGCTGCTCAACCTGACGCAATCGGCGGTCTCGATGCAGATCCGCCGCCTCGAGGAGGCGCTCGGGGTCGAACTGTTCCTGCGCGGCCAGCGCCGCCTGATCCCCGGCCCGGCCTTCGCGCGTCTGGCCGGGCCCGCGCGCCGCCTGCTGGCCGAGAATGACGAGATCCTGCGCGCCTTCACCCCCGAAAGCGGCCGCGAGACCCTGCGCCTCGGCGTGCCGCACGACATTCTCGCGCCGCAGATCCCCGCGATCCTGCGCGAATTCGCGCTGAGCCATCCGCAGTTGCGCATCGCGCTCACCACCGAGCGCTCGGGCCTGTTGCGGCGGCGCTTCGAGGCGGGAGAGTTCGATTTCATCGTCACCACCGAGCCCGCGCCGGGCCCGGGCGGCGAGCTTTTGTCGAACCGGCGGATGGTCTGGGCGGCGGCGCCGGGCGGGCAGGCGGCCGGCCTGCGCCCGCTGCGGGTGGCGTTTTCGGCGCGCTCGATCTTCCGCCCCGAGGGGATTGCCGCGCTAGAGGCCGCAGGCATCCCCTGGGAGGATGCCTTCGAGGGCGACAGCACCCAGCTCGGCGATGCGCTGGTGCAGGCGGGGCAGGGGGTGAAGATCCGTCTTGAAGGCGTCGAGGTGCCCGGGTTCGAGATGCTCGGCCCCGAGGCGGGCCTGCCCGACCTCGGCCATTACGCGATCTGTCTCTATGATGCGGGCTCGGCGCGCGGCGCGACGGCCGAGGCCCTGCGTCAGGCGCTGCGCGCGCATTACTGCCTCGATTGAGGGGGCTCAACCGCCGATCGTCACCACCACCTTGCCGGTCGAGCGCCGCGTCCGCAGCATCTCGAGCGCCTCGGTGGCCTGCTCAAGCGGGAAGCGTGCCGAGATATGCGGGCGCAGGCCCCCCTCGGCGAACCACTGGAACAAGGTCGCCATCGATCCGGTCAGAATCCCGGGCGCCAGATCGAGATAGCCGCCCCAGTAAAGTCCATGAATTTCAAGGTTTTTCACCAAGGCATGGTTGAGCGGCAGCACCGGTACCCCGCCCGCGGCAAAGCCGATCACCAGAAACCGCCCGCCGGGTTTGAGCGCGCGAAATGCCGCCTCTCCGGCCGCGCCGCCAAGCGCGTCATAGACCGCATCCGCGCCGCCTTCGGCCTTGATCGCGGCTTTGAGGTCGGGGGTTTCGCTGTCGATCGTCACATCGGCGCCGGCCGCGCGCGCGACCGCGAGCTTCTCCGCCCCGCGCGCGAGCGCAATCACCCGCGCCCCCATCCGCTTGCCGATCTCGACCGCAGTGAGCCCAACCCCCCCGGCCGCGCCCAGCACCACGAGCGTCTCGCCCGGGGCGAGCCGTGCGCGGGTCTCGAGCGCCACATGCGAGGTGCCATAGGCGATCTGGAAGGCGGCCGCCTGATCGAAGCCCATCGTGTCGGGCAGGGGCGTGCAGCGGCTTTCGGGGAAGTTGCCCGCCTCGGCGAGGCCCCCCTGACCGGCGAAGACCGCAACGCGCGTTCCCTTTGGCGTGGTCGTGCCGGGCCCGGTCGCGATCACCGTGCCGGCGAGTTCCATCCCCATCACGAAGGGCGTCGCGGGCGTGTCCTGATACTTGCCCTCGATCATCAGCAGGTCGGCGAAATTGAGCCCGCAGGCCGCGATCTCGATCTGCAATTCGCCCGGGCCGGGATCGGTCAGGGGCAGCTCGACGAGCCGGGGCTCGGTCTTCGGGGCGGCAAGGTGCAGGGCGCGCATCGTCTCTCCGGGGCATGAACAGGTCAGGGCAGGATAGCGGGCGGCGCGCGTCATCGCCAGATCGGCCGTGATTTGACCGGCGAATCAAACCAGTTGCATCCTCGAAAGGTTGACGTAAAGGTAATTGCAAATTGCGTTGCAAAATGCAAAACACGTGGAGCGGGAAAAATGGATTTCACAATCCCCCAGGGGCTGCCAGGGGCGAAATGCCGCAGATGCAGCGCGTGGTTGCGCTCACATTGCTTTTTTGGCCTATCTTTTTGGACAGGTTTTCGCTTTTGCACCGGAGGCCTGCAGAGCCCCGTGATAGCGTAACCCATCTGCGATTGTTAAGGATGTATGTATGAAACACCCTGTCGATGTCCATGTGGGCAAGCGTATCCGTCACCGCCGTTGGATGATCGGAATGACGCAGCAACAGCTCGCCGACAAGGTCGGTATCAAGTTCCAGCAGATCCAGAAATACGAGACCGGTATGAACCGCGTTTCGGCCTCCCGTCTTTGGGATATCGCCGATGCGGTCGAGGTTCCGATTTCCTTCTTCTTCGAAGGGCTGTCTGACAATTACAGCCCCGAGGCGGAAGTGTCGGGCGATATTCTCGCCGACAAGGAGGCGCTCGCACTGGTGCGGTCCTATTACGCGATCCCCGAGGCGCAGCGCCGCCGTCTGTTCGAGCTGGCCAAGGTGCTCTCGGAAGCGGCCTGAGGATCCAGACAGTCGGGCTTGACCCGGGGAAGGGGGGCGTTTACCGCTCCCCTTTGTCATTTTCGCCCGTCCGGGCAGGAGGATCCGATGCAAGCGCCCGCTCAGCTGAGCCGTCTTTCGACCGAGGAGCGCGCGGCATTGGTGCGCATCGCGGCGGACCTGGCCGATATCGCCCGTGCCGAAACACTGGCGCAGTTCCGCCCCGAAGGCGGCATCGGCGCCGAGAACAAGCTCGCCGCGGGGTTCGATCCGGTGACCGCGGCCGATCGCGCGGCCGAGGCCGCGATGCGGGCCTATTTGGCCAAACATCGCCCGCAGGACGGGATTTACGGCGAAGAACAAGGTGTTAGTCGTGGCACGAGCGGGTTCACATGGGTGCTTGATCCGATCGACGGCACCCGTGGCTATATGTCCGGCACGCCGACCTGGGGGGTGCTGATCGCGCTCTCCATCGAGGAGGCGGACGGACCGGGCGCGCCGGTTCTGGGCGTGATCGACCAACCCTTCATCGGCGAGCGTTTCACTGGCGGTTTCGGCACGGCCGAGACCTCGGGGCCCCTCGGCGTCCGCCCCCTCGCGGTGCGCGCGTCGCGCCCGCTCGATCGGGCGGTGCTCTTCTCGACCTTCCCCGAGGTCGGCACGCCCGAGGAAGAGGCCGCCTTCAAGCGCCTCGTGCGCGAGGTGCGGCTCACGCGCTACGGGATGGATTGCTATGCCTATGCGCTCATTGCCGCGGGGCAGATCGACCTCGTGGTCGAGGCGGGTTTGCAGCCCTATGACGTGGGCGCGCCGATCGCGGTGATCGAGGCGGCGGGCGGGATCGTCACCGACTGGCAGGGCGGGCCTGCGCATCGCGGCGGCCGGGTGCTTGCCGCCGCCAACCCCGAGATCCATGCCGCGGCGCTTGCGGTGCTGAACCGATAGGCGATTTTCCCGGTGGCGGCGTGCAGGGGGCCTTCCGCCCCCTCTTTCGCTTGCGCGAAATTCACCCCCCGAGGATATTTTTACACAGTTGAGGGGGAAAAGATGGGCGAGATCCTGATCCGCGGCGCGGCTGCAGTGGTGACGATGGACGGCGCGCGGCGCGAGATCGCGGGGGGCGACGTTCTGATCCGTGGCGGGGTGATCGCGGCGGTGGGGGCGGGGCTCGTGGAGCCTGTGGGAGCCGAGGTGGTGCAGGCTGCGGGCTGCGTGGTCACGCCCGGCCTCGTGAACACCCATCACCATCTTTACCAGTCGATGACACGGGCGGTGCCGGGCGGGCAGGATGCGCTCTTGTTCGGCTGGCTCCAGACGCTCTACCCGATCTGGGCGCGGATGGGCCCCGAGGAGATCCGGATCTCGGCCCTGACCGGTCTGGCCGAGCTTGCGCTCAGCGGCTGCACGCTGACCTCGGATCATCTTTATCTCTACCCCAACGGCGCGCGGCTCGAGGATACGATCCATGCCGCGGCCGAGATCGGGATGCGGTTTCACCCGACGCGCGGCGCAATGTCGATCGGCGTCTCGCAGGGCGGTCTGCCGCCCGACAGTCTCGTCGAGAAGGAGGCGGCGATCCTCGAGGATTGCATCCGGGTGATCGACGGCTTCCATGATCCCGCCGAGGGCTCAATGTGCCGCGTGGGTGTGGCGCCCTGTTCGCCGTTTTCCGTGTCGCGGGAACTCATGCGCGATGCGGCGGCTCTGGCGCGCGACAAGGGGGTGATGCTGCACACCCATCTGGCCGAGAATGACGAGGATATCGCCTATTCGCTGTCGCAATTCGGCTGCCGCCCCGGGCAGTATGCCGAGGATCTGGGCTGGACCGGCGCCGATGTCTGGCATGCGCATTGCGTGAAGCTCGACGCCTCCGAGATCGGGCTTTTCGCCCGCACCGCGACCGGCGTCGCGCATTGCCCCTGTTCGAACTGTCGGCTGGGCAGTGGCATCGCCCCGGTCCGTGCGATGCGCGATGCGGGCGTCAAGGTGGCGCTCGGGGTCGATGGTTCGGCCAGCAACGACACCGGCAATCTGGTGGGCGAGGCGCGGCAGGCGATGCTCTTGCAGCGGGTGGCGCGGGGGGCGGATGCGATGGGGGCGCGCGAGATGCTCGAGATCGCGACCTTGGGCGGTGCGCAGGTGCTCGGCCGGCCCGATTGCGGCAGCCTCGAGCCCGGCAAGCGCGCCGATCTCGCGATCTGGGATCTCACGGGTATCGAGGCGGCGGGCGCCTGGGACCCGGTCGCGGCGCTGCTTCTGTGCGGGCCGACCCGGGTGCGCGACCTCTTCGTCGAGGGGCGGCAGGTGGTGCGCGACGGGCAGATCACCACGATCGACCTGCCCCGCGTGATCGAGCATCAAAACCGCCTCGCAAGGGCGCTTGCGGGCTGAGACCCCGGCTTTTTCTTGGTCTAAATACTCAAATTTCGACGCTGAAATCGGCGTGCCGTCACTCCGGCACGATCACCTCTTCCTCGGTCACGATCAGATCGAGCGGCTGATCGGTGGGCTCGATCGGCACTTCCTCGATTTCCTGCGCGGCGAAGGCAAAGCCGATCGCGGTGACCGGCCCCCGCGCGCGCAGCCCTTCGAGCGTGCGGTCATAGAACCCCCCGCCATAGCCCAGCCGATAGCCGCCGCGGTCGAAGGCCAGAAGCGGCACGATCAGCACGCGGGGCACGATCTCGTCGCCGGTCTCGGGCACCGAGGCGCCATAGGGCCCCTCGATCACCGCTGCCCCGGGCGACCAGCGCCGGAACACGAGCGGCAGCCCGGGCCCGAGGATCACCGGCAGCGCGAGGGGGCCGAAATGCGCAGCCATTGCCGGGCGCGGGTCGATCTCGGTGCGGATCGGCCAATAACCGGCGAGCGGGGCGCCGCCGAAAGGTTCGAGCGCCTCGATCAACCGGGCATCCGCATCGCCCGGGCCGCGCTCGAAGGCCTCGGCCCGGGCGGCGCGTGCGGCCTTGCGTGCGAAGGCCTTGAGCTCGGTCAGGCTCACAACAGCACCGCCGTGGCGAGGCCGAGAAAGGCGAAGAAACCCACGACATCGGTCACCGTGGTCACGAAGGTCCCCGAGGCGAGCGCCGGGTCCGCCCCGAGTTTCTCGAGCGTGAGCGGCACCACGATCCCCGCGAGCGCCGCGACGAAGAGATTGACCACCATCGCCACGCCGATCACCACCCCGAGGACGGGCGTGCCGAACCAGACCCAGGCGACGATCCCGAGGACAAGGGCAAAGGCCGCGCCATTGGCGAGGCCGACGAGCGCCTCGCGGCGCACCACGCGCAGCACGTTGCTCTCGGTCAGGTTCTTGGTGGCGAGCGCGCGCACCGCCACGGTGAGCGTCTGGGTGCCGGCATTGCCGCCCATCGAGGCCACGATCGGCATCAAAACGGCGAGTGCCACCAGCTTCTCGATCGTGCCCTCGAAAAGCGCGATCACCATCGAGGCGAGGATCGCCGTCACCAGGTTCACCGCGAGCCAGGGCAGGCGCTGCCGCACGGTCTCGACCACCGTGTCGGACAGCGAGCTCTCGTCGCCCACACCGGCCAGACGCAGGATGTCTTCCTCGTGCTCCTCGTCGAGCACGGCCATCGCATCGTCGATGGTGATCGCGCCGACAAGCCGGTCGTCGTCATCCACCACCGGCGCCGAGATCAGGTGATATTGGTTGAAGGCATAGGCCACGTCGCCCTCTTCCGTCCAGGCCGAGATGGTGCGGAAACTGTCTTCGGTGATCGCGCCGAGCGGCGTGTCGCGCCGGCTCGCAAGCAGTTTGCCCAGCGTGACATAGCCCACCGGATGATGCCCGGGATCGACGAGGATCACGTGATAGAACTGGTCGGGCAGCTCGTCCTCGCGGCGCAGGAAGTCGATCGTCTCGCCCACGGTCCAATGCTCGGGCGCGGTCACCACCTCGCGCTGCATCAGGCGGCCCGCGGAATATTCGGGATAGGTCAGCGATTGCTCGACCGCGGCCCGGTCGCTCTCGTCGAGCGCGCCGAGGATCGCCTCCTGCTGCGGCTCCTCGAGGTCCTCGATCAGGTCGACCACGTCATCCGAATCGAGTTCGCGCACCGCCTCGGCGAGCACCTCATGCGGCATCGCCTCGATGACTTCCTCGCGGATCGTCGGGTCGATCTCGGTCAGGATCTCGCCGTCGATCTCGCGCCCCCAGAGCCGCAGGATCGCCGCCCGCTCCGCGCCGCCGACCTGTTCGAGAAGGTCGGCGATATCGGCGGCGTGCAGCGGCTCCA
The DNA here is from genome assembly GCA_003249215.1 of Rhodobacterales bacterium. Taxonomy (GTDB): domain Bacteria; phylum Pseudomonadota; class Alphaproteobacteria; order Rhodobacterales; family Rhodobacteraceae; genus Rhodobacter. Next base: position 12,243 of record QKJR01000087.1, read on the forward strand.
TGAGCGCGATGAGCCGCGCGGCATCCTCGGCCTCGACCGCTTCGAGGATCGCCTCCACCACCTCGCCGTCGAGACGGTAATCCTCTTCCTCGCGTTCGTGGTCGTCCTGCCGGTCGTCTGCCATGCCGTCTCCTGAGGGGTTGGGGGGCGGTCGGGCGCACCATAGCCGAGCCTGCCCGCAGGCGACAGGGGCGGGCGCGGAAAAAACGGGCGGGCGGCGCGAAAACGGGCGGGGGCCGGTGGGGCGATTGCCGGACGATTGCCGGGCGGGCGACTGCGGCCTAGGCTGGGAGGCAATGGAGGCGAAAATGGTCGAACTTCTTCTGGGGCAGGTGCTGCGCTTCACCGGCGATGCGCTGGCCGAGGGGCCGGGGGCGGCGCAGGTGATCCCCGGCGGCGCGGTCGCGATCGAGGGCGGCAAGATCGCGGCCGTCGGTCCCGCGGCCGATCTGCGCGCGCGTTTTCCGCAGGCCAAGGTCAGCGATTGCGGGCGCGCGCTGATCTCGGCCGGGTTCATCGACGCCCATGTCCATTACCCCCAGACCGCGATCATCGCGAGCTGGGGCAAACGGCTGATCGACTGGCTCGACAGCTACACCTTCCCCGAGGAGATGCGCTTTTCCGATCCCGCCTATGCGCAGATGATCGCGCGGCGCTATTTCGACCTCGCGCTCGCCCATGGCACCACCTCGATGTGCAGCTATGGCACGATCCATCCGACAAGCGTCACCGCCTTCTTCGCCGAGGCCGAGCGGCGCGGGATGCGGGCGATGGCGGGCAAGACCTGCATGGACCGCGACACCGCCCCCGCCGGTCTGCGCGATACCGCGCGCGACGCCTATGACCAGAGCGCGGCGATGATCGCCGACTGGCACGGGCGCGGCCGGCTCTCCTATGTCATCACCCCGCGCTTCTCGCCGACCTCGACCCCCGAACAACTCGAGGCGCTGGGCGCGCTCTGGGCGGAACACCCCGAGTGCCTGATGCAGACCCATCTGAGCGAGCAGGTGGACGAGATCGCCTGGGTGAAATCGCTCTACCCCAGGGCGCGCGATTATCTCGACACCTACGAGGCGTTTGGCCTTCTGGGCGAAAACGGGATCTATGGTCACGCGATCCATCTCGAGCCGCGCGAGATCGTGCGGCTGCGCGAGGCGGGGGCGGCGCTCGCGCATTGCCCGACCTCGAACACCTTCATCGGCTCGGGGCTCTTCGACATGGCGGGGCTCGGCCCCGCGGGGCTCCGGATCGGGCTCGCGACCGATACCGGGGGCGGGTCGAGTTTCTCGATGCTGCGCACCATGGCCGCGGCCTATGAGGTGGCCCAACTGCGCCACCATGCGCTCCACCCCGCGCAGCTCTGGTGGCTCGCGACCCAAGGCTCGGCCCGGGCGCTCAAGATCGCCGACAAGGTGGGCAATATCGCGCCCGGGATGGAGGCCGATCTGGTGGTGATCGACCTCGCCTCGACGCCGCTGATCGCGCAGCGCTCGGAGCGCGCCGAGGATATCTGGGAGGCGATCTTCCCGACGATCATGATGGGGGACGACCGGGCCGTCGCACAGGTCTGGATCGGCGGGCGGCGCGTGCGGTGAGGGGGGGCAGGGGGCTGCTCGCCCCCTCGGGCTTCGCCCTCACCCCCGGGATATTTCGATCAGGTTGAAGGCAAGCGCAGGCTCTGCTCCCTCACCTGTGCTTAAATATCCCGAGGGGGAGCCCCGAAGGGGCGGGGGGCGAGGAGCCCCCCACGCGCTCTCCGCCCACGCGACCGGAAAATCATTGCCCTTTTGGCGCGCGCGTCCTAAGGCTCTGGCCATGAAAATACTCTTTCTGGGCGATGTGATGGGGCGCGCGGGGCGCCGGGCGGTGGCCGAGCGGTTGCCGAAACTGCGGGCCGACTGGGGGCTCGATTTCGTCGTGATCAACGGCGAGAACGCCTCGGGCGGCATGGGGCTGACCGCGGAACATGCGAAATTGCTGTTCGAGGCCGGGGCCGATGCGGTCACGCTCGGCGATCACGCCTTCGACCAGAAGGACATGCTCGCCGCGATCGAGCGCGAGACCCGGATCATCCGCCCGCTCAACTTCGCCAAGGACTGCCCGGGCCGCGGCGCCCGGCTCTTCGAGGACCGGCGGGGCCGCAAGGTTCTGGTGGCGCAGGTTCTGGGTCAGGTCTTCATGAAGCGCGCCTTCGACGATCCGTTCTCGGCGGTCGACAAGCTCCTGACCTCCTATCCGCTCGGCGGGCAGGCGCAGGCGATCCTGCTCGATGTGCATTGCGAGGCGACCTCGGAGAAGATGGCGATGGGCCATTTCTGCGACGGGCGGGCGAGCGTGGTCGTGGGCACCCATACCCATGTGCCGACGGCCGATGCGATGGTGCTGCCCGGCGGCACCGCTTACCTTACGGACGCAGGCATGTGCGGCGATTATCATTCGGTGATCGGCATGAACAAGGCCGAGCCGATGCGCCGCTTCGTGACCGGCATGGCGCGCGACCGGTTCACCCCCGCCGAGGGCGAGGCGACGCTCGCGGGCTTCTATGTCGAGACCGAGGATCGCACCGGCCGCGCCACCCGCGCGATGGCGGTGCGGGTTGGCGGGCATCTGCCGCAAGCTGCCCCGATCTGACGTCAAGCCCCTGAAAAAGGCCTGAAAATCAGGCAGCTTCCGGTCTGCGGCGTCAGCCGGGCGCGATTGCGCGCTTGTGCCGCCCCCGCCCATCGCTAGTATCGCGCCAACCGAAACAGCTTCCGGATCATCATGCTCGACCTCCCCCTGTCCGACACCGGCCGTGCGATCCTCGCGCTGGCCATCGTCCTGTGGATGTTCGTCATGTTCCTGCGCGAGCGGGTGCCGCCCGAGGTCGTCGCCATGGCGGGCGCCGCGATCATGCTGGTCCTTGGCCTCGTGCCCTACAAGGTCGCGACCGAGGCGCTCTCGAACTCGGCACCCTGGACCATCGCCTTCATGTTCCTGATCATGGGGGCGCTGGTGCGAACAGGGGCACTCGAGGCGATGACGAGTTACGCCGAGGCGCATATCTCGGCCCGGCCCGTTACCACGGTGATCTTTCTCTTCGTGCTGACCATGGTCGCCTCGGGGGTGATGAACAACACGCCCGTGGTCGCCGTCATGATCCCGGTCTTCATCCAGGTCGCGCGCAAGCTCGGCGTCTCGCCCTCGCGCTTCCTGATGCCGCTCAGCTATTTCACCGTGATGGGCGGGATGCTCACGCTGATCGGCACCTCCACCAACATCCTCGTGGATGGCGTGGTGCGCAAGGACGGGATGGAGCCCTTCTCGATCTTCGAGATCCTGCCGCTCGGTCTTTGTGTGGCGCTTGTGGGCTCGCTCTTCATGGCGCTCTTCGCCAAGTATCTGGTGCCCGAACGCCAGTCGATGTCCTTCCTGCTCGGGCAGCGCCCGAAGATGAAATACTTCACCGAGGTCGCGATCCCCGAAAACTCCGGGCTGATCGGGGCTTCGGTTCTTGGCGTCGACGTCTTCAAGCGCGAAGGCGTGCGGGTCATCGACGTGCTGCGCGGCGATGCGAGCTTGCGGCGCGATCTGGCGGGCACGGTGCTTGAAGCGGGGGACCGGGTCGTGCTGCGCACCGAGATGGCCGAGCTTCTGGGGATGCAGCAGAACCCGGACCTCAAGATGGTGGACAAGCTCTCCTCGGTGCAGACCGAGACGGTCGAGGTGCTGATCTCGCCCGGCTGCCGGATGATCGGGCGCTCGCTTGGCGAGCTGCGCCTGCGCCGCCGTTACGGGGTCTATGTTCTGGCCGCGCATCGCCGCAACCAGAACATCGGGCGTCAGCTCGACGATCTGGTGGTGGTGGTGGGCGATACGCTGCTGCTCGAGGGCGCGCCCGAGGATATCGCGCGGCTCGCGGCAGACATGGATCTGGTCGACGTGTCCAAGCCCACCACCCGCGCCTATCGGCGCAGCCACATGCCGCTTGCCGTGGGGGCGCTTCTGGCGGTGGTCGCGCTCTCGGCCTTCGAGGTGGCGCCGATCATGGCGCTGGCCATGGTGGCGGTGGCGGTGCTTCTGGTACTGCGCTCGATTGACGCGGATGAGGCCTTCAGCTTCGTCGACGGTCGCCTCCTGGCGATGATCTTCTCGATGCTCGTGGTGGGCGAGGGCTTGGACGAATCCGGCGCGGTCAAGCTGATCGTCGATGCGATCGCGCCCTTCCTGGCCGATCTGCCGCCGCTCGCCGCGCTCTTTGCGGTCTATTTCCTCGGGCTGATCCTGACTGAGTTCCTGTCGAACAACGCCGTGGCGGTGATCTACACCCCGATAGCGGTGCAGCTCGCCCATGCGCTCGGCCTCGATCCGCGGCCCTTCGCGGTGGCGGTGATGTTCTCGGCCTCGGTCGCTTTTGCCACGCCCATCGGCTATCAGACGCATATGATGGTCTATGGCCCGGGCGGCTATCGCTTCTCGGACTTCCTGCGGCTCGGCATCCCGATGGATATTGTCACGGGCCTCACCGCCTGCCTCGTGATCCCGCTGATCTGGCCGCTCTGAGCGCGCAGCTCTGAGCGCGCAAGGGGCTCGCGCGCCTCCCCGGCTTGCGCGCGGGCGCTCCTGTGGCATATAGAGGCCGCAATTCAAGGAATTCCGAACGGAGAAGGTCATGGCAGGCCATTCGAAATGGGCGAACATCCAGCACCGCAAGGGCAAGCAGGATGCGATCCGCTCGAAAATGTTCTCGAAACTCTCG
>QKJR01000090.1 GCA_003249215.1 Rhodobacterales bacterium
GCGCTGCGCCACCATGTCGAGGTGATGCGCGACATGGGCCATCCGGCGACCCGCTTCACCGTCTCGGACGGCGGCGCCGCCAGCACCGTGTGGATGCAGATCGTCGCCGACACGATGGGTGCGCCGGTGCGCCGGCTGAGCCATAATCCGGGCTCGAGCCTCGGCGCCGCCTGGACGGCCGCCGTCGGCACCGGGGCCGCCGATTGGGACGGAATCGCCGTCTTCAGCGAAGAGGCCGGCACGCTCGCCCCAATCGAATCGAACATCGCGGCGATGGACGAAGGCTATGCCCGATTCCGTGCACTCTATGCGCGACTCAAGGGCTTTCACGGCTGAGCCCGGTGACGCGGCACCGGGGTGAAATGAGTGTTTTTTGTGCAAACGAACACGATTTGTTTGATTTGTCACAAAATCCCCTCAAATCACGTTCGAAAATGTTGCTATGCCCCGCGCGGCTGATACTCTGAGCGCGTCGGACAGGGAGACCTGCCTCGGCGGTCCAGCCCGGGGAGCGCGGCCAGGACCCGCCCAGTCGGACGGCCGGCGAAATGACCGAATGCCTATTTGGCTCAAAGGAGACTGAAATGACCACTCACGTGACCCTCAAGCGCTCGGCCTCGGCCCTTGCGCTGGCGCTCGCGGCCACCCTGCCGCTTGCAGCCGCCGCTCAAGACATCAGCGCCGAACGCTGCGAAGCGAACAAGGCCGCCGGCCCGATCACCTTCCTCACCTCCTTCGCCTATGCCGCCTCGCACGGCATTCTCGACGTGGTGGCGGCCAAGGAACTCGGCCTGTTCGAAGCGCTCTGCCTCGACGTGACCATCGAGCCCGGCGGCACCAACACCCAGCTCGTCTCGGCCGGCACCGCCCAGATCGCCGGCATCGGCGGCCCGTCGGACACGATGGTTGCCATCGACAACGGCGCCGAGATCGTCGGCATCGCCACCTATGGCAACGTCGGCGCCATCGAGCTGATCACCATGGCCGACAGCGGCATCGAGTCGCTGGCCGATTTCGAAGGCAAGACCGTGGGTTACAAGGGCGCCGTCGCGCCGCAATTCTCGGCCATGTTCCTCGACAACGGCGTCGACCCGGAGAAGATCAACTGGGTTTCGGTCGGCTACGACCCGACCATCCTGCCGCAGGGCCAGGTCGAAGGGCTCGGCGCCTACAAGTCGAACGAGCCGAAGGCGCTCGCGATGCAGGGCTACGAAGTGACCGAGTGGGATCCCGACGCCTACGGCATCCATTCGAGCTTCAACACCCAGATCGCCAACAAGACCTTCGCCGAAGCCAACCCGACGGCGATCGAGGATTTCCTGCGCGCCTCCTTCAAGGCCTATAACTGGATCCTCGAGGACGAAGCCAATTTCGATCAGGCGCTGCAATGGGCGTCGGACCTGTCGACCGCCGGCTACGACATTCCGAAGTCGAAGGTCCGCTTCCAGACCGAGATCGACCTGGTCGCCGCCAGCCAGCCCGCGGGCACCGGCTTCGGCACCCAGAGCGATGCGCAATGGCAGCAGGAAGCCGACATGCTGGTCCGCTTCGGCCTGGTCAAGACGGCGCCCGACGTGACCACGGCGATGAGCACCACCTACATCGACGCGATCTACGACGATGCCGGCGAGCTGATCTGGCCGGCGGAGTAACCATCGCAATGAAAGCCTGGGTACAGGAAGAGTTCGGCGGACCTGAGGTCCGCCGAATGCTCGATATTGCCATGCCGGAACCGAAAGAGGACGAAGTCCTCGTCAAGGTGATCGCCGTGGCACTCAATCGCCTCGACATCCTGCAACGGATAGAACCGGTCGTCGGCACCTTCCGCCTGCCCCATATCGCGGGCATGGATGTGGTCGGCACGGTCGCCGCGAGCGGTGGTGCCGAGGGCGAGACGCTGGTCGGCAAGACCGTGGTCATCGACCCGGTGGTGACCTGCGAGGAATGCGAATTCTGCAAGGCGAACATGCCGGAATATTGCGTCGATCTGCGCACCATCGGCTCGTCGCGCAACGGCGGCTTTGCCGAATATGTGGCGGTGCCGGCGCGCAATTGCATCGAAGTCGGTGAATGCGCCGTGCCGGTCGAAGAGCTGGCCGCGGTGCCGGTGGCCTCCGTCACCGCCTGGCACGGGCTGCTCGGCGCCGGCAAGATCCAGCCCGGCGAAACCATCGTCGTGCCCGGTGCGGGCTCGGGGCTGGGCGCGGCCGGCGTGCAGATCGCCAAGGCCAAGGGCTGCAAGGTGATCACGCTGGTGTCGGGCGCCGACAAGGCCGAGAAGGCCCGCGCCCTGCCCGAGGGGCAACGCGCCGATCTCGTCATCGACCGCAAGGCCGAAGACTGGGTCGAGGCCGCGCGCGCCTATACCGGCGGCAAGGGGGTCGACATGGTCTGGGACCACGTCGGCGGGCCCTTCCTGCAACAGGCGATCAATGCGCTGCGCATCGGCGGGCGGGTGATCATGTCGGGCACCACGGCCGGCAACCATTCCGAGATCACCAACACCTCGCTGTTTCACTGGGGCAAGTCGATCATCGGCCATGGCGGCTATTCGCGCCAGGAAATGCGCGACACGATCGCGGCCTATGCCAGCGGCGAGCTCAAGCTCGTCTTCGACAGCAAATGGACCTTCGAGGAGCTCCCCAAGGCCGAAGCCCGGCTGGAATCGGGTGATTTCTTTGGGAAGGTTCTCGTATGCTTGACCGACTAGAACGAAAGGCGCCGACCATGCAATCCTCGCGGATCGTGCTGCACAAACTGTCCAAAACCTACAAGCGGGGCGACAGCGAAGTGCGCGCGCTGGTCGACGTCAACGCGACCTTCGAAGAGGGTGAGTTCATCACCCTCTTCGGCCCCTCGGGCTGTGGCAAGACCACGCTGCTGCGCATCATCGCGGGGCTGGAAAGCCAGAGCGAGGGCGACATTTCGCTGTTCGGCAATTCGCCCGCGCAGGCCTCGCGGCTGAAGAACATCGCCTGGGTGCCGCAGAGCTCGGCGCTGCTGCCGTGGCTGTCGATCCGCAACAACGTGCTGCTGTCGGAATTCGTCAACAAGCGCGCCGACCGGATCGTCGGCTCGACCCGCAAGGCCGAGGACCCCGACGAGGTGCTGGCCGATCTGGGGCTGGCCGATTTCAAGGCCGCGCTTCCGGCGCAGCTCTCGGGCGGCATGCGCCAGCGCGCCGCCATCGCGCGCGGCTTCGTGCAGGGCGCGCCGCTCATGCTGATGGACGAGCCCTTCTCGGCGCTCGACGAGCTGACCCGCGACTCGATCCGCCTGCGCCTGCTCGACGTCTGGGAAAAGCACCGCAAGACCGTGGTCTTCGTGACCCATTCGGCCTTCGAGGCGGTGATGCTGTCGGACCGCGTGGTGGTGATGACCCCGCGCCCCGGCCGGATCCATTCCATCGTCGACATCAACCTGCCGCGCCCGCGCACCCGAGAGGTGCTCGAGAGCCGCGAATTCGAAGAAAAAGTGCGCGAGGTCAAACATATCCTGCGCGAAGGCTGGGGGCAGGACGAATGACGAACCTCTTCACCAAATCGAACATCCTGCGGCTTCTCGCGCCGCTGATCGTCTTCGGCCTGCTCTATCTCGGCTGGCAATGGGTGGCGCTCAATCTGAAGTCGATCCTGCCGCCCTTCGGCAATATCACCGCCGAATTCCTCGACCGGCCCGGGTTCTATTTCAGCAACCTCTGGGTCACGGTTCAGGCCGCGCTGATCGGTTTCGCGATCGGCGGCATCTCGGCGATCGTTCTGGCCATCCTCATGGTCTATTTCGATTTCCTGCGCGCCGCGATCATCCCGGTGGCGTTGCTCCTGAACGTCACCCCGATCGTCGCGATCTCGCCGGCGCTGATCGTCGCCTTCGGCTTCAACGCGATCCCGCATATCATCGTGGCCGGCCTCGCCGCCTTCTTCCCGATGCTGATCAACGCCATGTCGGGGCTGCGCGCCGTCGAGAAAGAGACGCTCGACGTGTTCAACGCGATGTCGGCCAACCGGACGGAGATCTTCTTCCGGCTGCGCCTGCCCGGCTCGCTGCCCTATCTCTTCTCGGGCGCCAAGCTGTCGATCACCGCAGCCATGGTCGGCTCGGTCGTGTCGGAATTCATGGGCACGTCGAAGGGCATCGGCGCGACCATCGTGATGGCCACGACCTTCCTCAACCTCAACCAGATGTGGGTCGCGATCTTCCTCTCGGCAGTGACCTCGCTGGTGCTGATCGGGGTGGTCTCGCTGGTGGAAAAGGCGCTGATCCGCTGGTGATCGCGCCGACAAGCCTTTGACATCAAAGCAAAAGGCCGGCGATCTCGCCGGCCTTTTCATGTTCGTCTCGCTCTGGACGGCGGGTCAGGCCTGCACCATGCCCTTGCTCCAGGCGCCGTCCTTCAGCGCGTAATGGATACGCCGGTTCATCGATTCCGGATGGCCTTCCCAGAAGGTCACGGCATCGACCCGGACACGGAACCATTTCCAGTAATCCGGCCGCGCGATCGGTTCGCCGCTCTCGACCAGCGCCTGGAATTTCGCCAGATGCGCCGCCTCGTCCGGCAGGTCGCGGCCGTGGAACGAGGCCACCCGCGAGGCCTGCACGCCGCGATCGTCCTCGACCGAGCCGGTGAAATTCACCGATTGCGCCGTCTCGCGCCAGTAGAGCGACACCGCCACCCGGCCGGTTTCCAGCATCTCGACGCCCTTGCGGCTGCCGAAATTGGTGGTGAAGAGGGTCGTGTCCTCTTCGATCGCCAGAAGCTGCACCGTGCGCGACGAGACCACGCCGCTGGCGCTGGCGGTGGCGAGCGTCACGAACATCGGCTCGACCGCCTCGATGGCCATCACATGGTCGACCCAGCTCTCGAGCAGCCGCAGCGGATTTTCCGGCGCCGTGGCGATATCGAGCGGCGTCGCGCCGGCCCCCAGAGCGGGAAAGAAATTCGTGGTCCTGATTGTCGTCATCGCGGGTGCTCCTCGTTGAATCTCGGCCCGAACGGGCTTTGTCTCGCTATATCATGAGCGATTATGTTCGAAAAGGTTCATTTTTGTTTGACTGCGCCGACACTCACTTCTGCATCCCCGCACCAAGCCTGTGCAGCCAGACGCCAAAAGGTCGCAGCGTCGCCATTGCCTTTCTGGCGCGGGGCCTTATCTTTGGCCTGTCTTCGGGGCGGGGTGAAATTCCCCACCGGCGGTAGGCAGGACGGTTCGCCGCGCCTGCGAGTCCGCGAGCGCCTGCCAGTGGCAGGGTCAGCAGATCCGGTCAGATGCCGGAACCGACGGTCATAGTCCGGATGAAAGAAGACGCGGCTCGTCCTCGCGAGAGGGGGAGTCGTGGACCCTGGAGCGCCTTTTTGACGACGAAAAAGGAGCGTCCTGATGAAGAAAACCACCCAACGCGGTCTCTGCCGCGCCTTTGGCCCGCGGGGCTAGGAGGCGCCATGTATACCGGAATTGTCCAGACCGTCGCGCCGATCCGCAAGCTGACGCGCAACCCCGGCCACCTCGCCTTCGACATCGAGCTTTCCGACGAGATGCGTGACGATCTCAAGATCGGCGCCTCGGTCTCGCTCGAAGGCGTCTGCATGTCCGTGACGAAAATCGACGGGAATATCGTCGGTTTCGACGCCATGGATGCCACGCTCGAACGCACCAACCTCGGCACCTTCGAGGAAGGCCAGGGCATCAATGTCGAGCGCTCGATGAAGCCCACCGACGAGAACGGCGGCCATAACGTGGCGGGCCATGTGTCCTGCACGGCCGAGATCGTCGCGATCAAATCCGAAGGCCCGAATGCGATGATCCGCTTCAAGGTGCCGGAGGAATGGGCGAAATACATCTTCGTGCGCGGCTTTCTCGCGGTGAACGGCGCGAGCCTCACCGTGGCCGAGGCCGAGGGCAACGTCTTCACGATCTACCTGATCCCCGAGACGATGCGCCAGACCACCTTCGGCACCTACAAGGTGGGCGACCGGCTCAACATCGAGGTCGAACAGCAGACCATGGTCACCGTCAACGTGATGGAGCGCACGCTCGAACGGCTCCTGCCGCAATATCTGGCGCAGGCTCTGGCCCGCCCGGCCTCGGCGGCCTGACACCGATCCCAAAGGGCGCGCGCGGCATCGCACGCGCCCTTTTCCTTTCCCCGGAAATGTGCAGATTGGGGGCAACCCGACAAAATCGCACATTCCGAGGATGCCATGACCCTGCCCCTGAACGATCCTGAGACGCTGGCC
>QKJR01000092.1 GCA_003249215.1 Rhodobacterales bacterium
GTCTCGATGATCTCGCGGACCTCTTCCTCGATCAGCTCCTTGGTGCGGGTCGAGACCGAGAAGCCGCCGGTGTTGCCGGAATAGCCCTCATGCGCCTCGGAATAGTCGATATTGCCGACCTTGTCCGACATGCCCCAGCGCATCACCATCGCCCGCGCGATGGCACTGGCCTGCATGATGTCGCCCGCGGGCCCGTTCGAGACATGGTCCTCGCCCCATTTCAGGATCTCGGCCGCCTTGCCCGCCATGGTCATGGCGATCTTCTGCTTGGCCTCGTCCTTGTGGTAGTTCAGCTTGTCCATCTCGGGCAGCGACACCACCATGCCGAGCGCCTGGCCCCGCGGGATGATCGTCGCCTTGTAGACCGGATCGCATTTCGGCAGTTTCAGCCCCACGACGGCGTGGCCAGCCTCGTGATAGGCGGTCATTTCCTTCTGCTCCGGCGTCAGCACCATGCTGCGGCGCTCGACGCCGAGCATCACCTTATCCTTGGCATTCTCGAAATCTTCCATCGTGACAAACCGCCGGCCCACACGCGCCGCCATCAGCGCGGCCTCGTTCACGAGGTTCGCAAGATCGGCGCCCGAGAAGCCCGGGGTGCCGCGCGCGATCACGCGCAGATCGACGTCCGGGCCGGTCGGAACCTTACGCGCATGCACGGTCAGGATCTTCTCGCGGCCCTTGATGTCGGGGTTCGGCACATGGATCTGACGGTCGAAGCGGCCGGGGCGCAGAAGCGCGGGGTCCAGCACGTCGCGGCGGTTGGTCGCGGCGATGATGATGATGCCTTCGTTCGCCTCGAAGCCGTCCATCTCGACCAGCAGCTGGTTCAGCGTCTGCTCGCGCTCGTCATTGCCGCCGCCGATGCCAACACCACGGGCACGGCCCACGGCGTCGATCTCGTCGATGAAGACGATGCAGGGCGCGTTTTTCTTGGCCTGTTCGAACATGTCGCGCACGCGGGAGGCCCCCACGCCCACGAACATTTCCACGAAATCGGAGCCCGAGATGGTGAAGAAGGGCACGCCCGCCTCGCCCGCGATGGCGCGCGCAAGCAGCGTCTTACCGGTACCGGGCGGGCCCACAAGCAGCGCGCCTTTCGGGATCTTGCCGCCCAAGCGGCTGAATTTCTGCGGGTTGCGCAGGAATTCGACGATTTCCTCGAGCTCTTCCTTGGCCTCGTCGATGCCGGCCACGTCATCGAAGGTCACGCGGCCATGTTTCTCGGTCAGCAGCTTCGCCTTGGACTTGCCGAAGCCCATCGCCCCGCCTTTGCCGCCGCCCTGCATCCGGTTCATGAAGAAGATCCAGATCCCGATCAGGATGATGAAGGGCAGATAGATCGACAGCAGCGACATGAAGCCCGATTGCTCCTGCTTGACGACCTTCACCTCGATGTTCTTCGAGATCAGCTTCTCGGCGATCTCGTCCGAGAACGGTTTGACCGTCGAATAGGCGGTGCCATCGGCGAGCTGATAGCGCACGTCCTCGCCGTCGAGCTGGACCGTCTTGACCTCGCCCTTGTCGACCGCCGCCATGAAGTCCGAATAGCTGACCGAACGGCCGCCCACAGTGGATTGCGAGCCGTCGAACAACTGGAACAGCGCCAGAATGAGCAGGAACAGCACAGCCCAGAAGGCGAGATTGCGCGCGTTACCCAAGGGGAGACCTCCGAAACAGGGGGGCACCGCGCGGACGCGGAACCTTTCCGTGTGAAAATAGGGATTACGCGGTCAGGTTCAACGCCTGATTAACGCGTTGTGGAAACTGCCGCAGGCGATTTCCGCTTTCCAGCCCTCGGCGAGGCCCGCAAGCGGCGCGGAAATCAGTCGATCGCCCGCGCGGACGGCGGGGCTCGCGAGCAAGGTCGTGCGCGGAACGCCGCTTGCGCGCCAGTCCTTGACGGCCTTCAGCCCCTCGGGGCCGAGCGCCGAAATCGTCAGCCCGCCCGTGTCGAGCCCCTCGGGCGGGGTCAGGCGCCAGCGGTCCCATTGCGCGCCCACCGGGGCGGTCAGCCCGGTCACCGCCTTCGCCTCGCGGGTGATGCGGATCTCGGTATCCGTGCTGGTGATGCGACAGCCATGCAGCGTTCGGTCACGCCGGTCGCGCCAAGTCATCAGGAAATCGGTGACCTTGGCTGCGCGCGGAGGATAGTCCGCCCCCGAGACCCAAAGAAGCGCCGCATTGATCAGACGGCGCTGCATCTCGGGGTCGATCTCGCGCTGAAAGCCGCGCGCGTCGATCACCACGTCGCCCGCAGGCGTGGTGACATGGGCCTCGACGAGACGCCTCAGCGCGAAGCCAAGCGCGCTTTCGGCCATGGCGAGGTGATGCACCGTCTCGTTCAGCCGTTCGACGGTGATCCCCAGCGGCCTGAGCGCTTTCAGCGCGCGCCGCGCCTTGACCCGGTCGAAGCGCGGATTGTCGTTCGAGGGGTCCTCGATCCAGCCGATGCCTTGCCGTGTCAGATAGGCGCGCAGCTCGGCCCGGCTCTGCCTAAGGAAGGGCCGGAACCAGAGCACGCCCCCCTCTTCGAACTGCTCCCGCATCCCGGCGAGGCCCGCGGATCCGGCCGCACGCCCGAGCCGCATCAGAAAGGTCTCCGCCTGATCGTCGGCGGTATGGCCGAGCGCCACCTGCGCGATCCCGCGCCCCCGCGCCCAGTCTGCGATCAGCGAGAGCCGCGCCTGACGGGCCTGATCCATCAAATTGCCGGTCGCCTCGGGGCCGGACCAACGCAGGGTGGTATGAGGCACGTCGAGGGACGCACAGAACCGCGCGACGAAATCGGCCTCTGCCGCGGCCTCAGGGCGCAATCCATGATCGACCGTCACCGCCTCGACGCGGTGATTGCGCGCCATCAGAGCGAGGGTCGCCATCGAATCCGATCCGCCCGAAACGGCAACCCCGATCCTGTCGGCGGAATATTTCGGATGCCAGCGGTGAACCCCCGCCTCAGCCCAGAAGAGCAGCATCGCATCCTCGGGCGCCATCTCACCTGCCGCCACCGCCGCCTCGCGGGCGGCGGCGCGGGCCTCGAAATCGTCGGGCGCGCCCGTCACGGGCAGTTCAGCCCCGCCCTTGCCTGTTGCGCCTGCGCGGCGGCGGGCGCCGCCGGGAAGCGGTTCGGCACTTCGGCGAGCGTCGCGCAGGCCTCGGTCATCTGACCGAGCTGACCGAGCGATTTGCCCAGACCCAACAGGTTGTCGGCCGCGCGCGCGCCCTCGGGCTCGGCCGAGAAGGCCTCGAGCCAGGCGCGCGCCGCACCGGCCGTATCGCCCGCCTGATTGAGCGCATCGCCCCGCAGATACATCGCATCCGCGCTCAGCGGACCACCCGGGTAGGTTTCGGCAAAGGTCGCAAAGAGGTCAGCGGCGCCGCGAAAGTCACCCTGACCGAGCACCCCCTTGGCCCGGTCGAAGTCCGCCTGCTCGTTCATCGCCAGATCGGGCGCCGCGGATTTCGGCGCGGTGGTGTCGGGTGCGGGCGCGGTCACCGCGGCCGTCGCACTGCCGCCAAGCGGGCTCGCCTGCCCGACCGCGGAAATGTCACAGCCCTCTTCCATCTCGCAGACCCGGAATTCCAGATCGCCGATCCGGTTGGTGCCGTCGGCCACGATCCGGTCGATGCGGTTGCCCAGTTCCTCGGTGCGCGAGGTGAGCTGCGAGAGCTGCGCCTCCATCGTGTCCATCCGCTGCAGCGCGCTGGCCCCGCCCGCGGCCTGCAAACCCTGCGCCCCCGAGGCGACCAGCTCGCCCCGCAGCCCCTGAATGCTGGCCGACAATTGCGCGAGTTCCGCGCGGATATCGGCCAGCGTCTGCTTGTCCTGCGCCATCGCGGGCGCCGCCAGCGCCAGCGCCAGCGCGCCTGCCATCAGCCCCCGCAGCATGGATCAGCTCCCCGCGCCGAGGCTGATCACGGTGACCGCACGCCGGTTCTGCGAGAAGCAGGACTCGGTCGAGCAGACCGCCAGCGGGCGCTCTTTGCCATAGGACACGGTGCGCAGACGCGAACCGGCGACGCCTTGCGAAATCAGGTATTCCTGAACCGAATTGGCGCGGCGTGCGCCCAGCGCGAGGTTGTATTCGCGGGTGCCCTGTTCGTCGGCATGGCCTTCGATGATCGCGGCATATTGCGGATGGCCGACAAGCCACTGCGCCTGCCCCGAGAGGATCGTGCGCGCCTCGTCGGTGAGCGTCGACTGATCGACCAGGAAATGCACCTTGTCGCCGATCGTGGCGTTGAAATAGGCCGGCGAGTTCGGGTCGTTGATCGAGCCCTGCGAGATGCCGCCGTCGCCATAGGTGCCGCCCGGATCGACGACGCCATTGCCCGCGCCGTATTTGTCGGGGTTGTTACAGGCCGCCAGCGCGAGAAGCGCGCAGAGGGCCACTGCCTTGGGTGCGAAGTTCATTCCATTACCGCCTTTGTTCATGCCCGTTCGGGGCCAAGTTATCAGGTTCGCCGTCGCTTGTGAATCAGGGCAGAAGCGGCGACCACGCCGGATCCGAGGCCTGACCCACGGCATCGACCTTCTTCAGGTTCCGCCCCGAGATATCGACGCTGTAGAGGTTCGAGACCGCCTCCGCCCCCGCACTCTGGCGGGTGAACATGATGACGCGGCCGTTGGGCGACCAGGTCGGCCCCTCGTCGAGGAAGGAGGAGGTCAGAAGCCGCTCCTCGCTGCCGTCGGTGCGCATCACGCCGATGTGGAAGCGGCCCGCATGTTGCTTGGTGAAGGCCACGAGATCGCCGCGCGGCGACCAGACCGGGGTGCCATAGCGCCCCTCGCCGAAGCTGATCCGCGTGGGTTCACCGCCGCTTGCGGGCATGATGTAAAGCTGCTGCGTGCCGGACCGGTCGCTCTCGAAGACGATGCGCGCGCCATCGGGGCTGAACGAGGGCGCGGTCTCGATCGCCGGGCTGTTGGTGAGCCGCACCGGCGCGCCGCCGTTCACCGGCATCTTGTAGAGGTCGGTGTTGCCGCCCTGTTCGAGCGAATAGACCACCCATTGCCCATCGGGCGAGAAGCGCGGCGCGAAGGTCATCGTGCCGGGCACCTCGGGCAAGAGGCTCGCGCGGACGTTGGCGATGTCCAGGAGCTTGATCCGCGGGAAGCCGGTTTCATAGGTGGTGTAGATCACCTTGTCGCCGGTGGGCGAGAAGCGCGGGGCGAAGACGATGGTCGAGCTGTCGGTCAGGAACTGGAGCCCCGCGCCATCGTAATCGGCAAGCGCCAGACGCTTGGCCCGCGCGTTCTTGGGCCCGCTCTCCGACACGAACACCACGCGGCTGTCGAAATAGCCGCTCTCGCCGGTGATCCGGCTGTAGATCACGTCCGCGACCTTGTGCGCGAGGCGCCGCCAGCTCGCGGCCGAGGCGGCAAGCTGCTGCCCCTCGCCCAGTTGCTGACCGGAATAGATGTCAAAGAGGCGGAACTTGACGACGACCTTGCCGCCCGACATGGCCACGCCGCCCACGATCAGCGCCTGCGCGTTGATCGCCTGCCAGTCGGCATAGCTGACCGGGGTCTCGAAGCTCGCGAAGCGCTGGATATGCGCCGATTGCGGGATCTCGCGGAAAAGCCCGGTACCCGAGAGGTCGGCCGCGATCACGCTGGTGATGTCGGCCGCCATCTTGCCCGCATCGGCCGTCTCGGCGACGAAACCGGGCAGCGCATAGGGCAAGGGTTCGATCACCCCGTCGGTGATCTCGATCCGGAGCGGACCCTGCTGGGCGAGCACGGGGGCGGAGGTCAGGCTGACAGCGGCCAGAGCGGCCAGAACGATACGCAACATGAGTGGTTTCCCTCGATTGGGGTCGATCCGGTTGTAACGCGGTTTTTGCCGCAGGTGCATCACAAGCGCCTGACAGGGGCGGAAAACCGCTGAAATTGCAGAGTTTCGGGCGTGATCGGTCATTTCATCCGCATCTTCTCGGGGTTGAAGACGATCTCGATCTCGCGCCAGTGGTCGTATTTTTCACTGGGCAGCGGGAAGCCATCGGAACCACAGCGCACGATCGCGCGGCGCCCGGCCTCATAGGCCTGTTTCGCCGCAGCTTCGGACCCGCCCTCGAAGCCGACCATCTTGATCGTCTTGATATCGGGCTTGCCATCGGGGTTCATCGCGACGCGCACGGTGACCGTGGTGCGCAACGCCTCCGAGCTCAGCGCGCCGACGTTCCAGCAGGCCTTCACATCGACGATCAGCGCCTCTTTTTCGCCCGCCGTCACCGGCGGACCCGAGGGTGCACGGCCGGTGCCGCCCGTTCCTTCGGTCTCGCCGGCCATCGCCTCGGCCAGCGCGTCGTTGACCGCATCGCCCGCAGCGGGTTTCGTGGCGGCGGGCTTGGCGGCGGCGGGCTTCGCAGGCTTGTCGCTCGCCGGTTTCGCGCTTGTGGTCTCGGTCTTCTCGGCCGGTTTCTCAGGCGCGGGTTTCGCGGGTTTCGAGCGCGGGCGCGGGGTCGAGAGCGGCGCCGAGGTCTGCGGCTTGTCCTCGGTCTCCATCGCCTCGGTCACGATCTCGGTCGTGGCCTCGGGCGGCGCGGCCTCCTCTTTCGGCGGCTCGACCACCGGCGCGGGCTCGGGCGCCTCTTCGGGGCGGGTCTCGGCCACCGCCGTCTCGGACACTTTCGCATCCGGCGCGGGCGCCTCGGCGGGCGTCGGTGCCACCCGCGGCGCGGGTTTCGGACGCGGACGCGGCGAGAAGTCGGGCGAGGTCGTATCCTGCGGCACTTCGACCGGCGGCACGATCTCGGGCTGCAGCATCTCGGGCGGCACCTCGGTCACTTCGGCGGGCGGCGTGGGCTGGGTCAGCTCGGTCAGATCGGGCGCGGTTTCCGGCGCGGGCTCGGCCGGCGCCTGCGGCACGGGTTCGGGCGTCACCTCGGGTTCGGGCGTCACCTCGGGGGTGGGTGCGGTTTCCGCCGCGGCCTGCGGCTGCGCGGGCGCCTCCGAGGTTTGCGGCGTGGCTTTCGGCGCGGCCGCCATCATCGCGGCGAAATCGGCCTCGGACATCACCGAGACCTCGGTCATCGTCACCGGATCGGTGGGCTTGGGCTTGATCCAGGCCCCGCCAAAGATCGCCCAGGCGATCACCCCCAGATGGAGCGCCGCCGAGACCCCGGTCCCGATCCTGTCTGCCCGTTCCATAGGCATCTGCGCCTCTTGGCCCTCAATTGCCCGCTTGCGTTCCGCCGAGCGCCGGCCCGCCGGTATCGGTCACCAGAACGATATTGCTGAAGCCGCCCGCGTTCAGCGCCCCCATCACCTGCACCACGCGGGCATATTCGATGCCCCCGTCGGCGCGCAGGTAAAGCTTGTCGCTCTCGCGTTCCTGGGCGACCGCCTTGAGCCGGTCGACCAGTTCGGCCTCCGGCACCGGCGTGTTCATCATCGACACCGTGCCATCGAGCTGCAACGAGATCGTCAGCGGCTCTTCCTGCTCGGTCGGCACCGCCTTGGCCGCCGTCTTCGGCAGCTCGAGCGGCACGCCCACCGTCATCATCGGCGCCGCGACCATGAAGATGATCAACAGCACCAGCATGACGTCAACCATCGGCGTGACGTTGATCTCGGCCATCGCAGCGTGTTTCGAGCCGCCGCGCCGGCGCCGACCGCCGCCCCCCGATTTCTTGATGACCCCGGCCCCCATCGCTCAGGCGTCCAGTTGGCGCGAGAGGATCGTCGAGAATTCGTCGGCGAAGGCCTCATAACCCGCGCCGATCTTGTCGCTGTCGGCCGAGAGCTTGTTGTAGAAGATCACCGCCGGGATAGCGGCCAGCAGGCCAAGCGCGGTGGCGACCAGCGCCTCGGAGATGCCCGGCGCCACGACCGCAAGCGAGGTGTTCTGCGAAATCGCGATCTCTTCGAAGGCGACCTTGATCCCCCAGACCGTGCCGAAGAGGCCAACGAAGGGCGCGGTCGAGCCGACGGTGGCGAGGAACGGTAGGCCCGCGCTCAGATATTCGGTTTCCTTGGCGATCGCGACATCCATCGAGCGGTCGATCCGCGCCTGCGCGCCGGCGATCAGCTCGCCGTCCTGCCGGTGGCTGCGGCGCCATTCGAGCATGCCGGCCGCAAAGATCCGCTGGCTGCCGCCCGCGGGCGCCGGCCCGATCTGATCGAAGAGCTCGTCGAGCGGCTCGCCCGACCAGAAGGCCTGATCGAACTGCGCCGCTTCGGCGCGCGCCGCGCGATAGGAGATGAACTTGCGGATGATGATCGACCACGACCAGAAACTGGCCACGGTCAGCAGCATCATCACGATCTTCACCGTGAAGGATGCACGCAAGAAGAGCGCGAGCAGGGAAAAATCCATCTGCTGCGCCGAGGAAAGAACTTCGGTTTCCATCTGAACTGCCCGCCATTGATTGGCCACTTTGCGCGGCCTTTAGCACTGATTCTAGCGGCTGTTCAGGGGGATTGCCATAACAAGCGCGTTATATCTCTGTAGCAATCGGGCCTAATGCAGCGCAGGCGCGAAAAGTCGCCGGATCTCGGGCGGCAAACGCTGCGCGGCACCCTGCTCGTTGAGACAGACGAGCGTGACGGTGGCGGTGAAAAGCTTCTCTCCCGCGCGCATCACCGCCTGATCGAGAACGAGTCGCGCGCCGGTTTCGGCCACGAGATCGGTGGTGACGATCAGCTCATCATCGTATTTCGCCGGCCGCAGATAATCGGCTTCAACGCGGCGCACGGCAAAGACGAGCCCCTGCTCGCGCTTCATCTTCGCCTGATCGACCCCGATCGCGCGCACCCATTCGCTGCGCCCGCGTTCGATGAACTTCAGGTAATTGGCGTAATAGACGATGCCGGCAAGATCGGTATCCTCGTAATAGACCCGGACCGGAAAGTGATGCGCCATCGCCGCCTCCTGTGCTGGCCCAAGGCCTAACGCGAGACCTCGGATGCGGCAAGCCTTGGCATGCCCGATACCCCCTGATAGCCTCGGCTGACGTCAGGACGTTGACCATGCCCCTCTCATTTGATGAATTTCTTTTTTCCTTTATTCCCCTCCTGTTGTTGATGCTGGCCAGCCTCGCGACAGCGGCATATCTCGCGCAGCGCGCCAAGCCTTGGCTCTGGATCATATTCTCCCTTCAGGCGGCATCCGGAACGCTTCTGATCCTCTCGCTGTTCTTCAGTATCGTGGGACTGATCGTCCTGAGCTACAGCGCCGTCACATTGGCCGCGGCGCTCTGGGTGGCACGGGCACGCACACCCCGAGAACGCTCCATCCGCGCCCTGGCCTGCGGTGCGGTCCTGACGATGTTCATCGGCACCGGACTTGAGGACAACCTGCGCCAATATCGTGCCGTGACGCTTCGCGTGCAGGCCTGGGAGGCGCTGTTGCACAGCGGACCGGAGCTTCCCGCCCAGCTCGGCGAGGTCGCGCTCGCCCTGCCCTATTCGCCGCAGATATGGCTGCGCACCCGCTGCCAGCGGCCTCTCGACCCTGCCACCTCCCCTTGCTCGTCCCTCTGGCTCGACGATGCGCCGGGCAACCGCAAGCTGTTCCTCGACGCGACGCCCCCGACGATCGCGGGTCATTCGGCTCAACTCGTCGAGCTGACGCTCGCTCCGGTGCCGGTGAGGCGGGGCAGGGTTCTGGGCGAGCAGGGCCTCGAGTGGCGCGACGCGCCGAATTCGGAGTGGCGCGACTGGTGCGCCCGCCATCCCGAGCGCGCCGATCAGGTCTGGTGTGCCGGAACCCTGTCCGCCCGGGTGACGCTTACGGCGCAGCCCGGCGCCACCATCGAAACCGACCCGATGGACCTTAAGTTCGAGGCCGGGCGCTACCCTGCGCTCGCCCCCGATGCCGACGGCGACCCCGTGCAGATCCGCTGTCACCGCGATCGCGAGAAGGCACGGCAGGAAGATCCCCGGATCGCCTTCCCCTGGTGCCGGATCCGTTTCGCACCCGTTCCGGGCCTCAGCGCCAGCTTCGACCTCGACGGCGTCAGCGACGACGACATCCATGCCACGGCCGTCCGCATCCGGGCCGAACTCGCCCCCTTCGTGCAGGCGATGATCGTTCAGCCCTGAGACAGCCGCGCGGCAAGGCGCAGCGCATGGCTCGGATCCTGCGCGACGGCCGGCATCACCGGATCATAGCCCGCGCGGATCACCGCCGCCACATCGGGGCGCAGCACCGTGACGCCCCGCGCCCGGGCGAAGGGCGAGCGCTCGGCAAAGGCGCCCTCACCCCAGAGCAGGATCATCTGCACCGCCTGATTGAGCGCGATCGTCTCGGCCGGCACTTCGTCGAGCGCCGCATCCATACGAATGAAGCTGAAACAGGCCCGGATCGCGCCTGCCTCGTCGAAGCGGAAGACCCGATATTGGTTCGCCCCCTGATCGTCGAGTCGCGCGACAAGGCCCGCGAGCCCCTCGATCAACTGGTCGAGATTGGGCACCTCCAAGAGCTCCTGCCAGTCGCGGAAGAAGAAGATCATCAGATTGGCGCCAAGCTCGGGATCGATCTCGGCCATCTTGTGACCGGCAAGCGCCACCACCGCTTCGACCGCGCCCTTGACCGTCTGCAAGGTCGGCTGATCGACGCCGAACACCACCGGCACGATCGGCCGCCCCCAACGCGCGAAGAGATACGCGCCCGTCCCTCGCGTGAACATCGCGCCGACCTCGTCCGCGCCCGGCATCTCGACTGCTTCGGTCATGCGCCCCTCCAAGTTGGCCCCACCCTAGGCCAAGCGGCGGGGAAGGCAAAGGGGCCCTGCCCCCTCTGCGGCTACGCCGCATTCACCCCCGGGATATTTTCGTCAGGTTGAAGGGAATGATCTGCTGCATTCAACCTGACCTAAATATCCCGGGGTGAGCCCGGAACGGGCGAGGGGCAGAGCCCCTTTCCCCGCTTGCCGCCCTCGGCGCCCATGCCTATAAGGCGCGCATGACCATGGCTTGGCATATGTCCCGAATTAGCCGCCCGGCGCTCTGACGCGTCAGGGTAGCCGGGACTCATGAGCCATCCCCGGGCGCGAACGCTCCGCGCCCCCTCCTGATCAGGACCAATTCCATGTGCGCCGATACGCCCGATACCACCGTCGATTACCGCGACACCGTCTTCCTGCCCGAAACCGACTTCCCGATGCGCGCGGGCCTGCCGCTGCGCGAGCCCGACTGGCTCGCCCGCTGGGAACGCCTCGGCATCTATGACCGGCTGCGCGACAAGGCCGCCGAGGCCGCGCGCGCGGGCCACCCCCGCCCCGATTTCGTGCTGCACGACGGCCCGCCCTATGCCAACGGCCATCTGCATATCGGCCACGCGCTGAACAAGACGATCAAGGATATCATCGTGCGCAGCCATCAGATGATGGGCCACGACAGCCGCTATGTGCCGGGCTGGGACTGCCACGGCCTGCCGATCGAATGGAAGATCGAGGAGCAATACCGCGCCAAGGGCCTGAACAAGGATGATGTCGACATCGTCGCCTTCCGTCAGGAATGCCGCAAATTCGCCGAAGGGTGGGTCACGATCCAGCGCGAGGAATTCAAGCGCCTCGGCGTGACCGGCAACTGGGCCGATCCCTACCTCACGATGAACTTCCACGCGGAAGCCGTGATCGCCGAGGAATTCATGAAATTCCTGATGAACGGCTCGCTCTATCAGGGCTCGAAACCCGTTATGTGGTCGCCGGTCGAAAAGACCGCGCTGGCCGAGGCCGAGGTCGAGTATCACGACCACACCAGCCACACGATCTGGGTGCGGTTCAAGCCGGCCGCGGGGCTCGACGGGGCCTCGGTCGTGATCTGGACCACGACGCCTTGGACGATCCCGCAAAACCGTGCGGTGGCCTATGGGCCTGGCATCGCCTACGGGCTCTACCGCATCGATGAGGTCGATGAGAAATCGACCGCCACCGCGGGCGAACTCCTGCTCCTCGCCGATGCGCTGGCGCAAAGCGTGATGACCGCGGCGAAGGTGACGGCGTTCACCCGGGTTCGCGATGTCGCGGCCGGGGAATTCGACGGTGTAATCCTCAAGCACCCCTATAATGGTGTCGAGGGCGGGAATGGCGAATGGGATTTCGAAGTCCCGATGCTGCCCGGCGATCACGTGACCGAGGATGCGGGGACGGGCTTCGTGCATACCGCGCCCAGCCACGGCGACGACGACTATCAGCTGGGCGTCAAGTTCAAGCTGCCGATGACCTATAACGTCGAGGCCGATGGCAGCTATCGCAAGGATCTGCCGATCTTCGGCGGCGAGGCGATCCTTGACGAGAACGGCAAGGAAGGCCCGGCGAACGTCTCGAATATCAAGCAGCTCGCCTATGCCGGCGCGCTTCTGGCCAAGGGCAAGATCAAGCACAGCTATCCGCACAGCTGGCGCTCGAAGGCTCCTGTGATCTTCCGCAACACGCCGCAATGGTTCGCCGCGATCGACGTCAAACTCGATGACGATCTGAACACCTATGGCGACACGATCCGCAAGCGGGCGCTGAAATCCATCGAGGAGCTGGTGAAGTTCACCCCGGTCTCGGGGCGCAACCGCCTGCATTCGATGATCGAGAACCGCCCCGACTGGGTGCTCTCGCGGCAACGCGCCTGGGGCGTGCCGCTGACCTGCTTCACCAAGAAGGGCGCGAAACCGACCGACCCCGATTTCCTGCTGCGCAACGCCGAGCTGAACGCCCGGATCGTAGCGGCCTTCGAGGTCGACGGCGCCGATGTCTGGTATCAGCCGAGCTTCAAGGCCCGCGTGCTCGAGGGCATCGCCGACCCCGAGGCCTATGATCAGGTCTTCGACGTGCTCGACGTGTGGTTCGATTCTGGCTCGACCCATGCCTTCGTGCTGCGCGACCGGGCGGACGGCACCAAGGACGGCATCGCCGATGTCTATCTCGAGGGCACCGACCAGCACCGCGGCTGGTTCCATTCCTCGCTCCTGCAAGGCTCGGCCACCAAGGGCCGCGCGCCCTATCGCAACGTGGTCACCCATGGCTTCACGCTCGACGAGAAGGGCATGAAGATGTCCAAATCGCTCGGCAATACCGTGGCGCCGCAAGAGGTGATCGACGAATACGGCGCCGATATCCTGCGGCTCTGGGTGGCGCAGACCGATTACACCGCCGACCAGCGGATCGGGCCGAAGATCATCAAGGGCACCGCCGACAGCTATCGCCGGCTGCGCAACACGCTGCGCTTCCTGCTCGGTGGCCTTGCCGGCTTCACCGAAGAGGAACGCGTCGCGCCCGCCGAGATGCCGGAGCTCGAGCAATGGCTGCTGCACCGGATGGCCGAGCTCGACCATGCCGTGCGCCGCGACTATCGCGCCTTCGATTTCTCGGGCGTGTTCCAGACGCTGTTCAACTTCTGCACCGTGGATCTCTCGGCGCTCTACTTCGATATCCGCAAGGATGCGCTGTACTGCGACGCGCCCGGCTCGATCCGCCGGCGCGCCGCGCGCACGGTGATGGACCTGCTGTTCCACCGCCTCACGACCTGGCTCGCGCCGATCCTGCCCTTCACGATGGAGGACGTCTGGCTCTCGCGCTACGATGACGAGGGCGCCTCGGTCCATCTGCAGGACTTCGCCGAGACCCCGGCCGATTGGCTCAACGAGCCCTTGGCCGCGAAATGGGACGGCATCCGCCGCGCCCGCCGCGTGGTGACCGCAGCTTTGGAGGTGCAGCGCACCGCCAAGGTGATCGGCGCCAGCCTCGAGGCCGCCCCGGTCGTCCATATCGAGGATGCGGCCCTGGCGGCGGCGCTGAAATCGGTCGATTTCGCCGAGCTCTGCATCACTTCGGGCCTGTCGCTGACCACCGATCCGGCCCCGAACGAGGCCTTCCGCCTGCCCGAAGTGCCGGGCGTCGCGGTGGTCTTCGAGGGCGCCGAGGGCGAGAAATGCAGCCGCTGCTGGCGGATCCTGCCCGATGTCGGCAGCCACAAGCACCCGCATACCTGCGCGCGCTGCAACGACGCGCTCGGCTGAGGCCCGCGGAACCAAAACGACAAGGGCGCCTCCGGGCGCCCTTTCTCTTGGCTTTTTCCTGGTTGAAATACTCCGGGGTCCGGGGCCGAGCCCCGGCCGCCTGTCAGCCGCGCGCGGTCGCGCGCTCAGGCACGATCTGCTGCACGATGCCGACGCCAAGCAAATAGACCGAGGTCACGACCAACCCCCAATGCGCCCAGCTTTCCGGGTGAAACTCGACCAGCGCGGCCCAGCCTGCAAACCCCGTCCAGGCGATCGACACCGGCAGCGAGAGCGCGCGCCAGCGCATCGTGCGGGTCGGATGGATGAACTTGAGCGGGAAGAACATCGCCACGGCAAGCGTCAGAACCACCCCGAGGGTGATCCAGAAATCGGGCTTGAGCGCGAAGAGCACCAGCACCACCATATTCCAGCAGGCGGGGAAGCCGGAAAACGAATTATCCTTCGTTTTCATGCGGGTATCGGCGAAATAAATGACGCTCGCATAGGTGATCGCGATGATCGCGAGCCAACCGGTCCAGCCCGGCAACAGCCCCGATTTGAAAAGCGCATAGGCCGGAATGAAGACATAGGTCAGATAATCGACGATCAGATCCATCAGGACCCCGTCATAGGTCGGCCAGTTGGTCTTGACCTCGTAGCGCCGCGCGAGCGGGCCATCGACGCCGTCCACGATCAGCGCGACGACGAGCCAGAGAAACATCAGCGACCATTTTTCCTCGACCGCGGCGAGCATCGCCAGCATCGAGAGGACCGCGCCGGTGGCGGTCAGAAGGTGCACGGACAGGGCTTTGAGGCGCAGGGTCATGGCCCCTCATGCCGGAACCATGCCCAAAGGTAAAGTCCGCATCCACGTCCGAAACAACCCGACCGGCCACGAGACCGCGGGGGCTGCGCAAGCGACGGGGCGCGAGAGCGGGATGTGAAACACCTGAGTGAAGCGGGGGCGTGAAACGCGGACGAAAAACACGTGCCGGACGGGAGCGGCAAGCAAGGCAACACGTCGCGGGAGATGGGTCGCTGAAGACGGGGGAAGACCGGGGGCGAGGCGCGCGCGCTTTGCGCACGCGCCATCCGGCGCGCCTTTGGCGCGCCGCCTCGCGCATCCCGCAGCTCTGCAGGTGCGCCCTGACCCGGTTCAGCCGATTTTAGACAGCAGGTCCAGGAATTGCCCGACCCGTTCACGGTCGGACGCAGTGGAAGTAGAGGTCGTATCCCCCGAACTTTCGTCCGCCATCAGCGCATCGAAAACCGATTGGTAAAGCGACTGGGGATCGCCCGCGGCGCCGGCGGCCCCACGCCGTTCGGCGACGGCCCCCTGCAGCGCATCGGCCGCGGCCTCCATCTCGGTCTCGGACCACAGCCCGTCGCCGTCGCTGTCGACCTTGGAGAAGAGATCCGACAGCACATTGGCGACCGGACCCTGATCGAACTCGGACTGCGACAGGGTGCCGTCGCCGTCGCGATCGTTCATCGCCGCGAGCGCCTCGAACAGTGATTGCGCGTCGCTGCCACCGGAGGAGGAGGACGGAGGAGGCGGCGGAGGAGGAGGGCCACCCGAAGCCCGGGCGGTGGAATCGCTCTGCGAACTGCTTTGCGAGGCAAGCAGCGTCTGCAGCGTCGAGAGCGAACTGGTGCCGGTCAGGCCGGTCAGTGAAGTCACGTTCATCGAAGCATCCTTTCTGGACCAAACGCGGGGACAGGCTGCACTTCGGCGATGAACAAAGCCTTTCGATCACCCGATCGGCGGGATTGAAAAATGCCTAAAAACAAGGGGGATTTCGAAAAGAATGCGCCGCAGAAGCCTCAGGCGCGCGGGTGGGCCGCGCGATAGACATCCATCAGCCGCGCCGTATCGACCGCGGTGTAGATCTGCGTGGTCGCGAGGCTCGCATGGCCCAGAAGTTCTTGAATTGCGCGCAGATCGCCGCCCGAGGCCAGCAGATGCGTGGCGAAGGAATGGCGCAGCGCGTGCGGCGTGGCGCTCGCGGGCAGACCGAGCGCCATCCGCGCCCGCTCCATCGCCTTTGCGATCAGCCGGGGATTGAGCGCGCCCCCGCGCGCGCCATAAAAAAGCGGCGTCTCGGGCGTGACCGGATAGGGACAGACCGCGACATAGGCCGCCACCGCCGCGCGCGCGGCCGGCAGCACCGGCACCAGCCGCTCCTTGCCGCCCTTGCCGCGGATGCGCAGCACCTCGGGCAGCGGATGAGCCGCACCGGTCAGACCCAGCGCCTCGGAAATCCGCAGCCCGCACCCGTAAAGCAGCGTCACCACCGCCGCATCGCGCGCCGCGATCCAGGGCTCGGAGGCCTGCAGATCGACCTCGGCGATCACCGCGCGGGCCGCCTCCTCGGCCAGCGGCCGGGGCAGCTTGCGCTGATATTTGGGCGCGCGGGCGGCCAGAACATGGGTCGCGTCGAAGCCCTCGCGATCGGCAAGCCAGCGGATGAAGCCCTTGACCGACGAGAGCGCCCGCGCGAGCGAGCGCGCCGAGAGGCCGCGGGCGCGCTCATGCGCCATCCAGGCGCGCATGTCCGATTGGGTGACCTGCGCAAGACGCCCGAGGCCAAGGCTCTCGCCGTGGTGCTGATGCAGGAAGCCAAGGAACCCCGCAACATCGGCGCGATAGGCGGCGACCGTGTGATCCGAGGCGCCGTCGAGCGCACGCAGATGGTCGAGCCAGCTCGCCAGCGCATCGCCGGCCGCGGGCGAAAAGCCGAGGCCCACCGCCCCGCCCTCAGCCGAGCCAGCGCCGCATCGCGCGCTCGAAGACACCGGCGAAGAAGGCCAGAAGATCGGTGCCCTGCGCGGGCTTGAACTGATGCGGATCCTCGGCGCCCATCACCAGAAGACCCGGGAGCCGCCCCTCACCCAGATCGAGCCGCATCAGCGCCTCGGAGCGGATCCAGTCTGCGGCCTCGCCATAGATCGCCGCCGATTGCGGCAGGCACTGACGCAGCACGACGGCCCGCGGCGGACCGCCCGAGGCGCGGCCTGCGCGCATGTATTCGTGGATGAAACCGGGCTCGGCCACGCAGAGCACATCGCCCAGACGCCGCAGCGCGGGGTCATCCTCGGATTGCCGGCTCTCGAGCACGAGGCGCACGCAATCGACGCGCAGAACCTCGGCCACCTCGGTGGAAAGATTGGTCAGGAAGCTCTCGAATTCGGTGGGGTCGAGCATCTTGAGGACCGCGCGGTGGATCTGATTGGTCCCCGCGAGATTTTCATAAGCCGCCGCGATCACCGAGCGATGGGTATCCTCGAGCCGGTCCAGCCGCGCCTCGAGGCGCTGCATCGCGACGCCGCGCAGATCGACGATATTGGTGCCCATCGCGCGTTCATTCGCGGCGATCAGCGCCCGCATCAGGTCGCGGTCTTCCAGAATGACTTCGGGATCGGAAATGATCTTGTCGCGCAGAAGTTCTGCGAGGTTGCTGTCGCTCATGCCTGTCTCTTTTATCGCTCTTTGCGCCAGAGTAGCGCGGATCACGGCTTCGTGCAGCACATTTTCGGGGCCGAAATGCAAACGGCCCGCCGATGTGGCGGGCCGGTCATCGTCTTGGCGCGTGATCAGACGATCTTCTGCCCGGTCTTGGCCCAATCCTTGAGGAACTGATCGAGCCCCTTGTCGGTCAGGACGTGGTTCGCCATCGCCTTGATCACGGCGGGCGGCGCGGTGATCACATCGGCGCCGATCTTGGCGCAATCGGTGATATGGTTGACCGAGCGGATCGAGGCGGCGAGGATCTCGGTCTTGAAATCGTAATTGTCGTAGATCGTGCGGATGTCCTCGATCAGCTCGAGCCCGTCGAGGTTGATATCGTCAAGCCGCCCGATGAAGGGGCTGATGAAGCTCGCACCGGCCTTCGCGGCAAGGATCGCCTGCGCTGCCGAGAAGCAGAGCGTGACATTGACCTTGTGGCCCTCGGATGCGAAAGCCTTGCAGGCGGTCAACCCGTCCCAGGTCAGCGGGACCTTGATCGCGATATTGGAGGCGATCTTGGCCAGTTTCAGCCCTTCGGCGATCATGTCCTTGGCTTCGGTCGCGACCACCTCGGCCGAGACCGGGCCGCCGACCATGTCACAGATCTCGCGGGTCACTTCCAGAATGTCGCGCCCCGATTTCAGGATCAGCGAGGGGTTGGTGGTCACGCCATCGACCATTCCGAGGTCGTTGAGTTCCTTGATGGCCGCCACATCGGCGGTATCGACGAAGAATTTCATGATCAGCCTCCGGATCGAATGTCGCGCAGGAGATAGCGCAAACGCCCCGCGATGGCGAGAGCGGAATCGGTTGAGGGGGGCGCTGCCCCCCGTCGGCTCTGCCGCCTCCCCCCGGAGTATTTCGGCCAAGAAAAAGCAGAGGGCTTTTCCTGGTGCAAATACTCCCGCCGGAGGCATCGAAGGTCAGGGCGGGCGCGATGGCTGAGGCGAGCTGGTTCGATCAGGGCGCGCGGATCTCGGTGCTGACCCCCGAGGGGGTGGGCAAGCCGCTCGATTATCTGGCGCCCGAGGGCGGATGTTTTGCGGGCGCCTTCGTCGAGGTGCCGCTCGGGCCGCGGCGCGTCGTGGGCGTGGTCTGGGGCCGCGGCGACGGGCGGTTCGATGCGGCGAAATTGCGCGCGGTTGCCCGCGTGCTCGACGTGCCGCCCTTGCGCGACGAGCTGCGCCAGTTCCTGATCCGGATGGCGGACTATACGATGACGCCCCTGGCCGCGGTGCTGCGTCTGGCCACGCGCACGCCGGGGCTCTTCGATCCGCCGGGGTCGCGCAAGATCTATCGGCTGGGGACGGGGGAACCGGGGCGCGAGACCGAGGCGCGGGCGCGTGTCCTCGAAGTGTTGCGCGATCATGGCGGGGCGGGGTTTTACCTGGGCGAACTGGCACAGCTCGCGGGCGTCACCTCGCAGGTGGTCAAGGGGCTCGTCAAATCCGGTGCGGTCGAGGAGGCCGAGCAGCCGCGCGACCTGCCCTATCCGCGGCTCGACCCTGACCTGCCGGGCAAGGATCTGTCCGAGGATCAGGCGGCCGGCGCCGCCGCCCTGCGCGCGGGCGCCGGGGCCTTTGGCGTCACGCTGCTGAAGGGCGTCACCGGTTCGGGCAAGACCGAGGTTTACCTCGAGGCGGTGGCCGAATGCCTGCGGCAGGGGCGGCAGGCGCTGGTTCTGCTGCCGGAAATCGCGCTGACCTCCGAGTTCCTGACACGCGTCGAGGCGCGGTTTGGCGCGCGGCCGGGCGAGTGGCATTCGGGCGCGACGCAGGGCGAGCGGCGGCGCCTGTGGCGGATGGTGGCCGAGGGCGGCTGCCAGATGGTGGTGGGGGCGCGCTCGGCACTCTTCCTGCCGTTCCGCGATCTGGGGCTGATCGTCGTCGATGAGGAACACGATACTTCCTACAAGCAGGAAGAGGGTGCGCTTTACAATGCGCGCGACATGGCGGTGCTGCGCGCCAGCTTCGCCGCGGCGCAGGTGGTGCTGGCCTCGGCCACGCCCAGCCTTGAAAGCTGGGCCAATGCCGAGGCCGGAAAATATGCCCGCGTCGATCTGAAATCCCGCTTCGGCGCCTCGGAGCTGCCCGAGATGGCCACGATCGACATGCGCGACGAACGCATCGAGAGCGCGCATTGGATCTCGCCCAGCCTCGTCGGCGCGGTGCTCGACCGCATGAGCCGGGGCGAGCAGTCGATGCTGTTTCTCAACCGCCGCGGCTATGCGCCGGTCACCATCTGCCGCGCCTGCGGGCATCAGATCGGCTGC
This sequence comes from Rhodobacterales bacterium, assembly GCA_003249215.1. Classification (GTDB taxonomy): domain Bacteria; phylum Pseudomonadota; class Alphaproteobacteria; order Rhodobacterales; family Rhodobacteraceae; genus Rhodobacter. The sequence goes on from QKJR01000092.1 coordinate 19,721, forward strand.
GATCACTGCGACGCGCGGATGGTCGAGCATCGCTTCCTCAAACGCCTCGTCTGCCACCAATGCGGCGAGACGAAGCCGATCCCCACCGCCTGCCCGAGCTGCGGGGTCGAGGGCAAGCTCGCCCCCGTCGGCCCCGGGGTGGAGCGGCTGGCCGAGGAGGTGACGGAACGGTTTCCGCAGGCACGGGTTGCGGTGCTGTCGTCGGACCTTTTCGGCTCGGCCCGCGCGCTGAAAGAGGCGATCGGCGAGATCGCCGCGGGCGCGGCCGACATCATCATCGGCACCCAGATCGTGGCCAAGGGGCACAATTTCCCCAAGCTCACCCTCGTCGGCGTGATCGACGCGGACCTCGGATTGCAGGGATCCGACCTGCGCGCGGCCGAGCGGACCTTCCAATTGATGCGGCAGGTGGCGGGCCGCGCGGGGCGCGCCGAAAAGCCGGGCCTTGCCCTTCTGCAAAGCTTCCAGCCCGATCACCCGGTCATCCGCGCGATCCTGGGCGGCGACGAGGAAGAATTCTGGCGCGCCGAGGCCGAGGGGCGCCGCGTGGCCGGTGTGCCGCCTTATGGCAGAATGGCGGGGATCATCCTGTCGGGGCCCGAGCTGCAACCGCTGTTCGAGATCGGCGCGGAATTGGCCCGCCGCGACGCGCCGCTGCGCCGGATCGGCGCGCAGCTTTTCGGGCCGGCGCCCGCGCCGATTGCGCGCGTGCGCGGGCGGCACCGGGTGCGGATGCTGATCAAGGCCGTGAAGGCCGCCCCCCTGCAAGGCGCAATCGGCGCGTGGCTGCGGGGGATGAAACTGCCCAACAACGTGCGGCTGGCGGTCGATATCGACCCGCAGAGCTTCCTCTAGCAGGCCGCCGCCGGCGCCCGCGCGCCGCGCTGATCGAGCAGGAAATCGGTCGCCACCGCGCCGATCCACATGCAGCAGAGCGCGAGCCACGCGGTTGCGGCAAAGACCGAGGTGCCCGTCACCCCGTTGCCAATCGCGCAGCCACCCGCGAGCATCGCACCGAACCCCATCAGCACCGCCCCGATCATCGAGCGCCGCATCACCGGCACCGAGTCGAAGGCCTGCCAGTGGAACTCGCGCGCCAGAAGCGAAGAGGCGAGCGCGCCGATCACCACCCCGGGCACCAGACCCACATCGAATTCCAGAAGCGCATTGCGGTCGAGGAAAAACATCAGCGTATTGGCCGAGGGGCCCGAGAAAGTGGCCGAGGTGACCGGCACCGGATCGAAGGCCACCTGCGCAAGCTGCCAGGTGAGCACCCAGCCGACCGCCACCGCAAAGCCGACACCCGAGGCGAAGATCAGCACCTTCGCCCCGATCCGGTTGCGCAGCGACAAGATCAGCGCGAGCACGGCAACGGCGAGGCCCAGCACGAGCCCGGCCCAGTCGGGCAAGTGGAGGGCCGCGAGCAGGTTCACGTTCTCGGCCCCGGTGATCCAGAGCGAGGCGAGCCGGTCGCGCAGCGGCGCGAGGATGCCATGCAGGCTCATCTGCGCCGTCACGGCAAAGATCAGTCCCGAGACGACCGAGCGCAGATTGCCAGTGGCCGCAAGCACCAGAAGCCGCCCCGAGCAGCCGCGCGAGAGCACCATGCCGACGCCAAAGATCAGCCCGCCGATCACCGCGCCCGACCAGGTGCCCGGCACCGACATCACGCGCGCATCCAACGCCCGGAACAGCCCGAGCCATTGCGCCCCCTGCACCCAGACCATCGCGGTCGAGAAGGTCAGCAGCCAGACCGAGACCTTGGGCCCTAGCGAGCCACGCGCAAATTCCACCGTCGCCGCGCGCAGGCAGAAGTTCGAGCGCTGCGCCGCGACCCCGAAGACGATGCCGGTGATCAGACCGAACAGCGCCGCGGTCGGCCCCTCTCCGATGCTCTCGATGATGGCGACGATATCCATGGCGCTCTCCCTCTCCCGCATGGCGGACATGCCATTATTGCACAGTTTTCTCCTTGATCTGAATCATCCGCTTGGGCGCGGGGGCGCCGTTGCGCTGCCCGATGGGGCTGGACGCAAGGCCCACGCCCTCTATATCCGGGCAAAGGAGAGCGCCCATGAAACCCACCGCCCTGCCCCGCCCCGATCAGGCCCTGCCCGGCCGCGCCGAGCCGATGCCGCTCACCGAGACGCATTTCCTCAACGGGCGCGACCTGCGCAGCCCGGTGCCCGAAGGGATGGAGCAGGCGATGTTCGGCATGGGCTGTTTCTGGGGGGTCGAACGCAAGTTCTGGCAGGTGCCCGGCGTCTGGCTCACGATGGTGGGCTATGCCGGGGGCCTCACCCCGAACCCGACCTATCGAGAGGTCTGCTCGGGGCTGACCGGCCATAACGAGGTGGTGCGGGTGATCTTCGAGCCCGCCGTGGTCAGCTATGAAACGCTCCTCAAGCTCTTCTGGGAGAACCACGACCCGACCCAAGGAATGCGGCAGGGCAACGACATCGGCACGCAATACCGTTCCGGCATCTACACCTATTCGCCCGAACAATGGGCCGCCGCCGAGGCGAGCCGCGACGCCTTCGCACCGCGCCTCGCTGGGGCGGGCTTTGGCCCGGTCACGACCGAGATCCTGCCCGCGCCGGACTTCTACTACGCCGAGGATTACCACCAGCAATATCTCGCCAAAAATCCGCAGGGTTATTGCGGGCTTGGCGGCACCGGGGTGAGCTGCCCGATCGGCGTCGGGGTCTGAGCCGTCGAAGCCTCCGGCGGGAGTATTTGCACCAGGAAAAACCTTGCCCGGGGCACCGGCCCTTCGCCGACAGGCTTTTTCTTGGCAAAAATACTCGAAAATCCGACCTCTCCCCGATGCGCCCCGGGCGATGCTTGACCCCGGGCGCATCCTGCGCGAAACCGGCGCAAAGCCGCGAGGAGCGATCATGCCCACCTTCACCGCCTTCACCACCCTTGCCGACCGCGACCTTGCCGAGGCGCTGGCCGAGCTGATCGAGGATCTCGAGCCCGCGCCCTATGGCACCGGCGTCTTCGAGATCGAGGACGGGTCGGAGCGCTGGGAGGTCGGCGCCTATTTCCTCGAGCGCCCCGACGAGATCGCGCTGACGCTGCTCGCGCTCTCGCATCAGGCCGCGCCCTTCGTCGTGTCGGAGCTGCCCGAGACCGACTGGGTCGCCCATGTCCGCCGCGAGCTCGCCCCGGTCGTCGCCGGGCGGTTCTTCGTCTATGGCAGCCATGACGCCGACAAGGTGCCCGCGGACTCCGTGCCGCTGCTGATCGACGCGGCGATGGCCTTCGGCACCGGCCACCACGGCACCACGCTCGGCTGTCTCTCGGCGCTCGACACGCTCGAGCGCGCGGGGCTCGTCGCGCATCGCGTGGCCGATATCGGCTGTGGCACGGCGGTGCTGGCGATGGCCGCGGCGAAACTCTGGCCCGAGACGGTGCTCGCCTCCGACATCGACCCAGTCGCGGTCGAGACTGCCACGGCCAATGTCGCCACGAACGGGCTTGCAGGGCGGGTGATCTGCCTCGAGGCGGCGGGGTTTGCCCATCCCGACCTGCAGGCGGCCGCGCCGTTCGACCTCATTTTTGCCAATATTCTCAAGGCGCCGCTGATCGCTCTGGCGCCGGATATGGGCCGTTTCTGTGCCGAATCGGGGCATGTGATCCTGTCGGGAATCCTGCACGCGCAAGCCGATGATGTGATCGCCGCCTATCAGGCGCAGGGTTTTACCCTCGTCGTGCGAAACGAATTCGGCGATTGGACGACATTGGTTCTCAAGCGCGGATAATCGCCCGACACAGTTATCGCTTCGTAAAGCAGTTGGAGGCATAATCGCCCTATCTGCCGAATGCGGCGATACTGTGTTGAAGGTGACGCGATGGCCGACGTCAAACTTAAAAATTTCGAGACCCGACTGGCCCGGATCGACCAGATCCATGCAGCGGGCGGTGCGTTCGAGGCGACCGGGGCGCTCGGCCGGTCCTATTTCGATGCGGTGCGGCCCAGGGCCCGCCGGTCCTTCCCCTGGCGCGGGACGGCGATGATCTTCCTCGGCGCGCTGCTGTTCAAGGGCACGCTGCTCGCCTATCTCGGGCCGGTCATCTACAACGCGCGCGTCTCTTCGCTGGCCGATGGCACGATCTTCGAGAAAGCCGGCGCCTGGGTGCTCATGCCCGACAATGCGACGCGTTTCATCGCTGCGCTGCTCTCGCCATTCCTGTCGTCCTGACCCTGCGGGCACCGCGCCCCGATCGGTCTCGGACATGCAAAAGGCCGCCGGATCATCCTGCGGCCTTTGCCCTTGCCCCGAGGGCACACTTTTGTGGATGCGTCGCGTCCGGCCTCAGCCGGCGATGCGTTCGATATCGAACCGGGTCAGACCGATGTCGCTGAGCTCGCGATCGCTCAGCTTGGTGAGCGCGTTGCGGGTCACGCGGGCGTCGTTCCACGCCATCACGCTATCGATCATTTTCGAAACGAACCCGGTCCGACCGTTCCGGACCAGGACGCGGTTGGTGTCAGCGGCGGACATTGCACGTTCCTTTTCAATTTTGCATAAGACTGGGACATCGCCCCTCTGAATGCGCACATAAAGCGGGCAGTTCGTGAAAACAATCGCCACAAAAGCATCCCCGCCATGCGCTTTTCGCATGTCGAGAGGCGTGGTTAACGCCCCCGGTAAACAGTCGGCATTCTGCCCGCCAGATCAGTCATTTCGTCGGTTCCTATGGGCCAGGCCAGGCCACAATGACCAGACTGCGCGCGCCTTGGGTTATCAATCGGTAAATCCTCATCCCCTGCTTCCCACTTTGCGATGTTCACTTTTCGTGCTAACCGTTGAAAAACGGCAACAGATCGGCAGGCGAGCATGCGCGTGATCGGCATCGACCCGGGGCTTCGCAACCTCGGCTGGGGAATCATCGAGATGGAGGGACCACGCCTGCGCCACATCGCCAATGGCACGGTGCATTCGGCGGGCGAGGATCTCTCGCTGCGCCTCGTCGCGCTCTTTCAGGGCCTGACCGAGGTCATCGCCACCCACGCGCCGCAGGCCGCCGCGGTCGAGCAGACCTTCGTCAACAAGGATGCGGTGGCCACGCTGAAGCTCGGGCAGGCGCGGGGCATCGCGCTTCTGGTGCCGGCGCAGGCCGGGCTCGCGGTCGGCGAATATGCCCCGAATGCGGTGAAGAAGGCGGTCGTCGGGGTCGGACACGCCGACAAGATGCAGGTTCAGCACATGGTGCGCCATCAACTGCCCGGCGTAACCTTCGACAGCCCCGACGCGGCGGACGCGCTCGCCATCGCGATCTGCCACGCGCATCACCTGCAATCGGCCGCCCGCACCGGGGCCGCCATGCTCGGGCGCGGCGCGCTCGAGATCACCGCCGGTCAGGCCCGGATCCGGAGGGCCGCGCGATGATCGGACGGATTTCCGGCACGATCATCCACCGCGCGATGGATCACGTCCTGATCGACGTGCGCGGCGTGGGCTATATCGTCCATGTCTCGACCCGCACCGCCTCGACCCTGCCCCCAGTGGGCGAGGCCTGCGCACTTTATACCGACCTTCTGGTGCGCGAGGATCTGCTGCAGCTTTTCGGCTTTCCGACGCTCCTGGAAAAGGAATGGCATCGCCTCTTGACCTCGGTGCAGGGGATCGGCGCGAAGGCCTCGCTCGCGATCCTCGGCACGCTCGGCCCCGAGGGCACCGGCCGCGCGATCGCACTTAGCGACTGGTCGGCGATCAAGGCCGCGCCGGGCGTCGGCCCGAAGCTCGCCCAGCGCGTGGTGATGGAGCTGAAGGACAAGGCACCGACCGTGATGGCGCTCGGCGGTGCGCTCAGCGTCGATACCGCGCCGAGCGATGAGGTGATCGAAGCCGCGCCGAAGCCCCGCACGCGCCCCGCCGTCGCGCCCAAGGCGAATTTCACCGCCGAAGCGCTCTCGGCGCTCACCAATCTCGGCTACAACCCGTCGGAGGCTGCCGCCGCCGTCGCCGAGGCCAGCGAGAACCCCGACGCCACCGATACCGCCAAACTGATCCGCACCGCGCTGCGCCTTCTCGCGCCCAAGGACTAGCCTCTTTTTCTTGGTTCAAATACTCCGGGGGAGCGGGGGCAGCGCCCCCGCCCGTCCCAAAGGCCCTGACCGATGACCGAACCCGACCCGACGCTCCGCCCCGAACGCCTGCCCGACGACGCCGACCGCGCGTTGCGTCCGCAGGCGCTCGAGGACTTCATCGGTCAGGCCGAGGCCCGCGCCAACCTCCGCGTCTTCATCGAAAGCGCCAAGATGCGCGGTCAGGCGATGGATCACACGCTGTTCCACGGGCCCCCGGGCCTCGGCAAGACGACGCTCGCGCAGATCATGGCGCGCGAGCTCGGCGTGAATTTCAAGATGACCTCGGGCCCGGTTCTGGCCAAGGCCGGCGATCTGGCCGCGATCCTGACCAATCTCGAACGCAACGACGTGCTCTTCATCGACGAGATCCACCGGATGAACCCGGCCGTCGAGGAAGTGCTCTACCCCGCGATGGAGGATTTCGAGCTCGATCTGGTGATCGGCGAGGGGCCGGCCGCGCGCACCGTGCGCATCGAGCTGCAACCCTTCACGCTCGTGGGCGCGACCACGCGCCTCGGCCTCCTGACCACGCCCTTGCGCGACCGCTTCGGCATCCCGACCCGGCTGCAATTCTACACCGAGGACGAGCTCGACCTGATTGTCAGCCGCGGCGCGCGGCTCCTCGGCCTGCCCTATGAGCCCGAGGGCACCCGCGAGATTGCGCGGCGCGCCCGCGGCACGCCGCGCATCGCGGGCCGCCTTCTGCGCCGGGTTGTCGATTTCGCGCTCGTCGAGGGCGACGGACGGCTCACCCGCGCCATCGCCGACACCGGGCTCACCCGGCTCGGCGTCGATCATCTGGGCCTCGATGGGGCCGACCGGCGCTATCTGCGGCTGATGGCCGAGCATTACGGCGGCGGGCCGGTCGGCGTCGAAACCCTCTCGGCCGCGCTCTCGGAAAGCCGCGACGCGATCGAGGAGGTGATCGAGCCGTACCTGCTGCAGCAGGGTCTGGTGCAGCGCACCCCGCGCGGGCGGATGCTGGGGCCACGCGCCTGGCGGCATCTGGGGCTCGAGGCGCCGCAAGCGCCCCCCGGTACGCCCCCCACCGCGCCGCAGGGCGATCTGTTCGAGGGCTGAGGCAATCCGCCGCTTGCCCGGCGCCACGTCACCGCCTATCCCGGGATCATGAGCACCCCGCCCCTTGCCCGTTTCGAGATCACCGAGGCCGCGATCGACGCCGTCGTCACCGCCTTCTACGCCCGCGTGCGAGCGCATCCGATGCTCGGCCCCGTCTTTGCCGTCCATGTCGCGGACTGGCCCGAACACGAGGCCAAGGTGGCCAGTTTCTGGAAGGGTTCGATCCTGCATCTGCCCGGTTATGGCGGCTCGCCGATGATGGCGCACCGCCGCGCGCAGAACGTCAAACCGGGGATGTTCTCGGTCTGGCTCGGGCTCTTCGATCAGGTTTTGGTGGATGAGCTGCCGCCCGAGACCGCGCGTGCCTGGTCGGCGCTGGCGCACAAGATCGGCACCAGCCTGCGCGCCGGCGTGGTCGAGCGCGAGACGCTGCCGGGCGGTATCCCGAAGCTGCGCTGAGCGCTTCGGGATTTTTGAGTATTTGGGCCAAGAAAAGCCTAGAGCTCTTCGCCCTTGCCCCGATTGAAGAGGCCGGTGAGCGCGCGGCCGGTCAGGTTCGTCACCCGCGGCTTTGGCAGCTTGCGAAACGGCATCGGGCGACAGACCTCGAGCGCTGCGAGCCCCACCCGCGCGGTCAGCGCGCCGTTCACCACCCCCTCGCCGAAGCGGCGCGAGAGTTTGGCGAAGAGATGCCCGCCGGTCACCGTCTCGATCAGATCGTCGCCCGCTGCGACCGCGCCGGTGGCCACCAGATGGGTCATCACCGCCCGCGCGAGCCGCAGGCTGCCCAGTGTGCCCGCGCGCCCGCCATAGAGCTCGGCGATGCGGCGGATCATCCGCAGATTGGCGGTGAGCGCGGTGAAGACATCGGCGAGCGCGAGGGGGACGAGGGCGGTGACGGTGGCGACGGTGCGCGCGGCGGCCTCGATTTCCAGACGTGCCGCGGCATCGAGCGGCGCCATCAGTTCGGTTTCCGCAAGGCCCAGCAGCGTATCGGTATCGAGCTGTTCGGGGCCGCTTTCAGCCAGACGCTGGCGCGACCAATCCATCTCGGCCCGCCCCGCGTAAAGCGCGCTCAGATGCGCGGTGACGCGGCGCGCGCGGGTGAGGTCATCGGCGGCAAGGGTTTCGGTGACCTCGCGATGCACCCGGTCGAGGCGGCGCAGGCGGCCGAAGGCGGCCAATTCGCGCGCGGCGATCAGGAGGGCCGCGAGGAGGAAGACCGCGAAGAGGACGGTGGCGACCCAACCGAGCAGCGGATTGGCAGCAAAGAGCCCCTCGACGAAGCGCCAGGCCGCGACCGAGGCGAGGAAGCTGACCAAGGCGCCCGCGGCCTGCCAGAAAAGCCGCCCGAGCCGCGAGGGCGGGCGCGCGGCGAGGCGTGCCGCGATCTGCATCGCGCGGCCCTGCGGCGCGTCCGCGTCGGGCAGGTCCGCAACCGGCGGCGCCTCGGCCGGCGAGGGCGCGGGCGCGTCGAGCTCGATCAGGACGGGGGTTTTGGGCGTGTCGGTCATAATTTGTCCCCGATCAGGAAATCGGCCGCGCGATCAAGGCGGATATGCGGTGGCCCCTCACCCGGGCGCAGGGTGACGGAGGCCGGGGCGAAATTCATGATCGCATAATCAGCATCTAGCCAGCGGGTCGCGCCGCCCCGCGCAGGCGCCAGCAATTGGGCCGGATCCTCGGGCAGAGCCCCGGGATAAAGCGCAACCGACCGGCCATCGGCAAGGCGCCCGCGCAGCGCGTCGAGCGACTGGCCCTGATGCTCGATCACTTCCTCGGTCGTGGTGCGCAGCGACGCGATGGCAAGCGCCTGCGTTTTCGCACCCGCAAAATCGGCGCGGTCCTTGGCCTCGCGCAGGAGTGCCGCGGTCAGCGCGGTCAGGCGCGCGTGTTGCGCATGGTGCAGATGGTCGGCCTTGGTCGCGGCAAACAGGATCCGCTCGACCCGTTTGCCCCCCAGAAGCGAGGCCAGAAACCCGGCCGTGCCCGGGCGGAAGGCCTGCAGGATCTGCGCCATCGACTGGCGCAAATCCTCAAGCGCGGCAGGCCCGGCATGGACGGCACCCAGCACATCGGCGAGCACCACCTGCCGGTCGATCCGCGCGAAATGATCGCGGAAGAAGGGGCGCACGACCTCGCGTTTATAGGCCTCAAACCGCCGCGCCATCTCGCGCCCGAGCGAGCCGCGGGGATACTCGCCCGGCGGGACCGGCGCGAAGGTCAGCACGGGCGAGCCCGCCATTTCCCCGGGCAGCAGGAACCGCCCCGGCGAGCAATCGGAAAACCCGGCGGCGCGGGCGGCATGCAAATGCGTGGTGAAGGCCTCGGCCAGACGCTTGGCGTCGGGCTCGGCGAAGCGGGCGGTCAGGTCGGCAGCACCCAGCACGGCCAGATAGTCCGCGCCGCCCGGCCGCGCGGGGATGCGGTTCAGCACGCCCTCGCTCCAGCTCGCGAAATCGCGCTCCATCAGGCCGAGATCGAGAAGCCATTCGCCCGGATAATCGACGATGTCGAGATGCACGGTGCGCAACCCGCGCAAGCCCCCCAGAAGCCCCGTCGGCGCGACCCGGAAGCTCAGCCGCAGTTCCGAGACCGCGCGCGTGCCCTCGGGCCAATGTGGGCTCGGGCCGGTCAGCGCGGCGAGGTGGCTTTCATAATCGAAGCGCGGCACGGTATCGTCGGGCTGTGGCTGTAAAAACGCCGCGCGGATCCGGTCAGAGCCGCTCAGCGCCGGCATCCGCCCGCGATCGAGCAGGTTCGCCACCAGCGAGGTGATGAACACCGTCTTGCCCGCGCGCGACAGGCCCGTGACCCCGAGCCGGATCACCGGCTCGAAAAGCGCGCCCGAGACCGAGGCGCCAAGCCCCTCGATCGAGCGGCCGATCCCTTCGGTAATGTCTGAAATGCCCAAACTGCCCGCCTTTCGTCTTTGCCCCAAGATAGGCATCGGCCGCGCGGTTTCACAGGGGGAAAGGGGCGCTGCCCCTCTTCGGCTCCGCCGAATTCACCCCGGGATATTTCGATCAGGTTGAAGGGCAACAGCGGTGGGTTTCAACCTGATCCAAATATCCCGGGGGAGGCCGAAGGCCGGGGGCAGAGCCCCCTCCCCGCCCGTCACAGCCGCCACCGGGGATTGCCAGAGCGCCGCGCCCGCGCTATCCGCCCCTCATGCCGAGATATGCGTTCAAGATCGAATATGACGGGGCTCCGTTTGCCGGCTGGCAGCGCCAGGCGGATCAGCCCTCGGTGCAGGGCGCGATCGAGGCCGCACTCTCGCGGCTCGAGCCCGGGGCGCATACGATTGCCGCGGCGGGGCGGACGGATGCCGGCGTTCATGCCACGGCGCAGGTCGCCCATGCCGATCTCGCGAAGGATTGGGACCCGTTTCGGCTGTCCGAAGCGCTGAATTTCCATCTCAAGCCCGCGCCGGTGGCGATCGTCGGCTGCGCCCGGGTCGATGAGGATTTCCACGCCCGCTTCTCGGCCATCGAGCGGCGCTATCTCTTTCGCCTGATCGCACGGCGCGCACCTGTGGTGCATGACCGCGGCCGGGTCTGGCAGGTGCAAAATCCGCTCGACGTGCAGGCGATGCGCGCAGGGGCCGCGCATCTGGTGGGGCATCACGATTTCACCACCTTCCGCAGCTCGATCTGTCAGGCGAAATCGCCCCTGAAGACGCTCGACGAGATCACGATCGAAGAAATCGTCCTCCCGCAGGGCGCGGAATACCGCTTCCACCTGCGGGCGCGCAGCTTCCTGCACAATCAGGTGCGCTCGATCGTCGGCACGCTGGAGCGGGTCGGCGCCGGATCCTGGGCACCCGAGGCAGTCAAAACCGCCCTCGAGGCGCGCGACCGCGCGGCATGCGGACCGGTCTGTCCGCCGCAGGGGCTCTACCTCTGCGGCGTGGGCTATCCGGCCGACCCGTTCTGAGGCCTCATTCCGCCGGCGTCTCGGGCGGGGTGCGCGCCCCGGCGATGCGGATCTGCGGCGCGTCGCCCGGCAGGTTCTGCGGCGCATATTCCCGCACCATCCGCGCCACCACCTCGATCACGCCCTCATCGCTGCCCGCGTCGATCGCGTCCCGCAGATCGCGCAGCCCCGAGGCCACCTCAATCTCCGAGAGGTGATCCTCGCGCACACGGATGATCTTGGGATGCGCCGTCGTCTGCATCCCCTTGCGCAGCGAGAGCTCCTCATGCAGCTTCTCGCCCGGGCGCATGCCGGTGGTGACGATCTCGATATCGCCATCGGGATTCTCGGCGTCGCGCACGGTATAGCCCGCCACCTTGATCAGCCGCCGCGCCAGATCGCCGATCCGCATCGGCTTGCCCATGTCGAGCACGAAGACCTCGCCGCCCGCCGCGAAGGAGCCGGCCAGAAGCACGAGGCGCGAGGCCTCCTGGATCGTCATGAAGAAGCGCGTGACGCGTTCGTCGGTCAGCGTGATCGGCCCGCCGCGCGCGATCTGTTCCTGAAACAGCGGCACCACCGAGCCCGACGAGCCGAGCACATTGCCGAAGCGCACGATCGAGAAGATCGTCTGGTTCGACCGCTCGGCGAGGTCCTGACAGATCAGCTCGGCCATCCGCTTCGAGGCGCCCATCAGATTGCCCGGCCGCACCGCCTTGTCCGAGGAGACGAGCACGAAGCGCTTGACCGCCGCATCGCGGGCCGCGCGCGCCAGAACGGCGGTGCCCAGAACGTTGTTGGCGATGCCAGCCCGGGCGTTGGCCTCGACGAGCGGCACGTGTTTATAAGCCGCGGCATGGAGCACGATGCCGATCCCGTGGCGCGCGAAAACCTCGGCCACGAGAACCGGGTCGGCGATCGAGCCGAGCACCGGCACGATCTCGATGCCCGCACTCTCGGCCAGGGCCGCGATCTCGGTCTGGGCGGTGTAGAGCGCCAGCTCGGAAAGCTCGAAAAGCACCATCTTGCGCGGGGCGCAGCTCACCACCTGGCGGCAAAGCTCGAGCCCGATCGAACCGCCCGCCCCCGAAATCAGAACGGTTTCGCCCTCATAGGCCCGCAGGCCCGCCGTCATCGCCACATCGAGCGGCTCGCGCATGAGCAGGTTCGCCGGGTTCGTCGGCACCAGCTTGCCCATGATTTCCTCGCCGCCGATGAGCTGGGCGAAATAGGGCAGTGTCAGCACCTCGAGCCCCATTGCCTCGAGCCGCCGCGCGATCAACGCCTGCTTGCTCTCGCTCACCGTCGGCATCGCCATGATCACGCGATCGATCTTGTAATGTGCGGCCACGCGATCGGCGTGAATGCCCGGATAGACCGGCAGCCCGTCGAGGTTCATCCCGCGCAGCATCGCATTGTCGTCGAGGAAGGCATAGGCCATCAGGTTCGGGCGCCCGCGCAACTCACGCGCGAGCTGCACGCCGCTCTGCCCCGCACCATAGATCGCGATCCGTGTCACCACGCTGGAGCGGCGATAGATCTGAGTCACGAACCACAAAAGCCCGTGACGGGCGACGAAATAGAGCACGAAGTACACAAGGCCGAAGATGATCAGCACGCCCGGATGCACCGGCGTCCGCTCGATCAGCGAGAGCCCCCAGAACGCCGCGGCGAGCGCCATCGCAAGCATTCCGGAGCGGAAGACCGCCGCGCCGTGATAGGCTTTGAGCTGAAGGCTCGCGAGCCCGAGTTGCGAACTCAGGAGTCCCGCGGCGACCATCAGAAGCATGAGATAGGCCAACATGCGCGCGCCGTCGCCCTCGACCGGGGCACTGTTGTGCAAGGCCCAGGCGATCTGGAAGGCCAGCGGCACCAGAGCCATGTCGAGCACCAGGAAGATGCCCGACTTCTGCCGCCGCGAGAGATTAAGCACCGCCCGTATCATACCCCATCCTTGCCGGGCCCGGGCCCGGCGATCGTCTCCTCAAAGACCTACGCCGACTGCAGCCCTCAACACAACAACCATAGATTGCATTCTGAAAATCGCGCTCATCCGAGAACCCTCCGGATCGTGCGCCAGACCAGCACCGCATCGAAACAGACCGAGCGATGCCGCTGATAGAGCAGGTCGAGCCGGGCCTTGGCCGGGATGCAGCGCTCGCAATAGACCCGGTCGGTGTCCTCGGGCGTGGTGCAGCGCGCGAGCAGCCATTCCTCATGCGCGTGGTAATAGAGCGAGGCGAGGCCCGTCGCCCCGGGGCGCGATTTCAGCACCTCGCCATAGACTTCGGGGAAGCGCTCGACATAGTCGCGCAGCGGCGCGCGGGGGCCGACGAAGCTCAGATCGCCCTTGAAGATGTTCCACAGCTGCGGCAGCTCGTCGCCGCGGGTGCGCCGCAGGATGCGCCCGATCCGGGTGATCCGCGCCGCCTTGTCGCCGCCCGAAACGCCCTTATCGTCCTTGGCCACGGTCATCGTTCGGAACTTGATCAGGCCGAAGCCCTCGGTCGGCGTCTTCATCCGCTCGGCGACATAGAAATAGGGCCGCCCCTCGGTGAACATGAGCGTCACCAGCACCACGAGCATCAGCGTGCCGAGGATCGGCAGCAGGAAAAGCCCGAGACCGATGTCGAAGAGCCGTTTGCCCCAGGTCATGCGGCGGCCTCCTCGAGCGCCACGAGCGCGCGCAGATCCGCCAGGATCGCCGAGGCGCGCGCCGGTGCCTCGGGGACCAGCCCGAGCTCGACCGCGCGCGTCACGTCGAGCCGCACCTCGGCGATCGCGCCCTCGGGCGCGGCGCGGGGCCGCCAGGCCTCGCCCGCCGCCTCGAGCAGCGCCGCCATCGAGACCGTGCCCGGCAGCGCGAGATTGATCCGCTCGGGCAGCGCGATGCCCGCCGCGGCAAAACGCGCCAGCCGCACCAGCGCCCGGGCGAGCGCCTGCGGGCCGATATAGCTGCGCCGGGGCGTCGTGCCATCGGTGAACCGGTCGAGCACGCGCCCGCCCTCCGGCGCGGGCCGGCCGAGCAGGGCATCGGCCCCCGCGACATTGCCGATTCGCAACACCGTCACCCCGGGCCGCCCCGCGACGGCTGCTTCCATCGCGCATTTGGCCGCGCCATAGGCCGAAACCGGGTCACAGCTGTCCGCCTCGGACCAGCCGCGTTCCGGATCGGGCGGCAGGCCCGCGCCATAGACCGCGGCCGAAGAGGCGAGAATAACCGGGCGCCCACCGGCGGCCTCAGCAGCGGCGAGCGCCGCCCGGGCGAGGGCCACATTGCAGGCGAGATCAGCCGCGCTGCCCGAGGTCGCGCCGGCCAGCGCGAGCACCACATCGGCGGCACGGGCGGCCGCGGCATAGGCGGCGGGATCGGCGAGCGGGTCGAAGGTGATCCACTGCCCCTGCCCCGGGGTCTCGGCGCGGCGGCTCTGCCAGACCGGCTGCACGCCCGCGGCGGCCCCCTCCCGCAGGGCAGGCTGCAAGAGCCGGCCAAGGTGCCCGGTGCCTCCGACGATCAGGAGCCGCGGGCGTGGGGCATGTGGGGAAGGCGTCGTGAAGTCCATGGTCGCATTCGTGTTAACTTTTTGAACGGTAGCATATGCTGCGACGCAGAGAAATGGATGAAATTCCTCCAATTTCCCCGCTTTTCCCGGCGCGATCCGGGCCGCCACGATGTTCAAATTGGCACAACTGCTGAGCGCCCGCAGGCATTTCGCGCGATGGTGCAGGGACCTATATTGACCTCAACATCGCATTGGAGGCCATCATGACCCAATCCGTCCATCCTGAAACCCGCATCGGCCATGTCCATCTCAAGGTCGCCGATCTCGACCGCGCCATCGGCTTCTATTCCGGCGTTCTCGGCTTTCCGGTGCAGCAGCGCTACGGCCGTCAGGCGGCCTTCCTCGGCGCCGGTGGCTATCACCACCACATCGGGCTCAACACCTGGGAGAGCAAGGGCGGCCAGCCCCCGGCCCCGGGCACCACGGGCCTCTATCATACCGCGATCCTCTACCCCGACCGCGCGAGCCTCGCCGATGCGCTGCGCCGGCTGATCGCGGCGGATATCCCGCTCGAGGGGGCGGCCGATCATGGCGTGTCCGAGGCGCTCTATCTGCGCGACCCGGATGGCAACGGGGTCGAGCTCTACCGCGACCGCGCGCCCGAGGACTGGCCGCGCGATGCGCAGGGCAACCTCAAGATGGTGACCGAGCATCTCGACCTGCGCGCGCTCCTGGCCGAGGCGCCGGTCGAGGAGTGATCACGCGCCCCGCGCGGCGGGGCGTTTCGCGGGCAGGCGGGCGAACATCACCGCATTGCCCGCGAGCGTGAGCCCGAGCCCGCCCAGCGCGAGCGGCGTCCAGACGAACCCCTCGTAGAGCGAGGAGGCCATCAGCGCGATCACCGGAAACATCACCGTGGCATAGGCGGCCTTGCCGGTGCCCACGCGGGCGACCAGCATCAGATAGGTCGTGAAACCGACGATCGAGCCGAAGACCGAGAGGTAAAGGAGCGCGAGCCCATAGCGCAGGTCGGGCGGCGCCACCATCGGCGTGCCCGTCGCGATCATGATCGCGAGCAGGACCGCCGCGCCATAGCTCATCCCCCAGGCATTGGCGGTCAGCGGCGGAATACCGGCCGCGGAATTGCGGCGCGAGACCATGTTGCCGAAGCTGAAGAACAGCGTGCCGAGCCCCGCGAGCCCGATGCCCTTCAGCGTGTCGAGATCGACCTGATGCCCCATCAGATCGGGGGCAAACAGCGCCACCAGCCCCGCCGCGCCGAGCCCCGTGGCCAAGAGCGCCCGCGGCGCGATCCGATCCCCGAAGATCAGCCGCGCATTGAGCGCGTTGTAGATCGTGGCGAGCGAGAAGATCACCGAGACGAGCCCCGAGGGGATGAACCGCGTGGCATTGTAGAAACAAATGAAGTTGAACGAGAACAGGCACAGCCCCTGCAACAGGACGAAGCGATGCCCGCCCTTCGGCATCTGCGTGAGCCGGCCCAGAAGCGCGAGGCCCGGCAGCATCAGCACCGCGGCCAGTGCGAAACGATAGAAGACCGAGGTCAGCACCGGCACGGGACCGAGCTGCAGCGCGATGGCGATCCAGGTGGTGCCCCAGATCAGGACGGTGGCGGCAAAGAGGGCGAATGTCATGGGTGTCTCCTTCGCGCCCCTCCTGCCACGGGCAGGGCGCGGGCGCTTGCACGATCTTGCGCATTTTCATGACGCCCTCGCGCCACCCCGTTCCGGCGCCCGTGGTGCCCTGATAGGATGGCCCCGAAAGGATCCGCCATGGCCGCGCCCGCCACCGTCTTCGAATCGCTCAGCCGCTCCAATGCGCGGCTCGAAGGGGCGCGCGACCTGGGTCAGGGCGTGGGCCTAGCGCAATGGACCAACACCCGCGACCGGGTGCGCTATGAAAACACCCGGATGCATGTGCTCAGCCTCTATCTGGAGAACGGGCAGGAAAGCCGCCGCCTCGACCGCGGGCGCATCGCCGGCGCGCCGGGCGCGTTTTGCCTGATGCCGCAAGGCGCGCATTCCGATTGGGAAATCGGCGGAGATTTCCGGTTTCTGCACCTCTACTTGCCCGATCCGGTGCTGCGCAGCTTCGCGGCCGAGACGCTTGAGCGTGATCCCGTGGGGATCGAGCTGCCCGAGCTGACCTTCGTCGCCGCGCCGGGCCTTGCGCGGCGGCTGGCCGATCTGGCGCGGACGGCCGACGCGCCGATCGCCGCACGCGCAGCGCTTGGCGAGGTGCTGCACGAGCTGCTGACCGCGCCGGGCGTCGGGGCGCTCAGGCCCTCGACCGCACGGGGCGGGCTCTCTCCCGCCGTGATCCGTCGCCTGCGCACCCATATCGAGGAAAACCTCGATCAGCCGCTGACGCTGGCCGACCTCGCCGCGCTCGCGGGACTGTCCGAGTTCCACTTTCAACGTGCATTCCGCACCCGCCTTGGCCTCTCGCCCCATGCTTACGTCGAGGCCCGCCGCATCGCGCGGGCCGAGGCCCTGATCGCCGCGGGTGAGCCGCTGGCCGAGGTCGCGGTGGCCTGCGGCTTTTCGCATCACAGCCACCTGACGCGCATTTTCCGCGCACATCGCGGGGTCAACCCGAGCGTCTGGCGCGCGGCGCTCTGATCCCGCTTTGACACCGATACAATCGCTGCGCTGGACCTCCTTCATCCCCGGTGGTTAGATCGCCGCCCAAAGGAGAATTCGCATGTCGTTCGGCACCAATATCCGCACCTATTTCAACGGCCAGTGGCACGAGGGCGACGTGCCCGTGATGCGCGCGGCCGACCACGGCATCTGGCAGGGCAGCTCGGTCTTTGACGGGGCGCGGCTGTTCGACGGGCTGGTGCCCGACCTCGACGCCCATTGCGCGCGGGTGAACCGCTCGGCCGAGGCGCTGATGATCACCCCGACCGTGGACCCGGCCGAGATGGTCGAGATCGCGCGCGAGGGGCTGCGGAAATACGCCAAGGGGGCCGCGGTCTATATCCGGCCGATGTATTGGGCGATCCACGGCTCCGAACTGGGCGTCGCGCCCGCCGCCGGCGAGACCGGCTTTGCGCTCTGCCTCGAAGAGGTGGCGATGCCCGCCGCCGATGCCGCGACCACGCTGACCACCACGAGTTTCCGCCGTCCCGTTCTCGCCGATAACGTCTGCAACGCCAAGGCCGGCTGCCTCTATCCCAACAACGCGCGGATGCTGGTCGAGGCGCAGCGCAAGGGCTTCGGCAATGCGCTGGTGCAAGATGCGATGGGCAATGTCGCCGAAACCGCCACCGCCAATGTCTGGATGGTCAGGGACGGGGTCTATTTCACCCCGATCGCGAATGGCACCTTCCTCTCGGGTCTGACGCGTAAACGGCACATGGGCCTTTTGCGCGCGGCGGGGCACGAGGTGATCGAGGCGGTCCTCACGCTCGAGGATTTCCGCGCCGCCGACGAGGTCTTCCTGACCGGGAACTTCTCCAAGGTGACGCAGGTCGCGGCCTTCGACGACGTGACCTATACCGAGCGCCGCGCCACCCGCCGCGCGCGTGAACTCTACATGGACTGGGCGGCCTCCTGCACGCTCTGATCCGGCCAGTTGCCAAACCGGCGCCTGCGCGCAATGATCGCGCGCAGGCCATCATCCGGCCGTCGGAGGTTTCATGCGCAAGTTCCTGGTGGTGCTCGACGACACCCGCGAATGCCTGAATGCGATGCGCTATGCCGCGCTGCGCGCCAATCATACCGGCGCCGGCGTCATCATCCTCTCGATCATCCCGCCCGAGGAATATCAGCACTGGATCGGCGTCGCCGAGATCATGCGCGCCGAGGCCCGCGAGCGGATCGAGGCGCATTTCGAGGTCTTCGCGAAATGGATGCGCGACAAGCAGGGGGTCAACCCCGAGCTCGTGATCCGCGAGGGCGAGCCGGTGAACGAGATCCTCGATCTGGTGCGCACCGATCCGCAGATCGGTGTCCTCGTCCTTGGCGCGGGCACCGACAAATCCGGTCCCGGGCCGCTGGTGACCCAGATGAGCCGCAACTCGGGCAGCCTGCCGATCCCGCTGACCGTGGTGCCGGGCGACATGTCCAAGGAGCGGCTCGAGGCGATCACCTGAGGCCCCTGCCCGCCTCTGCTTTTTCTTGGTCTAAATACTCAAAATCCGGCACCAGCGCCCGCGACAGCCGCAGGAATTGAGTATTTGCCCCAAGAAAAAGCCCAAGGGCTGCGCTTCGGACCCTGCGGCCCGGCGTCGCCCCGCGAGCGGTTGCCCCCCGCGAAACTTGACGAAAACCCTCACCGCGCGCATATGTCCCTCAAGCCAAGGAGGCGCCTGATGTTCATCCAGACCGAGACGACCCCGAACCCCGCCACGCTGAAGTTCCTGCCGGGTCTGACCGTGCTCGAGGTCGGCACCGCCGATTTCCCCTCGGCCGAGGCCGCCACCAAATCGCCGCTCGCCAAGCGCATCTTCGCGATCCCGGGCGTCACGGCCGTGTTCTTCGGTTCGGATTTCGTGACGGTGACCAAGGATGCGGCCACGCTCTGGGATCATGCGAAACCCGCGATCCTCGGCGCGATCATGGAGCATTTCCAGTCCGGCGCCCCGGTGATCGAGGGCGAGGGCGCGGCTGCGGGCGGGCATGCCGATCATGACGGCCCCGATGCCGCGATCGTCACCCAGATCAAGGAGCTGCTCGATACCCGCGTACGCCCGGCCGTGGCGCAGGACGGTGGCGACATCACCTTCCACGGGTTTGAGCGCGGCGTGGTCTATCTGCACATGCAGGGCGCCTGCGCGGGCTGCCCCTCCTCGACGCTGACCCTGAAAATGGGAATCGAGAACCTGCTGCGTCACTATATCCCCGAGGTCACCGAGGTGCGCCCCGTTGCCGGCTGAACGCTGGATCCTCGGCTTCGACACATCGGCCGCGCATTGCGCGGCCGCTTTGCTCTGTGATGGCGCCGAGGTCGAGACCCGCATCGACGAGATGGCCCGCGGTCAGGCCGAACATCTGATGCCGATGCTCGAAGCGATGCTGGCGCGCGCCGGCATCGGCTGGCATGACCTCTGCGCAATCGGGGTCGGCATCGGGCCCGGAAATTTCACCGGCGTGCGAATCTCGGTCGCCGCCGCGCGCGGCCTCGCGCTCAGCCTCGGCGTGCCGGCCATTGGCGTGAGCACGCTTGAGGCGCTCGCCCTCGACGCGCCCCGCCCCGTCACCGTGATCGAGGATGCGCGGCGCGGCGAGGTGTATTGGCAGAGTTTCACCCGCGAGGGTGCGGGCATGCCCCGGCTCGACGCGCTCGAGGCGCTGCCCGCCCTGCCCGGTCATGCGCTGATCGGATCGCTGGCCGAGGCGGGCTGTGCCCAGACCGGCGCGCTGCAGGTGCTGGCGCCGGCGCATCCGTTGCCGCGGGCGATCGCATTGAGTGCGGCAGTGCGCGCCGGCACGCCACAGCCGCGCCCCGCGCCGCTTTACCTGCGTTCGGCCGATGCAGCGCCGCCCTCCGATCCGCCGCCGGTGATTCTCGACTGATGCGCGCCGAAGACCTCGCCCGGCTTCATGCCGCCTGCTTCACCACGCCGCGCCCCTGGTCCGAGGCCGAATTTGCCGATCTCCTCGCAAGCCCCTTCACCTTTCTCGACACCCGCCCCGGCGGTTTCGTTCTTGGCCGGGTGATCGCCGACGAGGCGGAACTTCTGACCATCGCCGTCGATCCCGAACGGCGCCGTCAGGGCACCGGCGCGGCCTTGCTCTCGACCTTTCACGCGCAGGCGGCGGCCCGCGGCGCCACGACCGCCTTTCTCGAAGTGGCCGAGGATAATGCCGCGGCTCGGGCGCTCTATGCGCGCGGTGGCTGGACAGAATCGGGGCGGCGGCGCGGCTATTACCACCCGCCGCAGGGCGCCCCGGTCGATGCGCTCGTCCTGACCCGCACAATCGCGCCGCCCAAGATTTGACCGCCCGCTCAAAAAGCGTCCAAAGGCCCCCGCGGAAGGACAAAATCGCGCTTGACCGGCCCGTCATTCCCGGCCCTAATTCCCCCGGTCCGCGGGTGCAAACCCGCCAAGGCGCCCCACGACGGGGCCCATCACAAAGACCGGGAGTGACCCATGACGATGATGAAACAGTTTCTCGGCGCGGCTGCGGCTCTGGCGCTGTGCTCGGGCGCAGCGCTTGCCGATCCGGCGCTGATCTACGACCTCGGCGGCAAATTCGACAAATCGTTCAACGAAGCGGCCTATGGCGGCGCCAAGAAATGGGCCGACGAGACCGGCGGCAGCTATAAAGAACTCGAAATGCAATCCGAAGCCCAGCGCGAACAGGCGCTGCGTCGTCTGGCCGAGTCGGGCTCGAACCCGATCGTGATGACCGGTTTCGCCTTCGGTGACGTCCTGAACACCGTGGCCCCCGATTACCCCGACACCAAATTCGCGATCATCGACATGGTCGTCGATCAGCCCAACGTCCGCTCGGTCGTCTTCACCGAGGAGCAGGGCTCGTATCTCGTGGGCATGATGGCGGCGATGGCCTCGAAGACCGGCACCGTCGGCTTCATCGGCGGCATGGATATCCCGCTCATCCGCAAATTCGCCTGTGGCTATGCCCAGGGCGTGAAGGCGGTGAACCCGGATGCGACCGTGGTCGCCAACATGACCGGCACCACCCCTTCGGCCTGGAACGACCCGGTGAAGGGCGCGGAACTTGCCAAGGCGCAGAAATCGCAAGGCGCCGACGTGATCTATGCGGCCGCCGGCGGCACCGGGATCGGCGTTCTGCAGGCCGCGGCCGATGAGGGGATCCTCTCGATCGGCGTCGACAGCAACCAAAACTATCTGCACCCGGGTCAGGTCCTGACTTCGATGCTCAAGCGCGTCGACAATGCGGTCTACGAGGCCTTCAAGGCCGGTGCCGATCTCGAAACCGGCGTCGCCGTGATGGATCTGGCCAAGGATGGCGTGGGCTATGCGCTCGACGAGAACAACTCGGCGCTCGTCTCCGACGAGATGAAGGCCGCGGTCGATGCCGCCGCCGAGAAGATCAAATCGGGCGAAGTCACCGTGCATGACTACATGTCGGACGAAACCTGCCCGGCGCTCACCTTCTGAATGAGCACCGAGATCGAAACCGGGGGGCGGCCTGAGATGGCCGCCTCCACCCCGGACACGGGCCCCGCCCCCGCGATCGAATTGCGCGGGATTTCCAAGGCTTTCGGCCCCGTGCAGGCCAACAAGGACATCTCGATCCGGGTCATGCCCGGCACGATCCATGGCATCATCGGCGAGAATGGCGCGGGCAAGTCCACGCTGATGTCGATCCTCTACGGCTTCTACAAGGCCGATGCGGGCGAGATCCTGATCAACGGCCGCCCGACGCAGATCCCCGACAGCCAGGCCGCGATCCGCGCCGGCATCGGGATGGTTTTCCAGCATTTCAAGCTGGTACAGAATTTCACCGTCCTCGAGAACATCATCCTCGGCGCGGAAGATGGCGCATTGCTGCGCCCCTCGCTCGCCAAGGCGCGCGAGACGCTCAAGCACTTGGGCGAGGAATACGAGATGGAGGTCGATCCCGACATGGCGGTCGAGGACCTCTCGGTTGGTCACCAGCAGCGCGTCGAGATCCTCAAGGCGCTGTATCGTCAGGCCGATATTCTGATCCTCGACGAGCCGACCGGGGTGCTCACCCCCGATGAGGCCGATCACCTGTTCCGCATCCTCGGCGGGCTCAAGGCGCAGGGCAAGACGATCATCCTGATCACCCACAAGCTGCGCGAGATCATGGAGATCACCGATACGGTTTCGGTGATGCGCCGCGGCGAGATGACGGCAACGGTCAAGACCGCCGAGACCTCGCCCGAGGAATTGGCCGAGCTGATGGTCGGGCGCAAGGTTCTGCTGCATGTGCCCAAAGGCGCCGCAAACCCCGGCAAGACGGTTCTGGAAATCGAGAACCTGCGGGTGCGCGATGAAAACAAGGTCGAGCGCGTGAAAGGCATCAACCTGAGCATCCGCGCGGGCGAGATCCTCGGCATTGCAGGCGTTGCCGGCAACGGGCAATCCGAACTGCTCGAAGTGCTCGGCGGGTTTCACAATGCCACCGGCACCGTGCGCGTCAACGGCGAGGAGATCGACCTCACCGGCAAGCATTCGAACGGCCAGAGCCGGCGTGCGCGGGGCATCGCCCATGTGCCCGAAGACCGCCATCACCTCGGCCTGATCCTCGATTTCGCGGCCTGGGAGAACCTCGTCTTCGGCTATCACAACGCGCAGGAATATCAGAAAAATGCGCTCCTGATGGACAATGCGGCCATCGTCAAGGCGACCGAGGGCGCAATGGAGCGCTTCGACGTGCGCCCGCCGAACCCGCAGCTTCCCGCGAAAAGCTTCTCGGGCGGCAACCAGCAGAAGATCGTTCTGGCGCGCGAGATCGAACGCAACCCCGAGCTTCTGCTCGTCGGTCAGCCGACCCGCGGCGTCGACATCGGCGCGATCGAATTCATCCACCGCCGCATCGTCGAATTGCGCGATGCGGGCAAGGCGGTCCTCCTCGTCTCGGTCGAGCTCGACGAGATCATGAGCCTGTCGGACCGGATCGCGGTGATGTTCGACGGCCAGATCATGGGCGAGCGGCTGCCCGCGGAAACCAACGAACGCGAGCTCGGGCTGATGATGGCCGGCATCGCCGATGGCGAGGCCAAGGCCCGCACGAGCGGCGCAGGGGGCGCGTGATGACCAAACTTCCGACCTGGGCCGATGTGGTCCTCGTGCCGCTCATTTCGCTGCTGCTTGCCGCGGTGATCTCGGCGATCGTCATTCTGGCGATCGGGCAGGACCCGGTGAATGCGGTGAAGGTGATGGTCACCGGCGCGCTCGGCTCGCCCTATGGCTGGGGCTATACGCTCTATTACACGACCTCGTTCATCTTCACGGGCCTTGCCGTAACGGTCGCCTATCACGCCGGGCAGTTCAACATCGGCGGCGAGGGGCAGGCGCAGATCGGCGGTCTTGGCGTGGCGCTCGTCTGCCTCGCGCTCCCCTGGCCGCATTGGACGCTCGCGCTGCCCGCGGCAATGATCGGGGCGGCGCTTTTCGGCGCGGCCTGGGCGGCGATTCCGGCCTATCTGCAGGCCAAGCGCGGCAGCCATATCGTGATCACCACGATCATGTTCAACTATATCGCGGCGGCGCTGATCATCTATCTGCTGGTCGGCGTGCTCAAACCCGCGGGCCAGATGGATCCGGCCACCGCGCGCTTCCCGGCGGGCGCGGCACTGCCCACCTTCAAGGAAATCCCGGGGCTGGGCCTCATCTTCCGCTCGAACACCCCCGCGAACGTCACCTTCTTCGTTGCGATCGCGGCCTGCTGGGGCGTGTGGATCCTGCTGTGGCGCACTCGGCTCGGCTATTCGATCCGCGCCTTCGGCAAATCGGAACCGGCGGCGATCTATGCGGGTATCTCGCCCTTCAAGATGATCATGATCTCGATGCTGCTTTCGGGTGGGCTCTCGGGGATGATGGCGATCAACAACGTCATGGGCGAGGCTGAGCGTCTGGTGCAGAACTCGGCCGAGGGTGCGGGTTTCATCGGCATCGCGGTGGCGCTGATGGGGCGCAACCATCCGCTGGGCGTGTTCCTCGCCGCGCTGCTTTTCGGCTTCCTCTATCAGGGCGGCGCCGAGATGGGCCTCTGGACGACGATCCCGATCGAGCTGCGGCTGCTGGTGCAGGGGCTCGTGATCCTCTTCACCGGGGCGCTCGACACAATGGTGCGGATGATGCTCGGCGTCTTTTTCCGCGCCCGCACGAAAGGGGCCGCGTGATGGATTACGCAACGCTTCTGCAGATCCTCGACACGACGGTGCGCTTCGCCACACCGCTGCTGCTCGCCTGTCTCGCGGGGCTCTATTCCGAGCGCTCGGGCGTCTTCGACATCGGGCTCGAGGGCAAGATGCTGATGGCGGGCATGTCGGCCGGCGCGGTCGCGGCGCTGACCGGTTCGGTCTGGCTCGGGCTGCTGGCGGCGATCGCGGGCTCGGTCCTCTTCTCGATTGTCCATGGCCTCGCTTCGATCACCTTCCGCGGCAATCAGCTGATTTCCGGCGTCGCGCTCAACTTCGTGGCCTCCGGTGCGACGGTGCTCGTCGCGCAATCGCTCTTCGGTCAGGGCGGGCGCACGCCGCCGCTCTCGGGCGCGGCGCGGTTCAACCCGATCACCCTGCCCTTCGCCGAAAGCGCCCGCGCCATCCCCGGCATCGGGCCCTTCTATGCCGAGGTGGTATCGGGACACTCGATCCTCGTCTATGCGGCGCTCGCGGCCGTGCCGCTGACATGGTGGGCGCTTTATCGCACGCGCTTTGGCCTCAGGCTGCGCGCGGTGGGCGAGAACCCGGAATCGGTCGATACGGCCGGGGTCTCGGTGATCCGGCTGCGCTATACCGCGGTGATGATCACCGGGGTTCTGTGCGGCATGGCGGGTGCCTATATGGCGACCGGCCTGCAGGCGGGCTTTGGCAAGGAGATGACCGCGGGGCGCGGCTATATCGCGCTGGCCGCCCTCATCTTCGCGAAATGGCGGCCCTGGTATGCGCTTGGCGCCACCATGCTCTTTGGTTTCTTTCAGGCCCTCGCGCTGCGCCCCGATGTGATCAAGCGCACGATCGGCATCGACATCCCGGTGCCTGCGCTCGACGCTCTGCCCTATATCCTGACCGTGGTCGTGCTGGCGGGCTTCGTCGGCCGCGCGATCGGTCCCCGTGCCGGAGGCATCCCCTATGTCAAAGAGCGCTGAGCTCGCCGCTCTCGTGCAGTCGCGCGCCGGCACCGCGGCGCCGCGCCTTGGCCTCATCCTCGGCTCGGGCCTCGGCCATCTGGCCGATGAGGTCGAGGGCGTGGCGATCGACTATGCCGATCTGCCGGGGTTTCCCCACGCTGGCGTCTCGGGGCACAACCCCAAGCTGGTGATCGGCGATCTCGAAGGCGTGCGCGTGGCGGTCTTCGGCGGCCGGGTGCATTACTACGAACACGGCAATCCCGCCGAGATGCGCCTGCCGCTGGAGCTCTTGAAGGCGCTCGGTTGCGAGAGCCTGATGCTGACCAATGCCGCCGGATCGCTGCGCGAGGATATCGGGCCCGGGGATCTGATGCTGCTCAACGACCACATCGCCTTCGCCGGGACCAATCCGCTGATCGGCGAGCCGACCGACGCGCGCTTCGTGCCGCTGACCGAGGCGCATGATCCGGCGATGCGCGCGGGCCTCAAGGCTGCGGCCGAGGCCGAGGGCGTGGCCCTGCCCGAAGGGGTCTATTGCTGGTTCTCGGGCCCCTCTTTCGAGACCCCGGCCGAGATTCGCGCGGCCAAGGTTCTGGGTGCCGATGCGGTCGGCATGTCGACCGTGCCCGAGGTGATCCTCGCGCGCTTTCTGGGGATGCGGGTCGCGGCCGTCTCGGTCGTCACCAATATGGGCGCAGGTCTCTCGGCCGAGAACATCAGCCACGAGCACACCAAGGCGATGGCGCCGATCGGCGCGGCCAAGCTCGAAACCGTCCTGCGCCGCTATCTGCGTGATCTTGCGGGCACAGCGTAAGCCCTTGGTGACATCCGCACGCTATAGCGGGGTTTGACAGGCGGCGCGCCCTGGGCAAGAGTTGGTCTCAGCCCTCCCCGGGTGCCCGCGCAACCGCCCGGACGTGCCATGCAGATTTACCTCCCCATCGCCGAGGTTTCGGTCAATGCCTTCGTCCTTCTGGGGCTTGGCGGGATCGTTGGCCTGCTCTCGGGCCTCTTTGGGGTCGGCGGCGGTTTTCTGATCACGCCTTTGTTGTTCTTCATCGGCATCCCGCCCACCGTCGCCGTGGCCACCGGCGCCAATCAGGTCGTGGCCTCCTCGGTCTCAGGCGTGCTCGCGCAGCTCAAGCGCAAGGCCGTCGATATCCCGATGGGGATCGTGCTCCTGATCGGCGGTCTGATCGGCTCGGCCGCGGGCATCTGGGTCTTCAACCTGCTGACCAAGCTCGGCCAGATCGACCTTGCCGTGCAGCTCTCCTATGTCGTCTTCCTTGGCTCGATCGGCCTTCTGATGCTGCAGGAGAGCTTGCGCGCGATGCGCCGCGCCAAGACCGGCGCGAAACCCGGCAAGCGCCATCAGCATAACTGGGTCCACAAGCTGCCCTTCAAGGTCAAGTTCCGCGCCTCGGGGCTTTATATCTCGGTCATTCCGCCCGCGCTCGTCGGCATGGTGGTGGGGGTGCTTGCCGCGATCATGGGGGTCGGCGGCGGCTTCATCATGGTGCCGGCGATGATCTATCTGCTTGGCATGCCGACCAAGGTGGTGATCGGGACCTCGCTCTTTCAGATCCTCTTCGTCTCGGCCTTTACCACCTTGATGCATGCGATCACCAACCAGTCGGTGGATGTGATGCTCGCGCTGCTCCTCATCGTCGGTGGCGTGATCGGCGCACAGATCGGCTCGCAGCTCGGGGGCCGGCTCAAGGCCGAGCAATTGCGCAGCCTGCTCGCGCTCCTCGTCATTCTCGTGGCGTTCAAACTCGGGCTCGATCTCCTGATCCGCCCGGCCGAGCTCTTCTCGCTGCATGTCGGGGGCGGGGCATGAGCGGGCGGTATCTCCCTGCCGCGCTGATCGCGCTTGCGCTCGCGTGGCCCGCCACCGCGCAGCAAGCCACGACCGAGCAACCCAACGAGCCCGAACTGATCACCGCGCCGCCCGAAGAGGTCGTGGCAGGCCTCAGCCAGGACAATATCGGCATCACGACGAGCTTCGACGGCTCGGCAATCCTGATCTATGGCGCGGTCAAGCGCGATGCGCCCGAGCCGACCGGCCATCTGGGCGTGATTGTGACGCTCGAGGGGCCCTCGGGCGCGGTCACGATCCGCCACAAGACGCGCGAGATGGGGATCTGGGTCAATACCTCCTCGGTAGGCGTCGCCTCGGCGCCGACCTATTACGCGGTGGCGAGCTCGGCGCCTCTGGCCGAGATCCTCGATCCCGCGCAGGATGTGATCCAGCGGATTTCGATCCCGCTCGCGCTGCGCAGTTTCGCCGGTCCGATCGAGGTCGAGGACGCGCGCCCCTTCACCGAGGCGATGTTGCGCATCCGCGAGGCGGAAAACCTCTATCAGCTCGACGAGGGCGCGGTGCATCTGGTCGAAGACACGCTCTTCCGCGCCGATTTCACCCTGCCGGCGAACCTGACCGAGGGGGATTACAAGACCCGCATCTTCCTGACGCGCGACGGGCAGGTGGTCGATCAATATCGCGCGGCGATCTATGTGCGGCGCGTCGGGCTCGAACGCTGGCTCTATATGCTCTCGCAGAATTACGCGGCGATCTACGGGCTGATGTCGCTCGCGCTGGCGGTGATCGCAGGCTGGGCCGCGGCCGAGGCCTTCAAGTTCCTGCGCCGTTAGGCCGGGTCTTCCTCGCGCTCGAGCTTCAGCGCCGCGCCCCCCGTGGGCAGATCGTCGATGCCCAAGGGCACGGAGGGCCGCGCAAGCCGCGCCTTGGTCACCCACAGGAGGCGATGCTCGGCTCGGGTGATCGCCACATAGGCGAGCCGCTTCCAGAGCGGGATGCCGGCTTCGGTCCGGCCTGCGCGAAAGGCCGCATAGATATCCGGCGCGAAGACCTGCACGTCGGGCCACTGGCTGCCTTGCGCCTTGTGGATCGTCACCGCCGCCCCATGCAGGAAGGCCGCGCCCATGCGTGCGGCAAAGGGGATGAAGGGCTCCTCCTCATCAGGCAGCTCGATCTTGACGATCGAGGCGGCAGACAGTCGCGGGTCCTCGGCCCCGAGCACATGCAGCCGCGAAAACCCCGGCTTCTTGCCGGGCCCGAGATAGATCACCTGCGCGCCCTTGATCAGCCCCCGCGCCTCGAGATCGATCCTTTTCTTGCGGTGCTTGAGCGGCAATTCGATCCCGTCGCAAATCAGCGGCTCACCGGGCAGAAGCGCATCGGCGGGCGCGTGATGCGCGGCGCGGAAGGCGTTGATCAGCCGGATCCGCGTCGCATTGCGCCACACGAGAACCGGGCTGCGCGCCATCAGATCGCTCTCGACCCGCTCGGCCCAGACCACGCGGAGATCGCGCGCGGCCGCCTGCTGCACCATCCGCTCGAAGGCGTAGAAATCGAGGCTCTCGTCGGCGAGAGCATGCGCCAGATCGAGGATCGGGTTGTCGTCGGCCTGCCGGTGGATCCGGTGCAGCACATGTTTCGAGGGCTCGGGCAGGCGCTCGAAACACATCTGACCGGACTGGTTGACGGGCGCGAGCTGCGCCGGATCGCCGAAGAGGACCAGCGTCGGGAAGATCTCGCGCAGGTCGTCGAACTGGCGCTCGTCCAGCATCGAAGCTTCATCGACGAAGCCGATATCAAGCGGATCTTCCCGCCGCTTCCAGCCCTGAATGAAATCCGAACCGCGCAGACCCGCCGCGGCCAGTGCGCCGGGCACCGATTTGTGCAGATCGTAAAACGCCTTGGCGCGATCGAGCGCCTCGTCGGTCAGCCCGTCAATGCGCAGAAGGTCCAGATTGGGCCGCTCGCCCTGCCCCGCCAGCCATTCGGCGATGCGCTCATATTCCGGGTCGTAGACGGGGGTATAGAGAATGCGGTGGATCGTCGTCGCGGGCACGCCGCGGTTGCGCAGCACCGAGGCCGCCTTGTTGGTCGGCGCGAGGATCGCCAGCGTGCGCCGCTCCTTGCGTCGCCGCCCCTCGAAATCGCCCGAGACGAGCTCGACCCCGGCCTCTTCCATCGCCTTGTAGAGCTGCGCGAGCAGCAGCGTCTTGCCCGAGCCCGCCTTGCCGATCACCGAGAGCACCCGGTTGCCGCCGCCGTCCGGCATCAGATGGCCTTCGAGAATATCGACGCCCGCCGCCTCCAGCGCCTCGGCCACGGCATCCCAGGCTTCGGCCTGATCTTCGGAGAACTGGATATTCGCGGGCAAACTCATGGCGCGACCTTACAGGGGCCGCGCCATGACCGGAAGGCGCGAAATCGGCGGGGTCCGGATGCCTCCGGCGG
This sequence comes from Rhodobacterales bacterium, assembly GCA_003249215.1. Lineage (GTDB taxonomy): Bacteria > Pseudomonadota > Alphaproteobacteria > Rhodobacterales > Rhodobacteraceae > Rhodobacter. The sequence continues at coordinate 49,370 of QKJR01000092.1, forward strand.
GAGTATTTGGACCAGGAAAAACCATGGTCTTTTTCTTGGCGGAAATACTCTCGGGGGGAGCCAACGGGTTCGCCAGAAACCGTTGGCGCGGGGGGCAGACAGCCCCCCGTCCGGCGTCTCAGGCCGCGGCTTCGCTCGGGGTCGCCAGCGCCACGATATCCATCATGATCCGATTGAGCTCGAAATCCTTCGGCGTATAGACCTTGGCCACGCCGAAACCCCGCAGGCGCACCGCATCCTCGTCGGGGATGATGCCGCCCACGACGACCGGCACATGGCCGAGACCCGCCGCGCGCATCCGCTCCATCAGCTCCTCGATCAGCGGGATGTGGCTGCCCGACAGGATCGATAGGCCGACGACATGGGCCTCATCCTCGATCGCCTTGGCGACGATCTGCTCGGGCGTGAGGCGGATCCCCTCATAGGTGATGTCCATGCCGCAATCGCGGGCGCGGAAGGCGATCTGCTCGGCGCCGTTCGAATGCCCGTCGAGGCCCGGCTTGCCGACGAGGAACTTGAGCCGGCGCCCGAGCTGGCTCGAGACCATGTTCACCGCCTCGCGAATATCCTCGAGCCCTTCGGTGCGGTTCGAGGGGTTGCGCGAGACACCCGTTGGGCCACGGTATTCGCCATGGACGCCGCGCATCACGCCCGCCCATTCGCCGGTGGTGGCGCCCGCCTTGGCCGCGGCGATCGAGGCCGGCATGATGTTCTGCCCGGCCTTCGCCGCATCGCGCAAAGCGCCGAGCGCAAGCTGCACCGCCCCCTCGTCGCGCGCGGCGCGCCACTCGGTCAGACGCGAGATCTGATCCTGTTCCACCGCCGGATCGACGACCATGATCCCGCCATCGCCCGCGGTCAGCGGCGAGGGCTCGCCCTGTTGCCAGCGGTTTACGCCCACGACGATGGTTTCCTCGGCCTCGATGCGGTTGATCCGCTCGGCGTTCGATTCAACCAGCCGCCCCTTCATGTAGTCGATGGCCGCAATCGCGCCGCCCATCGCATCGAGCGTTTCGAGCTCGGCGCGCGCCCCGCGCTTCAGGTCCTCGACCTTGGCGGTCACCGCCGGGTTGCCGTCAAAGAGATCGCCATATTCCAGAAGGTCGGTCTCATAGGCCATGATCTGCTGCATCCGGAGCGACCACTGCTGATCCCAGGGCCGCGGCAGGCCCAGCGCCTCGTTCCACGCAGGCAACTGCACGGCGCGGGCACGGGCGTTCTTCGACAGCGTCACCGCCAGCATCTCGATCAGGATCCGATAGACGTTGTTCTCCGGCTGCTGCTCGGTCAGGCCGAGGCTGTTGACCTGCACGCCATAGCGGAAGCGGCGGTATTTCTCCTCCTCGATGCCATAGCGCTCGAGGCAGATCTCATCCCAGAGCTCGGTGAAGGCGCGCATCTTGCAGAGCTCGGTGACGAAGCGGATGCCAGCGTTCACGAAGAAGGAAATCCGCCCGACCATCGCCGGGAAGCCCGCCGCCGGAACCTTGCCCTTGAGATCGTCAAGCACGGCGATCCCGGTCGCCAGCGCGAAGGCCAGCTCCTGTTCGGGCGTCGCGCCGGCCTCCTGCAGGTGATAGGAACAGACGTTCATCGGGTTCCATTTCGGCAGCTTTTCCGCCGTATAGGCCGCCACATCGGTGATCATCGCGAGGCTGGGCTTGGGCGGGCAGATATAGGTGCCGCGGCTGAGATATTCCTTCACCAGATCGTTCTGCACCGTGCCCTGAAGTTTGGAGACATCGGCCCCCTGCTCTTCGGCCACCGCGATATAGAGCGACAGGAGCCACGGTGCGGTGGCGTTGATCGTCATCGAGGTGTTCATCTGCTCGAGCGGGATCTGGTCAAACAGCGCGCGCATGTCACCCAGATGGCAGACCGGAACGCCGACCTTGCCGACCTCGCCGCGCGCCAGCACATGATCGCTGTCATAGCCCGTCTGCGTCGGCAGATCGAAGGCGACCGAAAGTCCTGTCTGCCCCTTCGCGAGGTTCATCCGGTAAAGCTCGTTCGATTTCGCAGCCGTGGAATGGCCCGCATAGGTGCGGAACAGCCAGGGTTTGTCCTTCACGGCTTTGGCTTGATCGGTCATGGCGGCCTCCGGTCACGGTCGAATCTGTTCTCCGCAAGAAAGTTGCGGCTCACGCCCTGATAGGCGAAAGAATATGTCCCTGTCAATTCGCCGCGGCGCGGCACGATACGGATTCGTCCCCACAGATTACCCGCTTTCGCCCTCGCACGCGCGCGCGAGCGCGTTCTTTAAGGGGGAAGGGCAGGTTTCACCCCGAAAACGCTCCCCTTTCTGGCGCTTGCCGTGCAATGCGACCAATTGACGGGACACAAAATTACAAAATAGCAACGTCAGGCATTGCAATGTTGCGCGGCGAAAGTTATCCCTGCGTCGAACCGGGCCCGATTCTGCGGCGCGGCGAAGTTAATCAGGAGTTGCTCATGGCCCTCGACGTGAACACCGGGATCGCGCCCTACGAAGCGCCGGAAAAAGACCTCTACGAGATCGGCGAGATGCCGCCCCTCGGTTATGTGCCCAAGAACATGTACGCCTGGGCGATCCGCCGCGAACGTCACGGCGAGCCCGAGCAGTCGTTCCAGGTCGAGGTCGTGCCCACCTGGGAGATCGACAGCCACGAAGTGCTCGTGCTCGTGATGGCCGCGGGCGTGAACTACAACGGCGTCTGGGCCGGCCTCGGCGTGCCGATCTCGCCCTTCGACGGCCACAAGCAGCCCTATCACATCGCCGGTTCGGACGCGGCCGGGATCGTGTGGAAAGTGGGCGACAAGGTGAAGCGCTGGAAAGTGGGCGACGAGGTCGTGATCCACTGCAACCAGGACGACGGCGACGACGAGGAATGCAACGGCGGCGACCCGATGTTCTCGCCGAGCCAGCGGATCTGGGGCTATGAGACCCATGACGGCTCCTTCGCGCAGTTCACCCGCGTGCAGGCCCAGCAGCTGATGCCGCGGCCCAAGCACCTGACCTGGGAAGAGGCGGCCTGCTACACGCTGACGCTTGCGACCGCCTATCGGATGCTCTTCGGCCATGCGCCGCATGACCTGCAGCCGGGGCAGAACGTGCTCGTCTGGGGCGCCTCGGGGGGGCTCGGCTCCTTCGCGATTCAGCTGATCAACGCCGCGGGTGCCAATGCGATCGGCGTAATCTCGGAAGAGGACAAGCGCGAGTTCGTCATGGGCCTCGGCGCCAAGGGCGTGATCAACCGCAAGGATTTCAAATGCTGGGGGCAACTGCCCAAGGTCAACACCACCGAATATAACGACTGGCTGAAAGAGGCCCGTAAGTTCGGCAAGGCGATCTGGGACATTACCGGCAAGGGGATCAACGTGGACATGGTCTTCGAACACCCCGGCGAGGCGACCTTCCCGGTCAGCTCGCTCGTGTGCAAGAAGGGCGGCATGGTCGTGATCTGCGCGGGCACCTCGGGCTTCAACTGCACCTTCGACGTGCGCTACATGTGGATGCACCAGAAG